>WFSJ01000021.1 GCA_015486055.1 Acidobacteriota bacterium
AAGGAGCTTAAGGAAGAAGGGTTTGAGCACAGCTGGTCTGAGGCGCTGTGGGAACTTCAAAAGATTAAGGCTGTCCACCTCAGAGCAGAGGGTGTAGGAAAGTGGTGGGTAAGAACAGAGATAGGTGGGATGGCTGCAGAGATATTCAGGGAGCTTCATATGAACATCCCTAAGAGGATCTGGTAGTAATTTAGAAGATTCTAAAAGGTCGTGCCACGTTTGGGAAAGCTATGCCAATTCTACAGCTTTATAAGCCAGTTTGCACTCTAATAGCTGTTAAAGTTCAGTATACCTTTCATACATGGGGAAGAGAAAGACCGGGTAATAGATATAATCCTTCAAAAATTATGTCTATGAATTTCTGCGGGCTTTTTCAGAGATTTTGCTTTTTATTATATCCTCTATTTCGTATGAACCTAATTTTTTAACTTGCAGAAAGCCTGACCATGCAGCTTCTGCAAGCACTCCGTCTTCTCTTAAGTCAAAAAGCCACTGATGAGCATATTCTGGAGGACCTGGAGGTTCTATTCCGGCGTGGATTTTTATGAGCCATTTTTTGTTTGATCTCTCCTGTGGCCCTATAGGAGGTGCAATAAGAATTGGTATACCGAGTCCTGCATAGAAGGAAAGTTCGCTGGGCTTTGTCCAGAGAACATCGGTTTTCCTCATTGCTTTATTAAACTTGTTCAGGTATTTATAGACATCCGAGTCAAATATTATAAAAATGCTTTTGTCTAAATATTCTATGAGGCCATGGGAATTAATGTATCCCAGAATAGTTTCAAAAACTCTTTTCTGAATGCCAGCGGATAATAGAAGATTTACTTTCCCATTTTTAATTTTTTCTTTCAAACTCTTTAAAATTTTATCAACCATCTCTACTTGAGCTCCTGCACCCCCTATTGCAAATGTCAAAGAGAAATGGTCTTTTCTCCTCCTCGGCAAAGCTTTTTTATTCAGCCAGTTAAAAACCGAATTTTTATAGATGGATAAAAAACTGTTTTTTGGATCAAGTTTCAGAAGTCTCTTCCATAGATCTTCCTTCAAAATTTCAAGATTATTCCTGCTTCCTATATTTTCCCTTGGTAGGGGAAATCCTGTAAGAAAAATATTTTCTTCCTTCACTCCATAGGAGAGCAACCTCCTTCTTACTTGCTGACATGGGGCAAGGTATTTTATCCTGCTTTTGTCAGGATTGATGGGAACCCACACACGGTTAAAATCGGTATCGCAAATGAGAAGATAGTTTTTGTTCCCTTCTTTTCTCTTATTATCCATGGCAACTGCCGTGGCATAAAAAGTGTGCACTAAATAGACATTTTTTCCCTTGAACTTTTCTTTTAATCCCGCACAAAACCCTTTTTTCTTTATAAGATAATTTAAATATTTAACGGGTAAATTTGGTTTGGACATATCCCTTACTGGATAATAAGGTTCAATATCTTCAAGTGCTTCCATAGGTGCGAGTAAATATTTGCCAATTATAGGTATTCTCTCAGAACGAGATAGAAAATAGTAAGTTTTCCTGAATCTTCTCCATATTTTGTATTCCTTTGGGGAAGTAGTTTTTCTGGAGCCATAAATTATAATGTCTCTATTGGAAATGTCTTTTAAAGCATAAGCAGCACGAACATGCCCTAATCCCATTAAGACTGTTATTATCTGGACCTCATCTTTTCCCATATCTTTACTCTTTTTATTATGCACCTTTTAAGAATAGGTCTTCCTGGCGGTGATTGATGAGGGTGTGTTTCCCTATCTTGATTTTACTTCCCCTCCAGCTCACGGTTTTGCTGAAGAATGGGGTAAAGTAAACCGCAAAAAGAAGAATATCCTTCAAGATTATGCAGAAGGGTAGGGTTAATAAGACAGGGTATTTTTTTCTGTCCATTTTATTGAGAGAAAAGAAATTAAGGGACTCTAAAGTTATTTTTAAAAAGACGCTGAGTCCGAAAACCACAGCCCCAATGCTATTCCTCATTATAACCGCGAAAATTAATGCTATCATTATGGGATTTAAAAGAACTTCTAAGATGTAGAAGTGTTTTTTTAAACGGAATCTTAGTTTAGCCCATCTTTCCATCCTTAAAAAGAATCCTTTAATAGTAGTTGTTTTGTTTATATTCGTAATCCAGACAAAATTGGTAGAAATTGGAAATTTACTCCTAACGAAGGTCTCGCCCATTGAAAAATCCTCAGCCAGACAATCTTTAAAATAAGAAAATCCTCCGAAAAGAGCCAGCGCCTTTTTCTCAATTAAAGTTGACTTTCCAACAATAATGGCATATTTAAATAGTTTCCATTCAGAGATGACATTTCCTGACAGGAAAAAGCTGATGAAGAGATTCTCAATAACACTCCCAACGGTTCGGCTTCCTGTGCCGAGTATAGGTGAAAAGACAATTTTTGAGCCGTTAATTATATACTCCTTCATTAAATTTTTCAGGGTATTTTTCTCGACCCTGATATTTGAGTCCGTGACCCAATAGATTTCACCAGTAGCTTCCTTCTCCATGATTGCCAACTTGTGAATCTTAGGATTTTCAGTGCTGGGAATGCCAGTTTCCACAATTTTAGTCAGGACTTCGGGATATTTCCTCTGTAATATTGAGATAATTTTTCCTATTGGTCCATCTATTGAATCTACCCCGAAGATTATTTCGTAATCTGGATAATCTGTAAGAAAAAAGGATTCAAGGTTCTCCTCAATTTCGTCATCAGTATTTTTCAGCGGTTTAAGGATGCTGACCTTAGGATATGTCTCAACTGATTCCTTTTCCTGAATCTTCCCATTGCGATATTTAACATTGAAGAATAGATACACTGAATAAAAGAGGAAAGAAATTGCAAGAAGGACTAACTCTATTGTAAGCATTGTTTTTCCTTTCCCGTTGATATTTTACGATAAAGCTGCATGTATAACCTCAAATTAATATTATAGCACAGCTGTTGTCGGTAAATTCGGCGCATTAAAGAAGAAGAAATATTTTCTGAATCAACCCTGCAAGAACAATTCCGTATGTTATAGATACAAAAGTCAAAATGACGGCTTTCCTGAGGCCGAATTCCTTAATAAGCATGCCAAAAGCATTTATGCATGGAATTCCAATAGCAGCTGCCACACCAAAGGTGTAAATTTGAATTGATGTTAAAGGAAGGGATGCACCTTTTCCTAAAACCGAGACAAGCATAGCCCCTGTCAAATCCTTTTGTAGGAAACCAAATAGCAAGGGAATAATTGTTGCGTCAGGTAAATTCAGCCAGGATGTGATGAAGGACAAGGGCTTAACAACAGCATAAGTAAAATTTAAAGCCTCAAGAATTCCGTACAGAATTCCTCCCAATATAAGAAGCGGTATGACAATATATACAAAATCCCTCATCCTGAACCAGCTTTTTACTATGATGTTTTTGACAAGCGGTTTTCTATATGGCGGAAGCTCAAGCAATAAAGGTTCCCTTTTGTCTACAAATTTTCCCCTAATTGCGAGAGCCCATAAAAAGGCGGCCATTCCTAAAGTGATAAAGACATATATAGCGAGTCTTACTCCTCCATAATATCCGACTATTCCCATTATTATAGCTGTTCTTGATGAACACGGCACAAAAGATAGAAACGAAGCAGTGTAGAATTTTTCTCTCTCTGAGACTAAAACCCTGGTGGCTCTGGTTGCTGGAACGCTACATCCTAATCCCAGTGTTAAGGGAATGAATGCTTTTCCAGGGAGCCCGAGTTTTCTCAGATATCTGTCTGTGTTCACAATAAACCTTGGAAGAAGGCCTGCATCCTCAAATAATCCCAGCAGCACGTAGAAAATAAATACATATGGTAGAGCAATAGAAATTCCTGCTGCGAGTCCCTTAAGGCTCTGGGCTAAAGCGAATTTAAAAACGGACTTTCCTGTAATTCCCAGCAGGGATGATAAGCTCTTGGTTGAGTCCATTAGGGTAGCCTGCATTAAGTTGCCAAGATATAGCAAAATTCCAAAAGTAATCAAAAATATCATAATTGTAGATAAAGGACCCCATATTTTATGCAAAAGAATACTATCAATTTTTTCTTCCAAGCTTTTCTCTTTCTTTAAATGTGCTATTCTTACCACCTTTCTGGCTATGAATGCAGCTGTGCCATATCTTGTAATTGCTATATTTTCTGAAAAATCGGGATATTTATCACTCATATTTTTTCTAACTTTTTTAATTACATCTTCGCTATTGAGAAATTTGTAAAAGTCTTCGTCTCTTTCCAATATTCTTATCGCTATAAACCTTTTTGGCAATTCGCTATCCCTTAATTGAAGGCTAATTTTTTCTATAGCTTTTTCTATATGCTCATCATACTTAATTCTGAATCCTATAGATTCTTTTTTTATTTCCTTCAATTTTTCTAAAAGCTCATTCAGACCGTTTTTACTAATGGGATTTATTGGGACTACAGGAATTCCAAGGATTCTTTCAAGCTCCCTGTGATCAACTTTTATGCCCTTCTTCCAAGCTTCTTCCACAAAATTCAAGGCTAAAATGCAGGGTATCTCGGCTTCTACTATCTGTAAAAGAATATATAAACTTCTCTCAAGAGCAGTAGCATCAACAATAATTAAAGCTACATCAACTTTTTCTTCAAATAAAGCTTTTTCTGTTACCTTTTCTTCTCCACTTCTATCTGAAATTGAATATATTCCCGGCGTATCTGTGAAAAGGAATTTCACTCTATCAATAATTTTTTCTGCTTGGGCGATTTCTACTGTAGTTCCAGGATAATTAGATATTATGACCTTAGGTCCCACGATAGAATTCAACAAAGATGATTTTCCAACATTGGGCTGTCCAATAAGGAGGACTTTGACTCTTCTCATAACTCTATCACTTTAATATGTTTTGCTATGCCCCGGTCCAGAATGTATTTTTTGCCGTTTATTTTTACGATAATCCCATTTGGGAGTTTTTCTAACAATTCAATCTTTTTACCAAGGAAGATTCCCATACTGACCAACCTTTCAAATAACCTATCGTCTTCTATAAGAATATCTGCCATCAATCCTTCCTCATGAAAATCTAATTCAGCAAGGGGTTTTCCTTTCCCCCTTAATTTTTTTAATTCATTTATATTCTTCATCACTTCTTCTGAAATATAATGTTCAAGAATATGCGCTAATCTATGAGCCCTCTGTTGCCCCTTGACATCTCTAAAATAGTTTTCAATGGCTATGTGTTTCTTTAAAAGTTCATTAGATCTTTCCTTCCCTTTGTTGGTTAACTCCATATCTTTATCTGAGATTGAGATAAGATCTTCCTTCTCCAATTCCTCTAAGACAGATGATAAAAGTGAATCAGGAATTCCCAATTCTTTTCTCACGAGTTCTATTGAGGTTTTGCCTCCTTTTTCGCCCATCATTCTGAGAATATCTTCTTTTGGAATTTTTAAGCGATTCAACTCAGCCATATTAATCTCCCATCCGATTAGCTGGTAAGGATTTTTTTTATCTTTGATAATAAAATATCATTTTCCTTAGGAGTGCCAACAGTTATTCTGGCAAATCCCGCCAGCCAGAAGTTTGAAAGGTCAAGAATTAGTATTCCTTCGTCTTTGAGTTCTTGCCCTAAAGTTGGAAGATTAGTTCTTATAAGGAGAAAATTCGCACTACTGCTATAAACCTGAACCCCCAATTTTTCAAGCTCAATTTTGAGCCTTTCTCTTTCTTTTATAATCTTTGCGACATTGTTTTTAGCATACTCCGGATGTTTCATCGCTTCAATCCCAGCGTATAAACTCGGTTGGGGCAAGAATGCGTAAAATGAAGAAAAAGCGTCTAAAAAGTCTTCTCCCGCAATAATATAACCAATTCTTGCTCCAGCAAGACCATAGGCTTTGTCAAGAGTGCGAACTATAGCAATATTTGAGTGTTCCTTTATCATTGAGACAAAGGTTACTCCGGAAAATTCAAAATATGCTTCATCCACCACAAGGAGACTATCCTTATAAGTGAGAATTTTCTCAACTTCTTTTTTCTCAATGAGTATTTTGCCTGTTGGATTATTTGGGTTATCAATTATTATCAGTGAAGGTTCTGAAAGTTCATTGAATAAAATATTAAGGTTTAGATAGAATTCCGGAGGAGAGAGACTAATTTTAATAAACTTTCTTGCATAATATCTGGCACATTCCACAGTGGGAAAAAACGAGGGATAAACCATAATTACTTTTCTTCCCCTTGAAAATGTATGGATGATCTCCCTCAACAATATATCAGATCCAGGGCTCAAAACGATATTTTTTGGGGGTACATTAGAATACTCGCTTATGAGTTCTTTCAAAAGTTTCAGCTCTTTGTAATCTGCATAGCGATTTAGTTTTGTTAACCCTTTCTTCGATGCCTCCAATACCCTGTCCGGTGGAGGATATGGGATCTCGTTCATATTTAGTTTGATCAATACTTCACCTCCATAACCATCTCTTCCTTATAACCCACGAGAACTTTTAGATAACCGCCCAGCTTTTTATCCACCTCAAAATCCCCTGTGTCAACCCTTAGAGATTCTAATCTTGTTATTTTATCCCTGCTGCCCACGACTATTATGTTTTCCTTCCCCATTCTTCTTAAAACCTTTGGGGTGAATTGTTTGCTTCCCCTTCCGAATATGAATCCATTTCCTCCGATTGGGGTTACTATTATCTTTGAATTTATATATTTATCCATTAATTCCAGAATATCCTTCTCATTAACATCTTCCTTTAACAAATTTTTGTTAACCACAGCATCAATTCCAAGAAGAGTTTTTCTTACTCCTATTTTATCCGCTATAGATTTTAATGTTGTGCCAGGACCGAGAAAATACAGAACATTTTCCTCCATATTTTCGGCAATAAATTCAGCTATTTCTTCTTTGTTTGTTTCAGAAGGCTTATCAATTCTGGAAGCTTCCTTACCTTCCTGGAGGAGAGGTCTGACATTGGGAATTTTCAGGTAACCATACAATCTTGCAGCCAATCTATTTCCTCTAAATGCCTCTTCATCTATGTCCATAACCTCCCTCTCTGTAATATCCGCATCCTCAATAAAGGCATCTACCATTTCCGCAGCTGCTCTTGGATTAACTGCAAACACTGAGCTGAACATCTTGACTCCTGAAGGAACTGCCACTACTGGCGATTTCGTGCCAACTACATCATAAACATCTCTTGCAGTTCCATCCCCGCCTACGAAAATCAACAGGTCAATATCCTGTTTCAACATTTCCATTATAATCCTTTTCGTATCCTCTGAAGTAGTAATATTGCCTATTTTCCCTATAACTCTATAAGAAATGCCGATATCTTTTATATAAGCTTCTCCCATAATTTTCGGTGCTACCAAAAAGAAAATTTTATCCTTGTTACGGATATGATCAACAAGCTCTCTTGTGGCTTTCGGAGTTACAGGTTTACTGCCCATCTCAATGGCCTTATTGCGCATTTCCCCATCTGTGCCTTTTAGACCAACACTTCCGCCCATCCCTGCTATGGGATTAACTATTAAACCTATCTTTTTCATATTTTCCCTCCCTTTAGATTTTCTTCTCCGCAGACAGCGCTTGTTCTAATTTCCGATAATCTACAGTTTCTGCAATTTTTTATCCTAATGTTGAGCTCTTCAATTTTCTCCATTAACTTCATCTATTTCCAATAGAATTATACTTCTATATTGCTTGATTGAGCAGTAATTCTTAAGATTTGAATCTCTATGGAATTTGGGTATAATTTAAGAATGAGAAAATTGCTTTTAATCCTTTTAATCCTCGGGCTTTTATCACCGACAATGGTCTTCGCCCAGAAGTTTAAGAACCTTGCTATGACGCCACCAATGGGGTGGAACAGCTGGAACAGGTTCGGACCGAAGATAAATGAAAAGCTCATAGAGGAAATCGCAGATGCTATGGTAAGCACAGGAATGAGGGATGCAGGATATAGGTATATAGTTATCGATGACGGCTGGCAGATTGGAAGGGATAAAAACGGAAATATCATAGTAAACCCAAAGAAATTCCCTCATGGGATAAAAGCTCTGGCAGATTACGTGCATTTTAGAGGACTTAAGTTCGGGATTTATTCCGACGCTGGGAGAAAGACCTGCCAGGGACTTCCAGGAAGCCGCGGATACGAATACCAGGATGCAAGAACATACGCAAAATGGGGCGTAGATTACCTGAAATATGACTGGTGCTCTCACGGAAAACAGAACTCAGAGGCCTCATACAAATTGATGAGGGATGCTCTTTACAAAGCAGGGAGGCCTATTGTTTTCAGTATATGTGAATGGGGAATTACAAAACCATGGCTCTGGGCTAAGGACATTGGGAACCTGTGGAGAACTACCGACGATATTCAGGACTGCTGGGACTGTGTGAACGAATGGGGAGGCATGGGATGGACTCTTATCCTTGACAGGCAGGTTGGTCTTGAAAAATATTCAGGACCAGGCCACTGGAACGACCCTGACATGCTCGAAGTTGGGAATGGAGGAATGACGACAGGGGAGTACAAAGCGCATTTCAGTATGTGGTGCATGCTTGCAGCACCCCTTATGGCTGGAAACGACATAAGGAATATGTCCGATGATATAAGAAACATCCTTATCAATAAGGAAGTCATTGCCATTGACCAGGATCCTCTCGGTAAACAAGGAGTAAAAATAACCGATATTGGAGATTACGAAATCTGGGTTAAGGAACTTCAGGGCAAAGAACTTGCAGTTGCGCTCCTGAACAGAGGATTAACTCCTATAGATGCCGTAATTCACTGGAAAACAATTCTGAGGCGTTTCAAACTGGAAAACAACAATTACAAACTCAGAGACCTTTGGGAAAAGAAATTCGTAGGAGCCACAAACAAGGTTTTCAGGGTTAAGATCCCTTCCCACAGCGTAATCCTTTTGAGGCTTGTAAAAACTAAAAATACGGATTAACCCGGTCCTCTCTATAGAGCTTTTTTTGAAGTAAAAAACTTATAGCAGGAAACGAGTCTTTCCAATTTTGCACCTCTTGATTGCTTTTCTATTATTTTTCGGACCAATCCATCTTTCTTTGAAATTCTGCTGTTGCCAGAACTCTTGACATATTGACATCGTATATTATAATATAGTTTGATGATTTTAAAACTGTCTAATGGAGGGTATGATGAAAAAATTCCATGAAACTTCTTCTCAGACTTTTGCACTGAGGTTAAAAAACCTCAGTGAAACAGGAAAAGTTCCTAATCCCGAAATCTACAAAACCATAACTAAGTGCATAAATGGGAATTAAAGAGCTGTTCGGAGTATTTTCTGATCCTGTAAGGTTGAAGATGGTGGAACTCCTGCGCGAAAGAGACTGGACACCGTCTCAGTTGGCAGATGTGCTTGGACTTTCCCGCCCAACCATAACCCATCATCTGAATATGCTTAGAAGGGTTGGAGTGGTCAGCTGTGAAAAGAGGGGGAAAGAAGTTATATGCTCCTTGGAACTTACAATTTTCCAGGAAATGATAAAATTTGCAACAAAATATTTGAAGGAGGGGAAAAAATGAGAACAAATGTTTTTATTTTAATTACAGGATTTATCCTCAATGTCCTGACCTATCTTGTCCTGCCCGGTAAGATACCCGTTCACTTCAATATCGCAGGCAAACCTGACCGCTGGGGATCTAAAGGCGAATACATCGCTTTATCGCTGGCCGCCCTTTTTGTCATTTTTATACTTTACATCATAATACCCGAAATTGATCCCAAAAGAAGAAATCTGCAAGGTTCAAGGGGTTATCACATTATATTCAGGATAGTGCTGTTGCTCGCAGTGCTTATTTCTGTGATACCTTATGTCTATTTCAGAGGAATCTCCATTTCAAAATCCATTGCCGTCCTGATGGGATTATTTTTTATTCTTGTCGGGAATTATCTCCCAACAATTAAGCCCAATTACTTCGTGGGAATAAGAACTCCCTGGACATTAGAGAACGAGGAAGTCTGGAGAAAAACGCATAGAATAGGCGGATGGACTTTTGCCATTACAGGCATCGTTCTCATTTTCAGCATTCTACTTCCCGAAAAGTATGTCACCTTTTTCTTCATAGGATTAATTCTTATTTTAACTGCATTTCTTGTGCTTTATTCTTATATATACTGGAGGAAATTTGTGAGGAAGAAATCGTAGCAAATCTCCCTATCCGTCGAGATATTCTGGGTCTCAGGTTATTTTGTATTATTGAAATAGAATCTAACTGGGAGCCTCCTCAATCCATTTTACTTTCAAAAGAGTAACTGTAGCTTTATCTCTTTTCCTAATCACCTGATGAACAAATATATCTTTCTCTGCAGAAGTATTTATTACAAGCTCATCATTTATCTTTGACTCAGTCTTAAAATTAACATTTATAATTTCGGCAGAATGACTGTTCAGCCACTCCCATGAGTAGGAATCCAGAATTATTCTTAAATACTGCATATTATTCATATGGTCGTTCATATCAATGTCGCTATATCTTACAGTGTAGTTACTCTGAGAGATTGTATTTTTAACCGGAGGAATTCTATCAGGTGCTTTTTCCAGAGCCATTTTTTTAGGAATAAAAGGAGCTCTGCCTTCATCAATTTTGTCGAGCAAAACAGGTTTTTTAGTATTTACATCGACGAGAGCCCATTCACTAACAGCTGCCACTACACGTTCTCCACCTTCTCTAAAGATCTCAAAATCTCTTCGGGAAACAAATCTGGTTCTCCTTACCATCCAGCTTTGAAGAAGGATATTCTCTTCCCAGTGAGGAATCTTGAAAATTCTGGTTTTTAGGCGATAAAGGACCCAGATCCAGTCATATTTAATCATATCTTCATAGCCAAACTTGAGCAGTCTGGAATGTTCTCTTGCAGCCTCCTGGAAAATGCCGGCAAGAGCATAAAGGGTGAGATTCCCTTTCCTGTCCACCTGATATGAGCTTATTCTAAAATTGTGGCTCCAGATGCTATTATCCTTCATGCTCAAAAATTAACAATTTTTGGCCTGATTTTCAAATTTCTAATCATGCATCAGGAAGATTTTTCAGGGGAGGAGATTGACTCCTAAGATCTTTGCTGACCAATCACTTAAGAAAGGAAAAAGAAAAGGGCGAAAGGATACCGCATTGCTGCACGACGGAAATAACTCAATGCAAATTTTCCCACTTTCCTGAGTTATTTTTTCTCTTCAAACTGTAGATTTCTTATAAGCTTTTCGGTGGAATATGGCGCAGGCCCTCCGCCCAGATATTTGTGGAACCACTCCAAGTGAGCATTGTAATAAAGAGGCATGGATTTTACATAGTTGGGCCAGTGCCCATCGTTTTTAAAGATTATGAGCATAGATGGGACTCTCATTTTCTGAAGATCGGTGAAAAACTGTATGCTCTGGGTATAAGGAACCCGATAATCCTTTTCTCCTGTTATGATAAGACACGGTGTTTTGAAGTTCTTTACATAATTTGAGGGGGAAAATTTTTCATATGCTTCTGGATTATCCCATGGACGGCCTCCGATGTCCCATTCAGGGAACCACAGCTCCTCTGTGGCACTGTACATTGCTCTCAGATTGTAAACTCCCATCATGGAAGCTAAGGCTTTGAACTTTTTTGTGTGTCCCTCAAGCCACATCATCGCATATCCCCCCCAGGACCAGCCCATGGCACCCATGCGGCTGGCATCCACATAAGGAAGCGAGGCGAGATAATCTGTCACCTTCATTATGTCTTTCATTACTTTTCCGCCCCAATCCCTGGAAATTGCCTCAACGAATTTCTGGCCATACCCTGGTGAACCATGAGGGTTAGCATAGGCAACTATATATCCTGCACCAGGATATATCTGCCAGTCTCCCCTGAAGGAATCTACCCACATTTGCTGAGGGCCTCCGTGAATATTTAGAATTAGAGGATATTTCTTGTGGGAGTCAAAATTGTGAGGTTTTATTATGAAAAGGTGAATTTTAACGCCGTTAGCACCATTTACCCAGTGTTCCTCTGCCGGCCTTATGTCAACTTTATCCTTTATTTCCCTGTTGAAAGAGGTGAGCTGGACTGGCTTTTCTCCAAATTTATAAGCCCATATCTCTACAGGCTCCGTAACCGAAGTTCTGGTAAGGAGGAACTCTTTTCCATCAGGAACTATCAGAAATTGCCTTATAGCCTTTGCATCTATCACCTTTTTTATTTTCCCTCTCTTAAGCCCAACCTTATATATCGGATAATGCGCCTTTTCCTCTGTTTTGAAATAAATGGTCTTGGAATCAGGAGCCCAGGCAAAATCGTCTACCCAGTTATTATAATTTTCCGTAAGCACTTTTATATTCCTAGCCTTCGTATCATAAATAGCAAGGCGGAATCTATCTGACTCATAGCCCGGCACCCTCTGCATTAGGTAAGCAATGTATTTCCCATCAGGAGAGTATTTCGGATGGCCATCCCATGCTTTGTTATTACAGGTTATGCATTGGCTCTTTCCTGTCCTTAAATCCATTATGTAGAGGTCAAAATTGGTGGAACTTTCAGGGTGGGGAACGAGCTTTGCCTCATAGACCATGTGGTTTCCATCCGGAGAAATGTCATATCCTCGGTGTCCGTCAAGGGAGAACGGGGGAAAATCGTGCTTGCCCTTTGTAAGTTCGGTTATTTTCCCATCCCTGTGCATATAAAAAATGTGCTTGTATTTGAAATCGCGATAATGGTTCCAGTGGCGGAAAAGAAGAGAAACTGCAAGATGTGCCTGCGTAGGTCCTTTCTTCAGCTTTTCTCCAAGGCGTTTATTGCATTTATTGTCTGCTCCACATTCGGGGAAAACTGTGGAGACGAAAAATATGCGCCCGTCCTTTGTTATAATTGGCATTGAAATTCCTGTGTAGAATGATGTTATCTTCTGGGCCTCGCCACCATAAATGCTCATTCTCCAGAGCTGTGGCCCTCCTTTTCTTGTGGAAATAAAATAAAGATATTCCCCGTCCTTTGACCAGAAGGGAGAATAATCCGCCTTTTCGTTGTAAGTTAGCCTTGTTAGCCTTGAAGTTTTAAGATCAAGAAGGTAAATATCCGAGTTGCTCTTCCCTTTCTTCAGAAAATACTCTGTAACAACAAAGGCTAATCTCTTTCCGTCAGGCGAAAGGGAAAGCCCACTTATACTTTTTATCCTGTAAAGGTCATCAATGGTAAATGCCCTTTTTTCTGCGGAATAGAGGAAAGAGATGGTAAGTAAAAGAATGAATATTGAAATAAATTTTCTCATGTTTACCTCCAATTATTCTTAGAGGAAATTATAGGAAATCATTTCCTGCGGAGCAACTGGAAAAGCATATCCTCAAAGAAAAGATATATTTTTTGAGAAAAGCTTGACAAAAAGTAATTTTTGTTATAAAATACTTTATATAATAAATAATATAAGGAGATAAAGCATGAACAATGCAATGGACACACAAAGGGCTGCAGAGGACCTGCAGCTTATCAAAGCCACAATGGTTCGGGCAAAGGAAGCTCTCTCAATCGGTGGAGCTTATTATCTTATCCTCTGGGGGATAATTTATCTCCTTGGATACTCAGGCTCCCAGTTCCTGGGGAATGTTGTTTCGGGGAAGCTCTGGATAATCCTTGTTTCCTGCGGTATAATAGGCAGTTTCCTCATAGGGCGAAAACTCGGTTCTAAAACGGTCTCAAGGACAGGGATAAAAATAATGCTGTTCTGGATATTCCTTCTTATTTACACCCCACTGTGGATATGGATAATGAAACCTGCAGGATGGACGAAAATTTCCCTGTTTATTGCCACCGTAGCTATGTTCGGATATATAGTTATGGGATTATGGACAGATACACGATTGGTCATTACTGGTCTCGCTGTAACTATCCTGGCATTGATAATCTATTTCCTTTTCCCAACTTACATTGGTATATTAATGGCTCTTTTAGCTGGAGGCACCATGATTGGCTCTGGAATTTATATGATAAAAAAGTGGAAAGCAAACCATTG
>WFSJ01000022.1 GCA_015486055.1 Acidobacteriota bacterium
AGTTAGTAAACCCCCTTGCGTTGGCATTAAAATCTGATGGGTTTACGAACCCGTAAAAGAAGTTAATGCTGAACTCGCCCTGAGCCAGCAAGGCAAAGGACATTAAAAGAAAAGCCACGATAAGAAAATATTTTTTTCTCATATTCACCTCCTATATTTATATTATAGGAAAGGAAATTGTATGTCAAGAGATTTATTATTTCAGGAAAGCTTGTATTTTTTTGTTGGAATTTACTCCTTTGTGTTATAATTTTTTCATGAAAGGGGTGGTGTTTTGTGATGAAAAAAGTATCATTGATTCTCTCGTTCTCTCCTTTGAGAAAATAGGGGTCTTTATGGAAAGGGGAACTGGTAAGGAGGCTTTTAAAAATCTACCCGGAGCGGATTTTGATTTTTTAATAACGGAATTTCCTCTAAATGGTATAAACAGGAAGGAGTTTTTTGAGACTTTGTCCAGACTCTGGAGTGAGAGAAAAGCTTTCACGGTCATAATCAAGGAAAAAGAGGAAGAACTCAGAACAAGGGATTTGAAGGATTTCATTCACATTGTAGAAAAACCTTTTAAGATGGATAGCATACTGAAAATTATAGCTCAAAGGATGAGCATTTCCATAGAGGATTTAGATGTTATAAAGATATCAGAGCAGAAAGATCTGGAAGAAAAGCTCGAGATGGGACTTTCCCATTATGGGGTAGGGAAATTAGAAGAAGCTTACAGGGAATGGATAGAAGTCCTCAGAGTGGATAATTGCAATTTCAAAGCAATGGAATATATAAAAATAGCCGAGAAGGAGTTTGAAAATGCAGGAGTGGATTTGTCGGAATTCAGGAAGATAACAGAGCCCTTAAAATTAGAGGAGAAATTTCAAGAAGAATTGAAGCTCAGAGGAAAGGACCTATATAAAATGGTTGACAATATAAAAGTGGAAGAAAAAATCTCACCATTAGAAGCCTTTATACTCTCCAGTCTTGACAGTAAAACTCCCTTGAGAGATATTCTGATGATTCTTCCTGAAAATCAAAAGAGTTGCTTAAAACAAATCCTGAATCATTTTATTTTAAAGGGATATGTAGAAAAGGTCAACTGAACCTAAAGGAATGATTCCTCTTTTATCCCCTCCTTTCGCAAAGGAGGTTTAAGGAGGATTTTCCCTTACTCCTACAGCAAATCCCCCTCTCTCCCCCTTTTCCAAAGGGAGAAGGCTAAGGAATAATTTCTCTTAATTCCCTCTTTCCTATCCCTCCCTTTTGTAAAGGGAGGTTAGGAGGGATTTTCTTATACTTCCCCCTCAATCCCCCCTCAGAGAGGGGGGAAATATGAGGAGCTCTCCCTTTTTAAAACAAATCCCCCTCTCTCCCCCTTTTCCAAAGGGGGAAATATGAGGCAATTTTCTTTTTTAAGCAAATCAAGTATCAGATGGGGTACCCGTTCAGGATGTCCCCATCTTTAGTATTTCAGAATTTAATGAAGAACCCTGCACCTACAAAAAATCCAGAGAAGTTGAGCTCTGCTTTCCTCACATTGCGATAATGTGAACCAGAAGGAGCTGCGTCTCTCACCATTAATTCTTCATACCACTTGTTCGAATTATACACCTCATAATAGTAAAGGTCTCCACTTCCGCTGGCTGACCATCCGCTCACATGTTCTGTATCTGTCCAGTTTCCTTTAAGCTCTTTGAAATTCACATATCTGTATTCTCCGAAGATGAAAAATCCCATGTTCTCCTGAATGTTCATATTTAATCTTAGACCTCCCCATGCTCCGACGGTTGACTTTTTCAGGTTATTGGTAACAAAATCCTCATTATCCTCGGTAACTCCGTTGTATACTCCATAATAATTCATCTTGTAGTTAGGGAAACTTCCCATGAAATAACCTGCGTTTCCGTAAATGTCAAGGGAGAAGAAATTTGCAGGGACAATAAAATGCAGTCCTACATAAGGGATGTAGATTTTCGCCTTCTTGTCCTCGCTGATCTGGACAGACATTGTATTTCCCCCTCCTGATTCTTCAAGCTTTACAGAGGAGCTTTTGCTTCCGCTCTGATAGGCAAATCCAGCACCAAAGGCAAGGTTTTCTGAAAAGAAATACTTGAACTCGGCTGAGCCCCCCATAAGGTTCTTAAGGTCCTTGAGCCCTCCTGTTACATTTGTGTTGTAACCGTGTGAGGCATCATATGCCGCCCAATCCTTGAACAAGTTAGTAGCCCCCCTTGCGTTGGCATTAAAATCTGATGGGTTTACGAACCCGTAAAAGAAGTTAATGCTGAACTCGCCCTGAGCCAGCAAGGCAAAGGACATTAAAAGAAAAGCCGCGATAAGAAAATATTTTTTTCTCATATTCACCTCCTATATTTATATTATAGGGAAAAAATTATGATTTCAAGAAAAAATCAATCCTCTAATGGATAAATCTTTATTGCTTTTGGGGATTGAGGACATTTATTCTCACATATCCCGCACCCTGTGCAGAGTTCTTCCCTGACAACAGGAGCAAGAATCTTTCTTTTCTCGCCTTCAGGGGTAAGGCCCTCTATCTCTATAAGTTTTATTGCTTTGGAAGGAACGGGACAGTGTTCCTCACAAACTATGCATTCTTCCCCATAGGCGAAGGGAAGGCATACTGAACGGTCAACTCTTGCCACCCCCATCCTTTTTGTTTCGGGTGTAAATTTTCCTATGGCTCCTGAAGGGCATAGACTCTGGCAGAGAGTGCATTCATATTCGCAGTAGCTCAGCTCCGTAGCAAGCCTGGGTGTTCCGTAGTTTTCAAGGCCTGATGCAAGACTCATTGGTTGCAGAACTCCTGTTGGACATCCCTTCATGCATTCGCTGCATCTTATGCATCTTGAAGTGAAATCCTCAACTGCACCAGGAGGTCTGAGAACCTTCTTCTCCTTTTTCAGAAGGGGCATAGCGATAAGGGTTGCGCCAATAGTAAGGAGTGCTTCCCTTCTCTTAATGTCAATTCCTTTTTCGTTCTTTTTGGCCTTTATAGAAAGTTCAGTATAAATTGCGTCTTCGGGACACTCTGTGTGGCATCTGAAGCATTGATAGCACTCGCCTGCCTTCCATCCATTAAAGGGTGTTGCAGAGGCAGGGCAGACAGCATCGCATATACCGCAGGATGTGCATTTTTCCTCATCTATTCTCAGCTTCAGGATATTCTTAGAGGAAATGATTGAGAGGAGGGCTCCATAAGGACAAAGATACCTGCACCACAGCCTTTCCTCTATGAGATTCAAAAGGAGAACTGTCAGGAAGATAATCCCTGCTGTAACTGCCCCATAGAATAGATGAGGCTCTGTCATCGTATAGTTTTCCAATGAAGGAATCGCTTTTGAGCTGTAAAGGAGAGCAAGATTTCCCTCTGGGTGAATTACGAAGGTAACCACACGGAAAAGTATGGCTATGGGGTCAAAAACTGTGCCAATGGGAAGGGAAAAAAGCGCTGCCACGAAGAAGAAAATCAATATGACATATTTGTATTTAAAGCTTGGCTCTTTATACCTTCTTTTCTTTGTCTTAAAGAGCCATGAGAAAAAGCTCAGAAGTGCTCCCATTGGGCATATCCACCCGCAGAAAACCCTCCCCAAGGTCAGGGAAAGAAGAAGAAGCACGAGAAAAAACAGAGAAAAAACAGTTAGTGTCCTTGCTGCAATTCCAACAATACTTATGGAATAAAGGTCGCTTCTGAAGAAAATGGAAATCAAAGGTGTTACCCTGTCAGAGCCGAAAAATCCTGTTCTGAGAAAGAGGTAAAGAAACAACCCGAAGAAGAATATCTGGGAAACAACCCTTGCCCAACGGAGGAACCTGTATTTCATATTTTAAGGGTCTTAACCCTCCTTCTTCCAAGGCCTCTCTTTTCTCCTTCTGTTACCCATGCCATCTGGGATTCGTTGAGCCCGAGGAGTTTCGCTCCCCAGTAATCAGCAGCGACTATGTTTTTTGTGATAAATAGCTTTTTCTTCAGAGCCACATCACTCAGATTTCCTCCCTGAGGCCCGTGAGCTTTAAGAATTCTGTAAGCATCCACTACAACAAGGGAAGGTCTGAAGAACTGTGCAAGGTCAACTATTGCCGTATCAATTCTTCTATGAAGATAACCCCTTCTTCCCCCTATAATCCCCATAAGGTTTTTCATCGCTATCGTTGCCCTTGCAAGAGAATGGTGCTTTACTATGGGAACATCAATGATTCTGTCTACTTCTAAGGCCTGACGGTATACCTTCCATTCCTTGAGAAATTCCCCCTTTAATTTTTCTGTTATCAGGTGATTATCCCTCAGAAAGATAACCTCTGCACCAGCTTTCTTCGCAGCCATGGCTATTTCCGAATGTAAATATGTCCTTTTAGCCACATTGCAGGGATTATCAAAGACAATGACCTTCTTTGCACCTGCCTGATATGAAGCCTCTACTATAGCTTTCACAATGAAGGGATTAGTATCCGCCGCTTGCTCAGGAGTTCTGTCCCAGCCAATATTTGGCTTTACAAGAACTAAATCCCCTTTAGATGCAAGATTTTTTAGCCCAAATGTCCTTATTCCGTTCCACGTCATTTTGTAGGGGTCTTCTCCCTTCACTTCCACAGCTTCAAAGCCCTTGTTTTTCACTTGAGCAAGAAAAGGAAGAGAGACTGCGGCAGCAAGGACTTTGACAAAATCTCTTCTTTTCATTTTTCCTCTAAGGATTTTACAAAATTCTCAATGCCGAGATATATCCCATAGGCGAGCCTTGTCCTGTAAATTTGTGTTGAAAGCCTCTTTCCTTCTACAGAATTTGAGAGAAAGGAAACCTCGATAAGAGTTGCTGGCATTTCCGCTCCCACAAGAACGAAGAAAGGAGCGCCTTTGACTCCAAGGTCTTTAATTCCCTTGTAGAATTTCTTCATATTGGAAACGATTCCTCTCTGAATAAAACTGGAAAGTGCCTTTGATTCTCTCACCTTTTCGTTTAAGGCAATTTTTTTGAGAATTCCCTTAAGCTGGGACAATGACTTTGAGGATGTTTCATTCTCCTTGGCTGCTACCCTTTCTGATTCAGAATCAGTGGCAAAATTAAGATAAAAAGCCTCAATTCCTCTTGCAGAGCTTCTCTTTGCCCAGTTTACATGAATAGAGATGAAGAGGTCAGCGCCCTCGCTATTGGCTATGGCTGGTCTTTCCTCAAGGCTCAAATAAGAATCATTCTTCCTTGTAAGGATAACTTGATAGCCGCCATTTTCAAGAAGTTCCTTCAGGGTAAGAGCAATATCAAGGGCTATGTCCTTTTCCCTAAGCCCAAGTCTTTCATTGATGCATCCAGGGTCTTTTCCTCCGTGTCCAGGATCAATTGCTATTTTCTTTATCTTAAGCCCAAGCTGTTTTGATAGTGTGAATTCCTCTTTTATTTCTTTTTTCCCGAAGATGTCTATAACGACCCTCGGTGGAGAAGGGAGATAAAACACCCTATAGTAGGAGAAATTCCTCAGGTGGATTACAGCCCTTTCCCTCTTCATATCCTTTCTTGCAATTCTAACAAGTTCTATAAGATTCGATTCAAAGTAATATCTGCTTTTTACCCTGCCGGGGTTGGTCCCATAAAGATCCACATATAATAATGTCTTTCCCTTCCTTTTTATCTTACCGACCTCATATTTTACAGGGGAGGAAAGTCTGAGAATTACCCTTGCGTAATTCTTTCCCCTTACGAATTTTACCCCCCGCATAGTTGCAGGAAAAAGAAGGGATACGGAAAGAAGCCAGCCCAGTAATCTCATAAAAAAAATTATATCATAAGGAAACTTTCCGGGCAGGAATTTTCTTTATAGCAAAATAGTTTTTCCCTTCCCGCCCTTTATTCCCATATGGAGAGCAATTTTGTGATATAATAATTTTCTGTAAGAATAGCATAAATGGAGGAAAAGATGGAAAAATTTTCAATCCTTGAAGCTTTAAATACAGCAATAGAAACCGAAAAGCTCAGTATTGAGTTTTACGGTAAGCTCTTTGATACAATAAAGGGTGAGGAATTAAAGGAGCTTTTCAAAACTCTGAGAGAAGAAGAAGCCAAGCATCTGGTGAAATACATTAACCTTAAGAAGGAATATGAAAAGAGGGAAAGGATAGTTGACTTGGGAGAGGAAGCTCAGCTTTTCTTAAAAGCGCTTTCCGAATCTGAAATTTTCAAAAAGACTGACATGGTTCTGAAAAAGTTCAAGGAAGGAATGGAAATGAAAGAAGCTATCTCCTATGCTCTTGAGTTTGAAAAGCAGACACTCCTTTTCTTTTATTATCTTTGGGATCTAATAGAACCGAAGCATAGGGACATTCTTACTGAAATACTCAAAGAGGAAAGAGGTCATATAATCAACCTTAGCAAAGTTTTGGAAACGCTCTAAAAATTTCATAAAGTAATTCTTATGTAAAAATGAGGGCACAACTGATGTCCTCCTTTACTAAGCTAAATTCTTTCTCTAAGCCTAATTACTGGATAATACCGAGCCCTCTTGCTTTGTTAACAAGCTTTACAACCATATTATCCACTGCTTTTTCGGAGGCTTTAGAGATTGAGTTCTGACCGCCAAAAAATCCTCCGCCTACCGATGTAATTGCACCAAGAGCAATTCCCGTGTCTTTTGCCTCACTCTTGACCGAAAGGAGAATCTCTCCTGTTTCAACATCTATAAGCTGGGTGGTGAGAGCAACTCTTGCTTCGGTAATTTTGGCTCCACCGCCTCCAAAGCCGAGTTTTTTGGTTACAAACCCGAGGCCCCCTCCTTTCCTCTTTTGCTCAAATTTTGTTACAGTGCCTACTATTATGTATTTCACCCCTGCCAGTTTTCCGATTTTAACTGCTGTTGCGGGGTCTGCCCTATCGCTGGTCTGGAAATTCTGCTCCTGAAGAATTTTGCTTAGGAATTTCCTTGAGTAAATCCTGAAAATCCCCTGGTCAAGGAGCTTATCTTCCACAAGAGCTTGGAATCCCTTGCCTATATCATATGTGCCCCACCACCAGCCGACATTTCTTCCTATGGGCGAAAAATCGTATTCCAGCACAGCCACCTTTGGTCTATTTTGGGCTGCAACTGTTGCGACCAAAAGCACCAAAAGAACCAAAATTTTCTTCATGGTTACCTCCTTAGATGAAATGGATACTATAATTATACCCGAGTTTTGTAAATCCTGCAAATTCCAATTTTGTAAACTGCAGAAGAAATAATTGAGATAATTGTTGAAAAAGCCTATATAGGGTAAAATAGGTAAGTGAGGAAGTTTTTTGCTTTATTTCTCATTGGGTTTTCTATATTTGCCCAGAATAAAAAGAGCTTCACCATACTTTTGCCTGGTGTGGAGCAAATAAAATCTAGAAAATACGCAAAGGGAATAATACTTGCTGGCAGTTTTCTTTCATTTTCTGTGGCTGCCTTCGTTGAGAACAAAAAAGGATATGATTTCTACGATAAATATAAAGTTGCAGCCGATCTGGATTCAGTGGTTTATTATCGCAGCAAGACAGAGGACAGCTTCAAAAGGAGAAACATTTTTATCTTAGGAGCTTTTTCTATATGGGTCCTTCACATTATTGATCTTAAGTTTTTCAGCAAAAAGGGAAAGAAAAAAACCTCAATTGGAGGCGGAATTGAAAAAGGCGGTCTTAATATTTGTTTTAATTTTAGCTTTTAGTGGTTGCAGGGATGTCATATTTGACAATCCCCTTGATCCCAATGTATCCAGGTTGGAGGTCAAGATAATGAAGATAATGGATACAAAGCTAAGCGGAAATGGTGACCTATGCTTTGACGGGGAAAAATTATGGTTTGCATCGCAGGACGGAACATTGTATGCTTTGGACAATGAGTCAGGGCAGGTTCTAAGAGAAATTCCTGTTGGGGGAAACACTTCAGGGGTAACTTTCTTTGAGGGGCTTCTTTATGCAAGCTTGGCCGAAGGAAGAATTCTTCTTGTTGATCCCCTCTCAGGGGAAGTGGTGAATGAAAGACCCTTGAGGGATAAACTCCCGCTCTTTATAACGAACGATGGGAACAGGCTCATAATATACGATTCCCGCTCACAGGGAATTTATTATTACAATGATGATGGTTCCTTTGAAGAAATATTGAAGATTCCGGGATTTCAGCCTTCCGGGATTGAATATTGGAACGACAGGATTGTAATTGTAGAGAGGGGCAACCTTTCAATTTATCTTTTTAAACTTGACGGTCAGGTTGATAAGGTTTATAGTTCTCCTACAAATTATCCTGGAGGTATAACAAGGGATTCAACGGGCTATTTCTACCTTTTTTCAACAGATGGGAAAATATACAAGCTGTCTCTTTATTAGGACATTGTTTGTTCTTTTGTTAGCATCTGCTCTTTTTCCCAAAGAACTTATGAAAATTAAAGGAGAATATATCATTTTCAGCAGGGACCAGAAGTATATATATGGAGGGGGAAAGGTTGAAATCCTTGCAGGAGGGAAGATAATCAATGGAGATAGGGTTTATTTTGACCTTAATACCTGGAAGGGAATTGTCTCAGGAAAAGCTGTTATTGATGAGGAAAATTATGACCTTTTGGTCTTCAGGTTCAAGGATGGAAAATTCAGTTACGAGGGGATGAGGTTTGAGAAAAAAATAGTGAAGAAGGGAAAAGAAATCATACCTCCCAGACTTATCTCTCCTGTTGAGTTGAGGAAGGCTTCCGTTTATTTTGAAGCAAAGGAAATGGAGGTATCGGACAAAGGGAAAATTGTAGGGAAAATAGTTATTCCCTATGTTCTTGGAGCTCCCTCCATACCAATGAAATCTCTACTTCTGAGTATGGGAAAACCTCCTGATAAAACGAATCTTCGTCCTGGAAGGATAAGATATTCAAAGGAAGAGGGAGCATTTCTTGGTGTTGTCCTTAATTTAAGAGAAAAACTTTATCAGGGCTCCTATGAACTTCAGTATTTTGAGAGGGAACTTTTCAAAATTCCAGGTGACAAAAGGGGGATAATATTTTCAGGTTCAGGGAGCTTTGGAAAAAAGGGAAAGAAACCAATAATAGAAAATTCTATCTTTTACACGACCTCCGGGAAAAATCTTGATTTTACTTTTTTGACTTCAAAGCAGGGGAAATCATTTGATTTTTACATAAGCCAGAGAGGAACGACCAATGAAGCTCAGAAACCTTACTACTGGCTTTCTTCAGGATTAAAATTTAAGAAGCTCAATTTTTTTATGCCTGGCCTTGAAGTTGGCTGGAACTATTGCGGCTCATACTCTTTAAACCTTTATTCTGAGATACATCCTCTGAAAAAGCTTTCCCTCGATCTTTCCTGGGCGGAGAAAAATGTAAAAGGAGAGGGTTTAACAACAAAGACAAGAACCAGCTCTGCAAGACTTTCTTACACTCCTTCTATATTTACCTTAGAAGCTGTGGGGAACATCTCCAATGACCTTATTCAAGAAACTGAAAGGAAGGATCTTACAATGAACTTAAGGTTCCCTGCTTTAAAATTCCTTGAGGATTCGGTATCAGCTCAACTTGAGGGATTTTTCCTTTTTTCCTCCTTTCCTTATGGGAATTCCCGCGAAACAAAATACTCCCCTGGCTTCAGATTCTCGCTTGATAGTTCAGGATTTTCTCTGCCCCTTGGATTTGAGTTTTCCCCTAATTTTAGCGTTAATCAGGTATGGGAGAGGGGGAAGACTTCCTGGAGCGAGTTTAACTACTTCCTTGACCTTCAGAAAAAAATCTGGGTATTTGTCTTCGGAGGAGATTTTACCTTATCATCAAGGTATAAAACAGGGGGGTTCTGGGTTGAAGGATATAACAATTTCTATTTAAAGGGGAAGATCGGGATAAACTCAGGGAGAACTTCCTTCTTCGTATATTTTTATTACAATAAGGAGTTTTTTTTAGAGAGGGCAACTACCTCAGGGGAAATTTATCTTCCCCTAAATTTCAGAGTCCGCCTCTTTTCCGTTTATAACAACTACACAGGAGAAATTTCAACCCTTGAAGCATATCTTGAAAAGGATATAAGACACGCAATCCGTCTTCAACTCGGATATTCCTTGGCCCTCAAGAAATACTTCTTCAGAGTGATACCATTATGAAAAAATATTTTCTCCTGATAATGGCTGTTTTCCTTTCCTATTGTACGGTCAAAATGAAATCTCTTCCTGTGAACAATACCCCCTATGTTGCAGAAATTTCTTTTCTTAAGAGTGTGGAAAATTCCAAGGGTAAACTGAAAAAAATTCCCTTCAAGAAAGGCATTGGCGAAAATCCAGTGGTTTTTATAGTTTTGAAAGAAATTGAGGGAAAGGGAAAACTGGAAATAAGAGTTTACAGAAAGGGACTTTTGGTAAAGAAATACACTTCTTTCTTTGGCCAAGAGGGTAAGTATTACGACGAGGTTATAGTATGGAGGTCTCTGGAAATCGCAGGGGAGGACAATTATTCTGTTGCGGTTTTCCTGAACGGAAGATTAATTTACTATGAGAAATTAAAAAGAGGAAATTAGCAAGGAATTTCCTACGAAAATATTCATCACTGCTGTTTGTCAGGTTAGATTCCTATAGACATAGGGGGCAGGTTTCCCTGCCCCTTGGGATGGTGGGAGTTTTGGTAATGTTATGAGATTGAGAGAAGTTGGTTATTTTTATTATAACACTTTATGGCAATTTTGCTTAATATTTGTTTCATGTCAATCTTTATTCAGGGCGAAGCATCTTACATTACCTTTCATATCTGAGACTATCACGGTGTTTTTGTAAATAAGAGGCCGGGAATAGGAGGGACCCGACAGTTTATCTTTCCACAGAAGTGAACCTGGTCCCAGAGTCAGCACATAAAGAAACCCATCTGAGCTTGTAAAAAATACTTTATTGGAATATATCACTGGAGAGGAAACAATCCTCCCATTTGTTCTGTATTCCCATTTAACCTTTTTGCTTTGTCTATCCAGTGAGGCTAAGGAGCTTCCTGTGCCCACTAAAATATTGTCCCTGTTCACAACAGGGGAAGGAATAATTGTTTCTCTAAATTTCTTCTTCCATAATATTTTGCAATTTTCAGCAGATACAGCATATAATTTCTTCCAGCTTGCAAAATATATCTTATTTCCCTGTGACACTGCCTCTGTCATTCCCGAAGAGCCCGTGGAAATTTTGCACATTATCTTTCCCCTTGCGCTTATTTTATAGAAATTTCCCCCGATATCCCCGATATAAATGGCATTATCTTTTACAAGGGCTTTATTGTAGATTTCTCTTTTCAGATTGACCTTCCACAGGATTTTCCCATCCTTTTTGTTTATTCTGAAGAGAATCCCATCGGCGGAGTTTAGGAGTAGAGAATCATCTATTTCAGCAGGAGAAGCCATGAATTCTGACCTCAAATAGAAAGTCCATAAAGTTTTTTTTGAGATCCTGTCAATAGCAAAAAATTTTCCAAAGATAATCGGAACAAAGAGTTTGTTATCTGTTATTAATGGAGTGTTTCTTATAATTCCAGTTATAGAAAATGTCTTAACCAATTTTCCGTTGTCAGGGTTTAGAACATATATCTTTCTCTCTGAAGAGACATATAATAGGTGATTTTCAACGGTAGGAGCTGAATAGAGAATTTTTTCACCTAATGCCCTTTTCCATAGGACATTTTGGGATATGCTTGGAAGGATAAT
>WFSJ01000023.1 GCA_015486055.1 Acidobacteriota bacterium
AAATTCCTTTTACAAATGGATAAAAACCTCCCTTCCCATTACGAAAAGAACCCTTTTCAATTACATTCGCTATCTTGAAGACTCGGCCCTTTTCTTCTTTGTGAGAAAATTTTCCTTTTCCCTGAAAGAGCAGGCCCAGGCTGTAAGGAAGACTTATGTTGTTGATGTCGGTCTAAGAACTTCCTATGGTTTCAAGTTCTCCAAAGAAAAGGGAACAAGCCTTGAAAATACGGTTTTTCTTGAGTTTTACAGGAGAAAAACTTTACCCTCTCTTAGAGATCTATTACTGGAGAGATTACAGGGGAAAAAAAGTTGATTTTGCGGTAAAAGAAGGGGAGGAAGTCAAAAGCCTTGTCCAAGTGAGTTTGAATTTAAACGATCCAAAAACGAGACAAAGAGAGATAGACGCACTTCTTGCTGGCTCGGAAGCTCTAAATTGTTCCCAACTTCAGATAGTAACCCTTGAAGAAGAGGGAACGGAAGAGGTATCGGGGAAGACTGTAAGGATAATTCCTATCTGGAAATGGCTCCTTAACCTGTCAACTACCCCTACGTAAAGGAAGGGGACTTAGAATGCTTTTAAGTTAAAGAAATAAACACAAGAAATCAGAAGGGGGGTAGTGAAAAAATCTGCCCTCTAATTTGCCGTATTTCGGGCGAAAAACTGTTTTCCCATAGTAATCATAGGAAAGGAATTCAGCGGGGCTCTGCGGATGAATAAATACGTGATTTTTTACGACACGGAGGAGTGTTAGGAGTTCTCTTTCCCGTATCGTTAGGCATTCGTCCTGGGTAAGAGAGAAAATTATCCAAAATCAGGGGGAATGAATTCTTCGTGTGGGAAAATCCAAAAAATGTTCTATAATATAAATCTGGTGAGAAAATTGCTCAGTTTAGGATATTGCAAAATGAGGGGGGTAAGAGATGCAGATTACAGGAATTCAACTCAAAAACTTTCCACCTTTTAGGGGGAATACAAGCATACCATCCACTCCTGGGCAAAAGGGAAAAATCCCTTACCCTGCTGGTCATGTTAAACTATTTTGTCAGGTGAAGTCGCATTTCTAAGGGCCTTGAGAATGGCCTTGGAAAAGGGAGGGAAGTATTCATCCCCAGGGAAGGTTTCCGGTTTTGGGAAGCTCACCCCAAATGGGGCGAAAAATCGCATCGTGTCGCTATAAATGCTTTTAAAAAATGACGAGAGAAGATATGGCTCCTGCCAATCTCCGTCTCTTAAAACAAGGTTTATTCTGTGTAGAAAAAGAAAAACCTTTGGCCAGTTAACAAAGGGAGGCAATTTTTCAACCCCAAAAACTTCTTGCCACTTGTTCCTATTGGCCAACCAGAATATTTTTTCCTTAGCGCTGTGCATCTTTTCCAGAATCCCAGCCCTCTCCCACATGTTCACCACTGCGTAAACCCTTTTCTGGTCATAATAGGTCCATCTGGCCACTTCATAAGAGTTTCCTTTCATTCCCAGAAGGAAATAAAGGAAAACATCGCTTCGGGCTTCTACTCCAAACACTGCCCTGAGTTTAAGCAGCAAAAGGGGAGGGCTGTCCAAATTGGGCTGAAAGGTTTTTCTTTCTCCTTCTTTCTTTATTTTTTTATTTTTAATGCAGCTCTCCAACATGGGTAAATTTTCGGAAAGCAACGGTTTTTCAAGGGGAGGTTGTGACCCTGAAAACTCCTCTGCTATTCTCCGCAGCCTTGATGAACTTATCCATGCTCTGTTTTTCACGCACCACTCTTTGCACCCTTCTAAAAGCCTTTTTTCCCTTTCCATGGATAGGGTGGAGACTATAAGGGCCTCAGGATCGATAATCCAGTTTTTCTCCCCAGCCTCATAGGTAAAAAGCCCCAGGGCGCTCCACTGCCTCCAGTGAAGCAAGTGGAAAGCCTCATTAAATTCTTTCAGCAACTTTTTCATAGCCAATCTCCTTAAGAAAACTTTTTAAAAGCTTCCTGAATACTTGAGAAGTATCCTGGGTGAGAACCCAGTGTGCGGCTTGTTCTATTTCTGCCTCGCTTGGATTCAGTTTGAGAAGGTCCTCAACATGATAAGAATTTCTATCCACAGAAGCATAAAGTTTAAAATGTATTTGGTCTATTCTGCTAATAAAGTAAACGGTCAGATAATCTCCGTATATCTTTTTAACAAGTCTTTTTTCAAATCCATCCGGAAGTCCGAGTTTAACCTGGGGAGCAGGGCCTAAATTTATCCATTCCTCTGGAAGGCCAAAATCCCTTGCCACAATATCTGAGGCTTTCTTAAACCATTGGGGAAATTCATTGAGCTCCTCTATATGAATTTCACCTTCCTTTTCCACAACACTTGCCAGAACATCAACATCCCTGGTGGTTCTCTCCACAAGCCCAAGTGCTGCCAAAGCAGTGCCTCCACAAACTACAATGGATATAGGTTCTCCCTTTTGAACCTTAAGCTGTAGCGCCAAAGCTTTGAATACTTCATCTATATTTTCCCTATTTAATCTCATATTAAGGATTATAACTCCTTAATTTAAGGATTTAAAGTCCTTAATACACCTTGGCTTTTTTCCTGGTTATCTCTCCTAAAATCGGCTGGCAGTTGAGAAATTTCGCCATTTTTATGGGTAGGAGCTCATGGGGCAATTTTCAGAGCAGAATGAGGCCTTCGCTCGTTGTAGAAGCGAAACCAGGCTTCTGCGTCCTTCTTCGCCTCAGTAAGACTGCTATAGTCATTCGCCCATTGTTCTTCCTATAAAGGATTTCTTATTAAGTGCTTCTTTTATCTCCTCAAATACTCAAGAACTGCCTCAAATGAAGGCAACTCTCCGCTCTTTTTCGCCCATGCTCATCTTTGGCAAAGACTGAGAAAGGAATTCTGAAGAGCAGAGGAGTGCAGGCTGTAGTGCTGCGATGGTTACATTGAAACATTAGCTTTACCCTACAAAATCGCAAAAATCAAAAAATGTAGGGTAAAATGCGAGTGCAATTACTATAAGAAAAACCCTGAGAGAAGACAAGAAAGGAATTTACCAAAGCTCTACGGGCAAATAATTGCGCGATTTTGTCTTTTACGACACGGAGAAGATAGGAGTTCCCTTTCCCGTGTCATTAGGCATTCGTCCTGGGTAAGAGAGAAAATTATCCAAAATCAGGGGGATGATTTTTTTTGTGTGCGTGTTGCCTCATTTAATTTTCTATACGAAATTCATGTGGTTGCCTCATTGAAATTATATATGAAATCTTTAGAATTTAGACC
>WFSJ01000024.1 GCA_015486055.1 Acidobacteriota bacterium
CCGTAGATAAAAGTTCATAGATTTCTTCCTCCTCTCCGTTTTCTATCCAGTCTCTGAAAGAAGGACTGCCAGTTATTATGTCAAAAGGGAATTTCTGTTGCTCATATTCATAAGGAGGCGGAAGGAACTCGGACTTTTTGTAAAAGGAAAAAATCCTTTTTGCAAGGAGAAGGCCTGTCTTTAAAGGCCTAAACCTTTTATCAAAGCAGCAGAGTTCAACCCCGAAACAGAGCTGCCCTTTATATTTATCAAAGGTTGGGGAAAAAGCAACCGGGAGGAATTTTACCCCATCAATTTCTCCAAGGGAGCTTATAAGTTTATAGCCACTTATAAAAGGTGCTCCTATATATAAAAATGGTTTTGTCGTGCCCCTTCCCTCTGAGATATTTGTTCCCTCAAATATAACATTTCCACCATAGGCAAGCAGGGAATTGAAGGATGGAAGATTCGGAGAGGGATTTATCCATGGAAACCTGAGCTCTCTGAATGTTTGTTTCCTTTTCCAATCTGACCTGAATACTTTAAGCTCAAGGCCAAAGCTTTGAACCTCATTGAACATCACAGCGAGTTCACCAATGCTCATCCCGTGTATCATCGGGAGTGGGAATAACCCAACAAAGGAAGTGTAATTCATATCAAGAGGCTTTCCTTCAATGAGTTCACCCCCTAAAGGGTTTGGCCTGTCAAGCACGAAGATTGTCTTTCCTTTTCCTTTTAATAGTTCCATCAATTTGTAAAGACTCCAGATGTATGTGTAAACCCTTACTCCTACATCCTGAATGTCTACAACGATTATATCTACATCCTCTATAAAATCAGGAAGAGTCGGGGAAGCGGAGTAAAATGGATGGATGGGAATGCCCAGTAGAGGATGATTCATTCCTTTGGTCTCTATCATGTTTGCCTGCGCTTCATGGAAAAACCCGTGTTGGGGAGAAATTATCCCAAGCAGGTTAAAGTTTTCTGAAATGGCTATCTCCGAAGGGATTAAATTTGAGGTAAAAGATGCCTGATTTGAGAAAAGGGCAAAATTCATGCCCATAAACCTGTTTTTTTGGCTCAAAAACCTATCAATTCCCAACATTCTTTACTATTCCCACCATTGTTAGATCATCGTCCCTTTCCTCTCCGCATTGCTTTTCCATCTTCCTGAGGAGAGCATCCATGGCTTTGCTTGGTTTTTCCCAGTGTTCTTCTATTATTCTTATAAGCCTTTTTACTCCAAACTCATTTCTCCCGCACCTTTGCTCCACTGCCCCATCTGTAAATAAATAAACTGCCTGATACTCTTTAAGATTTATCTTTTTAACTGTGTAAACAGGGTCCTTTACAACCCCGAGGACAATATCGCTTCCCTCTTTCTGTTCAGCCTTGCCATCTTTTATAATGATTGGATAGTGATGCCCAAAATTAACATATTCAAAGATCTTCTCTTTCTTTTTTAGATATCCAATTATTCCTGTTATAAATTGGTTGTCCTCAGTCTGGGAGAGAAAAAACGCGTTCAAGCACTTTACCAATTTTTCCAAGGAAGTTTCCTTGGAGTAAATCATCAAGGCTGAATGAAAAAATGACATAAGAAGGGAGGCAGGAATGCCCTTTCCAGAAACATCTGCTATAACAACAAGGAGGTTGTCTTTGCCTTTCAATTTGAAGTTGAAGTAATCTCCTCCGACCTTATGGGCTGGTATCGTCCTGCCGTATATTTTGAAATCCTTGAATTTAGGGAATCTGCTTGGAAGAAAGTGGAACTGGATTCTCCTTGCCACCTCAAGCTCTTTCAGTGTAAGTTTGTGGTCAACAAAGCTTGAGTAAAGCCTTGCCCGTTCTATAACTATTCCTGCTATAGAGGCAAAGACTTCAAGCACTCTCCTTTCCTTTTCTGTAAAAGAATTTTCCTTCGTATCCTCTATGTTTATAGCCCCGATTATTCTTTCTCCTACCCTTATCGGAACTACAATCTCTGCGCGGGTTTCTTCCTTAACCTTGTAATACCTCGGTTCATCTCTTACATCTCCGATTATGATAGGCTTTCCATGCATAATGGACCAACCGACAAGACCCTTTCCGAACTTCAGATGAAGGTGCTTTTTTTCCTCTCTTTTATATCCCTTGGAAAGAAGAGAAAATATTTCCTTCCTTTTCCTGTTAACAAGGTAAATTGAGAGAAACTCACCCGGAAGGATGGACCTTATAGTCCTTAGAACATCAGTTAATGTTTGTTTCCATCCAACTGATAAGGAGAGTTTTTCAGCGACTTCCGTAACCTTTTGAAGAGCTGTTGAGCTTCTCTGAAGTTCCTCGGCCTTATGGAAAAGGGAAATGAGCTTTCTTATGAGAGAAATTTCTCTTAAGCTCAATTCCCCTCTATATATGATACAACCCCCCCTTACTTTGCATCTCTTCCCGTTCAATTGCCTGCCGAGAATTAATTTATCCTTCTTTACATAACCCCAATCCTGCCCGAGAATCTCCGAAATTATGGATTCAAACTCAGTCTTCATCCTTTTTCTCTAAAAAAGGGCTGTAAACCCTGTATGTGGGATAGGCAAGAGAAATCTCGGGTTCTTCAGAAAAAACCCTTAATATTTCTTCCCAGATTTCCTCTTCACTTACCCTTCTCATCTTAGGCTTGCAAAGATATCTGATTGTAAGAAGAACACCGCTCTCCTTGACGGTTGTGTAAACTTTCGGATTTAAATATTTGTAGTAAATCATGAATCTTGCCATCTTTTTCTTGAGTGCTTCCTTGGCTTCCTGAGAAAAATGAACAGAATGTTCATCAGCTATCTTGCTGAGGATATTTTTTGCCTTTGCCCAGTTACTTTCAAAGGTAATGAGGACAGGAATTTCATTCCATATAAAACCAAACCCGTTATTGTAGTTTACAAGATGATGGGAGAAAACATATCTGTTTGGTATATGAACCACTCTTCCAGTGGACTGGTCTGATTCCACCCAGTTTCCAACCTCAAGAAGAGAAAATTGAAACGTCCTTATGTCTACAACATCTCCCTTCACCCCGGTCACTTCAACCCTGTCTCCAATATTAAAGGGTCTGCGCAGGATTATGAACAACCAGCCAATCCAGTCAACTATAATGTCTTTCATAGCCACAGCAAGACCCGCGGAAAACAATCCTATTATTGTGACGAACTGAGAGAGTTTCTCCGCCCAGATAAAGAGAATTATTATGAAAGCTGAAAATGAAGAGAGATAAGCTGAAACTTTCCTTACCCTGTATTTTGATTTAACACTTCCGCTCTGGGACTTTATAAAGATAAGAACCATCCGGTGGATTACAAAGAATATTATTATTACAAGCAAGGAAAGGGCTATTTTCTTTAGAGGAAATCCCCCTGAAAAGAAAGGAGATTTGAGAAATTCTTTTATTTTTTCCACAAGCATATTTTACAGGGCTACCCTTGACAATTCCACTCTTTTTTAGGAGAATAATTTAATAAGCCGGGATAGCTCAGACGGTAGAGCAGGGGACTGAAAATCCCCGTGTCGGCGGTTCGATTCCGTCTCCCGGCATTTTTTTATGTATGGAAAAGCACACAAAAATGGAGATCAGAAATTTCGCTTATATAATAAGCGGTTCCATTGTTATAGGATTTGCCTATGCCTTATTCCTTATTCCTCATCACATAGTTCCAGGCGGTGTTTCGGGAATAGCTATTATACTGAACTATTTCTTTAAACTTCCTGTAGGAACAGTTTCTTTGGTTCTTAACATACCGATTCTTTATCTTGGAGTGAAGGTCCTTGGAGGAAAATATGGACTTCGCACTATCGTGGGAATGTTTATTTTGAACTTTGCCATTGACTTCATGCATGAAGTCCTGAAGTTGCCCTCAGGGACCGGAAATCCCCTCCTTGCTTCCATATATGGGGGAATCCTGCTCGGTCTTGGGCTTGGCCTTGTCTTCAAGGGAAGAGCTTCCACAGGGGGGACAGATGTTATAGGAATGATAATAAATAAATGGACTGGGATGAGTATTGGGGTAGGAATATTCATGGTTGATTTTATAATAATATCCTGTGCGGGGATAGCTTTCCACTCGTTGGAAGCCCCTCTATTTGGTTATCTGACTCTATTTTTGTCTTCCAAACTAATAGACTTTGTTCTGGAAGGCTGGAGCTATGCAAAATTAGCCGTAATAATTACAGAAAAGGAGGAGGAGATAAAGGAATTTGTCCTTAAAAAAATGGGAAGGTCAGGGACATTTCTTTACGGAGAAACATTCTTCCTTGGGAAACCAAGAAGAGTTGTCATGACTGTTATATCAAGGAAGGAATTTCCCGGCTTAAGACAGGAAATAAGAAAAATAGACCCTAACTCCTTCATGATAGCTACAGAAGTTTACGAAGTTATAGGAAAAGGATTTAAGGCCCGCGGCCTGTGAGGATTTCAGCTAAATCCTCTTCAATGGACTTTTTCGGATGTTCTATTATCCTGCCTATTTCTTCATTGTTCCTATAAATAATGAATGTGGGGACCCTTTCAATATTGTATTTTGTTCTCAAAGGGTGTTTTCTCGTTCTGGGAAGAGGTAAAAGCTCATAAGATATATCAGGATTTTGCGCTTCCCAAATCACCTTTATGAACTGGGGAACATGGAGTTGAGAATCCTTACACCAATAACCAAAGACCACAAGAACCTTATAGTTCCCCTTAACCTTAGCTATTTCTTCAATAGCCTTTTTCTTTGGATGATAATTGGGAAAGAGCAGGGAAAATGTAAACAGTAATGGGATGATTCCCTTCATTTTTTATTCTGCTGGAATTGGAACAAGGGCTACTGCATCTGCCCCTGCAGTTTTGCACTTATCAATCAGGTCAACAACATTCTGATAGCGAACCTTTGGCCCCACCCTGAGGAATATCCTCCTGTCAATTCTGGTGGAGAACTTCATCTTCAAAGTTTCAATAAGCGCATCATAAGTTACTGGCTGATTATTCAAGCTTATATCCATCTTTCCTGCAGCACCCTTTTTTACAACCAGCATTGGAATTGTAGATTTAGTAATGGTCTGTCCTTTTACAGGAGTTTGAACCTCGGGGAGTTTCACATCCATTCCCTGCTGAGCAACAGGAGTGAGAACCATGAAAATTATCAGAAGGACCAATAAAACATCACAGAAAGGAACCACATTGGGATCGGATTTTATTCCACCACTTTCTGCAGAAATACTCATCAATTTTCCTCCTTGATTTTCTCAAGAAATTTTACCCCCTATTTCTTATGATGTCAATCTGAAATTTTCATTGTTTTTACAAATTTGTATTTGACATGAGTTAAAAATTCCTTTGACATTCCAAATCAATTAACTTATTATCTAAAACAAAAAGATGGAGGTTTGAAATGAGAAAAGCGAACTTGTTGACCATTGTTTTTTCACTAATTCTGATTGTCCCGTTATTTTCAGGCACAAAGATAGTCTCTGTAAATCCAATAGGATTGATCTTTGGAGATCTAAATGTTGGAGTAGAATATCTGAGGCCTTCCTGTCTTAATCCTGTGATCGGTGGGGACCTATATATTTATTCCTCTGGGGGTTGGAGCACTTTTGGTTTTGGCCTCAGAGGTGGGATAAGGAAATATTTACAAAGGACCTCAGGGGAAGGGCTATATTTGGGGGGATATGCAGAGACAGGATTTCTTTCTGCTAAATATTTATCAAGTTCTACGAATTCCTTTCTTTTTGGGATATCTGGAGGTCCTGGATATCAGGCGATTTTCAATAATAAATATATAGTTGGGCTTGAAGGGGGAATTTCTTTTTGGGCCTCAAGCGGAATAAGCGTCGGAATAGGAGGAGAAACCTATAATCTCGGACATTACTCCGGAGTTAAACCTTATGGAGCAATCTATTTAGGAATAAAGATTTAAACTTGCTATATGGGAAGCAAATTTGCTTCCCCTCCTGTTTCAGATTTCAACTGCCTTGAGTATTTCCTCGTAAAGACCCGGGAATTTCTTCATATATTCTTTCCTCTCCTGGATTAGCTGGTTTGTAAGCTTTTCTGCCGTCTCCTCTGTATAGTAATTGGAAAGGGAAAAGGGTTTAAGGTCAAGGTCCGGGATGTGCTTTGGAACGAGAGTTTTGAATTTGGAGTGTTTCTCCCACTGGATTGTGTTTTTCATAATTGCCCTTATTGCTGCTGCATTGTCCTTTATCTTTATCTTGTAAAATCCAGTTCCCCTGTCATTTCCAGCTTCTCCTATTTTGCCTGTATTCATTAGATATGCTTGAACCTTGTCCTGCGGTAGCCCTCTATAAAGGTCATAAAATATGTTTCCCTCTTCTCCTTCAGGTCCAACTATGAAAGGGTTTGTTCCAACAACCCTGACTGACTGGCCTGCCTTTGTTGGGTCCCCTGCAGAGGTTTCTATACTCTCCCCGAGCATAAAGGTAGCTGCTGCCTGCGCTGGGTTAAGCTTCTGGATCATTGGAAGTATGTCGCTTCTCCTTGTTATGAAAAGGAATATAAGACCGTCTATCTCTGAAAGTGGAGGGATGTTTATGGTATCTGATTTCCACTCTCCGAGGTCTGACCACTGGATTATTCCCCTTCCATTTCCCGTTAGTGTGAGGTCCTGAAAGTACACTTCACCCTTCCAGTCAGCTAAAACATTTTCAAGAAGTGCGGAGGGTTTTCTCGCTGACTCGTAAATTAAAGGCTGAGATTCCCTTTCAAGGCCGTCTGTTTTTATAAAAAATCCTATTTCAGTCCCATAAGCAGAGCCATCAGGCCTGAGTGCAACGAAATCGTCCTGAACTATCCAGACCCTTTCTCCTTCTTCGGGATTTAGACCCCATGGGTGGACAGAATGGGTTGTTTTCCCTGTGCCTGAAAGCCCAAAAAGCAATATTGAATATGTTTTCAGCTTCCCATCCTTGTCTTTTACCCTTGCCAGCTTGGTCCCTGCATGAAGCCCAAGATATCCCTTGTCCCTCTTTGCCCTATACATTGCCATTCTCAGGAAGCCCTTCTTTATTTCCCCGTAATAATCAGTGCCGAGGACAAAGGTCAGGTTTATTTCAGGAAATACAATGACCTGGCGGTCTTTTTCCTGCCATTCCGGAATGAAAACTATATAAAGTTCAGGTCCCGGGGCATTTGGGTTGTAATCAGGAAGGGATTGAGTCCACATATAAGGGAGCCTTATGGTGTCTCTTCTTCCTATTGAGAAAAGAAGGTGCATGTGAGGGTTAAAGTCCGGATTTATTCCCATATTCCTGTGGTGCTGTATTAGGGGAGCTTTTTTTAGGTATTGGAAAACGAGTTCCAAAGTCTGAGGAAGTTTTTCAAGGAGTTTTTTCCTTTCATCTGTCCATGGGATGGAGTTCATAAGCTCCTGGTCATCAGCATATAAATAAGTGAGCTTCGCGCTTCTGTTTCTTACTGATGTGAGGAACGCTAAGCTTCCATCCTTTGTAATAAATCCGTGCTTCACAGCCTCCTCCTTCATCTCTTCAACTGAAGGAGTCCTGACATTAGGATATTCAAAGGCTTTCTTTACCCTTTCAAGAATTTCCTTTTGATTTAAATTCATAGCAACCTCCAGCCTATTCAGTAAGGAGATTTTAATATAATTTCATCATTATGTAAATCCAGGCAAATGTAATATAATTTAACTATGGGTGAATATGAAAGGATTCTTGGTGTTTCTGATGATTGTTCTTTGCAGGATCTAATTAGTGTTTATCTTAAGAGGCTCGAATCTTTGGTGAATAGAGCAAAAAACATTGGATGGAAGGGCTTTATCCATCAGGGGTCTATATTTAGAAGGGTTAACGATGCTTTTATTCGGCTTTATAATGAGAAATTTGCGAGCTCAAGGAGGGATCCCGACTATGAAAAAGCAGGGGAAGTTTTTAAAAAGGGGAAGGAACGCTATTATAAAAATGATTACAGGGAAGCTGCTGATCATTTCCAGAGGGCAATAGGATTTTCGAAGAGGCACACATATTATGGTTTTCTCGGGCTGGCTTTCAAGAAGATGAAAAGCTATGATTCTGCTGTCAAGGCATTTCAAGAGGCAATAAAGCTGTATCCAACAAGTAGAGATTACTGGATGAATCTCGGTGATATATATCAGGAGGCAGGTCAGAAAGAGAAAGCTCTTGAAAGCTATGCCTCAGCCTACCTCGTTGATCCTTCTGATACAAAACCCCTTGAAAGGATGGATGAGATTGACCCTGAAGCGTTTATTCTAAAAAAGAAAGATACAGGAGACTCAAACTTCGGTAAGTTTGTGAAGAGAATTTTTAAGAAGAAGTTTTAGTTTTTTCCTTGAAGAAAAGAGAAATCCTCCCAAGTGTGATCTTATCCCCATCTTTTAGCTCATAAAGAAATCCTGTGGTCAATCTTCTGTTGTTCAGGAAAGTTCCATTGAGAACTCCTATTTCTTCCCTTATAAAGAAATTTCCTTCTTTAAGTATAATCCTGCCGTGTCTTCTGGACACGAATCTATTTTCATCGTAGTCTGTAAGGTCTACATGGGGAACAAAATCGCTTGCAAGATCCTTCCTGCCAAGGAATGTTATCTTTGTCTTTATAGGGAATTTCTCCCCTGTATCTTCAAGTTCAAGCCAAGCTTCTATACTTTCGGGAAGTGGTTCTTCTTCCATTTCCTTCTCTTTCTTTATGCTTATCCCAGCCTTTTCTATAAAGCCATAAAGATCCCTCAATCTTGAAGCTTGCTTTCTCATGATTCTTATTGCTAAGTTAGGGGAGGATTTTATTATTTCATCAAAGACCTTTTCGTCTATCAGTACCAATTTGCAATCCTCAAGAGCTATAGCATCAGCTACCCTTGGTTCTCCTGTTAAAAGTCCTATATCACCAAAGAAATCCCCCTTTTCGAGAGTAACTATATCTTCGCCTCTTCTTGTGATTTTCACCTTTCCTTCGTGGATCAAATACATAAATCTTCCTTCCTCCCCTTCCTTAAAGATCACAACATCTTTTGGCACATCAATGGTTTCTTTTCCCATATAAATTTATTTTATAATGAGGTTTTTCCTTTGTCAAACTGATATAATTTTTCCATGAAGAAATTTCTTTTCGCTCTTCCAACAAAAATATATTTCGGGAAAGGTGAATTTAAAAAGGCAGGTGAGATAATAAATAAAGAAGTAATAGAAAGAGATAAGAGGATTTTTCTTATTACAGGGAGGAATTTTGCTCAGAAGTCAGGTCTTGTAGACTCCATTAAGAATCAACTGAGGAGAATAATTATAGCGCATTTCAACGGAATAACCCCGAATCCAAAGGTTGAGGAAATAGAAACTGCGGCTCAAATAGCAAGGAAGGAAGATATAAACCTTATAATTGCCCTTGGCGGTGGTTCTGTGATGGATGGAACAAAGCTCGCTGCGGCCCTTGCCGTATCCGGGGGAAAACTAAGTGATTATTTCAAAGCAGAAAATAAGTTTAGAGGGAGTATCCCTGTGATTGCTATTCCAACTATTGCTGCCTCGGGCTCAGAGGCAGACCCTTATGCCGTTGCTTCAGACCCTGAGAGAAAGGAAAAGAGGGGATTTTATTCCCCATTTTTTTATCCAGTGATTGCAATATGGGATCCAGAGCTTACATATTCTCTTCCCCTTTCCACAACAGCCGATGGCGTAGTTGATATAATTTCCCATTCCCTTGAGGGATATATCTCAGGGGAAAAGGCTGCTCTTCAGAACGGTTTTACAGAAGTGATAACAAGAGAGGTTATGAATTCCTGGGAGGATGTAAGAAGGGGAAAGAATATTGAACAGGCCAGGGAGCGACTCTGCTGGGCTTCTACTCTTGCAATTTCACCCTTCCTATCAGCGGGAAGAGGTGGTCATTTTGTCCTCCACGCTATAGAACATGCGGTTACCGGAATTTATGACAGTATCCCCCATGGAAGAGGGCTTGCTGCTCTTCTCATTCCATACCTTTCTGTTGTTGGAAGAAAAAGGGGGGACAGAGTTTCGTCGTTTACAAAGGCAATATTTGACATTTACCACTGGGAGACCGGCCTTAAGGAATTTAAGAGTTGGATGGAGAGGGAAGGCCTTTACCACACCCTTTCCGAACTCGGCGTAGATGATATTCACCTTGTGGAAGAGAAGGCGTGGGAAACCGGGAAGGAAAGATATATTTCAGTGGATATGACAAGGGATGATCTGAGAGAGATTCTGGAAAGGTCTAAATGAGGGAATGGAAAAGTCCCCAGCTTCCTGTTCCATATCCCCTTGTAATTGCTGTTTCAGGTGGGAATAACCCCAACCCTTCAACATATATTTTTTATGGTCAGTTCAATGAGAATCCAATAATAATTGGGATAGGGATAAAGGCAAAGAGGTTAACTTATAAATTGATAAAGGAAACAGGGGATTTCACTGTAAACTTTGTGGGTAAAGAAATTCTTAAGGGAGCTGATTTGGCAGGTATTGTCTCAGGATGGAAGGAGGATAAATCCTCAATTTTTAAATGGCTTCCCTCTCGGAAAGTTTCATCACCCATAATAAATGGTTCTCCCCTTTCTTTGGAGGTAAGATATCTGAAGGAAATCCCATTTACAGACCATATATTACTTCTCGGGGAAGTTCAGGAAGTGGTATTGAGAGAAGATGTGGGGGAGGAGGATTTCGTTCTTTCCTCTTACAGTAAAGCTACCTATTACAAGGTTGGGGAGATTCTTGGGAAATGGGGTTTTTCCCGGAGAGGTATATGACCTTATCTCTCAAGCTCATTCTTTCCTTTATTTTTATTCTCTTCCTTTCCATCTTTGGAAAGAAGAAGCTCAATGCAGGGGAAAGTTCCTTCTCTTTGGTTGTGGTTTTCTATATTTTTTCTGGGTTTCTTCTTTCCTTCGGTTTCAAAGAGGAACTCAGATTGCTATCTCCTTTTTTTTTACTTTGTCTTGGGATCGTCGGCTTCCTTGAGGGAGCCTCCATTAATTTTTCAAGACTTGAGTTAAAAAGGGGGATAAAACTACCTGTATTAAAATTCGTTCTTTTTTTCTCCTATTTCTTTTTGGCTTTTTTTCTAATTTCTAAAAGTTTTATGCTTTCTCTTTCGGTTTCTACTTTGCTTACCCCAATTTCAATAAGGATTTCATCCATTAAGATAAGATTGTTAGCCTCGCTGTGGGAGATATTCTCTATTCTAATTCTCGGTGTAATTTTTTCCTTGGAAAGGGGCAATTTTCTTGCTTCTTTGGCTCTTCACATTCTCTTCGGGGTCTTATTGGCACTGATAACTTATATTTCTCTGGGAATTAAGGCAAGCAGCGCAGAGAGGAATGCGATTATAATAGGGATTCTCTTTCTTGGTGCTTCTTCTGCTTCTTTCTTGCTTCTTTCCCCAATATTTGTAGGCTTCATAGCAGGGTTAATCTATGCAAATCTTCCAAGATTTACAGGAGTGGAGAACCTGCTTCCTGAACTTCTAAACTTAGAAAAGCCAGCCTTTCTATTTCTCCTTATATCCCTTGGGATTTTCTCCTCAGCGCTTGGGATTGTTTCCCTGCTTTTAGCCGGTTTATTCTTTGCTTTGAAGATTCCCCCTGCTGCATTGTCCCGGGAGGCTTCCTTCATTTTAATACCCCCAGTATCTGTTGCGATGGCTCTTAGCCTGTTTTTCCACTTTCCCGCTCTTTTCTCTTCTCAGATTCTTACTGCCTTTACAGTGTCCCTCATTTTTTCGGAAATAATAATGTTTATCCTATTGAATTATTCAGGCAAGTGTAATATAATAGTAAAAAGGGGGCGATAGGATTCGACAGGGATGAAGCGGTGGTAAGGCTGCATGCCGAGGTGCCGTCAACCTCGTAAAAAGGCGGCGACCCAATAAGTGCGAACGATCTTGCACTCGCTGCCTGAGTGAGGTAGCCGTCTGTTGATAACCTGCCCTGAGGGTTTCAGCGGGCGAAAAAAATCAGGGTTGCCTTGGGACTTTTCTCCAGGGTCTCAGGGCGAGATTAAAGGAGATAGCTCTTTTTGGCTTTGCCTCTTCAGGCCAAAAGGGGCGAAACAAGAATGGAGGGGATAAGCATGTAGATGTCTTTTTGTCGCCATCTCTGGACGCGGGTTCAATTCCCGCCGCCTCCACTTTAACACCTATTTGTGGTAAAATCCCTTACATGAAGTTTCTGAGATTTTTTTTGTTATTGTTCCTGATTTCTCTGGCATTTTCTCAAAACCCTAAAATAAGGTATGCCGACCATGATAGATTTTCTCGCTTCGTTGTTGAAACAGACGAGGAGATAGAATACAGGATATTCTTCCAGGGGGAATTTTCAGTCAGGCTTGAGCTTTCAGGAGATTTTGATATATCCCCCATCAAAAATATGGAGAGCCGACTTCTAAAATCCTTACAAGTCAACAGGCAAGAGGGTAAGACAATTCTTATCCTCAACTTCAAAAAATCATCCACATGGAAATTGTTTGAGCTTTACGAACCCTTCAGGATAGTAGTGGATGTAAAAGAGAGACCAAAGGGAAGGATTATTAAACCTCTTGTGAGAACAATAGTTCTTGACCCTGGTCATGGAGGCGGGGAAACAGGAGCAGTTGGGAAGGGGGGCACCGCGGAAAAGAAACTATCCCTTATTTTTTCAAAGGAGCTGAAGACGATCCTCGAAAGGAATTTAGGAGTAAGGGTAATACTTACAAGAGAAGATGACAGCTTTGTTTCCCTTGATGAAAGAACTTCTATAGCAAACAATGCGAAGGCAGATTTGTTCATTAGCATACATTTTAACTATTCACAAGACCCAAGTGTAAAGGGACCCGAGACGTATTTTCTGAGCTACGAAGCAACAGATACAGAATCAAGACTTATGGCTTACAGGGAGAATCTCGGAAAGATAAAGGAAGCGCCCTCTTCAGATATAGAACTTATACTCTGGGATATGGCCCAGAGCCAGTATCTTTACCAGTCAAGCCGTCTCGCAGAAATGATCCAGATGGAACTTTCTTCCGAGCTCGGTGTCAAAAACAGAGGAGTAAAACAGGCTCCATTTAAAGTTCTTATGGGAGCAACCATGCCTGCAGTTTTAGTTGAGGTTGATTTTATCTCCAATCCTGATGAAGAGAAGCTCCTTTTAAAACAGGATTTCAGAGAGGGTCTGGAAATGGCAGTTTTTAGAGGGATAGAAAAATACATAAGTTTTTTGAGATAGATGAAGAAAATTCTATTCTTTTCAATGTTTATTTTTGCGTTGGGTCTCCTGGTTTCCCTGCTGATATACCTTGGTTCCAAAGGTTCAGGCTCTGAAAAGCCTTTACCGATACCAAAGGAAAAGCAGAAGCAGAATGTAGAGATTGAAGGGAAGAAAAAAGAAGTGAACCTGTTTTTCCCCACTTACGAAGGCTATCTCCTCCCTGTAAAATGGCAGATAGAAGTAAAGGGTAGTGATAGGGAAGAAGCAGAGGAAATTGTTAATGCTCTAAAAAATTCCCCGGAGGGTGCCAAGTCCCCCTTTCCTCCAGGAGGGGGGGTAAGGCGAGTGTTCATCTCAGGCAATACTGCCGTCGTTGATCTTTCCCTTCCAGAAGAAGGAACAGGTGCTCAGGAGGAACTCCTTGTAATTTATTCAGTGGTGAATTCCCTCATTTACAATATTGCGAGAGTAAACGAGGTAAAAATAGTGATAGAGGGGATGGAGAAAGAGACTCTTTTCGGGCATATAAGCCTTAAATATCCCTTCTTTATGGATATGAGCTATGTTGCTGAGGGAAAAACCGATAGGAATATTTGACTCCGGGATAGGGGGTCTTACTGTCTATAGGGTATTGAAGGAGGTATTACCCAGAGAGTCCTTTATATACCTTGGCGATACAGCAAGGCTTCCTTATGGCACAAAATCCAGGAGGGCGGTTATAAAATTTTCCAAGGAGAATACAGAGTTCCTTCTAAAATTCGGAATAAAGGCCCTTGTGATTGCATGCAATACTTCATCTTCCTTTGCCATTCGGGAACTAAAAAGTATTTATTCCTCACTTCCAATAATAGGAGTAATAGAACCAAGTGCTAAAAGCGCTCTTGAAAGTAGCAGTGGAAAGAGTATAGGAGTAATAGGGACGGAAGCCACGATAAGGAGCGGAAGATATAAGGAAATCCTTAAGAAAGGAGGTGCTAAGGTTTTTTCGCAGCCCTGTCCTTTATTTGTTCCCCTTGTTGAGGAAGGCTGGATTAACCATAGAGTTACGGAGTTAGTAGCAGAGGAATATATCGGATGGATGAGGGGGAAGATAGATACCCTTATTCTTGGATGCACTCATTATCCTGTTATAAAACATGTGATAAGAAAGGTTGTAGGGAATGAGATTAAGCTTATAGAGTCAGGGCAGGCGGTTGCCAGCGGCCTAAAGACCCTTTTGAATGAAAAGAAAATTCTCAGAGAAGATGGTTATGGGGAAGATAAATTTTTTGTAACGGACTTCCTTGAGAAATTTTCAAAAGTAGCGAGGATTTTTCTCGGGAGAGAAGTGAAAATAGAGGAGAGAAAATTCTCATTGTGCTAAAATTCTCATTGGAGGTGAAAAATGAAGAAAGGAAAGATTCTGGTAATAGCTTTGTTAGCCTTAATCTTAGGTTTATTTCTCGGTAGCAGGGGAATTTTCTACAAGAACAAGAAGGCTGAGATTTCAGTATTTGTGCCAAAGGAAGCTATAGCAGGGGAAACAATTCCATTTAACGACATATTCGTGAAGGTGGCTGAAAAGGTTCGCCCTGCTGTTGTAAGGGTTGAAACTGAATCATTTGTGGAAATTGAAAATCCTTTCGGCGACTTTTTCTCTGACCCATTCTTTAGAAGATTCTTCGGGGAATCTCAACCTCCAAATGTTCCTCAAAAGAGAAAAGTAGTAGGCCTCGGTTCAGGTTTCATAATTTCGCCGGACGGTTATATTGTGACCAACAATCATGTTGTTGATGAGGCGAAGAAAGTGAAGATCAAGCTCACAGATGGAAGAGAATTTAAGGCAGTAATAAAGGGAAGGGACAAAAAGTCTGACCTTGCCCTTCTTAAAATAAAAGCCCGAAATCTTCCTTTCGCAAAGTGGGGAGATTCCTACAAGATAAGGGTTGGAGAATGGGTTCTGGCAATAGGAAATCCACTTGGTCTGGATTATACGGTTACCGCAGGAATAATTTCAGCTAAGGGTCGACAGCTTCAACTTTCAGAATACGAGGATTTTATCCAGACTGATGCTGCGATAAACAGGGGAAACAGCGGGGGACCTCTCGTCAACCTCAAAGGGGAAGTAATAGGGGTTAACTCCGCCATAGTCACGAGCTCTCCTGGTGGAGCCTTTATGGGGCTGGGATTTGCAATTCCCTCTAATATAGCAAGAAAAGTTATAACACAGCTCAAAAGCACAGGGAAGGTTGAAAGAGGCTATCTTGGGGTTTACATGCAGGCTATAACAGATGATATGGCCAAAAGCCTCGGGCTTAAATCTACTAAGGGAGCTATAATCTCCGAGGTAGTAAAATCCTCTCCCGCAGATAAAGCAGGGCTGAAGCGATATGATGTTGTTATCGGAATAGACGGAAAAGAAGTAAGGAATCCCCTTGACCTTAAGGTAGAGATTATGAAACATTCCCCTGGGGATGAGATTACTCTCAAAGTGATAAGGGATGGAAAGATAAAAGAAATAAAAGCAAAGCTTGGAAGTGAGACCAAAGCTCCATCGCTTGCATTGACTAAGACGAATCTTGGGTTGGAAGTAGCTCCTCTCTCGAGCAGTCTGAGAAAGATGGGATACAAATACGGTGTTGAGGTTGTTAAAGTCTACAGGGGAAGCTCGGCGTCTTCGGCTGGTATTGCGGCAGGAGATGTTATCCTTGAAATAAATAGAAAGCCTGTAAGAGGAGTAGCTGAATTTAACGAAATGGTCAGCAGACTGAAGAAAGGTGATATTGTTATGTTGACTATTTCCAGGGGGTTGCAGACGATGATTGTAACTTTAAGGGTAGATTAATGGAGTTTTATAAAGTTCATGCTCTTGGAAATGACTTTATAGTAGTTGAAAAGGATTGGATTAGAGAAGAGCCCCGAACTCTTTCGAAAGCCATATGTCACAGGCATTTCGGTGCCGGGGCGGATGGCCTAATAATTATAGAGAAGAGAGGGGATAGTTTTGGATTCAGGATTTTCAATGCTGATGGTTCAGAAGCTGAAATATCTGGAAATGGCATAAAATGCGCTTCAGCTTACCTTTATTACAGAGGACTGACTAGGGAGAAGGAAATTAAGTTCAATAGCTTGGTCGGCGAAAGGAGTGTATGGCTTAAAGAGAGGAACGGAAGCAAATTCATATTTAGGGTTTCAATGGGAAAACCAAAACTCTCCTCGGATTCTATCCCCTTTGATGATGGAACTTACAGGGAAAAAATAATAGATTATCCCCTTTCAATAGGAAACAGAATTTACCCCATAACCCTTGTTTCCGTTGGGAATCCCCACGCCGTACTTTTCTTTGACAATTTCCCTTCATCCCTTGAATGGAAAGAGATTGGTAGTGAAATAGAAGAACATCCCTTTTTCCCTGAGAGGACGAATGTGGAATTTGTGAAGATAATTGACAACTCTTCCATAGAGGTTCTTTTTTGGGAAAGAGGTGTAGGAGAAACTTATTCCTCAGGTAGTGGTTCATGTGCCTCTGCTTATGCAGCTTATTTGAAAGGGTTGGTTGGAAATAGAGTGCTGGTTAGGACACCTGCAGGTAATATAATTGTGGAGGTGAATGAGGAAATAGTAACAGAAGGGCCAGTTGAGGTTATATATAGAGGGGAATGGCTAAAGTAGAAAAATCTTCTCTGAATTTACCCAATATATTAACTTTATTTAGGATATTTTTGGTTCCTATAATTGTAGCATCCTTGCTCGTTCAATTTAAGGGGAGGGCCTTTTTGGCCCTTAGCCTTTTCCTTCTTGCTGCTTTCACGGACTTTGTGGACGGTTATCTTGCCCGCAAGAGAGAACAGATAACGACTCTTGGAATACTGCTTGACCCCTTAGCCGACAAACTTCTAATTACATCTTCCTTCATATCACTTGTTGAACTTGGGTTGGCTCCTGCATGGGCTGTGATAATTATAGTCGGAAGAGAAATCGCTGTGACTGGAATCAGAGCCATTGCAGCAAGCTCTGGAATGGTAATCCCGGCTTCTTCCTATGGTAAAAAGAAGATGTTCTTTGAGGTGCTTACGATATCAATACTCATACTTACTATTAGATTTCCTTTCCTGAAAGTTTCTGGCGTAGTACTCCTTTATATAAGTGTAGTGCTCTCATTGTTCTCCGCAGGAGATTATATAATAAAGTTTGCTAAAGTAACATGATAGTAGTATATTTAAAAGCCATGGGAAAGTTTTTATTATTTCTTTCAAAATAGGAGGTGAAAAATGAGCAAGATTAAAGTAGCCATTTCAGGAACAGGGAACTGTGCAAGTTCTCTCATTCAAGGGGTTTATTATTATTCCGAAACAAAAGATACTGTTGGATTGATGTATCCAAGTTTTGGGGAATATAAACCTTCGGACATAGAAATAGTAGCTGCTTTTGATGTTGACAAAAGAAAGGTAGGGAAGCCTTTAGAAGAGGCTTTATTCTCTCCGCCAAATTGCACGATGAAATTCTGGGATAAAATTCCGAAAACAGGAGTTATAGTTAAAATGGGCCCTATATTTGATGGCGTTGCAGCACATATGTATGAATATCCTGAAGATTTAAGTTTTCGCCCCTCAGATGAAACGCCTGTTGATGTGGTAGAAACGCTGAAGAATTCAGGGGCAGATATTCTTGTAAATTATATGCCCGTGGGTTCAGAAGAGGCTTCAAGATTTTATGCAGGAGCTGCCCTTGAGGCAAATATTGCATTTATCAATGCCATGCCGACATTTATAGTTTCAGACCCTCAATGGGGAAAAAAGTTTGAAGATAAAGGACTTCCGGCTATAGGCGATGATGTTAAAAGCCAAGTGGGCGCTACAATAGTTCACAGGGTACTGACGAAGCTATTTGAGGACAGGGGCGTGAGGATAAATAGGACGTATCAGACCAATTTTGGGGGGAATACAGATTTTCTTAACATGCTTGAGAGGAAGAGGCTTGTAACAAAGAGAATATCCAAAACCGAAGCTGTAAGATCACAAATGGAAAAGAAGTTAGACGATTACCATATATATGTAGGTCCATCTGACTTCGTGCCATGGCTAAAGGACAACAAGATCTGCTATATAAGAATGGAGGGAGAAGGATTCGGTCATAATCCCATAATAATAGACCTCAAGCTTTCTGTTGAGGATTCTCCAAATAGCGGGGGAATAATTATAGATGCCATAAGAGCAGCCAAAATTGCCCTTGATAGAGGTCTTAAAGGACCTTTGACCTCAATTTCCGCATTTACTATGAAACATCCTCCAAAGCAGTATTCAGACTGGGAAGCAAAAAAGATGGTGGAGGACTTTATAAAGGGAAAAATAAATAGGTAGAAATGTTGCCTGACCGACTTAAAGAGGTTATAATATAAAAGAAGGTTGTGTTGGGAAAACATAAAGAGGGGTAATTTATGATTATTGAATGTCCGAAGTGTGGGAAAAAATATAAGTTTGATGATTCAAAATTCGCCCCGGATGAAAAGTCAAAGAAGGTAAGATGTAAAAACTGTGGTACTGTTTTTGAAATATTCAATCCTTTCTATGAGGAGTCCACTGCAGATAAAACATTAGAAGGTGAGGAGACAGTCACAAAAAAAGCTGAGAAGGAAGAGGAATCCACTACAAAGGAGCAACTTATAAAGGAAAAAGGGGAGCCCTATCTTCCCGATGATAAGGAATATGTTCTTTATATAACAAAGGGCGCAAAGCAGGGTTTTAAGTATAAGATGGAAAAGCCCGTTGTAGTTGTGGGTAGATATAATGTTGACCTCGTAATCCCAGATAGGCAAGTATCAAGGAAGCATATTGCCATAGAGGCATTTGGAGATAGAGTGATAGTAAAGGATCTTCATAGCACAAATGGCACCTATTTGAATGGGGAAAGGGTTTTTCAAGCTGAACTTCAGGACCAGAGTGAAATTCTTCTCGGAGGAACTACCCTACTCTTTTTAAAACTGCAGAAGGACACAGAAGTCTTCTGAGTGAAAATAGTTAAGCTATTTTTCCCTTCATTTGTTGTTTCTCTGTGGGGGGGATTCTCAATTTCCATATTTGTTAAGCTTTTAAACTTTTCCTCCATCTTGGATTATTCCTATCTTATTTTGTCTTTGATGTATTTTTTGATATTTCTGATACCGTTAATGCTGGTTTCCATTTTTTTTAGAATTGCCTCAGGGGGTAAAATTTCCGCGCTGAATTCAAGATATCTATGCAGCTTTTTTTTTCTCCTTTCCTTCCTTTTTTCTCTCCTTGTTTATTTTAACTTGAGGTATCTGAGGAATCTCCTTCCCGGAAGAATATATTTTACAGTGATTGGGCTCGGGATAAGCTTTGGGATAATTTCCCTTCTCAGTCTTTCTCTTATTCCCAGAAAAAGCAAGGCAATATTTGCAGTTTTCACCCTCTTTTCTTTCCTCGTGATTTTTTCCTTCTTGTATTTTCCGAAACTGAGATATAAGACTGAACCTCAAAATCAGCTTATAACCTCCGTACAGAGCCCTGCCAGGAGAGTTATATTGCTATATATGGAAGGACTTTCCTTGGATGATATTCTGAAATTTTCTGAGAAAAGAGAGCTTCCGAATTTTTCCTACCTTATGGAAAAAGGAGCATGGGGAAAGGTCCTTTCCCCAAAACCTTGTTCCTCTCCCACAACTTTTTTCTCATTTTTAAGGGGCAAACTTCCTAAAAATACTGGCTATTCGTCATACAGAGTGTTTTCCATCCGCGGTAAAGGAAAATTCACTCTCCTTCCGAGGTGGGCATTTTTCCAAGCACTTACAAATATAGGAGTTCTGAAAGTTAAGGCTGAGATAAAGAAACCGAACTGTGGGGTAGTTGATCTTGTGAGAAGGTCCGGTGGGAGAGCAGACATTATAGAAGCAGGAAAATACAGACTCAGGAGGGAACTGTTAGATTCCTTTTTTCCTAAGGTCCAGGAAGGCTCCTGGCAATATTCCACTCTCCTTCAGAGTCTTAGCAAGGACTTTGATGTGTCAGATAGAGCTCTTAAAATGGTTGGTAAATATAATATGTTAGTAGCAAAGTTTGAAGGGATGAAGGAAGTTAAACTTCGTTTTCTTAAATATTCTTCAGGTTATTACCCATTTGTAGACCCGGGGGAGCTTGAGAGATATATGGAAATTATTGAAAGGTATTATCAGATTTACGACCAAATAATAGGGAGATTCCTTACCCTATTCTCTTCTGATGATTTGCTAATTATTGTTTCCCCATTCTCCGTGGAAGTTCTTCCCCTTTGGAGGTCCTATGTTGAAGTAATTTTTGGAGACAAATTGACATGCGGAGATTATTTTGACTGTCCTGATGGACTTTTCTTTGCCTTTTCCAAAAATGTCTCCCTGAAGAATTCTTCTCTTTCTTTGCTTGATATTGCCCCGACAGTTTCTTACTTTCTTGGGCTTCCTGTCGAGAAAGAATCGGATGGGAGGGTAGCTTCGGAGATCTTTGAAAGGAAATTTTCCATTGAAAATCCCATATTCTTCATTCATTCTTATTCTTCTTTTCTAAAAGAAGAGATAAAGTAGCCTTCTGGGCCGAAGCATAAATTTTGATCTGTAGACATCTATGATTTAATATCTAATGAAGGAGGATGATATTCTGAGGTAAGAAAATGAAGATTGGTTGTGCTGGTTTTTGTGAGTCAAGGAAGAGATATTTTTCAGAATTCAGTGTAGTTGAGGTCCAACACAGTTTTTACAATCCCATATCCTTAGGACTCCTGAGAAAATGGAGGGAAGAAGCACCTGTTGGCTTTGAATTTACTCTTAAGGCTCTTCAGATAATTACACATCCTCCTTCTTCTCCTACCTACAGAAGGTTCAAGGGGAAACGCCCAAAAAGGGGCGGTTTTTTCCTCCCTTCAAAGGAAGTTTTTGAAGCTTGGGATGTGACTTTGAGGGAAGCTAAAGCCCTTGATGCAAACATTGTCATTTTCCAGCTTCCCCCAAGTTTTTGCCCTTCTCACCAGAATCTCGATAATATGGAGAATTTCTTCAAATATATAGAAAGGGAAGAGCTAAAACTTGGGATTGAGCTCAGATGTGAAGAATGGAGGGGAAAGATAAGGGAGATATGTGAGAGATTTGGCCTTTTCCATGTTGTAGACCCCTTTACATGGGAAAAAGAATGGGGAAAACTCAATTATTTCAGGCTTCACGGGAAGGGAAATTACAAGTACAGATTCGAAGATGAAGATCTATCTTTTTTAGTGAACAAGCTCAACCGAGATTCCTATGTGATATTTAACAACATATACTCTATTACAGATGCGAGGAGGTTCAAAGATTTTCTCTTTTGATATAGCTCATAGGGATTTTTTCCTTTCTCTCTTTGGAAGGGATGTCTATCTTGTTGGGGGAGGGGTAAGAGACCTTCTTCTCGGTAGAGGAATTAAGGAAATTGACCTTCTTATAGCCCGTTACAGCTTAGAAGACATAACCGAGAAACTCAGGCCCTTCGGGAAGATAAACTTGGTAGGCAAAAGTTTTGCCGTTCTTAAATTTCACTATGAGGGAGAAGTAATTGAGATAGCCATACCCAGGAAGGAGAGGAGAGCGATTTCTGAATCCTCTTCCCACAAGAATTTTATAGTGGAGGCAGACCCTTTTCTTCCCATAGAAGAGGATCTTAAGAGAAGGGACTTTACGGTTAACAGTATGGCAATGAGACTTTCTGACTTTGAGATAATAGACCCATTAGGAGGTAGGCAGGATGTTAAGAAAAAAATTCTCAGGATGAGTAACCCTGAAGCGTTTTCTGACGACCCTCTCAGAGTTCTCAGGGCAGCGAGATTTGCGGCGAAGCTGGACTTTAAAATTCATAATGAAATATATCAGAGGGCGAAAAAAATTTCTTTCACTGAAATACCAAGGGAAAGAATATTGGAAGAAATATACAAACTTCATTGCACAGAAAGACCCCAGAGAGGATGGGAAGAATTGCTTCCTCTGGGAGTTCTTGAGAAGGTATTCCCTGAGCTTTATATTTTGACCTTCTGGATCCAGGATGGCATATTTCACCCTGAGACTGATTATTACGGGAACCACACTATATGGCCTCATACATTACTGACATTAATGCAGGCAAGCAGGCTTGCGAAACTATATGAGATTAAAAATGGTAGGAGACAAGCATTGCTTTTTTCTGCTCTTCTCCATGATATAGCAAAACCGTCCTGCAGCAAATGGGAATGGAAGGGAGATAGACTTGTTATTAGGACTGTGGGGCACGATATTGAGGGTGAAAATATGGCAAAGGAATTTTGCGGTAGGTTTGGGATACACAGCTACATGGGATATCCTTTGAGAAAAAGAATATTGAAGCTTGTAAAAACTCACCATAGGTTATCTGAGATATACAACCAAAGAGAATCTGTCACTAAAAAGGCTTTTAACAGGTTTGCCAAGGAGCTGGATGGGGAATACATGCTCGGTATCCTACTTGATGTTGCTGATAGAAATGCAAGGGGACAATCGCCTTTAAATGATATAGATGAGCCGGGGAGATGGCTCCTTGAGAAGTTTGAGGAGTTTAAAACCTCTGAGGTAATAAAACCGTTGGTTATGGGAAGGGATTTGTTGTCTATTGGCTTCAACCCGGGTCCAAAGCTTGGTGCAGTTCTCAAAAGGTTATATGAAATGCAACTTGATGGGGAATTTGATAAAAAGGAGGAGGGGATAAAGCTCGCTGAGAAAGTAACAATTGAAATTTTCGGAATTCATAGGGTATAGGAGGAGAAATGAATTTTAAATTTAGAAAGGCAAAAACTTCAAATGGTATGGACATTATATTTATTGAAAGACCGTACTCTCCTATGATTAGCTTCCAGGTATGGGTAAGGGCTGGTTCTAAATATGAAAGGCCTGGCATAACGGGGATAAGTCATATGATTGAGCACATGATGTTCAAGGGCTCCTCAAAATATGGTCCCCAGGAGCATGCAAAGAGAGTTCAAGATATTGGCGGGGAATTTAATGCCTTTACAGGCCATGACAAAACAGTGTATTACGAAAATATAGCTCCTCAGCACCTTGAGAACATAATAGAGATGGAATCCGATAGATTTCTACATCCACTTTTTAACCAAGAAGAATTCCTCAGGGAAAGAGATGTTGTAATGGAGGAAAGGCTCCTCAGAACGGATAACTCCCCGTATGGGAAAGGCCTTGAAGAACTATTTTCTCTCAGCTTCGTGGCCCATCCTTACCACTGGCCAATAATTGGATGGAAATCTGATATAGCCTCATACACAAAGGGAAAATTGATTCATTATTTTAAGGAGAGATATAGTCCTAAGAACATATTTTTCGTAGTAAGCGGTAAAGCTGAATTTGAAGAAGTAGTTTCTCTGATTGATAGATATTTTGGAGGTTTGGGAGGAGAAGACAGCGAAACTTATAATCTCCCTCAAGAACCCCAACAGAAAGGTAACCGCTGGGGAGAGGTAATAATGGATGTAGGTATTCCTTTTATATTTATGGGTTATGTTCTTCCAGGATATGGAGCCGATGCTTATCCTCTTATCTCAATTCTTGATAGGATAATTACAACAGGGGAAAGTTCAAGGCTGTGGAGGAAGCTTGTTCACGAGGAAGGTATTGCCTCAGATGCAGGAGGGGGAGTTTATTCGTTAGGAGACTACAGTATATTTTTCCTTTATGCCATGGCAAAAGAAGGAAAGTCCCTTTATGACTTAGAGAAAAGGATGGTGAGTTTGCTGGGCGAGGCAGAGATAGAGGATAACGAGCTTGAAAAAGCGAGGAACCAGAGCTTAGCTAATGTGATCTCATCCTTAGAAAAGTCATTTTACACAGGTCTTGTTTCTGGAGAAGGTTATATAAATAAGCAAGATCCCTCCTATTTTCTAAGGAATCTTGATATATTGAAAAAGGCGGGAAAAGAGGAAGTTGAGAGAGTATGGAGGGAATATTTAAGAGAGGGTAGGAGGAATACAGTTTTTATAAAGGGGGAAAGATGATTTTCAAAAGAAAATTTATGGAGATATCAGGAGTAAAAGGAGCAATTTATCAACGGAGAAAGGGAGAAACCCTTAGCGGAGAAATTGTTCTTTTAGGCGGGAGAAGTGTTGACACAGACGGGAAGGAGGGAATTTCTTCCCTTCTTTCTTCCCTTTTTAACAGGGGTTGTGAGGACCTAAATTACGAGGAAATAGTGGGAGAACTTGAAAGGATGGGTTCCTCAATTTCAGCTTCTGCAGGGACTGACTCTATAACTATAACATTCTGGACAATGAAGGAGTTTGTAGCAGAGACAATTGATATATTATTAAAATGCCTGAGTTCGCCAAGATTTCCTCAGGATGAATTGGAGAAAGAGATTGAGAGGCAGGTAAATGAGATGAAGAGAACCTGGGATATTCCTGAAATTGCAGCCTCAAAGATTTTCCAGCACAGGGTTTTTGGTTCCCATCCATATTCAAAACACGAAAAGGAAATTACATTAAGAAGGATAAGCAGAGAAGAACTATTAGATAGAAAGGAGAAAGAATTCAGAAGGAAAAGAGCTATTGTTGTAATTAGCGGTTCCCATCCAGACTCTGAGGGAATCCTTAAAAGAGTTGTGGATATGCTTGATGGGGAAGGGGAAAGATTTTCCATGAGGTTGCCCAAACTTCATGAAGGAAGAAAAATTTATTTTTACCAGAAGGAAAATGCTGAGCAGACACAGATAAGGATGGGTCATCCATCCTTTCCGAGATCTTTTCCAAACTACGAGGAAGCAGTCATTTTTAATTATATTCTCGGAGGAGGAGGATTTTCCTCAAGGTTGATGGAAAAAATAAGGGCTAAGGGAGGTCTTACCTACTCAGTAAGATCTTCCTTCACTCCGATGTTGTTTGGAGGCCTTTTTTCAATTTCAACTTTCACAAAACCTGAGAATACCGATGAAATCATAGAGGAAATTATAAAAGAGATTGAAAGAACCTTGAGGGAAGGAGTAACCCGTGAGGAAGTTGAGAAAGCTAAGGGATATTACCTTGGACATTTCCCATTAGAACTTGAAACTCCTGTTCAGATAGGCTCCCTCCTGTCGGAAATTCTATTTTACGGTCTTAAAGAGGAATATCCTGAAGAATTTATCCATAGAATAAAGAATATCAGAGCAGAGGATATCAATTTTATTGCCCCTCAGCTTATAAAGCCCGACAGTTTTGTTATAACGGCAGTTGGGAATAAAGAAGCTAAGGAAAAGCTTGGAAAACTCGGAAAAGTTGAGGAGGTGATTCCAGAATAAAATGAGAGGGATACAATGAAAGGAAAAGTTTTAATTCTTGGAGGTGGAAGACAGGGAACATATGTAGCAAAAGCGCTATCTGAAGACGAAATCCCTGTTAGTGTTTGGGATATTTCTGAGGAGGCAATTAAGAGCATATCCTCTCTGTCTTTTGTAAAAGCAGAGAGAAAGAATATATTTCATTTGTCCTCCTTAGAGGAGGAACTTTCCAATTTTCAGATTGTGGTGGATGCCCTTCCTGGAGATGCAGGATTTGAGGCCCTTGAAAAGTTAGCTGAAGCAGGAAAAGATGTAGTGAGTTTTTCCTTTATGAAGAAGGACTATTTTCTTTTAGATGAGAAGACTAAGGAGAAGGGAGTAACCATAATTCCTGACTGTGGGATAGCTCCGGGTCTAACGAATCTCCTTGTCGGAAATGGACTTTCAAGAATGCCTAATGCGGATAGAGTTTTTATCTGGGTGGGTGGGCTCCCTAAGCATCCTCTTCCCCCCCTCTATCATAGTATAACATGGTCAATAGATGACTTTCTTGATGAATACAAGAGGCCTGCAAGGGTGAGGAGGAATGGAATTTTAAAGGAGATAGAGCCTCTCAGTGAAATAAGAAGGGAGGAAGACTTCCCCATTGCGAACCTCGTTTCATTTCCCTCAGATGGTTTAAGAAGCCTTCTGAAGACAACAGATGTGATGAATATTGAGGAAAGGACGCTGAGATATTTACCCCATATAGAAAGGATAAAAGTGCTCAACGATCTTGGTTTCCTTAACGAGGAGTTCTTAACCCTTCTCAATGCTTCTTATCCTGTAAAATACATTACAGCGAGAATACTGGAGAAAAAATTCTCCTCTTTTTCTGAGGAAGACTACATAATAGGAAGAGTTGAAATCAGCGGCAGGAAGGTATCTCGCTCCTATGATATATTTGCAGAATATGATTATGAAACTTCAACTACTGCAATGAGCAGGGCTACCTCTATTACTGCTTCTGCCTTTGTGAAACTTCTGCTGAGAGGAGAAATTGTTGAGAAGGGAATGCTTCCCCCGGAGAAATTCGGTGATAGAGAGGCAATTCTTAGAAGTGTTTTGAAGGAGTTAAAGCAACATAATGTAATGGTAAGAGAAAGGATAAAACCAGCGATTTGAACTTTAACCTATCTAATATAATCTAAACTATGAAGTTCTTACCGTTACTCTTCCTTAGAAAGTTCATAGAACTGTCGGAGCCTTTTTTTTACCTTGTCATGTATCTTTAGGTATTTTTCTCCCATCATAAATTCGGCAAGTTCCTTTATATTGCTTACAGCATAAATTTTGAATTCTCCTTTTTCCATAGAACCAAGAACCTCATTTTTGAGACTCAGATCTTCAATGTTTTCCTCAGGTATTACAACTCCATTTTCATCCTTTATTCCTTTTAACTTGCACACATCGTAAAATCCTTCTATCTTCTCGTTTACCCCACCAATTGGCTGGATTTCTCCCTTCTGGTTTATTGATCCTGTAACCGCATAGTTTTGTTTTATTGGCATCTCCCCTATGGAGGATAGAAGGGATAGGAACTCGGCCGCAGAGGCTGAATCGCCGTCTATTTCAGAATAACTCTGTTCAAGAACTATCTTTCCTGATAATGTCAGGGGAAATTCCTGAGCAAATTCTTGGGTAAGTAGTCCTGTTAGAATTAAAACCCCTTTTGTATGAATTGGTCCTGAAAGCGCAGCTTCCTTCTCAATATCAACTATACCCCCTTTCCCTGCCCCTGTTGATGCGGTTATTTTAACAGGTCTCCCAAACTTCAGCCCATCAATTTCTATGTATGTGAGCCCATTTATCTGACCGATTTTTTCCCCCTCTGTATCAATTTTTAATATCCCTTTTTTGAACATTTCCCTATCCTTTCTTTTGAAAAGGGATGTCCTGTCCATTCTTGACTCGATGCTTTTTTTGAGGTCTTTTTCCTTTATTTGTTTTCTTCCCTCTTCTCTGGCGTAAAAATCTGCCTCAGAGATTATCTCTATAATGAGCCCAAAATTGTTGCTTATCTTCCCCCTTTCCCCTGCCATCCTTGATGAAAATTTCATGAGCTCGATGAAAGCTTCCCTGCTTAGGGGCAACAGCCCATTCTCTTTTGAATATTTGTGAAGAAAATTTGCAGTATTGCGGACATTTTCCTTATTCATCTCCATTGTCCAGTCAAATTCCGCCTTTATTCTGAATATCTCTCTGAACTCAACATCCCAATGATAAAGAAGGGAATAATGTTTATATGAACCTATCAATATCACCTTGACATCCAGAGGAACAGGTAGGGGTTTCAGGCTTCTTACCGAAACAGGGTTGAGGAGGTTTTCAAGGTCTTCAATCTGGACACTTGCAGTGATGAGGGACCTTTTAAGGCTTTTCCATACAAGGGCGTTGACGATGTCCTCTGCATGAATTATGAGGAATCCACCATTTGCTTTGAGTAAAGACCCTGCCTTTATCATGGTAAAATCCGTTGTCACTGTTCCCAAAACCGATTCTCTCTCTATGCTGCCTATAAGATTTTTATATGAGGGATTGTTTTCTATTATTACTGGTGCCCCCCCTGTCCTTGAATTGTCTACGGCAAGATTCACAGAATATCTTTTTTTTATAAGCCGAAGGGCCTCCTCTTTAGCTTCTTCAATTTCATTTATGCTGGATATAAAATTTTCCTTAGCCTCCTCAAGAAATTTGGATGCCTGAATGCTTTTAGAAAACTTCCTTTTAAGAGGTCTGAATTCTATTGTCCATCTTCTTTTTACTGCCGATTTCTTTACTCTTGCTATACTCTCTTTAAATTTTTTATCAAGGGTTGATTTCTTCTTTGAAGCTTTTTCCAACTGAGCTTCCAATTTTGTTCTTTCTTTTATTATGTTTTTCCTTTCCTGCTCGGGAAGTTTTGAGAACTCCTCCTGGCCTATCTTTTTATTATTCTTTGTAGGGATTATGGAGATTCCAGCCTGTGAGATCTCAAGAACGAATCCCATTTCTTCCGCGATTTTTTCAAGGCTCTGAAGCATCTTTGCGTTTTTCTGATTGTATTTTTCTTGAACGCTTTTCATTGCTTTGGAGAATTCCTTTGATTCCTTGAGGTTAATGACAAAAGAGACCATATGCTCTATTGCTCGTTCCATTTCCTGTTTCAATTCCCTCCCGAGCCCTGGCTCAACAAAGATTGGAATGGGAGAATAGTTATCCTGAAAATTATTTACGAAGCAGAGATCAAATGGTGTTCCCAAGCCTGATGCGATTGTTTCAAGATAGGATTTTACTGCCGAGGTCCTTCCTGTCCCGGGTTCTCCCGCAACGAAGATGTTAAAACCTCTCTTTTTTATCTTTAATCCAAGTTCAAGAGCCCTGAGAGCACTTTCCTGTCCAATTATCCCCTTAAATTCCGCAGATGGCTTAAACGACTCAGGAACCAGGCCTGAAGGTATTTTTGCCTCAGCTTCTTCCCTTTTTACTTTCCTCACTGAAAACACCCATTTTTCTGAATTTTTCATATCTCTTTCTTAACCTTTCCTCAGGGTCCATTTTTTCAATTTCCTTGAGGTTTCTTAAAAGGGCCTCATCCACATTCTTGTAAGCTATCTCAGGGAAGCTGTGGGCACCCCCAGGCGGCTCAGGAATTATCTCATCCGCTATCCCGAATTTATATAGGTCCTTAGCTGTTAGTTTTAGATTCTCTGCCGCCTCTTCAACTGCCCCCTGATTCCTCCATAAAATAGCTGCGCATCCCTCAGGGGAAATTACTGAATATGTGGAGAACTGGAGCATTAAAATTCTGTCGGACACACCTATTCCAAGGGCTCCTCCGCTTCCACCTTCTCCGATCACAACTGAGATTATCGGAATTTTTAGCGCTGCCATTTCCCTAAGGTTGTATGCTATGGCTTCAGCCTGCCCTCTTTCTTCCGAGCCTATCCCAGGGTAGGCTCCCGGTGTATCTATGATAGTTATAACTGGCCTTGAGAATTTTTCCGCAAGCCTCATTATTCTCAGAGCCTTTCTATAACCCTCTGGATTTGCCTGTCCAAAATTTCTTCTTATCCTTTCCTGAGTAGTTCTTCCCTTTTGATGTCCCACAACCCCTACGGATTCACCATGATAGAAACCGAAACCTGCAACTATGGCAGGATCATCTGCAAATCTCCTGTCCCCATGGAGCTCTACAAAATCGTCAAAGATGGAGTAAATATAGTCAAGGGTATAAGGTCTATTGGGATGGCGTGCAAGAAGGGTTTTCTGCCACCTTGAAAGAGAGGAAGTGAGTTTTTCCCATTCTTCTTTGAGTTTTTCCATAAGTTCTGCTTCCTTTTTTCTTGCCTCCTCGTCGTTTCTCCTCTGAAGCTTTTTTATCTCCTCTCTAATCTCCACAATTGGCTCTTCAAAAGGGAGGTTATTTTTCTTTACCATATTTTTCCTCTCTTATTTTTGATATTATAAGTTGGGCAGCTTTCTTTCCTGAAAGGAGCATCCCTCCGAATATCGGGCCCATCCTCGGTCCCCCGAAAGTGGCATTGGCTGCCATACCTGAGACTATCAATCCTGAAAAGGCCTCTCTTGTATTTGAAGCAACGAAGGCCTCTGCTTCTTCTGCCCACATGGACCTTTCTCCTTCCATTTTCCCCGAAGGGGTGCTGAGCTTCACTCTGCTCTTCCCTTGGAGAATATTTACAATCTCGGCATCATGTCCTGTAGCATCCAAGAGATATTTTGAATTCACTGTAAGTGGATCAACATCCAGCCCTGCCACTTCCACTGTAGACCAGTTGACAACAGCTCCGCATACCCTTCCCTCCTTTAACACGACATCCTCCACGAAAATCCCGTTGAAAACCTTTGCCCCTGCAAGGATTGCCTTTGAGGTGAGCAGCGTAGTTGCAAGGACTGAATCAGCCACATAGTATCCTTCTGAAAATTTCTTATTGGGAATCTCAAATTCATCAAGAATCTCCTTCCCTTCTTGCTGGACAACTATTGTGTTAAACATCATTCCTCCTCCCCACATTCCTCCTCCTATGCTGAGCTTCCTTTCGAATACAGCTGTTTTCAGGCCAGACTTTGCAAGGTAATAGGCCGCTACCATTCCAGAGGGGCCGCTTCCTGCTATTGCAGCATCCATATCAATGTAATTCAACAGTTCTTCTGTATAAGTTTTGATAATTGCTTCCGTTATCTTTTTTTCCTCAATCATTTTTTCCTCCATTTCCAGAATTATCCTATGAAAAAAACTTATTGACAAGAAAAACTCTTTCTCATAAGATAAGTTTATAATAGAAAAAGGAGGTAATTTATGGCAGTAAAGATAGGAATAAACGGATTCGGTAGGATAGGGAGAAATTTTTTTAGAACTTCTTTTGGGGTCAGAGATTTTGAGATACTTGCGATAAATGACATAACAGACGCAAAAACCCTTGCTCATCTACTCAAGTATGACTCAGCTATGGGAAAGTATGAGAAGGAAGTTTCCCATGATAGTGAGAACCTTATTGTTGATGGAAAGAAAATAAGGGTTTTTGCAATAAAGGACCCTGCCCAGATACCCTGGGAAAAGTATGGAATTGACATTGTAATAGAGTCAACAGGAAGATTCAGGGACAGGGAGAATGCCTCAAAGCATCTAAAGGGGACAGTAAAGAAAGTTATAATTTCCGCACCTGCAAAACAGCCAGATATAACAGTCGTCCTTGGGGTTAATCAGGAGAAATACGACCCTTCAAAACACAACATAATATCCAATGCTTCTTGCACGACGAACTGCTTTGCACCGGTAACAAAAGTTATTGACGAAAGCTTCGGAATAGTTTTTGGGCAGATGACAACTGTCCATTCTTATACAAATGACCAGAGAATCCTTGACCTTCCTCATAGGGATTTGAGAAGGGCAAGAGCCGCAGCTCTTTCAATGATCCCGACAACAACAGGTGCAGCGAAGTCAATAATGGAAGTTCTTCCTCATCTCAAGGGGAAGCTCCATGCTATTTCAATCAGGGTCCCCACCCCTGATGCTTCAATAATAGATTTCGTTGTATGGACAGAAAAGGAAACAAATGACGAAGAGGTAAATGAAGCCTTCAGAAAAGCAGCGGAAGGGGAACTAAAAGGTATCCTTGCGGTGACCGAAGAGCCTCTGGTTTCTCACGATTACATTAAAAATCCATACTCAGCAACAGTTGATTTTCCCCTGACGAAGGTTGTCGGTGGTCATCTTGTTAAAGTATTAGCATGGTATGATAATGAGTGGGGATATTCCAGTAGGCTTTCAGAACTTGCAGAGCTTGTTGGGAGAAAATTATGAAGTATGTGGATGAGCTTCCCGTTGAAGGGAAGTCTATTTTTTTGAGGGTTGATTTCAATGTTCCTGTAAAGGATGGGAGAGTTCAAGATAATACAAGGATAAAAGCAGCTCTTCCAACAATAAATTATTTGCTGGAAAAAGGAGCAAGAATAATAGCTGCTTCTCATCTTGGAAGACCAAAAGGAAAAATGCTCCCTGAACTTTCTCTTAAACCTGTCTCAAAGAGACTGGGAGAAATTCTTGGGAGAGAAGTTAAATTTTCACCTGATATTATAGGCGAACGGGTGGAAAATCTTAAAAATTCCCTTAAGGAAGGGGAAATTCTCCTCCTTGAAAATCTAAGGTTTAATAAAGGTGAAAGGGAAAATACACCTGAATTTGCAAAGGAACTTTCAAAGGGGATAGAAATTTATGTGAACGACGCCTTTGGAACTTGCCATAGAGCTCATGCTTCTGTTTATGCTCTCCCTGAGCTTATAGAAACAAAGGGAGCAGGATTTCTAATAAAAAAGGAAATTGAACATTTAACGAAGGCCCTTAACTCTCCCCTTCATCCTTATTCTCTCATAACTGGAGGTGTAAAAGTATCAGATAAAATCCCCATTCTACGTTCCCTTATGAGAAATGCTGATAGGATACTAATAGGTGGAGCAATGGCATACACATTTCTGAAGGCAAAAGGACATAAAATAGGGAGCTCCAAGCTGGAAGAGGAAATGGTAAATGAGGCAGAGAATATAATGGAGGAGGCGGAGAAAAGAGGCAAGGAATTCCTGCTTCCCTTAGACCACCGCTGCGTTAAGAAAATAGACGAGGACGCTAAAATAAAGATAATGAAGGAGATAGAGAAAGGTTGGATAGGGGTAGACATAGGACCGGAGAGCGAAAAGTTCTTTTCGCAGAGGATAAAGGATTCAGCGATGATAGTCTGGAATGGACCAATGGGGATATTTGAAATAGAGGTCTTCTCAAATGGGACGGAATCAATTGCAAGTGCGATTGCATCCTCAGGGGCATATTCAATAGTTGGAGGAGGTGATTCTGCATCAGCAGTCAAAAAGGCAGGTGTTGCGGATAGGATCACGCATATTTCAACAGGAGGGGGAGCTTCCCTTGAATTTCTCTCAGGGAAAAAACTTCCTGGCCTGATGGTGCTGGAGAAAAGATGAGACCTTTTATAGCAGGAAACTGGAAGATGAATCATACTCCTTCTTCTGGAAAGAAATTCGCAGAGGAACTTGTTCCAAGGATAAAGAGCCTTGGCGCTGACATTGTGATATTTCCCCCATTTGTTGCGATTCCTTCTCTATATGAAGTTACAAAGGGAACGTCACTGAAGATAGGGGCTCAAGATTTCTATTGGGAAGAGAAAGGGGCATTTACAGGAGAAATCTCTGCTGAGATGCTTAAAGAAGCAGGGGCAGAGTATGCAATAATAGGACATTCCGAGAGGAGGAATATATTCGGAGAGTCAGACGAGCTTGTAAATCTCAAGCTGAAAACTGCTGTGGACTCTGGTTTGAAACCGGTACTTTGCATAGGAGAGAAACTTGCAGAGAGAGAAAGCGGAAGGACAAAGGACAAGATAAAATTCCAGCTTGACGCCGGCCTTTCAGGTGTTTCAACAGAGAAGGTTATAATAGCTTATGAACCGATATGGGCAATTGGGACGGGAAAGACAGCCACTCCTCAGCAAGCCGAAGAAATTCATTGCTTTATAAGCGAGTATCTGGATGAAAGGGTAAAAATACTTTATGGAGGTTCTGTAAAACCTGCCAATGCTTACCAATTGATGACCCAATCCCACATAGATGGCGTCCTTGTTGGTGGAGCTTCCTTGAAAATTGATAGTTTTTATGATATAATCCGAAATGGAATTAAGGCTTTCGAGGAGAAGAATTAATGTATACGATAATTCTCGTTTTCCATGTGATTATTGCCTTCCTGCTTATCGTTGTAATTCTCATGCAGAGCGGCCAGAAGGCGGATATAGCCTCTGTTTTTGGGGGTTCAAGCAGTCAGACAGTTTTCGGACCAAGGGGAGCAACTACTATTCTTGTTAAAGTAACGGCTGTGCTTGCTACCCTTTTTATTATCACATCGGTTTCCCTTTATGTTCTTTCCTCAAAGGCTCATCCAACTTCTGTCCTGCAGAAGTCAGTTGTAGCTACCGAGAAGTCGGGCACAAAGAAATAGATTGGTGCCGAGGTGGCGGAATTGGCAGACGCGCCAGCTTGAGGTGTTGGTGGGTGTCCCCCGTGCGGGTTCGAGTCCCGCCCCCGGCACCATTTTAACCCTTAAATTTCCTTGAGAGCTTTATTGTAAACCAGAGGGGTAATATTGCCACAACTCCTGCCCAGATAAGGAAGGAACTCATAAGGCCGAATTTATAAGAAAGGAAACCAAATATTATTGGCCCTGTGCAGAATCCTAAATCGCCCATTGATGACACGAATCCCATTGTGACTCCCCTCCTTGCTTCCTCAGCAGTTCTCAAGGTCATAGCAGTTATGTTGGGATATATGGAGCCTATTCCTATACCCATGAGAATTCCCCCAAGGAGAAATATGGGTGTATTTACGGCAAAAGATGCAACAACAAATCCGGCGGAAAAAGACAGAAATGCAGGGATCAGAATGAAAGGTTTTCCCCAAGAAGGCAAGAGTCTCCCAAAATATCCTCTTATTAGGACAGAGAGCAGAGAAACGACAGTGAAGAAAAGCCCTGTGTCCACACCGGGTCTTACCTTCTCTATTAAAGGTATAAATGGGAACGCCACATTGACGCTCCAGCCGAGAAAGAAATTTAACATCCCGAGGAGGAATATTTCCAGTCTTATCTTTAGTTTCACCTTTGTTTTTTCCTTTTTATTTGTATTCTTTATCGAGAGGATTATCGGGATTGATATTGCGGCGGATATTCCTCCAAATACGAACATTGCAGGGAATCCGAATTTTTTTGCAATTCTTATTGCCATGTATGGGTAGATAAAATAAGGTAATAGATAAAATACAGAGAGGGTGGAAACATTTGATGTGAATTTTCTAAGGTGGGCGCCTTCTACGCTTTGTAAAAGAGAACCGAGACTATACCAGGCAAATCCCAGGCCTGTTGTTATCCTGAGGATGACTATAATTGGAACCCTTTCCCCCACTGCAGCTAATGAAAAGAGGGAAAGGGAGAATATTAATGCACCAAGTAAAAGAATGAATTTTACAGAGATGGAATCCGCAATTTTTCCCCCTATTGGTCTTGCCAAAAGGGCAGTCCAGGAAAAGAGAGATACTATTATTCCTATTTGAGCATCATTGAGACCTATATTCTTCAGAAAGAGAGAAAAATAGACAAGGGTTGCCACACCCCCGTAAAGGAGGAATGTTGAAAGGGAAATTTTCGCCAGGTTTTTTCTCATTTGTTTTGACTTGGACTTATTTATCAGATAAATTTTATATGGAGGTGAAAAAATGAACAAGGTGTTTGAAGGACTTAAACCAGAGCTTCTCTGGAAGCACTTTAATGAGATAAGGAAGATACCCCGCTGTTCAGGGGAAGAGGGGAAAATAAGGGAATATGTTGTTAATTTTGCAAGGCAGAAAGGCTTTGAGTATGAGGTTGATAATGTAGGTAATGTTCTCATAAGGAAAGGAGCGTCCCCCGGGAAGGAAAATGCACCTGGTGTTGTACTTCAGGGCCATATGGACATGGTTTGCGACAAGAACTCTGACGTTCAGCATGATTTTTCCAAGGATCCGATCAGGGTTAAAATTGAGGATGGATGGGTAACGGCAGATGGGACAACGCTCGGGGCTGACAACGGGATTGGGGTAGCGGCAGGATTGGCTGTTTTAGAGGACGATTCCCTGACTCATGGTTCCTTAGAAGTTCTCCTTACAATAGATGAGGAGAGAGGGCTTACGGGAGCATCAAATATAAAGCCTGGATTTCTTAAAGGTAAATACCTTCTTAACCTTGATAGCGAAGACGAGGGAATATTTTTCATAGGTTGCGCAGGGGGAAGGGATACTGTCTTCAGGTTAAAGACGAAAAGAAAGAAAGGCAGTAGAGATGCCTTTGAGATAAAGGTCTCAGGTCTTAAGGGAGGACACTCAGGGGTGGATATTCATCTCCAGAGGGGAAATGCCATAAGGACAATTGCAAGAGTTCTGTATGAGATGGGGGATGCCGAGATTTCCCTTATAGAGGGCGGAAACAAGAGAAACGCAATTCCAAGGGAGACAAGAGCGATTGTCTTTTCAGACGAGAATAAAGTGAAATCAGCTGTAGAAAAGGTGCTTGGGGAAGTAAAAGAAGAGCTGAAATATTCTGACCCAGGGGTTAAAATTGAATATTCAAGGGCAGGGGCAAAGGATTACATTAAGGAGAGCAAGAGGCTGATAGATTTTCTTCTTTCTCTTCCTCATGGAGTTCTTGCGATGAGCCTTGCAATGAAAGGACTGGTTGAGACCTCAACAAATCTGGCGATAGTAAAAACAGAGGAGGATTTTGTAGAGATAGTTGAGAGCAGCAGAAGTTCAATAAATTCCTCCCTTGACTTTGTTTGCGATCAGCTCAGAGCGCATGGTAACCTCGCAGAAGTTGATGTAGAGCAGGGTAAGGGATATCCAGGATGGTCACCTAATCCGGATTCAAAAATTCTAAAAACAATGAAGAAGGTCTATAAGAACCTTTTTGGAAGGGAACCAGAGGTCACAGCAATTCATGCTGGCCTTGAGACTGGTATAATTGGAAAAAATTATCCTGAAATGGAGATGATATCCTTTGGCCCAACCATAAAATATCCCCATTCACCTGATGAGAAGGTTGAAATAGAAACAGTGGAGAAATTCTGGAGGCTCCTTATTGAGACTCTCAAGGAGCTTGCGGTTTAACCTTTGATAACGAGTAGGGGCCTCATCCTTGCGACTTTTCTTGAGATGGAGGCCCCTACTATTGTCTCAACTACAAGGGATACATTCTTATAAGCCTCTGGCATCTCTTCCGTAACTGTCCTTCTACTTGCAGAGCGGACAAGAATTCCAAAGGATGCAAGCTCCTTTTCTATTGATCTTCCCTTTGCTTCTTTTACAGCTTTGTGCCTGCTCATCAGCCTTCCAGCACCATGGCAGCTTGATCCAAAAGTCTCATCCATTGCCCTTTTTGAGCCAACAAGAAGGTATGAAAATCTTCCCATATCCCCCGGAATTATCACCGGTTGTCCTGTCTCCCTGTATTTTGGGGGAAGTTCACTATGTCCTGGTGGAAATGCCCTTGTTGCTCCTTTCCTGTGGACTGCAAGGGTCATTCTCTTTCCATCAACTGTGTGCACCTCTTTTTTTATAATGTTATGGGCATGGTCGTATATTAAATTGAGACCCATCTGCTCCTGGCTCATGCCAAGGGATTCCATGAAGGCTTCCCTTAGCCAGTGCATGATTATCTGCCTGTTTGCCCACGCGAAGTTGGCGGCAGATGCCATTGCCCTAAGGTATCTTTCCCCTTCAGGAGAGGAGATTGGAGCGCAGGCGAGCTGTTTGTCAGGTAGCCAGATTTTGTATTTTGAAAGGGCCCTTTCCATTACCACAAGGGAATCGGTTGCAACCTGATGTCCAAAGCCTCTGGAACCTGTATGAATCATTATGGTGAGTTTCCCCTCCTCAAGACCAAACTCTTTTGCTATTTTCTCATCATATATCTGATCAACAACCTGGACCTCAACGAAATGATTTCCCGAGCCGAGGGTTCCAAGCTGGTTCTTCCCCCTTTCAAGGGCTTTCTGGGAGACCTCATCTGGCACAGCCCAAGGGAGTCTTCCGTAACTCTCCGTGGAGGAAAGATCTTCTTCCTTTCCATATCCTCTTTTAACAGCCCAGCGGGCTCCTTCCTCAAGCACTTCCTTCAATTTTGAGTGGGAAAGATGAAGTTTTCCCTTAGAGCCAACGCCGCTTGGAATTTTTCTGAACAGGGTATCAATAAGCTTTTTCTTCCTTTTTTCTATATCCTTTTTTTTGAGATTTGTTCTTATTAGCCTTAACCCACAGTTTATATCAAATCCAACCCCACCGGGGGAGACGATTCCCTCCTCCCAGTTTGTTGCTATAACCCCTCCAATTGGGAGGCCATATCCGAAGTGGATATCAGGCATTGCAAGGGATGCTTTTACAATCCCAGGAAGAGTCGCTGCATTAGCGACTTGCTGAAGAGCTCCGTCTTCAACTGTCCGTATTATCTCATCATTCGCATAGATAATGCCTGGGACCCTCATTTTCCCGCTTTTTGAAATTTTCCACTTGTATTCTCCTATTCTTTCCAGTTTTTCCCTCATATTGATATTATATTCCATTGACAGACAAACTTTACCCTTCTAAAATAGAGCCATGGTTAAACAGGAAATAAGAAACTACAGGGGGATGAGGGACTTTCTTCCTGAGGATATGAGAAGGAGGGAATATGTTTTCGGGATTCTTGAGGAGATTTTTAAGGCCCACGGTTTTGAGAAAATAGAAACTCCAGCAATAGAGCTGTGGGAAATTCTTTCCGGAAAATATGGGGAGGAGGAAAAGCTGATTTACAGATTCAAGGATAGGAAGGGAAGAGATATTGGTCTCCGCTACGACCTTACTGTCCCGTTAGCAAGGGTAGTTGCTCAACACAAAAGTGAACTTACCTTTCCATTCAAGAGGTATCAAATGGAGAGAGTCTGGAGGGCGGATAGACCGCAGAAGGGGAGATACAGGGAATTTTACCAGTGCGATGTTGATATTGTGGGAACAAAATCCATGCTTGCGGATGCAGAGGTCATTTCGGTAATTTACGAAACCCTGAAAAGACTCAACTTCAAAAATTTTATTATAAGAATAAACAACAGGAAGCTTATAAAAGCTCTTTATGAAAAAATCGGTGAGGGAAGTGAATTAGAAGTAGCAAGAGCAGTAGACAAGATGGATAAGAAAGGACCTCGGGGAGTGAAGGAGGAACTTTTAAACAGGGGAATTTCTCCCTCTGGTTCTGACATTATTCTTAAGGCAATGGAAATAAAGGATATAAAGGAAGCTAAATCTTTCTATGGAAATTGCGAAGGGGTAATGGAACTTGAGGAACTTTTTTCTTATCTTGTTGATTATGGAATTTTGGAGGAGCATTTTGCTTATGACCCTTCTCTTGCAAGGGGACTTGATTATTATACAGGCCCAATATTTGAGACTGTTGTCAGAAAACCCAGAATAGGGAGTATAACTGGGGGAGGGAGATACGATGGACTCATAGGAGCCTTCAGGGGAGCCGAAATTCCTGCCACAGGGACAAGTCTTGGGGTTGAAAGGTTAATAGCGGTTATGGAGGAACTTTCTATGTTTCCTACTGGGATAAGCTCTCCTGTAGATGTTATTGTGTGTCATTTCGCTGAGACGAAGGGCGAGGCGGTGAAGATAGCGAGTAAACTCAGGGCCGAGGGAATAAGGACCGATCTTTATACAGGGGAGAAAGACTTGAGGGCCCAGCTGGGTTACGCAGCGGGGAATGGGATTTCCTTTGTGGTTATAGTTGGAGATGAAGTGAAAGAAGGGAAGGTGGTTCTGAAAAATTTAAGAAGCAGGAAGCAAAAGATCCTTTCTCTGCAAGATGTAATTTCTGAAGTAAAAAACTTTGCAGAAGTGAGGGGGAAGTGATATTATTTCAAAGAAAGGAGAGGTGCTGGAGCGGTTGAACAGGGTCGCCTGCTAAGCGATTGTCCCGTAAATACGGGACCGTGGGTTCGAATCCCACCCTCTCCGTCATTTTTGATATGAAGCTTGCGAATCTTATTTTTTCAACAAATGCTAAGATTGATGCATTGAGAACAATCTATTTCGCCGGGGAGGGAATTTCGGGAAGAAGGATAAGTCTTCTCGGAGAGATAAATCCCAGATCCTGCCAGCTTGCCCTTCAGGAATTGATAAAATTGGGAGTACTCAGCAGGGACGGGACAGGAAAAGCACATAAATTTTATCTCAACAGAACTCACCCTCTTTATGAAGAACTTCTTATGCCAATGTTTGAGGGAGAAAGGAAACTTTACAGAAAGATAGGCGAAAGAATAATAGAGCTTTTGCAAACTGTGGAAAATGGGGATTCTCTAATCTCAATCTGGGGCTATGAAAAAAGAGCTAAGGGAAGCAGAACTCAAGGTTTAATCCTGCTTTTTGGGAGGGAATTTGATAGGAAGAATCTCAAGAAGGTTGAGAAAAAGGTTATTAAATCTGTACTTGATACTTTAAGCACAAATATTGAAACCAAAGCTATCCTTCTTAATGATCTCGTTAAGGGAGAAAAACTCAGGAAGATAACGCAAGGTGCTGTCCTGAGGGTTATATTCGGAGAAAAGCCGGGGAACATAGCAGAAGATCTTGGCATAAAGAAAGGCCCGATACGCCTTCTTCTTTCCACCAGTTTTTCTGTTTTTTGATAAAAGTTCTATAATCCAATTATGAGGAAAATTTTCCTCTTTTTCCTTTTGTTTTCCTTTGCCTTTTCCCTTGAAACCTTTACTCTACGCAACGGAATGAGGATAATCATCGTAAAAAAGGACACGCCGTTTGTATTTATTAACCTATATTATAAAGCAGGTTCCTTTTTTGACCCTCATAAACAGGAAGGGATGTCCTATCTTGTTTCAAGGATGAGTTTTTTGGGGACTAAGAGAAGCAGGCCCTGGGAGCAGGTTTTTTTCTTGAAGAGGATTGGGGGAGGAATTAATGTGGAGGTGAATCAGGATTATGCAATTTATTCAAGCTATTTTCCGAAGGAAGAACTTCCCCTTGCCCTTTGGTATGAACTTGAAAGAATGAAGTCCCTTTCACTGAGAAGAGACAAATTCCTCAGAGAGAGAGAAAAGGTCGCTCGACAGCTTGAGAATGAGACAAGAACAAATCCCTGGTTTAAAATTTATTCGACTCTGCTTGAGAATTGCTATAGGTCAACTCCTTATTCCCACCCACCCTGGGCGACTTCAGAGGAAATAAGGAAAATTAGATTACCGAGACTCGTGAATTTTTATTCGACCTATTATCAGCCGAAACTTGCTACTTTAGTGTTGGTTGGAAATATTGGGCAAGATGGGAAAGAGTTAATAGAAAAAATGTTTTCTCCCATCACAGGAAAAGAGATAATTCTTCCAGAAAGAGTAGAATTCTTGGCAAGGGATAATTCGGTAAACCTGAATATAAATATAAAAGCGAAGGGAGGATTTGTAATATCCTATAGGATTTCTAACCCGAAGTTATTGGAGAGACTTAGTCTTGAAATAGTAAAGAGGGAAATAGAAAGGAAAGTTCATGAGAAAAGGATAAAGGAAAAGCTCGGGGATACAATGTCAATAAAGGTTGACCACCTCGTTTACTCCTCACTTATATCTATTGCATTTACAGGTGACCATTCCCAGGACTGGGGAAGATTTGTCCAGGATCTTATAACGAAGCTCAGAATAATACCCTTAAGAGAAGAGGAACTGAGGGGGATAAAAATGGAAATTCTAAGGGAAATTAGAGAGAAAGAAAGCATACCTTACGAATGGGGGAAACAGATAGGAGAGCTCTATTTGGTTTTTGGCTCAAGCGAGGAGAAAACCCTTTCGACTCTCCTTGGTATAAGCCCGACAGCCCTCAGGGAAATCGTGAGGGTGAATCTTTATCCCTTTGATAGAACTATAATTCATTTGAGATCATGGAAAGAAAAATGACAAAGATTTTTGCCTTTTTGACATCGGTTTTTCTCCTTTTTTCAATTAATATTACAATGCTTCCTTCTCGGGGAGAGCTACTTTCGATAACGGTATTTTCACCTTGTGGGAGAGCCGATGAGGAGAAGCGAGGTCTCCTTTCATTGCTTTTAAATTACCAGAAGGAGAATTGGAGGAGGCAAATCTGGGCTACAGGCATTAAAATCGATGCCAACTTAGGGTTAGATTCCTCTTATTTCAGGATTATTTCCCTTAAAAACTTTTGGTCAACTGCCTCTAAGATAACCTCTTCACTTATTTATGATTCTCAGATAGCCCCAGCTGTGCTCGCCAGGGCAAAGAACTACATGTCCCTGAACCTTCCCAAACCCACCATAAAGGAGTTTGCTCCCTTTTTGTTTTATCCCTCGTCAGATTATGCCAAGCCATACCCAGAAGTAGCTGATATAATGAGGGCTTCTCCCAAGGATGTTTTGGGGATAAAAAGGAAATGCTTTTCCCCGAATGTGATAAAGATAGTTGTCGAGGGAAATTTTATTCCTTCCCTTATAAATAATACATTGGTAAAGAAGAAGAATTTTCCTTATGAAGCTAAGCTCGCCGAACCACCGGATAAGCCTGCTTTGGGTTACGGGTTTCTTCAATATAGTGAAACCCATGTTATATGGTTTTTCAAGATTATAGAAGACAAAGAAATATATCCTATTAAACTATTAATTCATTCTCTCACTCGGAAACCTGATGGCTTGCTCTATTCTGTACTTCCTTCAGAGTGTGATGTGAAATCAGGGATTATGTATGGGAGGAATGTTTCCTTCGGCTGGATTGACATAAAAGGGGGAAGCCTTAATAAAATTTTCCTAAATTCCAGTGAGGTGCTAAAGGAAAAGATGAAGGGAGGGATAAACATGATTGAACTGGGAAAAATAAAAAGATATATGAAAGGTAGGGAAGGATTTGAGGAAAGCCTTCCCTGGCAAGGCATGAGAAGCCAATGGGAAAAGTTCAATATGGAAGGAGAAGAAGAGAGCCTTCATGAGGTTAACAGGATTCTTTCCAGTTTTCCATTAAGGAGTGTAACAGTTCTATTTACTGGAAAAGAGGATGAAATGAAAGGAATTCTTGAAAAGGTGAATACAATAGGAGTCCTTAATGAGAGGGGGAAATTCCTTTATGAGCTTTCCAAAGAATAACGCTATATTTTTTCCCTCATTTCTTTTAACGCTGCATCAACTATAAATACTTCCCCGTCTCTTAGTTCTTTCCAATTTTCCTCTGAAAGTGTCTCTGCTGATATGACCACAGCTTCTTCTACTTTAAGGGCGCTTGATCTTATCGCCAGATGAGTAGACTTTGAAGCACAACAGAGTTCGTTTCCTGGTTTTTTCCTTACATAAAATAGTGGGAAATTTCCCTTTTTGAAGGCGAAAAGACGATCTCCATTGGTAATAAGGAAATTGAGAGAATTGTAGTAGGAAACAGACTCTATTTGCTTGACTGTTTTGGAAACTGAATTAACAGGGTCTTTTTCGTCCCAGTTCTGGAGGAGAAGATAAAATAATCTTTCGCTGTCGGTTTCGCCCTTTATTTTTTTCTTCCATTTGAGTTCAAGAAGATTTTCCACTGCCTTCCAATTTTCTATTGTTCCCATGTGGGCGAACATAAAATTCCCTTCAGAAAATGGGTGAGTGTTATACTCGCTGAGTTCTCCCACAGTCTTTTCCCTTATATGGAAAATTACAATTTTTGAATGGATGGTTTCGGCAAACTTCCAGAATTTTTCTTCTTTCGGTTCAAAATTCTTTACTACTGGGATCCTTAAAGTTTTGGTTTTTCCCATCTCATACCAGCCAAATCCTATGCCGCTCTTCAACTTTTCAATTACTTTCTCTTCCTCTACCTCTTCCCTTAAAAGAAGGAAGTTAACATCCACATCTTTTTTTGCGATTATTCCAAATAATCTGCTCATCACTTTTATTATATATCTGACTTTTATAAAATCAACCCCAGAAGGTAAAAATTTACCGAAATGTTGTTCAAAAGATCTTCCTTTTCTCTTAATCGCAGACATTTTCAAAAAAGGATATGTTTTAGAGTGCCTAAAAATCCACAAACAGTTTTATTATTTTTTTGTCTCTGCAGTATGGGTTTTCAGAAATTTCGCTATGGTCCCTATCTCCACACTTATGTCAAGAAATTCATAAAGGTTTATTGTAAAGTTATTAATACTTATCTCATTAAACTTGTATTTTGCATTTTTACTCTCCCTCTTTCTTATTACAACCCCTCTCTATAAAAGTTTGAGATGGTGAGAAGCAGGGGAAGATGTAATCTCAACTTTCTCTGCTATCCTTGAGATTGGCATGAATTCCTTGGATGCTTATCGCCGATCTTCCTGAGTCTCCGACGCTTCTGAAAATCCTAACAGGCGCAACCATGCTTTTCATTCTTATATTAAGAATTTTATAAAGAAGAGGAGACTTGGAGAAAGAATCTCTGAGTTTTGCTGAGAGTTTCCTGGTTATCAAAAGAGGAAGGGAAAAGGAAAGGAAGAAAGAATCGAGAGGGGTTGCTTATCTAAGTCCGACGCTTGAGTTAAAAGATAATTCAGGCAAGAGGACTGGTTTTTATTAGCCTAAATATCTCTTTTGAGGTTTTCTTGATGGGAATATTGCATTTTCTGAAGATTGTTCTATCAAATAGGTTTTCTTTAATGAAGGAAAGCAAGAACTGTACCTGAAACACAATCTTAAAATTTTCGCTATTGAACCTTTCAATTATGATCGGAGAATTTTTACTTCTTCTTTGAATTTTATTCCCATGGATTCGAGCTCTTCAAGAACGGGTTCATAAATTTCCTTGATAACTGGAATAAGAACTCCTCTTGAGCCAATTTTTCCCTCTAATATCATTTTTACACCGATTGCTGCGGGGAGTGATACTGTTTGGGCAATAGAAGTTTCCTGTCCATAGAGGCCGAAGTCCAAAAGAAGAGAAGCATGTTTTTCCTTGTTCCCGTTGGGATATTCTGCCTCTATTTTGTGAAGAAGTATGTCCATATCTCTTTCACCTCTTCTGTATCGCATTTTCTTCCAGAGAAGGTCAATAAGCAGATCTATTGGAGAAATTCTTTCTGCTTCTATTTCATCCTCTGAGAGAAGCCCTACCCATCTGAGTTTATCTATCTCCTTTTCTCCTGCTTTGTATTTTCCAGTGAGTTTTTTTTCTATTTCTCCTTTCTTACATCCGAGGACCTCTGCTGTAAATTCTCTGTAGCTTTTCTTCCCTTCCCTTACGCTTTCACTCAAGTATCCTATTCTTGAGATGATTGCCCAGAGTTTTGACCATCCCGGATAACGGAGAGTTCCCCTGAACATTGTTTTTGTGGTCTCTATTCCGTAAAGCTTCATATATGGTAGAGAATCTCTGTTTGGGTAGTATTCAAGTTGTCCAACCCTTTCTATTTTTATTGGGTGATGATTGAGGAAAAGTTCTTCTCCTGGAATCTCAATTGTCTCTCCGCCCTCAAGATATTTTGCAGAATTCCTGCCTGCGAGTGCAACTCCTTTTGGTGACCATCCAAATTTGTACTTTAATGGGTTGTCTGCGGCTTCTGGAGCAGGAAGAGCTCCGCAATACGAACGAAATGCGGTTATTTTGCCCCCTTTTCCCTTTACACCATTAATGATCTTCATTGCGGACATGTGGTCTATTCCAGGGTCGAGCCCCATTTCGTTCAGGAAAATGAGGTCCTTGCTTTTTGCTTCTTTGTCAAGTGCTGCCATTTGGGGTTTTACATAGGAAGTGGTGACAAGATGTTTTTGATGCTTCAGGCAGGTCTTTGCAACTTCAAGGTGATAGGTATAGGGAAGAAGGCTTACAACCACATCTGCCCACTGAACAAGCATTTCCAAGCCACCTTTATTTTCAACTGTCCAAGGGAAGGCTCTTCCCTTTGGATTTCCTTTAATTAATGCTTCTGCCCTTGAGATTGTCCTCGAGGCAACCGTTACCTCTATTCCCTCATGTTCAAGGAGATAACGGACCATTGGCTTTGATACAAGCCCTGCTCCAAGAATGACTACTTTTTTCATGATTCCACTCCTTTTATGAATTTTTTAAGATATTTATAATCGGGCGTAAGCTGACCCTTGTGGACAATTACTGCCCTTTTTATCTCAGAGGGAAGATCAAGATTTTCAAATGGTGCAAGAAAATCAGCCTTTGCTATCTCGGGAATGAATCCCTTAAGGACATTGCTAAAATATATTGAAGACTCTCTTGGAATTTGAGATGGAAGTATGTCAACTGCAAGAATAAGGGGGCCTTTGCCTGTAAGCTTATGGATTGGAGTTCCTGATTCAACATCATATAGGAAAACCGGATCTGCTGGTTCTGTGCTTTTTACTGTTGCTTCTACTGCACCTTCAATATCACAGCTTATATCCCCGATTACCTTAAGCTTAGCTTCCCCGTAATAGAGCTCCTTCAAGTCTTCTTTTGTTATGAGTCTCGGATATTTCTCCTCCCAGTAAATTGCATTTATGAAGACTGTAAGATATGGAAGATATTTCTTGAAAACCCCGCGGTATTTCCGAGGGTTCCTGTAATAATCCTGGAGGTCAAATTTCCCTTCCTTTGGTTCTACCATATGCCATTCTTTAAATACTACTTTATAAATAATTTTTGCGTCAGGATTTATATTTGAGATTCCCTCTGGCTGAACCTCTTTTACAGGAAGAAGATCTATTATTTCTTGGGCTCCCTTTGATACATTACCGTAGCCTCCAAATCCAATCACAAAGGGAAGAGATGAGCAATTTAAGCCTCTTTCCTTTATTTCATTCCCAACAGCCTTTATTTCTTCTTTCGCTTCCTTTAAGGAGTAATATTCATGGGATGGTTTGAGTCTTGAGAAAGGAGTATCTATTCCCTCTTCCTTCATTCTTTGCCCAATAGCCCACAGAGTATCGATTGCTCCAGCATAGCCTGCGAAAGTTCCGAAGAAAATTAGCCTTCTTCCTTTTTCATTCGTTATTTTTTCATAGTCTATCAGTGTTGTTTTAAGGTCAAGAAGCTTTCTCAACATCTCCATATTGTAGGGCTGGCCCTTTATCGTGTGGGAAAAAAACATGTAAACCTTCTCTGGAATAAGCTTTGCGGGAGGGATTTCTTTTATGCCCAATATGATATCCGCTCCTGAAAGATCCGTATTTAACTCTGCTCCTGCTTCTTCAAACTCCCTATCATGGAAAATCCTTATAGGGGATGGCTGAACCACAAATTTTAGCCCTTTACCAATAAGTTCTTTTACGTCCTGTGGGATGAGCGGGGTCCTTCTTTCCCAAATACTCTTATCCTCTCTTCTTATTGCTATAATCATCTTTCCTCCTTGAGTATCCCAGATTAACAGAAGCGCGGAGCCTAAGTCAAGGTTTATTTTTTTTCTCCATCCCTGCAGCGAATAGGGACCAGGAAAATATGAGCAGAGCAATGGAGGAAGGGATTCTACTCTTCCTCCATCTTTCCTTTCTTTTATTTATATAATCCTCACTGTTTCCGAGTTTTTTTGCTCTTTTGTAGTCCAGAGAGCCCTGGGTCTTTAGATTTACATAAAGCCTTTTTTCAAACTTTACGCTGCACTTTTCTTCGCTTATATGAGAATAAGCGACTGCGGCAGTAGTTAAGAAAGCAAGCAATAATGCAAGCCATTTCCCTCCATCTGCATTCTTCATGACCATTGCAGAAGACAAAAGTGCCAGAACCAGAAGGAAAAGGAAGAAGTGATAACCTATAGCTATTGAAAAGTCATCCAGGAAGTTCTGTCCAAATCTCGTTGCAAACAAAATAAGTATAAATAAGGAGAGTATGCCTACAGAAACCGAAATTAATTTTCTCATTCTCCATAATGGAATGCGAGAAACAGTTTCCCTTTGAGAAATTGCACCTTAAATTCCCTTTTAAATATTTTTTCCCTGCACTTAATTGTTACAGTATATTTTCCGGGCATGAGCTTCTTTTCCAAAAGAACTATTGGATTTAACCCTGTTTTGAACTTTATCTTTCTTTCAAGAAGGGTTTTTCCTTTTTCGTTTTCTACCTTCATATTTCCCTTTTTCTTTCCTTTGCACCAAATATAAGCAGTGGGTTTTCTCAGTGGAAGCATCTTGGCTTCTTCAAATTCAGTTTCAAGTGGGTAAACCAGTCCATCTCTTATGGTAACTAATTCCAGTTCCTTGCCCCCAATTTCAGGGCTCATTTTTTCTAAGGGAGCACCGTCCATCTTGAACATTCCCCTTCCGTGGGTTGCTATTACTATTTCCTTTGCTTTCCACTGATACTTGATGTCATAAACAGGGATTGTTGGAAGGGTTGAACTCAGGGAATACCATTTTTTTCCATTGTTGTCGCTAAAGTAAATTCCTAAGTCAGAGCCAAGAAGAAGCTTTCCTTCGCCCATTTCCCTTATAACATTCAGGGGCTCTGCTGGGAGATTTGATTTTATTGAATGCCACCTTTTTCCGTAGTCGTCTGAAGCATAAACATAGGTATTAAAATCATCATCTCTGTAGCCTGTAAGTGTCAAATATACCCTTCCCTCCTTGTATTTTGAGGCAACTACCCTTGTAACCCATTTTTTGGGAAGACCATTGTCTATTTCCTCCCAACTTGCCCCATCGTTTCTTGTAAGCCATACCTTTCCATCGTCGGTTCCGACATATATTAAGCCAGGCTTGAATCGGGATTCAGAAAGGGCAGTTATGGTGCCATAGGGAACATCACCTTGGGGAGGATTTGTTGTAAGGTCTTTGCTTATTGGATACCATGTATTCCCCCTATCGTAGCTCTTCATGACCCTGTTTGAGCCAAGGTAAAGTATTGCTGGATTGAAGTGCGAGACTAAGAAGGGAGTTATCCAATTGAATCTGAGAGGTTTTTCCCAAGGATGGACCCTTGGCCTTATGTATTTTGGTTTCGCGTTTTCCACCCTGAATACATATCCAAACTGAAATTCTGCAAATAATGTATTCGGCGCTGAAGGCTCAAAGGCTACAAAGCCCCCATCTCCTCCAAGGGGCATTGTCCACGGATGGGAGAAAGGACCTCTGAAATTTTGAGAACACAGCACGCCATTGTCCTGAGCTCCTCCACATATCCTGTAAGGATTTTTCCCCTGTTCAACTGCCACTGTGTAAAACTGAGTTATTGGAAGCACCCTTGAATCCTTCCATGTTTTTCCTCCATCATAAGAAAAGTCTATTCCCCCGTCGTTCCCGATTATTATCCTGTTCGGATTTTTTGGGTCTATCCACATTGCGTGGTAATCAGGATGAACATTGGGATTTGAAGCATTCTTCCATGTTTTTCCGCCATCTAACGATACCATAAGAGGAACTCCAAGAATAAATACTTTATTCGGATTGATTGGGTCCACTCTTATCTGCCCGAAATAGTAACCGTAGGTGCTGAAAACTCCTTTTATATAGTTTTTGTTTGCCTTCTTCCATGTTTCTCCACCATCAGTTGATTTATAAATCTCAGGCCCGACAACTTTCGTTTCAAGAAGCCTTTTTTCTGCATCGTTTATGTGAGCCACTAACATTTTCACAGTTAATTTTCCGCTCTTCACCCATTGCTTTATCTGCTTAGCAGAGTAAGGAACCATGTTTTTCTTCAGGAATTTTCCGAGCTCTTCATCGGATAATTTCAGGAAATCTTCCTTCGTTATTGTTTTGAGCTTTCCAAGGGTGAGGGCTTTTTCCTCTTTCTTTTCCTTCTTTTTTATTTTCTTTTGAGGAATTAACTTCTGGTTGTCCATGACAGTATAGACAATATTTGGATTTGAGCGGGAGAAATCAATCCCTATTCTTCCAACAAACCATCCCCTTGGAAATCCTTTTACTATTCTTTTCCATGTTTTTCCACCGTCTGATGTTTTCCATAGGCCCGAATCTTCTCCACTTTCAACAAAATTCCATGCTCTTCTGTCCCTTTCCCATGCTGCAGCTATTATTGTCTGCGGGTCCTTTGGGCTCATCGCAATGTCTATAATTCCTGCCTTTCCACAGGGTATTTTCAGCTTTTCCCAGTGTTTTCCACCGTCCGTTGTTTTGTAAATTCCTCTTACATTATCATAGGTATATAGATGACCTATTACTGCAGCATAGACTATGTTAGGATTTTTGGGATTGATGAGAATCCTGCCTATGTGGTGGGAATCCTCGAGCCCCATTAATTTCCATGTCTTTCCGCCATCAATTGACTTGTAGATGCCGACTCCTGCATAGGAACTTCTTGAGGAATTATTCTCCCCTGTTCCTACCCAAATTGTATTTGGGTTAGAAGGAGCAACTGCAATGTCTCCTATTGTAGATGTCGCCTGATTCTTGAATATTGGGTAGAAAGTTGTACCATTGTTGTCAGTTCTCCATACTCCACCCGAAGCTGATGCAACTAAAAAGGAGAAGGGTTTTCCCGGAATGGGCTCAATATCTACAACTCTTCCTTCGGTAATTCTTGGCCCGAGATTTTCCCACTTCAACATTCTGAATGGGGAGGTTTCTTCCATTTTAAGATGCTTTTTGAAAGATGCTATCCTTTCTGCAGCAAGAGTTGGATTCGGATTCACCTTTGCCATAAGTTCCCTGTCCTTTTTTAGACGGTCCTCTTCCTGCCCTGCAAAGAGAAGGAAGGGAATTAAGATAAGTAAAATTGCCTTTTTCATTTTTCCTCCTTTATATTAAATATGAATCCTATACCCCCTTTAATCAAGTTTTTTCCGAAGAAATGGGAGAAAACTCTTCTTGAGATTTCTCCAGAGCAGTGAAGAGGTGCAACAGTTTTTACTCCGATCTTCTTTAACTTCTCAGCTATTCTTTCGACCTCGCTTTTATGGCTCCATGCTAAATGGAAACCTCCTAAAAGTAGTGCTATGTTTCCAAGCTTTTTTCCTCTCCTTGCGATATTCAAAACCCCTGGATGGGCACAGCCAGTTATAACTATTAACCTTCCTGAAGTTCTTATAAATAATGATTGTTCCTTTATCCATGTTCCCATAGGACCTGAAGAGTAAAAGTTAGGAAGAATTTCTTTTTCATCCTTTACTTCCACAGGGACTCCACCTTTTTCTTTTATTAATTTTTTCACTGATGATGGGAAGGATGGGAGGATAAAAACCTTCTGTCCTTTCCTTAAAGCTGCTTCAAGACCTCCAATGTGGTCCATATGTTTATGAGAGAGAAAAATATACCTTATTTTTTCCTGAGAAATTCCCAGTTTCTTCATATTGTAGTCAAGAACCTCAGGTGAAGGTCCTGTATCAAAGAGAAGCCTGATATTCTCCCTTTCAATCAGGGCTGAGAATCCCCATGCGGTTTTCAGTCCCCTGAGATATGGATTATTGTCCACAATTATGGTTATTTTCATGGAAGCAAAAAGAAAGCCAGAGAAGAAGAGAATCAAAGCCTTTCTCATGGCTGAATCTTAAGTTTAAGTGCTATTGGGCAATGGTCAGATCCCATAACATCCCCCATTATATATGAGTCTTCAATTAGGTCAATCAGATCATTAGATACGAAGAAATAATCAATTCTCCATCCTATATTCTTTGCCCTCGCATTGAATCTATATGTCCACCATGTGTACTGGACACTATCGGGGTGGAAATACCTGAATGTGTCAATGTATCCATGAGAAAGGAATTTATCTATCCATGCTCTTTCTATGGGAAGGAATCCAGAATATTTTTCATTTTGCTTCGGGTTTTTTAAGTCAATTGGTTTGTGAGCAGTATTAACATCGCCTGTTATTATGAGCTTTTCACCCTTTTCCCTAAGTTTATCCCAGTAATTTAGAATGAAATCGTAGAATCTTAGCTTATACTGAAGTCTTTCCTCGCTCATTTTCCCGTTTGGAAAGTAAATATTGAAAAGGGTAAACCATGGATATCTTATAATTATTATCCTTCCTTCCCTGTCAAATTCCTTAACTCCTACCTTATAGATGACCTCATCTGGCTCTATTTTTGTGAATGTTGCAACACCACTGTAGCCTGGTCTTTCAGCATCGTTCCAATATGCAAAATAATCCTCTGGTTTAGCTATTTCTGGTTTTAGCTGGCTGAGCTTACTCTTTGTTTCCTGAATTAAAAGGGCATCGGGTTGTTCATGTTTCAACCATGTAAGAAATCCCTTTTTGAGAACTGCCCTTATGCCATTGATATTCCAGGAAATTATCTTCATAAACCTATAATAGAAAAAACATAGAGGTTTGACAAGTGTGGAGATTTTAAGGAAAATCATATAGGAGGTGATGATGTCCCTTGTTATTTCCCTTTATGTAAGGGAGGGCATAGTTATGGCTGCTGACAGCAGAGCCACCTTAAATATGGTAAAAAAGGAGAAGGCCCAGAGTGTAAGCCTGAGTGTTGCCCAGAGCGATTCTGTTAGGAAGCTGTTTCTGTTAGATAACCAAATCGGGATTTCAGCCTTCGGGGAAGCAGGAGTAAAAGGAGTGCCAATTTCTGGGTATGTAGATAGTTTCCTATCCGGACTAAAGAGGGGAATAGGTCTTGAAAGACTCTCAGAGGAGATACTAAAATTTTTCTCTTCGTTTTCCCCAAGGCCGAAGACGGGATTTCATGTAGGTGGTTATGAGGGCACAGAGCAGATTTTATTTCAGGTCCTTGTGGATAAAGAGGAAGTTCGAAGGGTAAATCCTGCAGGGACACAGGGAGCCGCATGGGCAGGAGAAAGTGACATTTTGACCAGACTTCTCCAGCCTCTGCACGAAGAGAGAAATGGAAAATTCAATCCTCTCCCATATTTTCAAATCCCATGGGGATTTTTCACCCTTCAGGATGCTGTTGATTTTGCAGAATTTGCGATAAAGGCTACGGCAGATGCAATGAGATTTATGCCGAGGCCAAAAACAGTGGGTGGACCTATAGATATTCTTGTTGTAACCCCGGAAAAAGGCTTCTGGGTGAATAGAAAAGAACTCAATGTGAGGTAAATTTTCTTGAATGTTAAAGAACAATATGTTTAACTAATAAAAAAAGAAAAGGAGAACGAGATGGGAAAGAATTTTACACCCTTTGTTCCTGAGAAAACGGACTTACTTGAGTTCACTTTCAAAGCTGTTTTCTTTGGAGCCATATTTGCAGTGATTCTTGGGGCGGCGAATACTTATCTTGGATTGAAAGCAGGCATGACAGTTGCGGCGACTTATCCTGCTGCAGTTATGGCAATGGTTATCCTCAAGCCTCTCAAGGGAACTGTGCTTGAGGAAAATATCTTCAGGACCACAGCGGCGGTTGGAGAAGCCCTTGCAGCTGGTGCAATTTTCACGATCCCCGCCTTTCTAATCTCGGGCTTATGGGATAGGCTTCACTATGTTACCAGCACAATACTTATGCTTGTCGGAGGTGTAATAGGAGTTCTTTTCGTCATATTCCTGAGAAGAACCCTCATAGAAGATGCAACTCTTCCTTTTCCAGAGAGCGTTGCAACAGGGGAGATAGTAAAAGCAGGACAGAAAGGGCAGAGCGGTGCGGTATACGTTTTTGGGGCAATGACCCTTGGTGCAATAATTGAACTTTTCAAGAATTCGAGGGGACTGCAGATTATACAATCATTTACCAACGGCTTTGTAAGCTTTGGAAAAAGCAAGATAACCACAGGGAAATACTTTGTAAAAAAGTTTACAGGAGGATTTTATATTTCGTCTCCTGCAGCTTCACCTGCTTTTATGGGCGTTGGATACATAATCGGGGCCAGACTTTCTGCTGTTGTTTTCTCGGGTGGGGTTTTCGGGTGGCTTTTCCTTGTTCCCCTTTTCTCACTTTTAAATTCAGGCATGTATTCTCCTGCTACTGCAGATTGGGTAAGCTTCAGTGAGGCCATATGGAAATTTCAAGTTCGTCCTGTAGCAGTTGGAGCTATGATCATAGGTGCATTTTACACCCTTTATAAAATGAGAAAATCTCTCTGGGATGGGATAGCAAGGGCTTTCGTTGACATAAAGAAGGGAGCAGTCGCACAGAATAGCAAGACGAGGCTTGAAAAGGACCTTCCATATGGGGGTGTTGTTGCTGCCATACTTATTCTTCTTGTACCCATTACGATAATTTATTATTACTTTACCCATAATGTCTGGGGTGCAATAATATCCGCCATAATAATGACAATTGCTGGCTTCTTGTTTGCGGCAGTTGCAGGTTATCTTGTTGGAATGATAGGCTCCTCAAATAACCCCATCTCAGGCCTCACTCTTTCAACTTTGATAATCGCAGCAATTCTCATGGTTCTTATGGGCATAAAGGGAAACCCTGGTGTTGCAGCAGTCCTTGGTGTTGCAGCAGTTGTCTGCGCTTCCTCGGGCGTCGCCGGAGATATTATGCAGGATCTTAAGGTTGGACATATACTTGGAGGAACGCCATGGAAGATGGAGATAGGTGTTATAATCGGCGTGATAACCGCATCTTTAGTCCTCGCCATTCCTATGCAGTGGCTTCATCAGGCGTCAAGGGGGGGGATTGGAGGAGCTGACCTTCCAGCTCCCCAAGCAGGCCTTATGGCAATGCTTGCTAAAGGGATAGTAGGAGGGGAAATGGCATGGGGACTTGTCCTCGCAGGGATGCTTTTCTCTGTGGGTCTTATTCTTATAGATTCCCCTTCCCCGATGCTGATAGCTGTTGGAATGTACCTTCCCTTTGAGACAACATTTGCCATATTTATAGGGGGTATTCTGAGATCAATTGTTGATTCCTGGTCTAAAAAGCGTAGTCTTTCTGACGAGCAGAAGCAGAGAGGAGAAAACACTGGCACCCTGCTTGCCTCTGGGTTCATAGCAGGCGAAGCAATAACAGGGATAATACTTGCAGGACTTTATGTTGCGAGGATTCATCTTAAGAACTTTGTTGAAACAACTACTTGGGGAAGAGCTATTGGCCCATGGATGGGACTTGTTGTATTTGCACTGGTAGGTTTTGCCCTCATTTATTATCCGATGAGAGATGCTAAAAAATCCTGATAGGCTTTATCCTTTAAGGAAAGCTCAATGGGAAAATAATGGGGATACTATTATCCTGTTCAGAGAAAAATCCAAGTTTAAGATTCTGAGGAAACTTTGGGGACAGTATTTTAGGATCAATCTTGATAAAATAGGGAGTTTTGTTTGGAAATTGTTGGATGGGGGAAATAGTGTGGAAGAAATTTCCCGAAGATTGGAGGAGGAATTCAAAATCAGTGATTCTGAACAAAGGACCCAGGATTTTCTTGTCTCCCTTTATAGGGGAGGATTCATCGAATTTATGGAGAGTAAGGAATGAGAAAATTCCTGTTTGTGTTCCTTGTGTTTTTTGTTTCTTTTCCTTTGTTTGCCCTTAAAGTAGGGGATCCTTCTCCTTTCTTTTCAGTAAGAGATTTAGATGGAAATCGTTGGAAGCTTGCAAGACTGCTAAGGGGAAACAAAGGAATTCTCCTCGTTTTTTTCTCCATGCATTGTCCTCATTGCAGAGAGGAGCTTCCCTTTTTGAAAGGAATTTCTAAAAAATACAGGGATAGAGGGCTTTTCGTTCTTGGAATATGTGTTGATAGAGAAAGAGAGAGGGTCCTTAAATCATTTAGAAACAAGGCGAATCTTGAATTCCCTGTTGCTATGGATAAAGGGATCATGAGCAGAATCTATAATATCTATGGAGTCCCTTCAAATTTTCTCATAGATAGCGAAGGGAACATAAAGACAATAGAAATCGGTTTTTCCAAGGAAGCAGCTTCAGAGCTGGAAAGAGCTGTAGAAAAGCTACTCAAGAAGAGGTGAGCTTACTCAAGACGCTGAAAGCTTGCAAATTCTCTTTCACTATTTCCCTCATGCTGTTGCAAATGGTATTGACAGAGGCATGAGCAAGAGAATAGTAAATATGCTGTCCTTGCTTCCTGAATTTTACCAAACCTTTCTCCTTAAGTGTTTTTAGGTGCTGAGAAAGATTTGACATTGAAACTCCTAATTCAAGTGCCAACTCGGAAACAGCTTTCTCCCTTTGCTTGAGAAGATAAATTATTTCGAGCCTTGTGACATTTGAGAGGGCATTACATATTTCCGACTGAAGCTGGAGTATCTTTTTTGTTTTCTGATCTATCATGATTTCATAATATAATAAAAAAGTTCAATAATCAAGATCTGGGATGAAATTTATCGTAGATTTTCCTCAACCTTCTTAGTCCCACATGAGTATAAATCTGAGTAGTTGTTATAGATGCGTGGCCAAGGATCATCTGGATTACCCTGAGGTCAACACCTGCCTCAAGCATATGGGTTGCAAAGCTGTGCCTTATTACATGAGGCCATATCTTCTGGTTAATTTTTGCTTTTCTTCCGTATTCCTTTAGTTTCTTCCAGAAATATTGTCTTGTCATAGGTTTGCATCTTCTTGTTATGAAGATGAAGGAAGAAGCCTTCTCGCAAATAGTATGCTTTCCCTTATTCAGGTATTCTTCCACCCATTTTTTTGCTTTTTTACTAAACGGAGCAACCCTTTCCTTCCCTCCTTTTCCTTTAATTCTTATGAACCTTTCTCTGAAGTCAATATCCTCTTCAGAAATGTTTATAATTTCGGACACTCTCATTCCAGTGGCATACAGGAGTTCCATCATAGCTCTGTCCCTTAAACCTTCCGATTTTTCTATATTCGGTGTTTTCAGAAGATTTTCAATTTCTCCTTTTGTTAGGAATGATGGAATTGAATGCGGTATTTTTGGAAGGGTCAGAGAAGATGACATGTCCTTCTGGGTTTTTTTTACAAGGAGAAGGTAATTATAAAAACTTCTGAGGGAGGAAATTACCCTGGCGGATGAGCGTGGGGAAAGATACAGGAAAAGATTCCTAACATAGCTTTTGAGTTCCTTCTCATCTGAATAATTTCCCCTGCAATATTTTAGGAATCTTTCAACATCTCTCCCATATGCCTCTATTGTGTTTGGAGAGAAACCTCTTGACCTGAGAAAGTTTAAATAATCCTTTTTAATTGCCACCTTAAGATTTTAAGCTCTTTTCTGTTAAAATTCAGCTGTGAGACTTTTAGTTGTGAGTTCCGATGTTCCCTTCGTGGAAGGAGGACACAGGAAGATAGTCAGAGCTCTCGTTAGAGCTTTGAAGGAAAGGGGAATAGAGGCCGAAGCCTGTTTTACACCTCAAAATCCCTTTGGCAAGCAGATTAAAGCTTATATTTCCAATATGTTTACTGACCTGCGGAAAGATGGGCTCGGCGGGAAAATAGATGGGGTGGTAGCCTTTCGTTATCCCTCATATTGTGTGAGAGCAAACAAGAAAGTTATCTGGCTAAACCACAGGATGAGAGAATATTATGACCTCTGGGAAAAATTCAAGAGTGGGCTTTCAGAGAAGGGAAGGATAAAAGAGGAAGTGAGGAGGAGAATCATAGAATTCTTTGATAGGAGATGTCTATCGAAGGTTAATAAATTATTTGCCCAGTCAAGTATAATTTCAGAAAGATTATGGAAATGGGGAAAATTGAGATCAGAGGTCCTTTATCCTCCGCCACCTCAAAGGAATTACAGGAATGTTGAATACGGGAATTATTTTTTCTTTCCTTCAAGGCTTACAAAACTTAAGAGGCAGGAGATAGCAATAAGGGCTATGAAGTTCGTAAAAGGCGCGAAGCTCGTTTTGGCAGGGGATGGTGAGGAAAGGCAAAAATTAAACTCCCTTGTGGAAAGAGAAAGCCTTAAAGATAGGATAGTGTTTACAGGATTTGTCAGTGATAATGAGCTTGTGGAACTTTATTCTAAGGCTCTTGCAGTTATTTTTATACCCTATATGGAGGATTTTGGGTTTGTGACAATAGAGGCGCTTTATTCGGGAAAGCCAGTTTTTGTATTTACAGACAGCGGTGGGGCAAAGGAGCTTATTAAAAATGGCAGGAATGGATTTATCCTTGAACCATCCCCTGAAACTTTAGCTGAAAGGATGAATCTTCTTGTGAATAATAGAAGAATTGCAGAAGATATGGGCAGAGAGGGAGAGAAAATAAGAAATGAAATAAACTGGGATAGAGCTGTGGAAAAACTTATTGAGGCATTTAAATGAGGGAAATACTTATAAAAAAGAGCTGGGTCTCCTGGTTTGAGAGTTCAAAAAGAAAACAAAGGCCTATCTCAGTGTTTATAAAGGGCAAGGAGTTTAGGATATCCCATGTGATTTCGTCTTTCATTCATCAGGATTTTCAGGAATTCAATATTGTGGTTAATGAGGGATTTAGGTTCAGAATAATTGCAGGCGAGGAAGATAAGATTATATTTCCCGTGCCATCTATTCCTTGTCCAAAGCTTAACCCTTCTATTGAAGCTTTTTCCCTTCATTCATTCCCCCTTTTTCCTGAAGGTTCAGTCCTTTTTTCTCACGATGGGCGAAACTTTATGGTTTCAGCTCCGGGTAGCCTCCAGTGGGCGGAGTTAATATTTTGGGTGGAAGAAGACCCCGGGATGAGGAAAATCCTTCTCGGAGAGGTTCCGACCCCTTTTATAAGTCATTGGGAGGAGAAAGATGTGGAATTTTCCCTTGAGGATTTCGGTGAGTTTTTCTCAATAGAAATTCCTCTTTCCACACTTCCTTTGCCAAGAGAATTCATGAGGCTCAGGGTGAGCTTTAAATATAATGGCCTCAGCCTAATTCCTGATTTTTTAAGGGATGAGCCTTTTGGTTTTTATTCTCTGTATTTTGAGTAATAAAACCTCGCAGGTAGTTCGTCATCCCTTATTTTAAACTTACCCTTTACTTTTATTTTTCCGTTCCCATCAACCCATAGGATCTTTCTTTTCCCGTTAATTTCAACCGGTACAGGAATTTGAAAGTGATATTTCTTTCCCTCAATTTTTAATGGTGTTTTTTCCTCAATTATCAATTTTCCGTTTAATAATTTGTATGTGAACTTCGGCGTAAAATATGTATAAACCCAGGGATTAAAGAAGCCTGGTTTTCCGATTTTCTTCTCGAAGAAATCAGCGAATTCTTTCCATCTGTATTTTTTGAATTTGTATTTTTCTAAGAATTCTCTGGAAGCTTTGAGGAAATCCTCATCTCCAAGAGCTATTCTTGCCATGTCTATAACAAGGGCCGCCCTGTAATGAAGGTGTTTGAAAAGCTCCTTTATGGAGTTACTGTAATATCCAATTCTTCCTCCAAGAAGGAGGGGAGGAAATTTCTTATCTCCTATAAATGTTGCCCTATACTTCTTTTCAAATCTCTTTTCGCAGCTTAGCATTCCCGATAACAAAGTAACCATTCCCTCGTTTATCCAGTATTCCGAGAGGGAATATGGCTTGGTTAGACCTCCCCACCATTGATGAAGAATTTCATGGGTAACAAGGGATTTTCTTCCGCATATCATCGGATAAGGAGAGTAAATGTGCGCCCCCTTTGGTGGAAGAATTTCCAAATTAATTAATCCAGTGGAGGAGGAGCCAAAGTAGAATGAAGAAACTCTTAAGGCTACCCTAACTGTCCACGATGGCTTTCCGAAGAGTTTAAGGGCCTTCTTGTAAGCCTCCTTAATTTCGCTTATTGCCCTTGCGTTTCTTCTTTCCCAGTAGATTTCAAGCCCGTCCTTTATCTCCTTTCCTCTGAATTTACTTATTACAATTGGAATATAAGAAACGGGTACCTCTGATACATAATTGCTGCCTATCTTTTTTCCCGCTGAGAGCAAGCTCTTTCCCCTTTTTAGCTTTAGATTGAGGAAGAACATGTGAAAATCCCCAAAATATGGATACCATAATGTAGGGAAGAAAAATCCTCCCCAGAGGTTTGAAAAAGAATCTATTCTTGAGATTTTACCTGTGTATTTTATCGTTAATTTCTGGAAGCAGCCGTTAGGATACACCTTATAGGAATTTCCTGAATTCTCTGTAAAAATGATCTCCCTTCCATTTTCGTCGAGGATTTTATTAATTATCAATTCGGGAGAAAGAGAAAAATAAATGGGCTTGCTAACTTCCTTACCGAAGTTTATGTCAGCCTCAGCCTTTATTATGTTCTCATAGGGATCAATTTCTCCCTTAATACCAGTAGTGTATCCAGAAGGAAGGTATGGTAACAGGAGAACCATTTTTTTTGAGGAGGTATACAGGGAAATATATCGTCCCTTTTTTATATCAGATACGAAAATCTCCTTTTCAGATTGGGGATTATAAGTATAACTGAGGGGATGGCTTCCTCCGAGGATAACAAAGGCTCCCCCTTTAGGGACAGGTCTGAAAATTTCATTTTTGAACTCTTTGGAAAAATGTTTCCCCAACCAGGGTGAATATTTCTGGAAAATTTTCTTTTCGGTTTCAGTTAAAGAAGTTTCTGGGCCTATTGAAAACTTTACGTCGGCCCCGCTTTTTCGCTGTATCCTTAGCAAGAGGAAGCTCACTTTCTCCCTGAGCTCTTCCTTGGAAAAAAGATAGAAAAGGTTTTTCCTTTCCACAAAACTTGATGGGCGAAAGCTGAAAATGCCATTTCCCCTGAAGAGAAAGCTATCCGGCCACTCACATAGAACTCCTCCGTTAAATTTCACATTAAGGTCAGGCAATTTCACATCTGCCTTTTTTAAAACATAACAACGGGAATCTTCAGGTCCATAAAAGGCTATCCTCCCCAGTGAGGCCAGAACTTCCTTTTTTATTATTTTTCCCTCTTTTGTCTCAATCCTCCAAACCTGAAGAAATGGAAAAGGTTTCCTGAGGATAGAAATTTTAAGGATATTCTTTTGCTTTTTAACGATTACTTTTTTAGGTCTAAGGAGAAAAATCTCATTAGCTCCTGAAATGTCAGGAGATCCGAATAGGGAAGTGTAAGCATTTCTGTCCCATTTCTCTATTGAGTTCTTTATTTTAGAGGTCAAACTTGAGGCAGCAAGAACAGCTGAAAGTAGTAGAACGATTACCCTTCTCAAATTATCCCTACTGCTTTGCCTGATCTGTAGAAGGCTTCAAGAACTTTCTGAAGCTCATCATCAGAATGAGTTGCAGTGTAGGATGTTCTTATGAGAGTTTTATCGCGTGGAACGGCAGGAGGAAGCACAGGATTAGCAAATATTCCTTCTTCCCTGAGGAGTTTCCACACCATAAACAATTGCTCTTCTTTTCCCACGAGCAATGGGATTATTGGGCTTTGAGTTTTTCCTGTATGATATCCCATTTCCTCAAAGGATTTTTTCATATTTTTGCTTATTTCCCAGAGCCTGTGTCTTCTTTCTGGTTCCTTCCTTATTATTTCAAGAGAAGCTTTTGCGGCGGCTACAGAAGCAGGGGTAATGCTTGCTGAAAAGATCATGGAACGGCCAAAATGCTTTATGTAATCGATAACTTTCCTTTTCCCTGATACGAAACCCCCGAGTGAAGCAAAGGACTTGGAAAAGGTCGCCATTACAATATCAATCTCCTTCATCATATTGAAATGTTCCACAACTCCCCTTCCGCCTTCCCCAAATACTCCCATTCCATGAGCATCGTCAACCATAAATCTTGCTCCATATTTCTTGGCAACAGGAACAAGTTTTGGAAGATCAGCTAAGTCCCCTTCCATACTAAAAACTCCGTCAACAACGACGAGCTTTCCAGCACCTTCGGGAATTGTCTTCAATATTCTTTCAAGATCCTCCGGGTCGTTGTGCCTGAACTTAACAACTTTTCCGAAACTCAGCCTTGATGCGTCTATAAGTGATGCATGGTCCATTGAATCAAGAATTACATAATCCTTTCTTCCAATAAGAGCTTGGATTATTCCAAGATTGGTTTGATATCCTGTGGAGAAAACCAGAGCCGTCTCTCTCTCCATGAAATCAGCAAGTTCTTCCTCAAGTTCTTCGTGAATCGTGAGAGTACCGTTGAGGAATCTTGAACCACAGGTAGAAGAGCCATATTTATCAATTGCTTCCTTCATAGCAGTGAGAACCTTAGGATGGTTGATAAGACCAAGGTAGTTATTGGAGCCTACCATTATTAATTCTTTTCCATCCTTAGTTATAACCTTATTCCCTATGACTTCCTTTATTGGGTTGAAATAGGGATAAAGACCTGCTGCTATTGCTTCGTCGCTCCTTGTAAATTGATAACATTTTTCAAAAAGATCCATTTCTGCCTCCAGGGTTTTGATAAGGATAAAACTTTCGTATAGAATTTTCAACTATGAGAGCAATTGTATCAGGAGGCACTGGGTTCATAGGAAAAGTGCTTGTTAAAAGGCTAATAGAAAGAGGATGGAACATTTATGTACTCACAAGAATTAAGGGCAAAGCAGAAAAAATATTCGGAAATTCTGCAGAAGAACTTACATGGAATAGTGAACTTCAATTCCCGAAGGCAGATGTTCTATTTCAACTTGCAGGGGTAATAAAAGGGAAAAGATATGAAGATTTTAGTAAAGGGAATATAGAATTTCTCAGGGAGGTAAGAAAAAAGGCTGAGGGGAAGGTTGAAAAGATCATCCAATTGAGTTCCCAAGCTGCTGGAGGGCCTTCACCAAACTGCCAGCAAGTTGATGAAAGTTCTTCATCGCCTATTTCCTTCTACGGAAGGACGAAACTTAAAGGGGAAAATGTAATAAAGAAATTCTATGGGGACTGGGTTATCCTAAGGCCATCAGGTGTATTTGGACAAGGAGATGAAGCTTTTCTTGAGCTTTTCAGAGTGGTAAAAAAAGGGATAATTCCGTGGATGGGAGAAAAATTCCTTTCAATGATATATGTAGAGGACCTTATTGAGGCTATGATTAAGAGCGTGGAGCTTGCCTCTAAGGAAACCTTCAATGTATCAATGAAGGAGCCGGTTAGATATTGGGAATTCGCCCTGAAAATTGCAAGGGAAATCGGCGTTAAAAAACCAAAAAAAATTCCTGTTCCCTATCCTTTAGCTTATACTGCTGCATTCTTCTTTCAGCTTTTTTCTTCCCGTCTTTCAATGTTTAACCTTGACAAATTGAGAGAAATGAAGCAGAAATGTTGGATAATGAATTCTGAAAAAGCTTATAAAAGAGGGATCCTGAAGGAAACCCCATTTGATGAAGCCATAAAGAAAACGATAAGCTGGTATAAAAGAGAAGGTTGGATTTGACTTTTACCCTTCTTTTTCTTATCCTAACCCACTTAAGGAGGAAAAATGAAAAAAATTTTCTATCTCATCTCGGTTTTTCTTATTTTATCGCTGCCCTCATTTGCGTCTGAAACATCTCACAGCGCCGAGGAACTTGGGAAATTTCTTCCTCTTTGGTCGGTCCTTCCCTTTCTGGGGATTCTTCTTTCAATTGCAATATTTCCTCTGGTTGCCCCTGAGTTCTGGCATCATCACTTCGGGAAGGTTTCAGCTTTTTGGGGCCTGCTGTTTTCCATACCTTTTTTAGTGGCTTACAAAAATGGAGCCTTGGTGAGCCTTCTTGACATATATATCCTTGATTACATTCCTTTCATAATCCTGCTCTGGGCTTTATTTACTGTAGCGGGAGGTATTTTATTGAAGGGAAGTCTCAAAGGTACTCCAGTAGTTAATGTTATTTTCCTTCTTCTTGGGACATTTCTCTCCTCATGGATAGGAACCACAGGTTCAGCAATGGTTCTTATAAGGCCATTTATAAGGGCTAATAAACATAGGAGACATAAACAGCACATGATAGTATTTTTTATTTTTCTCGTTGCAAATATTGGAGGTTCACTCACACCATTGGGAGATCCTCCCCTTTTTTTGGGATTTCTGCACGGCGTTCCCTTTTTCTGGACATTCCATGTTTTTCCCCATATGTTTTTTGAGGCCTTGTTGCTTCTTGGGATTTTTTATCTTATAGACAGGCACTATTACAAGAAAGAAGAGATAATCAAGGAAGAAGGGGAAAAAATTCCTCTGAAAATAGTCGGTTCTCATAATTTCCTTTTTCTCCTTGGTATAGTGGGCGGAGTTCTTTTAAGCGGATACTGGAAAATTGGGTCCTTTGGATTTCTCGGCATCCATACGACAATAGAGGATCAGGTTAGGAATTTGATACTCATAATAATGGGAATTCTCTCGATCGTTACTACAAAATCCGATTTGAGAAAGGAGAATGAGTTCACTTGGTTCCCCATAAAGGAAGTTGCAATACTTTTTGCGGGTATATTTGCGACGATGGTTCCTGCTCTTGCTATCTTAAGAGCAGGGGAAGAGGGTGCACTTGCCTTTCTGATTAAGGGCATAAAGAGTCCGGCTCACTATTTCTGGGCAACTGGTTCTCTTTCAAGTTTCCTTGATAATGCTCCAACCTATCTTACTTTTCTCAATTCAGCCCTTGGAAAATTTTTCCCGGGAGTTCCTGAGAGAACGGCTGTTGCAGGGATTATTGCTTCGAAATCTGTCTATCTTAAGGCAATTTCAACAGGTGCAGTATTTATGGGAGCAAATACATACATAGGAAATGCTCCTAATTTCATGGTTAAATCAATAGCTGAAGAATATGGGATAGAAATGCCCTCGTTTTTCGGTTATATGCTCAAATATTCAATTCCCATCCTCATTTCAAGTTTCATTCTTGTCACACTGATATTTTACTAAGATTTTTGAGATTATATCTGTTGAGGAATTTATTTTCTTACTCCCTGCTATAACCGTTTTCGCTCCGATCTTCTTTGTTATGTCCTTCTCCGGGACTGTATCAGGGGTATAGTCTCCCCCCTTTGCGTGAAAATGAGGCCTTATTTCAAGAATGACTTTCTCAACATTGTTCTCTTTGAATATAAAGACATAATCAACCCACTTTATTGAAGAAACTATCAGTGCCCTTTCCTCTTCTCCCTGTATTGGCCGTTCTTTTCCCTTTACTCTTTTCACTGAGGTATCGCTGTTTATCGCGACAAAAAGAATATCTCCAAATTTTTTTGCCTCCCTGAGATAAACTATATGTCCCTGATGAATTAGGTCAAAGCAACCGTTGGCAAGGACTATTTTTTTGCCCTTTTCCCTTTCTTCATTTGCTATCTTTATAGCTTCCTGTCTTGATAGAATGATTCCCAATCTTTTACCCCCTTTACAAGCTCTTCCTTCGTAATTGAAGCTGCACCTTCCTTCATAACAGATAAGCCCCCTGCAATATTTGCAAGAACAGCTGCAGAGAGAAAGTCGGCTCCGCTTGCAAGGGAAAGTGTGAAGACCGCTGCTACCGTGTCCCCTGCTCCGGTAACATCAACTATATTCCTTCCCCCGAAGGCTTCAATATGGACTGGTTCTTTATCTTTCTGAATTAGCACCAATCCCCTGTTTCCCAGTGTTATTAAAAGGGATTCAAGATTGAGTTTCTCCCTCAAGAACTTTCCGTTTGAGAAAATTTCATCCATGGAGAGCAAAGGTTTTTCTAATAGATCCTCTGTTTCAGGAATATTTGGGGTAGCAGAGGTTACCCCTCGGAATTCCCTCAATCCTTTTCTTGAATCCACGATAATTATTTTTGAATGGCTTTTTATTTTGTTTAACAAATTAGGACATGCAGTTCCATAGCCATAGTCTGAGATTATTATTCCATCATAATCCCCGATTTTATCAGTGATTTTGCCTAATTCCTCACCTGAAAAATTTTCCCCCCAATCTATTCTTGCAACCTGCTGTTTTTTTGTGAATTCTCCTCCTGCAAGAATTCTCATTTTCCTCAGGGTTTTTCCCTCTCTCAATACCTTATCCTCAATTTCCTTTTCCCTAAGAAGACTTAGTAATTTTTCTCCTTCTCTGTCCTGTCCTACTATTCCCACCGCAGTTGTTCTAACCCCTAAGGAAGCTAAATTTTTTGCAGTGTTAGCTGCTCCCCCAAGCTCATACCTTTCCCATTCAAATTTGAGGATTGGTATCGGGGCTTCCCTTGAGATCCTATTTGCATAACCATGGATGTAATGGTCAAGGATTAAATCTCCCCACACGAGAATTTTTTTGTTTCTGAAATTCTTAATTATGCTTCTCAACGCCACCATAGAAAAATAACAAAAAATGGGATTTTTTCAAAGAGACTAAAAGTTATAAAATTCTCGAAGGAGGAAAAATGGAAAGAGAAGAGTTATTTGAAAAAATCTCGGTGAAAAACGAGAAGAGGATTGTATTAATAGTTCTGGATGGACTTGGAGGTATACCTTATTTAGAAGGGAAAACAGAGCTTGAAAAGGCTGCTACACCGAATCTTGACAGATTAGCAAAAGAGGGTTCATGCGGCCTGTCTATTCCAATTTCATATGGGATAACTCCTGGCTCAGGCCCTGCTCATCTATCACTGTTTGGATACGACCCTCTAAAATACGAAATAGGAAGGGGAGTTTTAGAGGCCCTTGGATTAGGGATGGAAATAACTAAGGAGGATGTGGCAGTAAGGGGAAATTTCGCCACCATAGAAAGTGGAATCATAACAGATAGAAGGGCGGGAAGAATACCAACAGATATGAATAGAGACCTTATTCTCCTTCTTTCTAAGAATATAGATGAAATAAATGGGGTAAAAGTCATATTAAAATCAGGAAGAGAACACAGGTTCGCCCTTTTGCTCAGAGGGAAGGGTCTTTCCGATGAGGTTTCAGATGGCGATCCTCAGAAGGAGGGTCTCCCGCAGAAATTTCCTGAACCCCTATCCAATAGGGGAAGAAAAACAGCGGAGATAGCATCAAAATTTGTGAAATTAACAGAGGAAATTCTCAAGGATAAACGTCCAGCAAATACAGTTCTTCTCAGAGGCTTTTCCCTTTATCCAGAGCTCCCATCTATGGAGAGGATGTTTAAACTGAATCCAGCTGCCATAGCCACATATCCCATGTATAAGGGACTTGCAAGGCTGGTAGGAATGAAAATACTGGACAGTGGGGAGAAAGTTGAGGATGAAATTGAAACCCTAAAATCCAATTGGGAAAAGCATGATTTCTTTTATTTTCATGTGAAGAAGACTGATAGCTATGGGGAGGATGGGAACTTTCATAAGAAGGTAGAGCTCATAGAAAAATTTGACTCTCTTCTTCCTGAGATTCTTTCCCTTAAGCCGGATGTTCTCGTTGTAACTGGCGATCATTCAACCCCTGCTAAAATGAAAAGCCACTCTTGGCATCCTGTTCCTTTCCTTCTCAAGTCTGATTATTCCTTTGATGATGGCCTCAGGGGATTTAACGAGAGAGAATGCAAGAAGGGAAGCTTGGGAATATTCCATGCCCTTGATGTAATGGCTTTAATGCTTGCCAATTCTCAGAAGTTAGAGAAATTTGGCGCTTAGAAAGCTTAGAAAATAGTTAAAATATGTAATATAATTTTAAATAGAATGGGAAAAGAACTTAATTTTAGAGAAAGAGAGGTCCTGAGGATTATAGTAGAGATATATACTGAGGAAGGGAAGCTCTCTAATTCTTTTTCCGTAGCAGGGAGACTTCCTTTCAGAATGTCCCCATCGGCTGTGAGACAAGTTATGGCATCTTTGGAGACAAAGGGATATCTTTCCTTATCCACGAGGAAGGGGAGATTCCCAACAAACCTTGCATTAAAAATATATATAAATAACTTAATAAGAGTTAAACCCTGGAGGCAAGTTGAGGGGAAATTTCAGATGAAGACAAGTGAGGATATGAATCTTATGATAAAAGAGGCAGCAGCCCTTCTCAGCGAGGAGTCCCAGAACCTTTCTCTTTTAGTTTCTCCATCTATATTCTATGTTCCATTTTCCCATGTAAGTTTCATAAGGGTCCAGGAGAACACCTTTCTCCTTTTATTGAGGTCACTTAAAGGCTTAATAATTACGAAGACTATAAGGATTGACAGAGATTATACCCAGAACAAGCTTGACGAGATTTCCAATATCCTTGAAAAGTTTAAAGGAAGAACCCTGAGGGAAGTAATGGATTTCATAGAGGAAGGTATATACAGAGGGAGTAGGAGTTTAAAAGAAATTATAAGGAAAATGAGGGAATTGGTGGGGGAAGGAGATTTATATGTTGAGGGAGAATCCCTTATATTTGAAAGATTGAGGGGAAACTTAGAGAAGATAAAAGGCATCCTAAAAATATTTGAGGAAAAGAAGGAAGTGCTAAAATTCTTAAATAAACTTGAGTTAGGGGGAAAAATTGAAGTAGTCTGGGGAGAACAGATTCCTTTTCCTTATGGGAAGGATTGTGTATTTCTCCTTTATCCCTACTTGCCGAAGGGGGTTATGGCAGTATTTGGCCCAAAAAATATGAGCTATTCTAAGTCCCTTGCTGCACTTGATAATCTTGGAGGGTATCTCAGGAGTGTTATCTATTAAGGAGGTGACCAATGAGTGATGAGGAAATCCGTGATGATGAAATAGAGAAGAAAGAGGAAGCAGAGGAAAATTCTCTTCGTGAATGCCTTGAAATGATGAAGAACCTTGAGAGCGAAAAGGAAAAGCTCGAAAAGGAAAATGCAGAACTTTTGAATAAATACCTTATGAAACTTGCCGATTTTGACAACTTCAAAAAGAGAATGAAGAAGGAAATGCAAGAATTCCAGGAGTTTGCTATTTCTGATTTTATAGTCCGTCTCCTTGAGGTAATAGATAATTTTGAAAGGGCTATTAGAGAATATGATGAGGAAAATCCGGAGAGCTTTAGAGAAGGAGTGAACCTTATTTATAAACAATTCAAATCTCTTCTCCAAAAGGAGGGAGTGAAGGAACTCGAAGTTAAGGAGGACTTTGACCCAAACTATCATCAGGCAATAGACAAAGAGGAAAGGGAGGACATAGAGGATGTGAAAATAGCGGAGATTTATCAGAAGGGCTACACAATTAAGGGAAGGCTACTTAGGCCCGCTCTTGTTAAAGTATATGTGCCTAAAAGGGAGGAAGTCTGATGGAGATAACCCTTGGAATTGATCTTGGCACCACAAATTCCTGTGTGGCTTATCTTGAAGGAGGCAGACCTCTTGTCATTCCAAACAAAGAGGGCGGAAGAGTGACTCCTTCTGTGGTGGCTTTTCTTAAGAACGGTGAAAGGCTTGTTGGACAGATTGCGAAAAGGCAGATGCTTTTAAATCCGGAAAGGACCGTTTCCGCAGTTAAAAGACTGATGGGAAGGAAGTTTAACTCGCCTGAAGTAGGTTCTTTAAAAGAAAGGTTACCTTATAAGTTAGTGGAGGCCGAAAATGGTGATATATGGGTTGAAGTGGGTGGGAAGAGATACGCTCCCCCTGAAATTTCTGCGCTTATCCTTACCTATTTGAGGGAATGTGCGGAGGAGAAATTAGGTAAAAAGATTGAAAAGGCAGTTGTGACAGTTCCCGCATATTTTAACGATGCCCAGAGGCAGGCTACCAAGGATGCGGGCAAAATAGCTGGTCTTGATGTTATAAGAATAATAAATGAGCCTACTGCAGCTTCTCTTGCCTATGGTTTTGAAAAGGAAAGAAACGAGATAATAGCGATTTATGACTTTGGAGGTGGAACTTTTGATATGACCATTCTTGAAGTAAGAGAAGGGGTTTTTAATGTGCTTTCCACTTCAGGGAATACTTTCCTTGGCGGGGAAGATTTTGATGCAAGGATAATGAACTGGCTTATAGACGAATTCAAAACCGAGACAGGGATAGATCTTTCCCATGATAATTTGGCGATTCAAAGGCTGAAGGATGCAGCGGAAAAGGCTAAAATTGAGCTTTCATCAGTTGAGGAGGTTGAGATAAACCTTCCATTTATAGCAACCGACGAGACAGGGGTTAAACACCTTACAAGGAGGCTTACAAGGGAGAAACTTGAATCCTTAGTCGAGGATATTATAATCAGAACAAAGGAACCCATGGAGAGAGCTTTGAAGGATGCAGATATACTTGTAGAGGATATCTCCAGAGTAATTTTGGTAGGGGGGCAGACGCGGATGCCCAGAATTATTCAGGAGGTAAAGGAATTTTTCGGGAAGGACCCTTACAGGGATATAAATCCCGACGAGGTAGTTTCCATAGGGGCTGCCCTTCAAGGTGGGGTGATCTCGGGAGAGGTAAAAGATATTGTTCTTCTTGATATAACTCCTCTTTCCTTGGGAGTTGAGACGAAGAACGACACATTTACTGTCATTATCCCCAGGAATACGACTATACCCACGAAGAAAAGCATGATATTTACAACAACAGCGGACAATCAGACGAAGGTAAGGGTTCATGTTCTCCAAGGAGAGAGAGAGATAGCCTCGGAGAACAAGAGCCTCGGCAATTTCGACCTTGTTGGTATAGCGCCAGCCCCCAAGGGAATTCCTCAAATAGAAGTGACTTTCGAGATAGATGTGGACGGCATAGTAAAAGTTACGGCGAGAGACAGGGACACAGGTAAGGAACAGACCATGGAAATTCATCCTTCATCCGGGCTTACCCCTCAGGAAATAGAGAAGATGATAGAGGATGCGAAAAAATACAAAGAGCTTGATAGGAAGAGGAAGAGGGAAAAAGGGAAGAGAGCTGAGATAGAAGCCATCATCTCTGCTCTTGAAAACTTTTATAACAAATTTAAGAACAAGCTCTCCTCCGAAAAGAAAATAGAAATAATGGACGCAGTCAGTGAGGGTAAATCAGTATTGAATGATGAAAATATTGAGCTTGAGAAACTTGAAGAAATTTATGGGACTCTGAAATCCTTCAGCGAAGACCTCGAAAGGGCTATTGTTGATACTCTTGAAAAGGAAGCTCAATGAAGAGAGATTATTATGAAATCCTTGGGGTAGGAAGAGAAGCTTCACAGGAAGAGATTAAAAAAGCATATAGAAGGCTTGCCCTTAAATACCATCCTGACAGAAACCAGGGAAGCAGGGACTCAGAGGAAAAATTTAAGGAAGTAGTAGAAGCATATTCGGTTCTTTCCGATCCTGAAAAGAGGAGGACCTACGACCTTTATGGTCATCAGGGACTTGAAGGAAGATTTGATTTCCAGAGTAATTGGGGTGATTTCTTTACAGGGTTTGATGATATTATCTCCTCCTTCTTTGGTTTTGGAAGGAAGGAAAGTTCAAGAGAGAGGGGTGATGATATCTGGGTTGAAGCTGAGCTAAGCCTTGAGGAAGCAGCCATGGGGGTTGAAAAAGAGGTTGAAATTGAGAGATGGTCCCTCTGCGAGCACTGTGGGGGGTCCGGTGCTGAGCCTGGAAGTGGAATGAAGAAATGTCCAATGTGTGGAGGAACAGGAAAGGTAATAGAGGGTCATCTTTTTGTGAGGTTTTCAAGAACATGCCCAAAGTGCGGTGGAAAAGGCTTTGTTCCAAAGGAGCGGTGTAAAGTTTGTGGAGGTTCGGGATTTGTTCGCCAGAGAAAAAAGATGAAGGTGAGAATTCCAGCAGGTATAGATGATGGGAGCAGACTCGTGTTGAGAGGAGAAGGAGATATAGGTAAAAATGGTGGTCCGAGAGGTGACCTTTATGTTGTGATGAGGGTGAAGAAACATCAAGTTTTCACTAGAGAAGGTTCAAATCTATATATGAACTTAAAAATAGATTATCTCACTGCCATCCTCGGCGGAAAGGTAAACTTAAAGGATCTTTATGGAGAGAATTTCACCCTTGAGATTTCAGGGGGTACCCAGCCGGGAACAGTTATAAGAGTGAGGAAAAGGGGAATGCCGGAGATGAGAGAGAAAAGTAAAGGAGACCTATTCGTTAAAATATATGTGGAAATACCAAGGAAATTGTCAAGGAAGGAGAGAGAGTACCTTCAGAAGCTCAAAAGTCTTAAAGAAGGTGAAAGACTTTTCAACTGATGCACGGTATCTTTATCGAAGCTTTAAAAGAAGGGGAGATGAGGATATATAATGAGGAGAATAAGCACCTGAAAGTTGTAAGGGCAAAGAAGGGTGAAAGAGTTTATTTAACAGATGGAAAGGGCAATCACTCCATTGGGACCATAACTCATCTGGGGAAAAATTTTTCCTCTATTGAGGTAGAGAAAGTGAAAAGGTCCAAGAAGGAAAAGGAACTTTTCCTTTTCCTTTCAATTATTGACCAATCAAGGGCAGAAATGATAGTTGAAAAAGGGACAGAACTCGGGGTATCGGGGTTTCTCTTTTTCCCTTCCCAGAGAAGCCAGAAGAAAGCCCTGAGAGTTGAAAGACTTATAAGAAGAGCGAAGGAAGCGGTAAAGCAATCAAAAAACCCGTTTCTTCCTCAAATTAAAAAATTAGCTTCCTTTGAGGAAGCAATTGAAGCTTCGAAAGAATATGAGAGCAAATATTTCCTTGACTTAAATGGGGGAAATCTCATAAAGAGCAAAAGGGCAATCTGCTTTGTCGGACCCGAAGGTGGGTGGATGGAAGAAGAGGTCAGAAATTTTAAAAACAGAGGTTTCAAGAGGATAAGAATCGGGGAAAATACTCTAAGGAGTGAAACCGCTGCGATAGCCTTTTCCTCTCTTTTTATGCTATCATAAAAGGGTGATACTTACCGGGAAAAGATTAGGAAGGTATAAGATCCTGAGGCTTATAGGCTCCGGTGGATTCGGCACAGTTTACCTTGCATTAGATACATGGCTTGCTCAGGAAGTAGCTATTAAGGTGCCTCATCGCCAAGAAGAGAATCTTGTGGAACTTGTTAAGGAAGCGAGACTTCAGGCTTTCCTCAAGCATCCTAATATAGCCAGCCTTTTGACTGTTGATAAAAGAGAGGGGATATTTTTTATGGTGATTGAATATGTGGAAGGTTCGGATCTTGAAACAATAATAAAGAGAAAGAAAAGGTTATCCTTAAATACCTCGCTCAATTATCTTTCCCAGATATTAGATGCAGTAGCTTTTGCGCACAGCAAGAAAGTTATCCATAGAGATCTTCGTCCCTCAAATATATTAATTTCAAAGGAAGGAACTGTTAAAATAACTGATTTTGGGACTTCTAAGTTCATGGAAAAAACCTTTGCTTCCACAAGGATTGGGTCTCCCCCCTATATGGCTCCTGAACAATTTGAAGGGAGAGCTATTTTCGCCTCTGATATATATTCTGTTGGTTGCATAATCTACGAAATGCTTACAGGAAGGGTTCCAATATATTCTTCAAACCCAAAGGAAATATATAGCATGGCAAAGGAGGGGAAAATTGACCCTCTCAGGAAATATGTAAGTTCAATTCCCATTGATGTAGAAGAAATGGTTTTAAAGGCTTTAATGAAGGATCCGACTGAGAGATATTCCTCCGCCGAAGAATTTCTTGAGGTTGTAAGGTCTTTTTTCTCAAAGAAAAGCTCAAATCACTCTATGATAAAAACTGCCACTTCTTTCAAGCAAGGCAAAATTAAATGTTGGAATTGTGGTAGAATTATTCCAGAAGGGTCAAAAATTTGTCCCTATTGCGGGGAAATACAATAGGAGGGTGATATGCATATAAACGAGATTTTAAAAATAGGCGTTGAAAGAAATGCGTCTGATGTTCACCTTAAAGTGGGCAATTTTCCAACTTTAAGGATAGATGGAACCCTTGTCCCTTTAGCTGAGCTCAATAAGAGACTTATGCCGGAAGATACTCTTGCTATGGCCCTTACAATAATGAACCAAAGGCAGAAACAGATATTCAAGGATACCCACGATATAGATATGGCATACAGTGTTCCTGGGCTTGGAAGATTCAGGGTGAATGTGTTTTATCAAAGGAGCAGTGTTGGATTAGTTCTCAGGGTTATTCCAACAAAAATAAAAAGCGTCAAGGAACTTAATCTTCCCCCTGTAATAGAAAAAATAGCTTCTGAAGAAAGGGGATTGGTCCTTGTTACTGGAACTACAGGTTCAGGTAAGAGCACAACTCTTGCTGCTATGATAGAGCACATAAACCAGCACAAAAAGTGCCATATAATGACAATAGAAGATCCCATAGAGTATCTTTTCAGGGACAAGAAGTCCATGATAAACCAGAGAGAAGTGGGTAGCGATGTGCAAAACTTTCTCCATGGTTTAAGAGAAGCCCTTCGTGAGGATCCTGATGTTATCCTTGTGGGAGAAATGAGAGATCTTGAGACGATAGAGACTGCTTTAATAGCTGCAGAGACAGGACACCTTGTTCTCTCAACCCTTCATACCCTTGATGCTACAGAGACAGTAAACAGGATAATAGGTATATTCCCTCCCACCCAGCAGAGACAGATAAGGATTCAGCTTGCTGCAGTTGTGAAAGCGGTAATTTCCATGAGGTTGATCCCGAGAAAAGATAAAGAAGGGAGGGTTCCTGCTGTAGAGGTTATGATTGCCACCCCATACATAAAAGATTGTATTCTCAATAAGGAAAAAACATTTCTTGTTCCTGATGCCATCGCCAAAGGAACATCTCAATACGGTATGCAGACATTTGATCAGTCCCTCTATTATCTTTATGAGAAGAAGTTAATTTCCATTGCAGAAGCGATGAGATGGGCAAGCAATCCCAATGAGTTCAAGCTAAAGCTCATGGGAGTCAAATCTGCCGCCGATATTTCAAAAGAAGAGATGGAGGAAGAGCTCAACAAGGATGTAGATTTTAATCTTGATGAGGGGGAAAAAGACAAAATTGAGGATAATATTGAGAGGTTCGGGCAGTAAAATAGAGGATGTTGCTTTAAGGATTCTTTCCATAAGGGAACATAGCGAAAGGGAAATATATAAAAAACTGAGAAGAAGAGGATTTGAAAAGGATAAGATAGAAGAGCTCATAAAAAGGCTTAGAAATGCCGATATAATAAATGACGAAAAATTCGCCTTTTCCTATGCAAGATGGAGGAGAAAGAAACTCTATGGAAGGATAAAGATCATGGCTGAGCTTATCAGTAAGGGAATAGAAAGGGAGATTGCAGAAAGAGCTATAGGTGAGGCAACCCGGGAGATAGGGGAGGAAGAGGCTGCAAGGACCCTTGCAGGAAAAAAGAATAAGAAGGGGGAAAAACTTTTTAGATTTCTTGTCCAGAGAGGATTCCCTATAGAAGTTGTCAAGGAGATTGTGAAGGATGAGGTCGTCAGAGATTAGAAGGACTTTTCTTGATTTTTTCAGGAAGAAGGGACACACGATTGTCCGGGGTTCTTCGCTTGTGCCTGCCAATGACCCGACTCTTCTTTTTACAAATGCTGGGATGAACCAGTTCAAAGATGTCTTTCTTGGACTTGAAAGAAGAGAATATAAAAGAGCAGCATCCGTGCAAAAGTGCATGAGAGCGGGGGGTAAGCATAATGACCTTGAAGTGGTAGGGCTTACCCCCAGGCACCATACCTTCTTTGAGATGCTCGGAAATTTTTCCTTCGGGGATTATTTCAAGAAAGAGGCCATAGAATATGCATGGGAGCTTCTCACAGAGGTTTTCAATATTCCGCAGGAGAGGCTCTGGGTAACCATATACAAAGATGATGATGAGGCTTACAGAATATGGAGGGAAATTATAGGAGTATCTGATGAAAAGATAGTGAGAATGGGTGAAAAGGAAAATTTCTGGGCCATGGGTGATACAGGTCCATGCGGACCATGCACAGAAATCCATTATGACTTTGGTGAAGAGATGGGGAACTGCACTTTAGGAGAGGACTGCCACAGATATCTTGAACTCTGGAACCTCGTTTTTATGCAGTATAAAAGGAGCGAAAATAGAAGCATTGAACCTCTTCCTTCCCCTTCGATAGATACTGGTATGGGTCTTGAAAGGATAGCCTCTGTTCTTCAGAGAAAAAGGAGTAATTTTGATATAGATATAATAAGGCCAATAATTTCCAGCGTTGAAGAAGAATCGGATTTAACCTATGGGGAAGTGCCTGAGCTTGATATTTCTTTCAGAGTTGTTGCAGACCATATAAGGGCTGCAACATTTCTTATATCAGAGGGTGTTCTTCCCTCTAATGAAGGAAGGGGATATGTCCTTAGAAGGATAATAAGAAGGGCTTACAGGCATGGAAGGAAGCTTGGCATTTTTCAGCCCTTCCTATGGAAAATAGCTAAAGTCGTTGTTTACCTTATGGAGGATACCTACAGGGAGCTCAAAGCCTCTCTTGAGCTCGTTGAAAAGACCACCCTTCTTGAAGAACAGAGATTTCACAGGACTCTTACCCTCGGGATGGACAAATTTGAAGAGCTCCTCAGGGATATTGAAGAGAGGAAAGAAAATGTGATTCCCGGTGATGAGATATTCAAGCTTTATGATACCTTTGGTTTTCCAGTTGATTTTGCAGAGGAAATTGCGAGGTCAAGAGGGATAAAAATAGACAGAAATGGATTTGAGAGGAGCATGGAAAAGCAGAAAAGGAGGGCAAGGAATGCGTGGAAAGGCTATGAGGAAGCGGAAGAGAGAAGGAAATATGAAGCCATACCCCACACAGAATTTATTGGATATGATGAGGAGGAAGGAGAAGGGAAAGTATTGGCCCTCTTTAAAGGGGAGGAGAAAGTTACCTCACTAAAGAAGGGAGAGGCAGGAGAGATAATCCTTGACAGGACCCCTTTTTATGGGGAAGCAGGAGGACAAGTGGGGGATAAAGGCTTCATGAAAAACGATGGTCTTGAAGTAATTGTGGAGGATACCAAAAAACCCTCTCTGGGACTTGTAGTTCATTATGGTAGGGTTGTAAGAGGAGAAATAAAAATTGGGGACAGGATATTTGCAGAGATAAACAAGGAAAGAAGGATTGCTATAAGAAGGCATCATACAGCAACCCATATTCTTCACAGGGCTTTAAAGGAAGTCCTTGGTCCCCATGTTAAGCAGAGTGGCTCAGTTGTTGACGAAAAAAGACTGAGGTTCGATTTTACCCATTACGAGAAGCCCTCTAAGAAACAGCTCCGGGAGGTTGAGGATATAGCGAATGCGGTTGTCCTTGCTGATTATCCTGTTGTAACCGAGATAACCACTCCCGAGGAAGCTGTAGAGAAGGGAGCGACTGCTCTTTTTCATGAGAAATATGGAGAAAAGGTCAGGATGGTTTCCATTGGGGATTTTTCCAAGGAACTTTGCGGCGGAACCCATGTGAGCAGGAGCGGTCAGATAGGGATGATAAAGATAATCTCGGAGGAAAGCGTTTCTGCAGGAGTAAGAAGGATTGAAGCAGTTGCAGGTTTGGAATCTCTCAAATGGACGCAAAATACAGAGAAAAAAATAAGGCTGCTTCAAGATTCCTTAGGTGTTCCGTTTGATAAGATAAAAGAGCATGTTGAAAAATTGAGGGAGGAGCTAAAGGAGGAAAGGAAGAGAAAAAGGGCAAAGATGGAAATTCCAGGAATAAAACCGAGGGACATAAACGGAATAAAAGCCATAGCGGTTAGAATAGAAGGAGATAGGGAAGAAGCTCACAACCTTGTTGACAGCTTGAGAAAACAATACACCTCTTCTGCTGTCCTTGTTGCTTATATTAAAGATGGAAAACCTTCTTTGGTTATGGGCCTTACTCCAGAGATTTTGGGGAAATTGGATGCAGGTAAACTCATAAAGGAAATAGCAAAGGAGATAGGTGGTGGTGGGGGAGGAAGAAGGAGCTTTGCAGAAGCAGGAGGAAAGGACCCTTCTGGAATAGAGAGAGCCTTTGATGCTTTTTATAGGAAAATCCAGGAGGGGCTATGAAACCACTGGCTTTTCTTTTACTTTCCCTCCTGCTTTTTTCAGATATAGTTACGTATGTTGATGAAAGCGGAAAATTGATAATAACCAATGTAGAGAGAAGGAGGAGGAGAAAAAAACCAAGGGTATTCAGAGAAGTGAATTCCTCTATTTACGATGGGATAATAAGGGAAAAAGCAGGGAAATACGGAGTTGACCCATCCCTTGTGAAGGCGATAATCGCCGTTGAATCGGGATTCAATTCAAACGCTGTTTCAAGAAAGGGAGCAATAGGTCTTATGCAGCTTATGCCCGAGACTGCGGAGGATTACGGGGCGAAAAATCCCTTCGACCCTGCCCAGAACATAGAGGCGGGAGTCAGATATCTGAATAAACTTGAAAGGAAATTTTCCGAGATTAAGCTTGCTGTTGCAGCTTATAATGCAGGAGAAAATGCAGTGGAGAGATGGGGAGGCATACCACCCTTCAGTGAGACCAGAGCTTTTGTAAGAAATGTTATGAAGATTTACGGGAAGAGGGTAAAAACCGTGATTTACAGATGCATTGGAAAAAACGGAGGAATTATAATCTCTAATTCACCTCCACTTCAGGAAGAGTGCTCGGGCCCTGTTGAGAGGATAAAATAAATCTTGACAAATTTGGTAGACTTTATGTGAAATTATAGATATCGGAGGGAATTTATGGCATTTTTAGAGGAGAAAGACAGAAAAGAGGTGAAGAAAATACTTCAAGAGATAGAGAATCCTGTTAAACTTGTTGTTTTTAAGAGAAATGAAGGGTGCTTATACTGCCAGGAAGCAGCCATGCTCCTGGATGAGGTGTCCCAGCTTCATGAAAAGGTTTCGCTTGAAATAATAGATACAGATGAGTCGCCGAAAGATATAGTGGAATTTGATATAGATAAGGTTCCAGCAGTCGCAGTTGTTGGAAAGAAGGATTATGGAATAAGGTTTTTCGGACTCCCTGCAGGGTATGAATTCTCAGCCCTTCTTGGAGATATAATAGATGCGTCCAAGGGCGATTCTGGCCTTGCGGATAGGTCAAGGAAAGAACTCGGGAAAATAGATTTTCCTGTAAGGATCCAGGTTTTTGTTACTCCTTCCTGTCCGTATTGTCCAACTGCAGTGAGAATGGCACATAAATTCGCCATAGAAAATGAGAATATAACTGGGGAAATGGTAGAGGCTCAGGAATTTCCTGAGCTTGCTCAGAAATACGAAGTTTATGCAGTCCCAAAGATGATAGTCAACGATGAAGTTGAATTTGAGGGTGCGCTCCCTGAGCCAAATTTTGTAAAACAGGTTCTAAGAATCCTGAAATGACCTTATGGGATATCATTCTTCTTGTTCTTGCTTTTCTGGTGGTTTTAGTGGTGGTGCTTTTTCCAGAAAAGCTGGGGTTCAATTGTTGGAGAACCAGGAGAATGAGAAAAAAACTTACAGGAAAAGGGGAAAAAGGTCCTCAGGATTATGGATTCAGGCTTTAGTTTTCTTATTTCCTTTTTTCCTTACTTTCTGTAGCCCTGAGCTTTTCCCTGGGGGACATTCAGGATGGTTTGAGGCCGTTAATTCTAAAGGACAGGCAAAGGGAAGGTTTTTTTTTAGGAATGGAGAGTTTCTAAGAATTGAAATCATGGGGTGCTCCTTTAATCTTAAAGGGGAAAAGGTGTACATATTTGATATAAGAGGAAAGGAATACTGGGAAGGGAGTTTTAAGGAAGTGAGTGAAAAATTTCCTTCTTTACCTTCCATAAGAGATATGGGAAAAATTTGGAGGGGCGAAAGCATTGATGGGTATAAAATACTCTCCTTAGATGAAAAGGGAAGATTAAAAACCATGGAATTTCAGGATGGCACTCTTATAAGAATATTAAAAATAGGAAAAGGTGCCTCTCTTAATTTCCATGAGGGATATAAAAAGGTAAGGATGGGAAGAATATGCTCAAGGCTTTCTCTTATGCAAAGATAAACATTTACCTTCACATAAAAGGGAAAAGAGAAGATGGTTTTCATCTTATAGACTCGGTTTTTCAGACCATTCCCCTTAAGGATACTCTTGACTTTGCCTTCTCCAGTGAATTTCATCTCGAATGCGCAGGTGAGAACATACCATGCGATGAGAGAAATCTTGTCTGGAAGGCCTATGAAGCTTTTAAGGAAATTGCCTCCATTGGAGGTGTGAGGATTTTTCTCAGGAAGGAAATTCCTTCTGGGAGGGGACTCGGCGGGGGAAGTTCAAATGCCGCAGTGACTCTTATTGCTTTAAATAAGCTGTGGGGATATCCGGTTTCCATGGGGGAGCTTTTCAAGCTTGCCTCGCTTCTTGGTGCAGATGTTCCTTTTTTCCTTAAAAGGGGAAGGGCAAAAATTTGGGGGATAGGGGATGAAATTGAGAAACTTCCTGATGTGAATGGTTATTTAGTCCTTCTTGACCCTGGAGTTGAGGCGGAGACAGAGAAAGTTTACAGGAAATACGATGAGCTTTTAAACGAAGGATTTGATTTTTCATCTTATAAAAATCACCTTCTTCCTCCTGCCCTCTTCCTTTATCCCGAATTGAGACCTTTTGCCAAAATGGGAATGGACATGACAGGAAGCGGAAGCTGTTTCTTTTCAATTTTTAAGGAACGTAGCGAAGCAAAGGCCTTTTATGATAAAATCCATGGGTGGAGAAAATGGATTTTTCAGTTTCTCCCATCTCATGAGTACAAAATCTTTGCGGATGGGGAGTAGCCAAAAGGCAAGGCAGCGGATTTTGGATCCGCCATTTGGAGGTTCGAGTCCTCCCTCCCCAGCTAAAGAAATGAATGAAATAACAATTTTCTCAGGAAGTTCAAACTTATCTCTTGCCGAGAAAATCTCCTCGTATTCCAAAATTCCACTTGGGGATATTGAACTTTCAAGTTTTGCTGATGGAGAAACCTACGTCCAGGTAAAGGAAAATGTAAGGGGAAAAGATGTATTTTTCATTCAATCAACATCCAAGTATGCCAACTTCCACATTATGGAGACTCTCCTTGTGACTGATGCTTTAAGGAGGGCTTCTGCCAAAAGGATAAACCTTGTAATTCCTTACTTCGGTTATGCAAGGCAAGACAGGAAGGATAGGCCCAGGGTCCCGATTTCAGCGAGGGTAGTGGCTGATCTGATAGAGAAGATGGGAGCTTCGAGGGTGATAACTGTTGATCTTCATGCAGGGCAGATCCAAGGTTTCTTCTCGTTACCAGTTGACCATCTTACAGCCCTTCCCCTGTTCGTGGATTATTTCAGGGCTATGGACCATGTTATGGTAATATCTCCTGATGCAGGTGGGGCCCAGAGAGCAATGGACATGGCTGATAAATTAGGAGTTTCTTTTGCAATACTCTTTAAGAGAAGAAGAAGGCCGAATGAAGCCGAAATCATTCAGGTTGTGGGCGATGTTGACGGTAAGAAGGTTATTATTGTTGATGATATAGTGGACACTGCAGGCACTTTGATTAAGGCTTCTGAGGCCATCGTAAAAGCAGGGGCCTCTGAAGTTTATGCAGCTATAACTCATCCTGTCCTTTCTGGTCCAGCCATAGATAGGATAAGGGATTCAAAGATAAAAGAGGTTGTGGTTACAAATACCATAGAGATCAGCCACAAAGCAAAAGAATGTGATAAAATAAAGGTTCTTGATATATCGCATTTAATAGGAGAAGCAATAATAAGGGTTCATGAGGAGAGTTCAATAAGCGAACTTTTCCGCTAAGGAGGACAAGAATGAAGAAACTGGAAGTCTTAGCTACAAGAAGAGAGGATAGAGGAAAGGAAAAGGCCAAGAAAGCGAGAAAGTCGGGTATGATACCCGCTGTTCTTTATGGTAAGGATATGAAGAATTTTCTTCTTTATGTTAGCTCAAAGGAATTTACAGGGAAACTTCATAAAAGGGAGGCTAAATCAAGCATTATTTCTTTGAATGTGGATGGTGAAAAATACAACGCCATCCTTAAAGAAATTCAGTATCATCCTTTTACTTATGCTCCTCTTCACATTGATTTTCACCTTATAAGGATGGGGCAGCCAGTTGAGGTTACAGTGAGTGTTAATCTCATTGGAGAACCTGTTGGAGTTAAGAGGGGAGGAATTCTTGAGTTTGAAACAAGAGAGCTTGATGTAAAGGCCCTTCCTGCTAAGATTCCTGAGTCAATAGATGTGGATGTTTCGGAGCTTGAAATAGGGTATTTTGTGAAGGTAAAGGATATAACTCCTCCAAAGGGAGTAGAGATCCTCGAAGCTCCGGAGACAGTAATAGCTCTTGTTGCAGGCGCTGAAAAGGAAGAAGTGGCAGCTACTGAGGAAGAAGAGGAAAAAGAAGGTGAAGAAAAGGAACCCGAAGTCATAAGCAGAAAGAAGGAGGGTGAGAAAGAATAAGTGTGGATTTTTGTGGGTCTTGGTAATCCTGGGGGGAAATACAGAAACACAAGACACAATATAGGATGGAAAGCAGTGGAAGCCTTTGCAGTTAAAGAAAACCTTGATTGGGAGGGAGAGAATTCCCTAATTTACGCTTTAGGGGAAGAGTACGTGCTTGTTCGTCCGGTTACATTTATGAATATGAGTGGTAAAGCAGTGAGAGAGGCCTTTAAAAATTGGGGAAAGGAAAGAGAAGATATTGTTGTTCTCCATGACGATATTGACCTTTCCCTTGGAAGAGTTAAAATAAAATTTGGAGGAGGAACAGGGGGACACAGGGGTCTTGAGTCAGTTATATATGAACTCGGAACTTCCCAATTCGGAAGGGTAAAGATGGGCATAAATATAGGATTTAAACCAGCGAGCCTATCTGATTTTGTCCTCCAGGATTTTACAGAAGCCGAGCTTGAGAAGGTGAAATGCAGTGTTGAAAGAGCTGGCAAGGCTATAGACCTAATAATGAAGAAAGGCTGGCAGAAAGCAATGAATATGATAAATGGAGAAGATCCTTGCTCTTTCCGCTAAGGAAAGGGCTTAAATCCATAAGGAGGTAAAAATATGAACTTAAGGGAGTATGAAACAACTTTCATCGTGGTCCCCAATCTAAGCGATGAGGAGACCAATTCAGAGATTGAAAATTACAGGGAACTTGTGGAAAAAGAAGGCGGTAAGGAGATTGAGATTGAAATCATGGGTAAGAGAAAACTTGCTTATGAAATCAAAAAGCATGATGAAGGATTCTATACGATTCTTCGTTACAAGACAGGAGGGAAAACCGAGCTTGTTTCTGAGCTTGAGCGACGGATGAAGACAGATGAAAATATCCTCAGATTTCTTACTTTAAGGCTTGACCTTGAGCTGAAAAAGCCCAGAAAGATTGAGGAAAGATGGAGAAAAAAGAGAGAAAAGCTTGAGTCTATGAGGAAGCAGGAAGAAGAGAAAAGAGGGGAGGACGAAGAATGAAAATGCGAAGGTCCTTTTCCACAACGAGAAGAAATTTTCCCATAAGGAAGAGATATTGCAGGTTCTGTGCGGAAAAAATAGCTTACATAGATTACAAGAACCCCGAGCTTCTTTCAAAGTATGTAACAGAGATAGGCAAAATACTTCCTGGAAGGGTAACAGGAACTTGTGGTTATCATCAGAAAATGCTGACCAAGGCTATAAAAAGGGCGAGGATTATGGGGCTTCTTCCCTTCGTAGTGAAAAAATAGGAGGAGAGGATGAAGGTTATATTAAAGGAAGACATGGAAAAGCTGGGTAGGAAAGGTGAGATAATTAATGTTACAAACGGATATGCGAGGAATTATCTAATTCCAAAAGGTTTCGCTCTCGCTGTCACGAGGGGTAATGTGAAAGTGATCCAGGAGGAAAAGAAAAGGCTCGAGAGGGAAAGAGAAAAAGAGGTAAAAACTGCTGAAGAACTTGTTTCCAGGCTTTCTTCTGAAGAATTTGAGATATACAAGAAAGCAGGGGAAAACGATGTCCTATACGGTTCTGTGACTACATCAGAGCTTGCTGAGCTTCTTTCCACTAAAGGCTTTGAGATAGACAAAAAGGGGATAATTCTTGAGGAACCCATAAAAAGGCTTGGAGTTCACTATTTTAAGGTAAGAGTCCATAGTGATATTAATGCAAGAGTAAGGCTTGTTGTTAAGAAGGAGGAAGGGGAGAATTGAAGTGATAGGCCCTTTACCTCATAGTCCGGAAGCAGAAAAAGCCATACTTGGTGCCGTGCTCTTAGATAATCGTAATCTGGACAAAATTCTTTCCGTTGGGCTCAAGGAAGAGAATTTTTATCTTGAGCCCCACAGAATGATATTCAGAGAGATGAAAGAACTCTCCGAGAAAGGGGAATTTGATTCCCTTATCCTTATAGAATCTATGAAGAGGAAAGAAATTCTCCAAAAGTCTGGAGGTGCTGCCTACATTTCCTCACTTACGGATGGGGTTTTTGAGAGTATGGACCTTGAATCCTACCTTGGAATAGTTCTTGAAGATTCCAAAAGAAGAAGGATAGTAGAAGAGTCAGAAAGGGCAATAGAAGCGTCCACAAAAAAGCTTCTCAGTGCTGAAGAAATAGTTGCAAGTGTTCAGGAAAAGCTTTTTGAAATAACAGAACAGAGGAAGGAAGGATTCTTCAAACTTACAGAAGCAGGGCAAGAAGCTCTGGAATATGCGGAGAGGGCGAGAACTAACCAAGGAGCCGTAATTGGCATTCCGACCGGGCTTACTGATCTTGATAGGAAAACAACGGGCTTTCATCCAGGAGAACTCATAGTGATTGCCGGAAGACCGGGAATGGGAAAGACTGCCCTTGCACTTACATTAGCTTACAATGCTGCGAGGGATACTAAGCTGAAAAGTAAGGTTGGGTTCTTCTCCCTTGAAATGTCAAAACTACAGATAGGGATGAGGATGCTTTCAATGGTCTCAAAGATAGACATGCAAAGGATAAGGGAGGGGACCATAACCAGGGAAGAACTTGGTAGACTCAATAAAGCTCAGGGCACGGTTTCCACGCTTGATATTCATATAGATGCAAGTCCTTCACTTACAACCACTGAGATTTTGGCAAGGGCGAGAAGACTCAAGAAGGAAGAAGGACTTGACCTTGTAATAGTTGATTATCTTCAGCTCTTAACAGCTCCCGGCGTAAGGGATAGGGTTAATGAAGTGGGAATAATATCGAGAACATTGAAGGAGTTAGCGAAGAGACTTTCCATCCCGGTTATTGCACTCAGCCAGCTGAACAGGGAGCCCGAAAGAAGAACGATGGGCATTCCAAGACCGAGGTTATCTGACCTTAGGGAAAGCGGTTCGATAGAACAGGATGCAGATGTAGTAATGCTTCTTTACAGGGATGAATACTATGATAGAGGACAGGAAGAAAACAAAGGGATAGCAGAACTCAGGCTGGAAAAACAGAGGAACGGTCCCACTGGAGAGGTGCTCCTTGCTTTTGAACCTTCTCTAAGCCTTTTTGTGGATCTTGCACCTGAATCCAAAAATGCATATAGGAGTTTTATGGAAATGAAAGGAAGAAGAAAGAGAAGAGTAACCAGGAGATCAGGGATAGAAATTTGAGACCTACATTCTCTCTTATAAATCTTGACAACCTCAGGAAGAATGTTGAGAAGGCAAAGGAAATATCCAGGGCTCCAGTTTTTATGGGCGTTATAAAGGCTCAAGCTTATGGGCATGGAGCCTTACCCGTTGCCAGAGCTATTGAGGACATTGTGGATTACTTTGGGATTGCAACGGTTGAGGAGGGGTTAGAACTCAGGAAGGGAGGAATATCAAAGCCTATAGCTGTGCTTGGAGGCTTTTACCCGGGTGAGGAAGAGGAAATCCTGAGCTACAATCTTGAACCTGCTGTATTCAAAGGTAGGCAAATTAAAAGTTTATCTCTTTTAGGTAAAAGGAGGGGGAAACCTTTGAAGGTGCATCTTAAGATAGATACTGGTCTTGGAAGACTTGGAGTTCCCTGGAGCAAACCAGATATGTTTGGATTGCCGGACGGCGTTGAAGTAGTCTCTGCTTTTACCACTTTGGCCTCAGCGGACAACATTGGCATACCTACCGTAGATGAACAGATAGAAAGAATGGAAGGGGCCTTTTCTTCTTTGAAACTTAGAGAAAGGGGAACAATGATTTCCATGGCGAATTCTGCTGCCCTTATTCTTCATCCTGAGTCCCATGGGGATATGGTAAGGCCTGGGATAATTCTGTATGGAATTCCGCCATTCCCATCAAATCAGAAAGGTTTCTACCCTGTTATGGATTTCCGTTCGAGAATTGTTTTTATAAAGGAAGTTCCCGAGGGAACTCCCTTGGGCTATGGTGGAAGCTACGTAACTGACGGAAGAAAGAAAATAGCCACTGTTCCAGTTGGATATGATGATGGAATACCAAGGCGCCTTTCCAACAAGGGATGGTTCTATGTTAAGGGAATGAAGGCTCCGATTGTTGGAAGGGTAAGCATGGATCTTACCCTCATAGACATAAGCGAGATTGATGGTGTGAGAGAAGGTGACGAAGTAGTTGTTTTCTCAAGTTCCCAGCAGCTCTGGGCTCTTTCTGAACTATTGGGCACGATCCCCTATGAAATTCTGTGCGGGGTGGGAAAAAGAGTTTATAGAATATACAATTTTCAGGGTAAAAAGGATACGCTTCTTTTATGATTTCAGGCTTCGTTGAAGAACTTGGAGCCATTTTCGTTTTAGTCTGGAAGGCTATTGCGGCTTTTTTCAAGGGTGAAGGTGAATGGGAAGGGATTGTGAAACAAATGGTTTCCATTGGCGTAGAAAGCGTCCCTGTGGTTACACTAACCACTGCCTTTTCAGGTATGGTCCTTGCCCTTAATTCTTATATAGGATTTTCTCGTCTTGGAGCAATCCAGTATACGGGGTCTGTTGTTGGAATATCCCTCGTAAAAGAATTGATCCCTGTCCTTACGGGAATTGTTATCGCTGGAAGAGTCGGGGCTGCAATGGCTGCAGAGATAGGGACAATGAAAGTCTCCGAGCAGATTGATGCACTTTATACACTTAATGCTGATCCTATTTCCTATTTAGTCCTTCCAAGGATTATTGCAGCAGTATTTATGGTCCCTGTTCTTACCCTTTACGGTGACGGTATCGGTCTTATAGGGGCATATTTTGTATCTGTGGTTCTTATGGGGGTAAATCCTTCTTCCTTCACTACCTTCTTGTTCATGTATATGGAGCCCTGGGACATAATTACCGGTTTAATAAAAGCACTGAGTTTTGGCGCAATAATAGCTGCTATAGGATGCTATAAGGGAATTTCTGCAAAGGAGGGAGCAGAAGGTGTTGGGAAAGCCACAACATCCTCAGTTGTAAATTCTTCAATAACTATTCTCATAATTGACTTTATCTGGGGGAAAATACTTCCATGGACATTAAGGGGTTAGTAGAGGTGAAAGGCCTCTGGAAGAAATTTGGGGGCAATGAAGTACTTAGAGGGGTAGATTTAAGGATAATGGATGGGGAAATATTCGTAGTGATAGGAAGGAGCGGCGTGGGGAAGAGCGTTCTCCTTAAGAATTTGATAGGGCTTATGAGACCTGATAGGGGGGAAATTTATTACAAGGGAAGAGAAATATCCAGAGCTTCTCAGAGGGAATGGAAAAAAATAAGGAAAGAATTTGCTGTGGTCTTTCAGCATTCTGCCCTCTTTGATTCAATGAATGTTGAGGATAATGTAGAATTTGGTCTTAAGAGGATGACTCGGTTCAGCGAGAATGAAATGAGAAGGAGAGCAAGAGAATGCCTGAGCATGGTTGGCTTGGAGGGAATAGAGAACATGAAAGTTTCACAGCTCAGCGGAGGAATGAAAAAGAGAGTTGCAATAGCAAGGGCAATAGCTCTGAGTCCAAAGGTTATATTCTACGATGAGCCCACAACAGGCCTTGACCCAATAATGTCTTCAATTATAACAGAGCTTATAAAAAGGATGAACAGGGAGGTTCCTTCAACTTCCTTAATAATAACCCATGACCTTAAATTTACCTTTCAGGCAGCCTCCACTGTTGCCATGCTCCATCATGGTAGAATTATAGAAGTAGGGAAACCTGAGGAAATGATGAGAAGTGAAAACCCAATTGTGAAAAGATTCATTGAGGGGACTCCAGAGTGAGCTCTGAAAAGAAGATAGGCATTCTTGTTCTTGTAGCCCTCGGGGTCCTTATTTATTTTCTTGTTAAGATGGGTTCTCTTTCATTTATGTTTGAGCCAAAGGGTTACAGGGTCTATGCATATTTTGGCAGTCTTGCCGGGCTTGAAGAAAGAGCCTCTGTAAGGCTCGCAGGAGTGAAGATTGGATATGTTGAGAGAATAGGCCTGAGGGGTGGAAGGGCAGAGGTTATTATGAAGATCTTCCACAAATATAGGGTAGCAAAGGGGGCGAAAGCAACTGTTACATCCATGGGAATAATGGGTGAAAAATACATTGAAATTTTCCCGGGGAAAGGGAAAGGATTTATTAAGGAAGGGGAAGAAATAGAGGGAATTGCACCCCTTTCAATTGACCAGTTGGGAACAATGTTCTACTCTATTGCCCAGGATGTAAAATCCTTAAGTAAGACTTTTAAGGAAGTTATAGGTGGAAAGAAAGGTAAAGCAAGCCTTGATTCCATATTGACAAATCTTGACAGAAGCACTTCCCAGTTGAGAAGTATATTGAGCGAAAATAAGGGAAAGATCAATGAAAGTATGGGAGATCTTCTCACTTCAATAAAGGATATGAAAAGGGCCATAAGGAATTTTTCTGAAGCTTCAGAGGGAATTTCCAATATAGCGAATGAGTATAAAGGAAAATCAGTTGAAATAGATAATACCGCAAGGAGGCTTCAGAAACTTTCAAGAAAGACAGAGGAAGTTCTCTCAAAGGCTGATTCCCTTATGGAATTTCTTCAAGAGGGAAAGGGAAGTGTTGGTAAAGCCCTGAAAGATGAAAGTCTTTACGAAAATGCAAAGAAAATAGTAAGAAATACCTCAAAGATAACAGAGAAGCTGGATAGAAGCCTTGAAAGATTGAATTTTTCCATAAATCCTTATCTGTACTTTTCCAGCGAGAAGCTCGGTAAAATCGGCTTTAAAGCCCAAAAGGGAGAAAGTTTCTTAAGGGCAAGCATAGACGTTTCAAAGGAGACAAACACTTATGATCTCTTATTCGGCAGAAGATATAAATGGTTTTCAATTTCCTCCGGTGTAATAGAAGGGAAATTTGGTTTTTCTGCCGGATTTCACTCATATAGAGGTCTTTTTATTCGAGGGGAAATTTACGGGCCTGACTCAGTCAATTATAGACTTCTTTTTGGCAAAAGCTCTGGCTCATTGTCTTTATTTGGTGGCTACAGCAGGGAGAAAAAAATAATATTTGGTCTATTTTATGGGTTTTGATGTTTATATGTAAAGAATGTGGATACACTTCTCCTAAATGGTTTTCCCAGTGTCCTGTTTGCGGTGCAATTGGAAAAGCAGTAAAGTTTGAGGAAAAAAAAGGCAGGGGCGGTGTAAAGCCTGTCGAGATAGGAAATTTACGTCCACAAAAGGAAAGGAGAATTTCCAGTGGAATTCCTTCTCTTGATAGAGTTCTTGGTGGAGGGATTGTAGCTGGTTCCTTTATACTCATTGGAGGAGAACCGGGAGTAGGAAAATCAACCCTTATGCTTCAGCTCGCCTCTAATTTTAAGGGAAATGTTGTGTATGTTTCCGGGGAGGAGTCTCCTTATCAAATAGGGTCCAGAGCGATGAGACTGAGGATAAGGGAAGGAATAAAACTGATATGCGAGACAGAATGGGAACCTATAGAGGAAGGAGTAGTAAACGAAAAACCTGATCTTGTAATATTCGACTCCCTTCAGACATTTCGCATCTCAGGAATGAACTCTCCTGCTGGGAGCATCTCCCAGGTTAAGACTATCTCTGATAGAATATTTAGTATTTCAAAGAAGGAAGGCATAACATCTATAATAATTGGCCATGTAACCAAGGAAGGTTCAATTGCAGGTCCGAGACTCCTTGAGCATGTAGTTGATGTTGTTCTTTATTTTGAGGGGGAAATATCAAGGAATTTCAGGATAATAAGGGCCGTAAAAAATAGATTTGGCCCCACAGATGAGATAGCTGTTTTTGAGATGAGAGAAGACAGCCTCAGAGAAATAGAAAACCCATCTAATTACTTCCTTTCAGGGGATTTTTCCCCCGGGGTTTCCATATTCCCTGCAGTTGAGGGAAAAACTCCGATACTCTTGGAGGTTCAGGCGCTTGTTGTGCCAACTTCTCTTCCCTCCTCACCGAGGAGATTTTCCCTTGGAGTTGACCCATACAGGGTTGGTATGATGATTGGGGTTATTGAAAAACACACAAATATAAACTTTGCCTCAAGGGATGTTTACCTGAATGTTTCCGGAGGAATAAGGGTAAAGGAAACAGCAGTTGACCTTCCTGTAGTCTTGTCTCTCCTTTCATCCTACCTAAGAATCTCCCTTCCTGCGGGAGCCTTTTCCTTCGGTGAAATAAGCCTTTCGGGGAAAGTTATAAACCCATCAAGAAGAGAATTGAGACTTAAAGAAGCAAGGAGGCTTGGCTACAAATTTGCAGTGGTGCCTCCGGGTGATAAAATAGAAAGGTTAAAATTTATAGAACTGTCTTATATAAATGAGGCAAGGAGGATTTTTAAATGATTTATCTCATATATGCAATAATATCTATAATCTCGGGGTACTTGATAAAAAGAGAACTCAGTCCACAAACCCTCGCAATAACCTTTTTGATATTTGTGACAGTATTTATTATTGATAGACTCCTTTTCCTTTCATCAAGGAAAAAGGAAACCCTTTTTGCCCTTTTCATTGGCGTGGTCTTTGGGTGGGTCCTCTTCGCCATATATTCCAAAGCATTTCCAAAATACTCAGAATATCTTGTTGTGCTTTTCCTTGTTCTTCTTCCCTTAACCTTCCTATCTCTTTCCATAAGGAAATCCGAAATATTTTCCCCGCTTTATTGGATAGAAAGTCTTAGAGAAAGGCCACTTATAGGTTCCAAGAAAATCTTGGATACGAGCGTGATAATTGATGGAAGAATAGGGGACATATGCTCAACAGGTTTTATGGAAGGGCCAGTTCTGATTCCAAGATTTGTCCTTGAGGAGCTCCAGAGAGTCGCTGACTCCTCTGACCCCCTTAAGAGACAAAGAGGAAGGAGAGGACTTGACATGGTTGAAAGGCTGAAATCCGAACCTGAAGTTGAAGTTATTATAACTGAGGTAGATTTCCCGGAGCTTAAGGGAGTAGACCATAAGCTTATTGAATTAGCAGGCAGGATGAACGCGAAGATAATAACCAACGATTTCAACCTGAACAAATTGGCAAAAATTCAGGGGATAAAGGTTCTCAATATAAATGAGCTTTCCAATGCTTTAAGACCTGTTGTTCTTCCAGGAGAGGCAATGAGGGTATTTATCCTTAAAGAAGGCAAAGAAAGGGAGCAGGGAGTAGCTTATCTTGATGACGGAACAATGGTTGTTGTTGACAATGCAAGGAGGATGATAGGAAAAACAATAGAGATAACTGTAACCTCAGTTTTGCAAACCGCTGCTGGGAAAATGATTTTCGGGAGATACAACGAATAGAAAAAGGTATATAGAAATTTTTCAGGGTAAGATATGACCCTAAATTAAGGTATATGCTATAATTTTTCTATGAAAGATTGGATAAGGCTTTTAAGACTGCCTTTTATAAGTGTTACAGTTGGTTCAATAACGGTCGGTTCTCTTTATCTATTATGGAAAGAGGGAGATTTTCATTTAGGAAGGTTTGCTCTTGCACTTGTCGGAGGAATTCTTCTTCACCTTGCAACGAATGTGGCAAACGATTATTTCGATTATGTTTCAGGTAACGACAGGGAAAATAAAACTGCAATTCCGCCTTTCTCTGGAGGAAGCAAGGTCCTTCTCGAAGGGAAGATAAGACCAAAATCCGCCCTTTTTGTTTCAATTATCATGGTTGGTATTGCATCTTTCATAGGTCTTTATCTCAATTACATTCTTCCGGGGAATATCCTTCTCTTTGTTGGTTTAGCAGGAATTTTCCTGATTTATACTTACAATGGGCTGATAAAGTTTGTTAATTACTACCTCGGGGAAATCTGCATATTCCTTGCCTGGGGTCCTCTTATGGTTGAGGGTTCCTATTTTATTCAGACAGGCAAGTTCAGCATAGCGCTTCTTCCAATTTCAGCTTTTCTTGGCATCCTCACTCTTCTAATTTTATTCATCAATGAGTTCGCAGACGAGGAGGCAGACAAAAAGGCAGGAAGAAGGACATGGATCCACCTTTTTGGAAGGGAAAATTCACCCTATGTTCACCTTTTCTTATTGTTTCTTGCCTTCGGATTCCTCATCTATGCAATTGCTGCAGGGGAGGGTCCTCTCCTTGCCCTCATCGTTTTTCTTGCACTTCCCGTGGGCATTTCCTCCTCGCTTCATGCGAAGAAAAATATAAATGAACCCCATTCCAAGTTTCTCCCCGCAGTTATAAAGACAATAAACACCTATAATCTGAGTTTTCTTCTTCTTGCAGTTTCTCTTGTCCTTGCCAAGGTGATATGGAGAAGCTGAGGGAAAAGGCGAGAAAATTTCCTCTTTTTCCCGGAGTTTATTTCTTCAGAGACAGAGGGGGAAAACCTATATATATTGGTAAAGCCACCAAGCTAAGAGACAGAGTAAAAAGCTATTTTTCCTCAAAGGATCCGAAAACCGTAAGGATGCTCAGGGAAGCATTTGACCTTGATTTTGTGCTTACGGATACTGAGAAGGATGCCTTTTTCCTTGAGAATGAACTAATAAGAAAATATCAACCAAGGTACAATATAAGACTAAAGGATGACAAATCCTACCCTTATCTTGAAATAAGATATGAGAAAAAATTTCCTGGAATTTACATAGCGAGGAGGGCAAGGAGGAAAGGCAGCCTTTATTTTGGACCCTTTGTTCCTGCCTCATGGGCAAAGAGAATAAAAGAGCTTGTATCCATCCTTTTCGGAATAAGACAGTGCAGGGAGAGAATCGACGGGAAGAGGAAAAGACCCTGCCTTGACTATTATATAAACAGATGTTCAGCCCCCTGTGCAGGCATCATAAGCCAGGATGATTACAGAAAAAGAGTGGATATGGCGGTTGAGTTTCTCAAAGGAAATATTGGCGATGTAAAGGGAAAGATAGAAAGGGAAATGTGGAAGGCGGCAGATAAAACAGATTATGAAAGGGCGTCCTATTTCAGAGATCTTTTGTTGACCATAGAAGAGTTCAGCAGGAAACCCACATATTCTTTCGGGCACTCAATTGACATATTCGGTTTTTATGAAGAGGAAGGAAGATGGGGATTGCGAGTCGAAAGGGTGAGGCCAAACAGGAAGGAGTCAAAATCCTATAAGGGTGAAGGGATAAACACAGACCCAGTAATGGCAATTGTTCAGTTCTACGAAAAATACAGAGACATACCGGAAAGGATAGTTGTCGGCTTCACCCTTATAGGTGGTGAGAGGATAAAGGAATACATAAATGAAAAGTTTGGGAAGCACATAGCTATAGAGACACCAAAAGGGGAAGAGAATTTCCTTGCAGAGCTCGTGCAAAAGGAGGCAGAAAAACTTGTCAGCGGGAGAAGACCCGAGGAAGAGCTTTCGGAGAGCCTTTCTCTTCCCTCAGTTCCCTATATAATAGAAGGCATGGACATATCTCATTTTTCAGGGAAGGAAGTTGTGGGTTCAGTTGTCGTTTTTGAGGGAGGAAGACCGAAAAAGGAAGAATACAGACATTACAAGTTGAACGAAAGGAATGATGACTTCGCAAACCTTGCCGAAATGGCAAGAAGAAGATATCCGAAACATCCCGTTCCTGATCTTCTCCTTATAGACGGCGGAAGGGGCCAACTTTCAGCAGTGCTTGAGGCAACATCTTCTTTGGGGATTTCAGTAAATGCAATTTCCATTGCAAAGGGCGAAGAAAGGATATTCACAGATAAAAGGGATTTCACCCTTCCCTGGGATTCTCCTGCATTGAAACTTCTCCAGAGGATAAGAGACGAGGCTCACAGATTTGCCATAACCTTCCACAGGAGGGTAAGGAAGAAGAGGGAATTTTCGACAATTCTTGAGGAAGTTAAGGGAATAGGTAAAAAAAGAATGCTTTCCCTTCTTAGAAGGTATAATAGTCTCGACGAGATCAGGCAAGCTCCTATTGGAGAGCTTTCCTCTATTGTGGGTAGAAAATCGGCAGAGGCGTTGAAGGAGAAATTGGATGAAAATAGGAATAGACATAGTTGAGATTCAGAGACTGAGGGAAAAGCTGAGTAAAAATCCTGCCCTCACGAATAAGCTTTTTAGTGAAGAAGAGATTAAATATTGCAGGGGATTTTCCGACCCATATCCCCATTTTGCAGGCACTTTCGCGTCAAAGGAGGCATTCATAAAGACCCTTGGAAAAAATCCAGGATGGCTTAAGATAGAAATAAGAAGGCAAAGCGATATTCCTCATTTGTTTTTAAACAGGAAAAAGGTAAGTGGTTCCCTTTCCATCTCTCATACGAATTCCACGGCAGTTGCTGTTTTCCTTCTTTTAGAATAAAATTTCCTTATGGAAATAAGGAAGAATCTTGAAAGGGTAAGGGAAAAAATAGGAGAAGCAGCTATTAGGGCAGGGAGAAATCCTCAAGAGATAAAAATCCTGGGGGCAACAAAGACTGTGGATGTCTTAAGAATAAAGGAAGCCATAGATGCAGGATTAAGACTCTTCGGTGAAAATAGGGTTCAGGAAGGAATAGGGAAAATTGAGGCAATTTCAGATGAAGATATTGAGATTCACTTCATTGGAGTTCTTCAGTCAAACAAGTTGAAAAAGGCAATAAAGTATTTTTCAGCCATCCATTCAATTTCTTCCTTTAGGCTTGCTAAGAAAGCGGATTTTATAGCTTCAGAAATGGGCATAGAATACCCTGTTCTTTTTGAGCTCAATCTCTCTGGCGAGAGGAGCAAATCTGGGTTTGGTAAGCAGGAATTTATTGAAGTGCTCCCAGCGCTTTCTTCCCTTGAAAGCATTCATCCCATAGGCCTTATGACTATTCCTCCATTAGGGAAAGACCCGAGGCCTTATTTTTCTGAGCTAAAGGAAATTTTTGAAAAGGTTAAAAGGAACTTCGGGACGGATTTCAGAGAGCTATCCATGGGTATGAGCGATGACTATGAGGTTGCAGTGGAGGAAGGAGCAACCATAGTTAGAATAGGAAGGGCAATATTCGGGGAGAGGAGATAGTGATTATAAAGCATTCCATTCTTGGCTTTATAAAGATTGTTGAGGTTATTCTTGACATTGAGATCGCCCTTATAATTATAAGAGCTGTTCTTTCCTGGTTTCCTGTGCTCATATTTCGGTCTATTCATGGTTTTCTCTGGATAATGACCGAGCCTGTTCTCAGGCCAATAAGAAGATTTATTCCCCCGTGGAAAACAGGTGGACTTGACCTTTCCCCGCTTTTAGCAATACTCTTAATATGGATTTTGGAAGCGGTGGTTCTTGATCCAATAAAAATTTCATTGATATATGGAGGTGGTTTATGAGAATAACCCCTGCAGACATAGAGAAACAGGAATTTGCTGTTAAGGTAAGGGGATATGACAAGGAGGAGGTGAGAAATTTCCTAATCTTTGTTTCCCAGGAAGCGTCTAATATTCTTATTGAGAGAGACGAACTTAAAAAAAAGCTCATCAGGGCGGAAGAAAGGATAAAGGAGCTTGAATCAAGGGAGAAAATTCTAAAGGAAACACTTATTGCTGCTCAGAGGTTCTCCGAAGAATTGAAGGCTAATGCCAAGAAGGAAGCAGAGATAATTCTTGGGGAGGCTGAGCTAAAGGCTGATCAAATGCTTTCAAAGGCTACAGAGAGGCTCAGAGATCTCAAGATGACCGTTGATAAAATGAAAGCTGACAAAGAGAACATAATAAACCAGATAAAGGGTTTCGTAATCTCCCTTCAATCACTTATTGAGAGAGAAGAAAAGGATGAAAATAGAGGTGGAAGTACACCCAAGGGCTAAGAAAGAAGAAATAAGAGGGGAAGGCAGTTATCTTCAAGTATGGGTGAGGGAAGTTCCTGAAAAAGGCAAGGCCAATAGGCGAGTAATTGAACTTGTTGCAGAAAAATTGGGTGTCCCAAAGTCAAGGATAGAGATAATTCACGGTCAAAAGGGGAAAAGGAAAATTTTAAAGGTTGAAGATGCTTGAGAAGATCTTCGGTTTGAGAAAAGCTGGGACAGATTTGAAAACCGAGTTCAGGGCAGGGACAATCACCTTTCTTTCCATGGCTTACATAATAGCTGTCCAACCAGTGGTCCTTTCAAAGGCAGGGATGGCACCCGGTGCTGTTATGGTAGCGACATGTATTGCATCTGCCATAACTACTTTAATGATGGGCATTTATGCTAACTATCCAATAGGTCTTGCTCCTGGAATGGGTGAGAACTTCTATTTTTCCTATTCTTTGGTTTTGGGGAGAGGTATTCCCTGGAGGGTAGCCTTAGGGGTTGTGTTCTGGTCAGGACTTGCATTTTTTGGAGTTACCCTACTGAAGTTGAGAGAAAAGATAGTTGATGCAATTCCAAGGAGCCTCAAAAACGGTATAGCTGTTGGCATAGGATTTTTCATAGCCTATCTTGGACTCGAAAATTCGGGTATCATAAGGATAAGAGATGGAAACCCATCCCTCGGAAACTTCCATAATCCAGGAACTCTTCTTGCAATAGCAGGGCTTCTCTTAATAGGGGTCTTAATAGCAAGGAAGATAAAGGGCGCAATTTTCATGGGGATGGTGATAACTTTTATTCTCGGGATCCCCTTTGGGATAGTGAAATTTTACGGCTTTGTTTCCCCTCCACCTTCACTTTCTCCCATCTTTCTAAAGATGGACATAAAATCCGCTCTCTCAGTTTCTCTCATTGTGCCAATAGTAGCCTTTTTTATAATGGACTTGTTTGACACTATAGGAACCCTCATTGGTGTAGCAGAACAGGCCGGGTTCATAAATGAGGAAGGTAAAATGCCCAGGATGAACAGGGCCCTTCTCACAGATGCAACAGGCACTGCCTTGGGGGCAGGCCTTGGGACATCAACAGTTACTTCCTATATAGAATCTGCAACAGGAGTGGCAGAGGGAGGAAAAACAGGACTCACATCTGTTTTCGTCTCAATTTATTTTTTCCTCGCCATTTTCTTTTACCCCATAATTCAGAGTATCGTTGGGGGATATAAGTTCGGGAAAGAAGTTGTTTATCCTATCACCTCTCCAGTTCTTATAATTGTCGGGGCAATGATGTTTGCCAATATAAGGAAAGTTGACCTGAAGGATCCCACTGAGTTTCTTCCTGCTATACTTACCGTTTTGGGAATGCCACTTACGATGAGCATTTCCGATGGACTTGGTTTTGGATTCATAAGTTATTCCGTACTGAAACTCCTTTCAGGAAGAGGAAAGGAAGTCAGTCTTGTTCTTCATGTGCTTTCTCTTCTTTTTGTCTTGAAATTTGCTTTCCTTTAAAATTTAATTATGAATATGATAGAAGTTAAAGAAGTTAGGAAAAGCTTTAGGGAAGGGTTTCTCTTGGAGAGGAAAGAAGTGCTCCATGGCATAAGCTTCAATGTGAAATCAGGGGCAGTTGTTGGACTTCTCGGCCCTAATGGAGCGGGGAAAACAACAACTATAAAAATAATAATGGGGATTTCTCCTCCTGATGAAGGAGAGGTTTTAGTGTTCGGTAAGAAGCTCTCAAAGGAAACCAAAAAGGCAATAGGCTTTCTTCCTGAGGCACCTTATTTTTACGATTATCTTACGGGAAGGGAAATCCTCAGAAGTTTTTCAGATTTCTATCAAAATTTGAACGAAGAAAAGATAAATGAGGTTCTCAAACTTGTTGGTTTGAAGGAAGAAGCGGACAGGATGCTGAGGAGTTATTCCAAGGGGATGCTCCAGAGAATAGGGCTTGCTCAGGCGCTTCTTCATGACCCCGAACTTCTCATCTTTGATGAGCCAATGAGTGGGCTCGATCCTATAGGAAGGAAGGAATTCAGAGATGTAATAACCAGTCTTAAAGAAAAGGGAAAAACCATACTCTTTTCCTCTCACATCCTTCAGGATGTTGAAATGATATGTGATGAAGTGATTATGATTTACAGGGGGAAAGTCATAAAAATAGGAGTTCTTAATGAGATGCTGAAGAACGAGGTCACCTATTACGAGGTCACTGTTGAAGGGACTGGGGGAGCTGATAATTTCTCCCCCTTAAAGAAATCCGGGGGAAGGTTTCTCTACAGGGTGAAAGAGGGGGAATTGGATGGCCTGATAAGATCGGTTATGGAAAATGGAGGAAGAATAAGGTCCGTTATCCCAAGGTCACTTACCCTTGAAGAGATATTTATAAGAGAGGTGAAAAAAGTATGAAGGGAATAAAAATCATAGCTTCCGTAACCTTTAGGGAAGGAATAAGGGACAGAATTTATCTAATATTCTTCTTCTTTGCCATCATTCTTCTTCTCTTTTCCTTATTCCTGAGCATGCTTGTCATAGGGGATCCAACCAAAGTTATAGCTGACTTTGGAATGGGGGTAATGAGTCTTCTTGGGATTTTAATCGTTATTTTCGTGGGTGGGCCGAGTTTTTCAAAGGAACTTCAGAAAAGAACAGTGATTTCAGTGCTATCCAAGCCGATTTCGAGGGAGGAATTCCTTGTGGGGAAGCTCTTTGGAATATGGTCAAATGTTTTTGTAAATCTCCTTGCCATGGCCGTTCTGCTTTTCCTCCTTATTTTAGCTAAGGGAGTAATGATCTGGGGAATTTTCGTCCAGGCTTTCCTCCTTTTCCTGGAAATGGGAATACTCACCGCTGTAGATTTAATGTTTTCATCATTCACCACCTCTTTTCTTGCTATGCTTTTCACCCTAAGTTTTTATGTTGTGGTTCACCTTACAACGACAATAGAGAAAGCATCCCAATCCCTTTCCTCCCCCATCTCAAAAGCAGTTGTTAGGTACATTGCCTATCTTCTTCCCAACTTTGATTATTTCAATCTCAAAAACCAGGTGGTTTACGGTTTGAATGTCCCCCCTCTTTTTTATTGCAAATCCTTCGTTTATTTTCTTGCTCTCATAATATTTTTCACCATCCTTGCCGTTTGGGTCTTCAAAAAGAAGGAAATATGAGGAAGGGATTTCTTGTAATTTTTCTTTTTGTCCTGTATCTCCTTTCTCTTTACGAAAACTTAACTTATAGGAGAATGCCTCTCCCCAGAGTTTATGGAGGGTGGATAATAAGATTACCTTCGAAGAGCCTCAAATATTTTTCCCTTGGGTATGAGAATATACTTTCCGATTTGGTTTACATTTGGTCCATCCAGTATTTTTCAAGTCCAGAGATAAGCAATAAGAAAAAGAAAGTGAATTTAGAAAAGTTCTTTAGAGCCGTTTGGTCCCTTGACCCGAAATATCTTGAGACTTACTCAACTGCAGCTCTTATAGCGAATTACGATTTTGGAAAGCCAAAACTTGCAGTTCAACTTTTGCTCGAAGGGGTTAAAAGAAATCCTCAGGCATGGGAACTCCTTTCAGAGGCGGCTTTTTATGCATTTAAATACGGGAAAGATTACAAGCTTGCCCATGATATTTATCTTAAGGCATATAGGATAAGACCAGACCCATATTTTCTTTCCATGGCTGCTGCCATGCTTGAGAAGAAGAATCTTCTCCAGCTTTCCTGGCGATATTGGATGAAGGTCTACGAAACTGCAGAGAAGGGTTTTTTTAAGGAAGCTGCTGAAAGGCATCTTTACAGATTGAAGGCTAAGTTTGATATAGATAAACTTGAGGAAGCAGTGAAGAAATTCAAGGGAATTTATGGTGAATTTCCCTCTTCTCTTGGGGAGCTGAAGCTTAAAGGTTTTTTGGATGAAATCCCAAGGGATTTCCAAGGGGAGTCATATATTTATGACCCTAAAACAGGGGAAATAAACCCAAGGAGAAAATATCTTTGGAAATAACAAAGGAAATATTTGCCTTTCTCTTTGGGCTTGTGTGGGGGAGCTTCCTTAATGTTGTGATTTACAGAGTTCCTGAGGGAATATCCATAATAAAACCCCGTTCTTTCTGCCCTGTGTGTCGTCATAAAATTGCATGGTATGATAACATTCCGATTTTCAGCTATATAATTTTAGGGGGGAAATGTAGGCACTGCGGAGCAAAAATTTCGGTTAGATATCCCATCGTAGAGATCGCAGGAGGAATAACAATATGGTTAATATGGAGAAATTTCAAGGGAGAACCTTTGGAAATGCTGAGAGGATTCATTTTCCTTTCCCTTTTAATAGTTCTTGCTGGAATTGATTCCGAGAGGATGATACTTCCCGACATTTTTACTCTGTCTGGAATTTTTATAGGGATTGCCTTTTCTTTTTTTCTGAAACCAGGTCCTTTATTCTCTCTTATTGGAGCATTGGTGGGATATTTTTCCCTGTGGCTCGTTTATAAAATATTTCTTCTTTTCACAGGGAAAGAGGGATTTGGTTTCGGAGACTTTAAGATGTTCGCCATGATAGGTGCATTTATGGGCCTTCGTCAGCTACTTCCCGTGATAATACTATCTTCTTTTCTTGGCGCCTTATTTGGAGTATCCCTAATAATGGTGAAGAAGAAGAGTCTTTCAAGCATGCTCCCATTCGGCCTCTTTCTGACGATTGCATCCTGGGTGATTTACATATTCAAGCTGGATCTTTTTAAGTTTTACATAGGGTTTTTGCCTTGAGAAGATTTTCTCTTGCTTTAATTCTTATCGTAGTTCTCACTTGGATGCTTTCAAGCTTTCTTGTTATGGTTTCAATTACCCCAAACATTGACCCTTTAAGGCTTCAGGGCATAAAAAGGCTCTGGGGCATTTTGTCCCTTCTCTCCCTTATTTTGATAACGATACTTTCTCTTCTTGCATCTTTAGAGAAAAAAGAGAAGAAGGAAAAGGCAGTAGATGAGATGATTGAGTTGGTTTCTGCAAGGGGAAGGCAGACGAGGAAAATAATAGAGGGGATAATAGAGAGCCTGGAGAGCCCTGCCTTTATAATTGAGGGCGGGAGGATAACCTTTGCCAATAGGAAGGCTTCAGAAATTGGGGAATTAAAGGGAGGTTTTCTCAGAGAGGGTATGTTAAGGGAAAAGTTCTCCATTGAGAAAGTAAAATTTGACCTTGAGGGAGAGGAAGCCTTTCTTTTTATATTGAGAGATCTTGAGAAGGAGCTCAAAAGGATAAGGGCAGAGGAGGAAACAAAAAGGCTCTCTGACTTGGGAGAAATCTCATCCTTCCTTTCCCATGAGATAAAAAATTCCCTTTCTGTTATACTTACCTGTGCCAAGTCAGGGAAAACTCATGAGATATTAGAGGAGATTGAGAACATAAAGGAACTCGTTGACAAATTCATTGAGGAAGCAAGACCCCTGAAGCCAATGTTGAAGTCCTTAGAGTTAGAGAAGGATTTTTTTTCCAAGTGGGACAGGGTGCAGGTAACAGGTAAAGGAGAGGTCATGGCAGATCCTTACATCCTTGAGCTTGTCTTTGAAAACCTTGTTAGTAACTCCATTGAAGCAGGGGCAGACCAGATAAAAATTGTGATGAGGCAGGCTGGAGATTACCTTATTCTGGAATATAAAGATAACGGAAAGGGCATAGAGATAGGGAATGAAGAAAAAATCTTTCTCCCGTTTTTTAGCGAGAAAAGAAGGGGCACAGGCCTTGGCCTTTCCTTTGTAAAAAAGGCAATACTATCCATGGGAGGCAGCGTAAAGGCCTTACCAGAAGAAGGGGGAGCAAAATTCGTAATAAGCCTGAGAAGAGGATAATCTGTCTCTGCGGAGGTATAGCCACAGGAAAGTCCGAGATTCTGAGAGTCTGGTTGAAATTAGGGGCGAAGGTCATAAGGGCAGATGAAATTGGTCACAGGATCCTCAGAGATGAAAGGGTAAAGAACGCCCTTGTAGAGAGATTCGGCGCTAAGATCCTGAAAGATGGAGAAATAGACAGGGAAGAACTTGGGGGAGTTGTTTTCGGGAATAAAGAGGCCATGGGTTTTCTGAACAGATTAACTCACCCAAGGATAAATGAAATGATAAAAAAAGATATGGAAAAGCTTGATGGAGTCATAGTAGTAGAGGCTGCGATCCTTTTTGAGATGGGCCTTGAGGGGATATGTGATTTCATAGTGGCAACCTATTGTCCTGAGGAGGAACAGATGAGGAGACTCCTTCAGAAGGGGTTATCAAGGGGAGAAGCAAAGGCAAGGCTTTCTTCTCAGATGCCCCCGGAATATTATGCGAGCCGTTCAGATGTGGTAATATTTACAGCTAAAGCTCTTGAGGAAACGGCTAAAAGGGCAGAGGAAGTATATAAAATTTTAAGCCGAGGAGGTAAGCTTGAGCTCTCAGAGAAGCAAAGTTGAGGTAAAAGGATTTGAAGCAAGGCACTATGATTTTCTGATGGGACTGCTTACAGTGGGAAGTTACAGCAGGTGGATAAGAAGGGCAGTGAGAAAAGCAGGCGCTGAAGAGGGGTGGAAAATAGCCGAGCTTGGTAGTGGGACAGGCATCGCTGCCTGTGAGTTTGTAAGACTTATTGGAGAGGGGGGAAGATACATAGGCCTTGATGTAGGAGAAGAAATGATGGGAAAGGCAAGGAAAAGATGCAGGGAAAAACCCAATGTTCAGTTCATTAGGAATAGGATAGAAGAACCCTTCCATCTTCCTTTTAAAGCGGACCTTTTCTTTTTGTCCTTTGTTATTCATGGCCTTGAGGACTGCGATAAGGAAAAAGTTATCGCCAATGTAAAAAAGAATCTGAGAGATGGAGGGTTTCTTGCAGTGTTTGACTACTCACAGATGAAGCTTGCCGAATCCTCATGGTTTAGGAAACTGCTTATTGGAAAACTTGAATGCCCACTTGCCGCAGAATTCGTTGAAATGAACTTTCCCTCCTTTGTCGGAGAACAGGGATTTTCAACTCACAGGATAGAAAAAGAATTCCATGCTCTCTTCAGCCTTTATATATTTAAGAAGAGATAATTAAGAATTCAGGTTAAGCTCTGTTTTTGTTTATCAAAAAAGCGAAAGCTGTTCCGGGAATCCTTTGTAAAGATGAGGAGAGAAAAGAAACTCATCTGTGGGCTTTTTTCCTTTCGGGATCAGGATTTTTGCAACTTCGCCTGAGATCTTCTTTATATATCCGAGGAAAATGTCCCTTCCCTTCTTTCTAAAACTCACAAGAGAGCCATTTGATGGAGATGTTCCAAGCTTCACAGGGCAAAGCTTGGAAACTTCAATTTCCACTTCTTCTGTTTTTGAAAAATATTCCTCAAATCTTTTTCTTCTGTAATTTTCTCTTTCTTTTGGACCTCTCTCCCTTACCTTTGGATTTCTATCCATTTTTAAGACTTTTGCCCTGATTGAATTAAGAAACACATCCCAGAAAGCCTCTTTTCCTGGAAAGGCTACTATGAGATCAGGCCTCAGAATTTCTATTTTTTCCCTTTTAAGTTCAAGTCCCTTTGGAAATTCTATATATCCTGTAGTGTCAATTATGATTCTTCCTCTTCTGTTGAGCTTGGCTACTCCTGATAGGAACCTCGTCGGATGATGTCTGGGAGAGGTGAAACCGTAGAAGAAAATATTATGAATTTTTCTCCCGATGGAGTTAATTGTGGTTGGAAGACCGAGGGTTGATTGTCCAACATCGCAGTCGAGTTCTATGAATCTGTATCCCCTTTTCTTCCATAATTTTTTTATCTTGTAAAAAAGATAGGTCTTCCCACTGTTTACAGGACCAAGAAGCATTATCCTTCTGCTTTTTAAGAAAATTTCCTCCATGTATACAATTCTAAAATTTGAATTAGGAAAAGGGAAATCCTTATTATAAAATAATAAAAGTTAATGAGAATAGAAGGATTAAAAAAGGGACTATTTCCACTGGCAGAGAAAATAAACCCTGAGAGACTGCCTCTCCATGTGGCGATAATAATGGACGGCAATGGGAGGTGGGCTAAGAAGAGAAAACTACCCAGGGTGAAGGGGCACGAAAAGGGGACAGAAGTCCTGAGGAAAATTATTGAGTTTTCAGCGAATATTGGGATTAAATATCTTACTGCTTTTGCCTTCAGCAAGGAAAATTGGGGAAGACCCGAGGAGGAAATAAATTTTCTTATGAATCTGCTGAGAAGATATCTTAGAAAAGAGACAAAGAATCTCAAAAGGAACAGGATAAAGCTTAGTATAGCAGGGGACAGGGAGGAACTCCCCATCGATGTTCAGGAGCTTATGAGAAAGGCCGAAGAGGAAACGAAGAAAGGGGAAAGGATGGAACTTATCCTTGCGATAAATTATGGGGGAAGGTCGGAGATTATGCGAGCGGCAAAGTTCATGAGCCAGGAAGGAGAATTCACTCAGGAGGCTTTCCGCCGTCATCTTTTCCTTCCCCATGTTCAGGACCCTGACCTTCTCATAAGGACAAGTGGCGAGCAGAGGATAAGCAACTTTCTTCTCTGGCAAATAGCCTATACTGAGTTGTATTTCACTCCTGTTCTTTGGCCCGATTTTTCAGAGGAGGAATTTCTCAAGGCTATTCTGGATTATCAAGGAAGGGAAAGGAGATTTGGAAGAATATGAAGGAATTTTTAAGGAGGACAATTTCTGCTATTTTCCTTGTAGTTTTGATAATTGGAGTGAGCCTTCTCCCGGATCTCCTGTTCTTTGCAGTTATTACCTTATTCTTTTCCCTTGCGGCGTGGGAGATGGCGAAACTGATAGGAGGAAGGGAAGGCTTCGTATACCTTGCCGTTATTAATTTTCTTTTACTATTTTTTTCTCTTAGGTTCGGTTTTTTTTCTTATGGAGTTCTTATGGTGATATTCATGTCATCCTTTTACTCTCTTCTTTTTACAGGTAAGTCTGATGTCAATGGTTTTGTAAAGGATATTTCGGCCTCACTTCTTCCTCCCCTAATTCTTTCCCCAACACTTTTCCATATTTTTCCTATTTGGGCGAAGGGAAAGTTTTTTTTCTATCTTCTTATTGTCATAATATCGATTGCTGATACTGCAGCCTACCTTTTTGGAATGAGGTTCGGAAAGCACAGGATATATCCTGCGGCATCTCCAAATAAGAGCTGGGAGGGATTTTTTGCTGCCCTGATTTTCGGGACTCTATCCGGGCTTTTTGGCCTTTTTCTCCATATTAAACCATTTCCTTTGTTGGTAATTGGATTTATAACAACTCTTTTTGCCCAATTGTCTGACCCGTTTGAGAGCCTTTTCAAGAGAGCAGCTCACATGAAGGATTCTTCCCACCTTATCCCCGGGCACGGAGGTGTTCTTGACAGAATAGATAGCTATATCCTTGGGGCTCCTGTTTTTTATTATTTATTGGTCTGGTTTTTGAAATGAAGATATCGGTTTTAGGAAGCACAGGCGTGATAGGCTCTCTTGTCCTTGAAATTGCAGAAAAGGAAAAAATAGAGGTTATAGGGCTTTCCGCGGGAAGGAATATAAAAAAGCTGAGGAAACAGGTAAAGAAATTTTCCCCCCAGTATATCTCGGTGAAAAGGAAAGAAGATGCTGAAAAGATAGGGAAGAATATCCTCTGGGGAAAAGAAGGGTTGAAAACACTTGCTACCCTTAAGAAGGCCGATCTCATTGTTATAGCAGTTTCAGGAACAGCGGGGATTCTACCCACCTATGAAGCAGTAAGGGCAGGTAAGAGAATAGCTCTTGCCAACAAAGAATCCCTTGTAAGTGCAGGGGCGATAATAATGGAAGAAGCTCGAAAAAATGGGGCAGAGATAATACCTATAGATAGCGAACACAACAGCCTTTTTCAACTCTTTTTTTATCCTGAAAGACCGGAAAAGGTGATAATTACTGCTTCAGGTGGACCTTTTTTAAAGGGGAAACCCGAGAAGATAAGAATAGAGGATGTCCTTTCCCATCCTGTCTGGCATATGGGACAGAAAATTACGGTTGACTCTGCAACACTTATGAACAAAGCCTTTGAGATTGTGGAGGCAAGATGGCTCTTTTCCCTCGAGCCAGAAAGAATTTCAGTGCTTATCCATCCCCAATCAATCGTCCATTCTATTTTCAAAATGAAGGATGGAGCTCTCATTGCTCACATGAGTTATCCTGACATGAGGATTCCAATTCAGTATGTCCTTCTTTATCCGAAAAGGGGTGAACCTCCTTCTATGACCCTTGACCTAACGCAGGTCAGAAAGCTGGAGTTTTATGCTGCTTCTCCTGAGAAATTCCCTGCACTTGGCATCGGATACAAAATGGTGAGCTCCCCATCCTCACTTTCAGCTTTAATAAATGGGGCTAACGATGAAGCAGTTGAAGCCTTCCTGAAAAAGAAGCTGGATTTTGAGGGAATAATTGATGTTATAATTAATGTTTCAAATAAACACAGGTTCTATGAACCTGCTTCCATTGAGGAAGTTTATCAATTGGTAAATGAGGGTAGGCAAAGAGCTGAAAAAATTATAGAGGGTGGAAAGTGAACGCATTGGTTTCGAATATTTTCTGGTTTCTCGTCCTTCTCACTGTTCTTGTTGTAGCCCATGAATTTGGGCACTTTGCCACAGCCAAGGCGCTTAAAATAGGGGTTGAAGTTTTTTCCATTGGCTTTGGGCCGAGGATATTAGGGTTTAAAAGGAGAGAAACAGACTACAGGGTAAGCATTGTTCCCCTTGGGGGGTATGTAAAACTTATGGGTGAAGAGAAAAGCAGTGGTGACCCAAGAGAATTTCTCTCAAGACCAAAGTGGCAAAAACTCCTTGTCTTGATTATGGGCCCTGTGATGAACATTATTGTGGCTGTGGGAGTTCTTACAGGAGTGTATATGGCAGGCCTTAAAGAGCCTGCTTTTTACTCGCAGCCTGTTGTGGTAGGATGGGTTGAGCCCGGTTCTCCTGCGGCTCAGGCAGGGATAATGAAGGGTGACAGAATAATAAAGATAGATAATGAAGAAAACCCGACGTGGAGGGATTTAAGGGTTATAATCTCGACAAGCGGTGGGGATAAAACGGAAGTCGTACTTAGACGGGGAGATAAGGAAATTAGAACTACTATTGTTCCTGAGAAGGTGGGAAGATACAGCCTTGGTTATTCAGGAATCTATGTGCCGACAGAAGCGATTATCGGGGTCCTCCTCCCGGGAAAGCCGGCTCAAAAGGCAGGCCTGAAACCTATGGACAGGATAATTAAAGTGAATGGGGAAAAGGTAAAAGACTTTTATAATCTAAGGGATCTTATATCAGAGAACAGGGGCAAGGAATTAGAGCTAACAATAGAAAGAAAAGGAAGAATTCTTAAATTTAGAGTGAAGCCTGAGAAAGAAGGGGACAGATGGCTTATAGGTTTTTTACCTTATCAACCCACTTCTAAAAAGAAATATCCTATTATAAAGGCTGTTGGGGCAAGCTTCAGGGAAAATCTTTATTATACCACTATGACCTTTGATGTTCTTGCAAAGCTTATTGCAGGAAAGCTTTCACCAAAGACCCTATCGGGGCCTCTTGATATTGCTCAGTTCTCTTCGGCCACAGCAGCGGCAGGGGTTATTCCATTTCTTGCCTTTCTTGCCTTTGTCTCTCTTCAGCTTGCCATAATAAACCTGGTGCCGATTCCGGGTCTTGACGGAGGGCAAATATTTATACTTTTAATAGAAGCAGGGATTGGAAGGGATTTAAGCGATAAGGCAAAAGATTGGATATTGAAATTCGGATTTGCTTTCATAATCCTTCTTTCCGTATTTGTTTTGCTCAATGATATATTAAAGAGAATATGAAAAAGACTCTCCAGATCAGGGTGGGAAATGTAACAATTGGCGGGGATGCCCCGATAAGGGTGCAGTCTATGACAAAGACAGATACAGAGGACTGGAAATCCACCCTTTATCAGATAAAAGAGCTTGCAGATATGGGGTGCGAAATAATAAGGGTTGCTGTCCCTGCAAGATCGGCTCTTCCTGCTCTTGAAAAAATAGTGAAAAACTCACCTATCCCGGTCATCTCGGATATACATTTTGACTGGCGGCTTGCGGTTGAATCAGCAAAGAGGGGGGCCCACGGCCTTAGAATAAACCCTGGGAATATTGGAGAAAAGCAAAAAATTGAGAAGATTATAGAAGCTGCAAGAGATGCTAAGATACCCATAAGGATCGGTGTTAACTCGGGCTCAATAGAAAAAAGGCTTCTTGAAAAATATGGGGGTCCCACATCGGATGCAATGGTTGAAAGCGCAATGGATCATGTGAAGTTTTTTGAATCGCTTGATTTCAGGTATATAAAGCTTTCTCTTAAAGCCTCAGAAGTAGGCAGAACGATTGAAGCATATAGAAAGATATCAAAGCTTGTTCCATATCCACTCCATGTTGGAATAACTGAAGCTGGGACACTTCTTACAGGAACCGTTAAGAGTTCTGTAGGAATAGGAATTCTCCTCCAAGAGGGCATAGGAGATACTATAAGGGTTTCCCTTGCGGCTCACCCAAAATACGAAGTAAAGGTTGGCTGGGAGATCCTTAAGGCATTGGGTCTGAGGAAAAGAGGTGTTGAGATAATAGCCTGTCCTACATGTGGGAGGCTTGAGGTTAACCTTCTTCCCATTGTGGAAGAGGTCGAGAAGAGAATTGAAAAGCTGAACGTGCCCTTAAAAGTAGCGATAATGGGTTGTGTTGTGAATGGGCCTGGCGAGGCCAAGGAGGCCGACATAGGTCTTGCCTGCGGAAGAGGAGTGGGGATAATATTTGAGAAGGGAAAAATTGTGGAGAGGGTTAAGGAAAAGGAAATGGTTGAGAGACTTGTGGACAGAATATTTAAAATGGCAGATAGGCTCTGAGCGAGAAAACTTCAGCCAAGGGATCTACTTTTCATCAGCTTGAGAATTTCCTTTGAGAGCTTCTCAATGGGAACGCTGTATTTTCTGAAAGCTATTTTATCAAGCGGAGTTTCTCCGAAACCGATTATTATGAGCTTTCCTCCATTTTCTACTGTATAGAGAGGAAGAGATGCTGCTGGTTGAATGACAAGACTTGAGCCAAAAACTATGCATAGGTCAGAATTGGACGCAGCCCTTTGAGATCGGAAGAGAGCATCATAGGGAAGAGCTTCTCCAAAGAAGACTATATCTGGCTTCACCGTTCCACCGCAGGATGAGCATTTTGGCACATTTCCGAATTTGGCTTCATTTATGTAATCCTGCTTTGCGAATTGCCTCCCGCATTTTATACAGTGAGCAGTTTCAAGAGTTCCATGAAGTTCCGCCACATTTTTTGTTCCAGCCTTTTGGTGAAGCCCATCTATGTTTTGAGTTGCTACAAGGGATAATTTACCAACCTTCTCAAGTTCTGTTATTAAATAATGAGCTGGATTTGGTTCCGCATGGAGGATTTTGGATGCAAGAGGTGCTATTGCTTTATAGAATACATTTGGATTTTTGTAGAATACTTCTATGTCAAATACACTGGTCGACTGAGTTTCGTAAAATCCTCCTGGACCTCTAAAATCGGGTATTCCGCTTGAGGTGCTTATACCTGCTCCTGTTAAGACAAAGATATTATTTGCTCCAAGAATTGTTTCATACAACTCCTGTACGAGATTTTCAATCTCCATTTTTCAGAAGGGGCAAAACCCCATCGTGTTTATTTGAATATTTTCTTCAGTCCTGATACGGCCACCGACAGGTGCTTTCCACTCATGCTTGAAGCTGGTCTGGGACTTGACCACATAAATTTGGCTACATCCACAAGAGGGATATCCCAGCTAAAATTCTTGTTCATGAGTTTTATAAGCTCGTTTGCGATGAGAGCGTATCCTATGGTTGAAGGGTGAACTCCATCAAGTGAAAACAATCCTCCTGTAATATATTCTGAGGTGAGAGTGATCCCTCCTACAGTGATTCCACCGTTTGAGGCTTGCTCAAGGAGTTTGTTTGAATCGAAAAGAGCAATATTATATTTGGAAGCGAGGGATTTTATCTCTGAGTTGAAAGCCTTAACTCTGTTTTCCACTATTTTTCTTTCCTGTGAGTCAAGAACATCTTCGTCTGGAAGGGGAAGGCCAGTGCCACCCAGAGCTGCAGGGATTCCGTATCCGTTATTCAGATCTCCCATAGCTGAAAGGAGAACGAGGTCATTGTCTGTAAGCTGTCCCTTGGGGCCTATTAGATAAACCTTCTGGCCATTTACAGTAATATAAGGTTTTATATAGGTTGTATATGGAATCAGTGTAATTTTTGGAATTGTTATCATAACAATCTTTGCACTTGTGCTTGTTTTAAGAGCTCCAACTATTGCTTCCATGTTAGATTTAAAATACGAAAGTGGGACTATTGTCGAGCCCTCTATTACTCTTCCTGAGATAACTGCCCCTAGGACATCATTGTTCCCTATCCATAGGGTAATTATTTTTGGAGAGAGCGCAATTCCTTCTTGAAGCTGAGTCCCAAGTCCCCTGAGGATTATATCATGGAAGCCGCCGCCATCAGTGACCGTGCTTAACATGTCGTAAGTGGTTGCTCCCGGAATACCGAGATCGTTATATGGGGCAGGATAGGTGAGATTTTCTGGATGGCCATAGCTATAAGATGTTGGAATTACTGTAATATTTCCCTTTGCGTCAAGAGTTAACTTTAAAAGTGGTGGAATACCTGGAGGTGAAATTAAGGGAAGGGCGAAATTTCTCGCGCCTGCCTGTTTTGCTATAAGTGCAGGAAAGCTAACCTTCTGGTAATAATCAACAAGTCCTCCGTCCTGAAATCCAGCGGTGAGACTATCCCCTAAGGCCACATATTTCTGAAAATAGTCCTTGTAGCTCTGTGAAAATCCGAAGGTTGCAATGGCCGTAAGGATAATGATTGATAAAAACTTTCTCATTTAATTCCCTCCTTAGAACCTGTATCCGAAGTCTATGCCAAGCAGCAGGGCATTAGTCTTGAAGGTTCCTTCATATCCATATTTGTTTTTTCCCTCTGTGCTTCTGTCCTCCCCAAGAAGGTAAATTCCTGTAATGTCAACGTAGAGGTTCTCATTGATGTCCTTTCCGAGTCCCAAGGAAATAAGATGCCTCGTGGTATCTGGGAGGATAGGGGTTACTGATTCGGGTTCTGCAGCTTTCTGGTCATAAACATATCCTGCTCTGAGGTAGGTTCCCTCTTTCACTTTATATTCAACTCCAAACCTGCCGGTAAAGTTGTTCTTGTAATATTCCTTAATTTCTTCAGAGGAAGGATTTAGCTGTGGATAATCGGTGAAACTTACAGGAAGCTCTTTATACATGCTCCAGAATGTGTATCCGAGATCAAACTCGAAGGAAAGCTTTTCAGTAGGATAAAATGCAACGCCTCCACCAATGTAGGATGGGTATTTTATGGAAGCTTTAACATTGAGGTCCTTGTTGAAGGGCAGTAAAGTGGATACAATGCCGTCAAAGACTGAATTTCCTGTGGGGATCTGAGTTAGGTTTGCAGTACCCTTATAGTTGGCTTTCTGATGATGTCTGTAAGTGAGCCCGAAGCTAAATTTTTCGCTGGGTTTTACAAGAATTCCCGCATTAAAGCCGAGAGTTCCCTTCCAGTTTGAGTCCATCAGGGCGGTTCCAACATCCTCAATTTTGAAACTGAATGGATTATAAGCAGGGAGATATTGTTCCATATGTACCTTTGAGAAGGAGTATTGAAGTCCTACTCCCAGGGAAACTGCGTCCGAGAATTTGTAAGCAATCACAGGATTTAACGTTACCATTTTGATATAGCTGTTTGTTGAAATATATCTTCCTGTGAATTTTTTCGCATTTTCCCATTTTGTTCCGAGCCCGAATGGGGAATATACTCCGAATCCGAATGTCAATTTCTCAGATGCAGGATAGACAAAATAGAAGTTTGGAACAGGAAAATACTGAGCCGAAAGCTTCTCCTCCACACCCTCTCCAGGGAATGGATTTGCTCCCTCAAAGCTTCCTCGTGGAGCTATGAGGGTTCCTCCTAAATAGGTCCATTTCTTCCCAAGGAAGGCTATGCCTGCAGGATTATAAAAAACTGCAGATGGGTCAAATGCCCTTGCTATGAAGGCTGAACCCATTGCTGTAGCCCTTGTTCCCTGCTCGGAAATGTTAAAACCAGAGGCAAAAACAAGGGATACGAAAAGTAAAGCAAGGAGAATTTTCTTCATAATTTCCTCCTAAAATTTGTTTATTTAAGGATAATAAAAAACATTCAGAATAGTCAAATCAAATTCTTTTTCCTTTTATTCAAGCATATAAAAATTCAAATGCAGTCCTTTTTTATGGTTGAATGTTAGAATTATCTCTTGAATATTGTAGAGGTTTAAGTTTGGAATACTTTGTTACAGGTTTCCTTTTAGGGTTGATTTTTGATTTTCCGGCCGGGATAATAGGCCTTTTTGTCCTTAAAAAATTCATAGATGAAGGGATAAGATATGCACTGAGTCTTGCCCTTATCGCTTCTTTTTTTGACTTTATAATATCCCTGCTTTCTTTCATAGGGTTCTCCCTTATTTCTTTGAATCCTTATATAAGAATTACAGGTATGGGAATAGCTTTTGTGCTCCTAATTTTTCTTATTCTTAAAGGTAAAAATGGTCCTGCTCATGAAAATAAACAAGGGAATTTTCTCCTTGACGCGTCCTTCATAATCCTTGCATATTTTTCAAATCCTTCCCCTGTTATTCTCTGGTTCAACCTCGCAGGCCTTCTAAGGTCAAATTTCAAAGGGCTTTCTGTTTTCTCGAATCAGGTTATACTCTCAATGGGAGTGGGGTTTGGGTCTCTTTTTGTCCAGACCTTTGCGCTCCATTTTGCCTCAAAGGCGAAGAGGAAAATATCCGGGTCCACCTTCTTTCACAGGTTCTCTAAAGCTGTTCTCTATTTGGTTCTTGTCCTTGTATTCGCAAATTTATTGAAGGAACTTATCACTGTATTTTAATGGGGAGAGGACGCCAAATGCGAGAAGGAGCAGTCCAATAAAATAGGGAATTAAAGGAAAACCCAAAGGGATAAAGCCCTGAAAGCCCTTTGCTCCATTCCGCCTTAGAATTTCTATGGACGGATAAATAAATATGAATATTATAAGTGCTGAACCAAGGAGAAAATTGAGGATGGAAACTAATTCAGGTTCTGGATTTACATTTCTATTGATTATCACGAATCCTCCAGTAAGGGCAAAAAAGGAAGCTATTATGAAAGGAGAATATACAGGACCAACCCAGGGAAGAGGGATCAAGAAGAGAACATCAAAATCTTTAATGCTTAATGGCCAGCCTATAAAGATTTTAAGCCATGCATAATAGGATATGTCCCATAGGCCAAAGATGTAAAGGAGAGCGTAAAATTTCCTCCATCCTTTTTCCCCTGAAAGGAGAGCAATGGAAAGGAACATAACTATAGTAGCAGTTTCTCTTCCAAGCTCTATAGCAAAATTATTTGGGCTCATCATTTTAAGAGGAAATATGGAAGTTAGATTTCTTGGGTAATAAACCTCCCTGAGATAAGTTACAACAGCGGACTCTAAATATGCCATGGAAATTGAAAATGTGGAAAGCAGAGCCCATTTCTTCATTTTGCGCTTTCCTCTATCTTTTCTATTCTCCTTTTTAGTTCGAGAATTTCCCTCCGAGTGGGTAGTTCAAGATGGCGAATAACATTTTCTATTTTTTCTCTCAAAATTCCACTTAACTCTTTGTCTTCTTTTAATTTGTCTATTGTAATAATTCCGAATTCTTTAAGAGCTATGCCAATAGCAGTCTTGAACAATTTTTCAATGGTTTTAGGGGTTGCGCTTATGCCATTAACCATTCTCTTGATCAACTTCTCCCCTTCTTTTTTCCTGATCTTCCCCTCGCTTATTAAACTTCTTATAAGCCATTCTATTTCTTCCGTTGTTATGAAAATTTCCTGAGCTTTTCTTGACAGGGCTCTCAATAATTTGAGAGGATTTCCCCCTTTTTTTATTTGTTTTGAAGCGGCCTCTGCTATCATTCTCTCGGTTATATTCTTCCCGTTTTTCATGTCAAATATCACGACCTCATCTCCTTTTTCCACTATTTGAGATATTTTTGACAGATTAGTCCATCCATGCTCGCTTCGGTCGTAAAGTTTCCTGTTGGAATATCTTTTTATTATGTGTTTCATAAGAACCTCCTTCTTATCCCCTTAAAGATAAGAGGACTCTGTTTTGCTGCAGCAAGGATTATCTGGTGTGTTTCCAATATGTAGAAAAAAACTGCCTTGGCGAGCTTTTCCTTCTGGAACTTTATCGGATGCTTCAGTCCCCATAGCATTACGAACTTTATTCTCCTTGCTTCAGACCAATAGTGAAAATTCATTATGATTTCCACTCCGAACTTGGAAGTTTTGAATTTCTCCAATAGGGGTAAAACATCCTTTTTAAAGACAGCTCTTTCCCCGGCCAATGGCTTCAAAGGGTTAAGTATCCAGTCAAATTTAGATTCTGCGGGATGACCTATAACCATCCCCGCTTCTCCCCGAGCCATAGGCAAAACTAAGCTTTCTATGTGGGATTTCCTGAGGTTTATAATATCCGCATCAAGAAATACCAGTATTTCCCCTTTTGCTTTTTTGATTCCTTCTGACATGGCATATCCCTTTCCCTTGTTTTTAGGAAAATTTATGATTTTGAGCTTTGGATTCCCTGAAAGACTTTCTATTTCTTTCCCTGTCTTATCGGTTGAACCATCATTTATCACTATAATTTCGCTTAAGAGTTCACAGGAAAGTGCGGTTTTTATAACTTCTCCTACGGTTTTCTCTTCGTTGTAAGCGCTTATTATTGCTGTTATCATTATCGCCTCCAAAATTATTTTACGCAATGCGTAATAAAATGTCAAGCAAGAATTCCTGAAGAATTCTTAAGGCTTAAAAATAAAGGAGGGGAAAGCTATCTATTTTCTTTGTCTTTCTTGAATCTTATTTTCAACCGACCATCCTCATGTTTTGCCCCTTCTACAGAATAATACCCCAAGAATCGGGGGAGAAATATATTTCTTCGCTTGTTTCCTATCTGTATTACTATTTCATCTCCATATTGAAGAAGGGATATCTCCCCTTTTTTTACAAATGGGAGATGAATATCAAGTATATATTCTCCATTTTCAGAAGTTAGTTTATAAGGCCTTTCTTTAAGAAATGTCTCTGTCGGATCCTTTTCTCCATATAATTGTTTTCCCATAGAACCGAGAGATTCCATTCCGAAGACCTCCTTTCCGAAATGTCGGACTTTAAATACAGGAAGAGGATAGAACTCCTCTTCTATCTGTTTCAGATACTTTTCCTGGCTCTCTATATATTTTCTGAAGAAGGGAGCTTCTTGATGTGGAAATATTCTATTTACAACTACAGCATCAACACTGTATTCATAAAGCTGAAGGTAAATATAAGCTTTTTTAGCTTCCTGAATCACCATTTTCTCAGGATTTAAAACAAGCCTTATGGAGCTTATCTCAGGGTCAATTAGAATACTGTGTATTCCATCCAGGCTTTCAATTAGGTCTTCAACAGCGTTATAGGTTTCGTTTTGAGGAAGGGGAACATTTGTTACAGCTCTGATTGCAGGCCCCAGAGTCTTGGCCACTCTTTTTTGAAGGGGAAATATCCGCTCCATCCACCATCTCGTAACTTCTGGAAGGGAAAGCAAGGTCAAAGCTTCTCCTGTCGGTGCACTGTCTACTACAATAAGGTCAAAATCTCCTTCTCTGTGATATTTCTCTAACCAGAGGAATGCTGCCCCTTCTTCCATTCCGGGCAGAGCGGCAAGTTCTTCTGCAAGGACTTCGTCCACATTCTGCCATTTGAAAACTGCGAGGATATAGTTCCTCAAGGAGCCCCAATACTTTTTGATAGAGTAATAAACATTTATTTCTTGGGCATAAAGATTTTCTAAAATTTTCTTCGGCTCAGGACCGAGTTTTTGTTCCAATGCATCGGAAAGACTATGGGCAGGGTCGACAGAGATAAGAAGGGTCTTATATCCTAATTCCGATGCCCTCAGAGCTGTTGCTGCAGCAACAGTAGTTTTTCCTACGCCGCCCTTTCCTGTAAAGAGAAGGATTCTCTTCTTTTTTTTACTCAATTTCCACTTTCTTTGCTTTACCTTTTTTTTGTTCCTTCTCTAACCTCTCAATTTCCCTGTCTATTATTGACCTGATGGCAAGGAGCATTTCTCTTTTTGACCCTTTGAGGTGATTGTAAGTTTCGTCAGGGACTACACCTTTCAGATCTTTGAAAAATGCATCAAACGCCTTTCCAAGGTGTTCAACCCATTCAAACTTCTTTTTTTCCATTATAACCTCCATCTTTTATTATGGATTTAAAACCTCAAGAATTCAAGATTAAGGAGAATGGGATTGACAGCAGATTTTTTTGTTATATAATGTGAGTGAGCACTTGCTTACGGAGGAAAAATGAAATTTGCAGAAGAACTCGGGAAAAGGAAGGCAGAGATATTAAACGCAGTCCTCACGCTTGCTGACAAATTCGGAATAAAGGGCATAACCACTAAGAGAATAGCTTCTGAGGTAGGCGTTGTAGAGGGTTCCCTTTATAGGCATATAGAAAGCAAAAAGCAAACTTTTGGGATGATTATTAAAGTTTCGGATGAAGTTTTTGCCCAGAAAATTAAAACACTGAAGGGTAAAGCCAGCGAGAAATTAAAGGAGCTTTTCCTTTATATGACAGGGTTTCTTCAAGACTTTCCGGGAATTTACAGGATAATATTTTCTGATGAACTATATGTGGACAATCCTGAGACACTATCTGAATTCAGGGATTTTATGCATTCAATCGCGGGAAGGATAGAGAAGATTATAGAAGAAGGCAAAAGGGAAAGGGAATTCGATAGGGCATCGGACCCTAAAATTGCCTCCCTCCACTTTCTCGGAATAATTCACACTGGATTCACTCTCTGGAATTTATTTGAAAGCAGGAAAGGTTCACTTCAGAAAATAGGACTCAGGTTTTTTGACCAGTATATGAAGTCTTTAAGAAATTCGGGGGAAATTTATGGTGAAGAAGTGGTCTGAGTTCGTAACAAAAAAGCCGTGGACTGTTATCGGGCTTATTGTATTAGTTTCCCTCTTTTTCACCTATTTCCTTAAAAATTTGAGATTTGAGAACGGATTTGTAAGATGGATGCCGAAGTCTGACTACGCCCTCAGATTATTTGTTGATACTGGTGAAAAATTTGGCACGAATGAACTTATAATGGTTACCCTAAAGGCAAAGAACGGTGATACATTCTCTCCGGAAATTCTTAGGAGAGTTAAGGAAGTTACAGATGAGCTCGAGGAGAAGAAAGAAATTTTTCTTGTAACTTCTATTTCCAATGCTCCTGATGTTAAAAAGATAGGGGATGGAATAGAGGTGAGAAATCTTGTTGGTTATGTTCCAGAGGATAAAGAAAAATTAGCGAGACTGAAGAGATATGTTCTTTCAAGGGAGAGTTTTGTAAACAATGTCATATCAAAAGATGGAATGTGGCTTTCCATAGCTATTTTCCTCCGCTCAGGAGAGAATATAGACCCAATAAAGAGTTTTTCCGAGGTTGTCAGGCCAACCATAGAAAAATACTTTAAGGATGTAGCAGAAATTTATTATTCTGGTGATCCTTCAGATACATATTATGGAGATCAAATTTCCAAGATGGACCTTAAGACACTTATGCCAATAGCTGCTGTTGTTATCCTTATTATTCTTCTCTTTTCCTTCAGAAACTTTCAGGGAGTCCTTTATCCATCCTTTGTTGTATCGCTTACGGTTCTATGGACCTTCGGAACAATAGGGCTTTTAAATAGACCCATGAACATACTTACCCCAGTGCTTCCAGTGTTTCTGATTGCCCTTGGCTCCGCTTACGGTATTCATGTGGTTAACAAAATGTTACATGGCGATTCGGTTAGCAAGGCAACTTTTGAGATATTCGTTCCTGTTTTTATGGCAGGAGTTACAACAATTGTTGGATTTGCATCCTTTGCTACAGCAAAGCTGAGTCTTTTTGTCGAATTAGGACTTTTCTCTGCTGCAGGTATATTCTATGCAATGGTTATATCCCTTTCCCTTATTCCTGCTCTATGGTCACTGGGTTCCAAAGGTAAAGGATTCGGAGAAGGGAACGGCAAGCCTTATAGATACAATGTAATTCCGAGGTCTCTTTCAAAAATGGTTCTTTCGAGACCTCTTGTTTTGCTCCTAATTTTCTTCGTTGTATTCGTGTTTTTCGTAATCTGGATACCGAAAATACAGAGGGAAGTGGATTTTTCCCAGTATTTCCCTGAGGATAGTATGCCAAGGAAATCTTTAAGGATTATTAAAGAACATTTCGGAGGTGCCTATCCCCTCACTATCTACATGAAGACTCAAGATGCAAGAACCCCTGAAACTCTCAAAATTATGAGAAGGGCAGAGAATTATCTTTATTCTTTAGGAGAATCCTCTCTTCCCTTCGGACTTCCTGACTTTATTCAGGAAATTAATTATCAACTTAATGGAAGATATACAATCCCTGAAACAAAGGGGGAGATCTCAAATCTCTGGTTTTTTATGGAAGGGAGAAGTGAACTCCACCAGGTTTTGAGTGACGATAACAGGGAATCTATAATCCTTACAAAATATTCTGAGGCAAACACATTCTTCATGAAAAAGGTTTATGGGAAGGTGAGTGAATTTCTCAAGGAGGAGGCAGATAGAGGATTTGAATCCTACAGGCTTTCAAATCTCTCAGAGGAAAAGAGAGAACTGGTAAGGGAGGAGGAAAAGAAATACATTGAGAAAGAAATTGGTTGGATAGGGGAAAAATACGGAGTGAAAATAGAAAGGGGATTCCTCAGGGGAATACCTGAGAAACTTCCTTCAGCATGGGAACCTGAGGTCCTTAAGATAATAAAAAGTGAAATTGGAAATTACATATTTTCCGATGAATTTGACTTTGAGATAGGACGCAGGACTAAGGAAGCAGTTTTTAAGAAGATTATCTCGAGTATTGACAGCGAAGATGACCCTGAATTCACTGAGATAATGAAAGAATACATTCCTAAGGATAAATACGATAAGGAAACAGCTTTGGATGTTTCATCCACCTTTGAATACAGGATTAAGGAGGCAAAAAGAAAAGTTTTCGTGGGCAGAGCCTGGGGTATTGTAAAGGGAAGGTTAAATTCAGGGAATGCCAACCTTAAAAAGAAGATAAAAGGGCTTTTATGGGAACTGGCAGATAACCTTGCTATTTTGCCCTACGGAACACTTCCCTTCAGAGGGAAAAAGGTAAAAATAGAGGAAATTCGCCAGAGCGGATTTCCCTCTGCCATGACCCGACTTGACCACTTTCTGTTTACCTCCCAGCTCCAATCCTTAGGGATTGCCCTTATACTTACTTTTATTCTGATGTTTGCCCTTCGCCGTTCTTTTTCCTTAGCACTTATAAGCATAACCCCTGTGATTTTCACAATAGGGGTTATTTACGGTTTTCTTGGACTTTCAGGAATTCCTCTTGATTATGCTACAATGATGATAGCAGGGGTTTCCATAGGAGTTGGGATAGATTATGCCATTCACTTCATCCACGGGATATTAATTGAGAGGGGGAAGGGAAGGGAACTCAGGAGGGCAGTGGAGCTGGCTTATTTGGAAAAGGGGAAAGCGATACTTTCAAATTCAGTGGCAGTTATGGCGGGTTTTGCGGTTCTGCTTTTCTCATCCTTGAGGCCTTTGAGGCATTTCGGCATAACAATGGTAGGGTCTATGTTTCTCGCGGCGGTTGCTGCCCTCACCATACTGCCAGCTTTGGCTTTAATAACATTGGGAAGAAATAAAAAGGAGGTGAAAAATGATAGAAAAAATTTTGAGTGAACTTTTGGTTAAAGTTCTGGAAAACAAGGGGAAAACAAGAGACTTTCTGCTGAAGCAATTTGAGAAGAAGCTTTACTCGGCTTTTGTGGAAAATAATCCTAACAATAGGCCTAAGGCGGTTCAGGAATACAAATACTACATACTAAGAAGCCTGGTTCTCTCAGCATTGAGGAGTATTGACAAAGGGATATTCTCAAGGGAAGTTTTGAAAAGGACTGTTTCAACCCTTGCCAAGGGAGCTTTTATTAAACCCAAGGAATCTAAAATGGCAGAAAAGTTCTTTAAGGAAAAGTATGGAGTTGAACCTCCAGCCTTCATAACAATTTCTCCAACGATGGTCTGTAATCTTCACTGTATAGGTTGCTATGCGGCGTCCCATGCGAATGCCAGGAACACATTGCCCTATTCTACAGTCAAAAGGGTCATTCAAGAAACTCACGATTACTGGGGCTCAAGGTTTACAGTAATTTCCGGTGGCGAGCCAACGATGTATAAATCAGAGGGGAAGACAATCCTTGACCTTTATGCCGATTTCCCGGATATGTTCTTCCTTATGTACACAAACAGCACCCTCATAGATAAAGATAAGGCAAGAAGGATGGCAGAACTTGGGAATGTAACCCCTGCCATTTCAGTAGAAGGGTTTGAGGAGGAGACTGACGCAAGAAGAGGGAAGGGAGTTTATAAGAAGATAATGAGGGCCTTTGAGAATTTGCGAAATGCCGGAGTTCCATTTGGAATTTCAGTGACAGCTACCACAAAGAATGCAGAGCTTCTTATAGGAGAAAAATTCTATGATTTCTATTTTGACGAACAGGGAGCGAGTTATATGTGGATATTCCAATACATGCCAATAGGAAGGGGAATAGACACAAAGCTCATGCCAACTCCTGAGCAGAGGTATAAGATGCTTCACAGATGGGATACCTGTATGAAGAAAGGAGGAAGATTTGTGGCAGATTTCTGGAACAGCGGGATAGTCTCCGATGGTTGCATAGCTTATGGGAGACCCGGGGGATATCTCTACATAGACTGGAATGGAAATATTATGCCATGTGTTTTTGTTCCGTATTATGTTGACAATATCAAGAGGCTCTATGCCCAAGGAAAGACCATAAACGATGCGCTATTTTCTGAGTTCTTTAAGAGGGGAAGGGAATGGCAGCACAGATACGGATACAAGTATGGGGCAACACCAGAGAACTGGTTTATGCCATGCTCTATAAGGGATCATTACGAAAACTTCAAAAAGCACATAGCAAAAGAGGTAAAGCCAGAGGATGAAAATGCAGAGGCCGCACTCCAAGACCCAGAGTATTACAAAGCAATGGTTGAGTATGACGAAAAGTTAAGCCGTCTCACAGAAAAACTTTGGAAGGAAAAAATAATAGAGAAGTCAAATCAGTAAGTTAGGAAGCGAAAAAATGAGGAAAATTATTGCCTTTGCACTTGTTCTGTCTTTAGCGCCGCTTTTTGCAGCAGATGGGAACGCAGTTCTGAAAAAGGTGGAAGAAAGGTTAACAGGGAACCTCGCCCCAAAGGATATACATTCTCTCATGGTTATGACAATAGTTGACTCCAAGGGCAACAAAAAGTTTAGGGAAATTGAGGCTTGGGAGAAGAACAATATAGGCAAGGACAACTGGAGGATTATGAAGTTCAGAAAGCCTGCAGATGTGAAAGGGATTGGATTCCTCGTTCTTTCAGATGACCAGATGTACCTATATCTTCCGGAATTTCACAGGATAAGGAGGATTGCCTCTCACAGTAAAAAGGAAGCCTTTATGGGTTCGGATTTTTCATACGACGACATGGGGACTGCGGGCTTTGTGAAATTCTATGGTGCAGAACTACTGAAAGAGAGTTCGAAGGAATATGTGCTTGAGCTCAGGAGGAAGCCAAGAGCTAAAAAGCCCTACAGCAAAATCAAAATGTGGGTCTCAAAAGAAGCCATGCTTCCAACAAAGATGGAGCTTTACGATAATTCAGGAGAACTTGCAAAGATATCTGAGGAAGAGCTCAAAAATATAGGAAAATACTGGCGCCCTGTTAAAATAAAGATGAGATCGGTAAAGAAGAATACTTACACAGTCATTGAGATGAAGGACATAAAACTTGATGAGGGTCTTGGGAAGGGAATATTTACAAAGAGATTTCTGAAGAAGAGGTAAGGATGAGAAAGATTTTAGCGGTTTTATTAGTAGTGTCATTTTCCTTCGCAACAGCAGAGATAACAGGGAGGATAAAAACATTTGCTTCCATTTTCCTTTCCGAAAACCAGAGCGGTTTTTTCTTTATCCATGATTCAGGAGAATTTGCAATAAAGAGGGTAGAATTCAGAGTGAAAATTCAGGGAGAGGCTTCAAAGAAAGTAAGCTACGGAGCAAGGCTGGATGCTTTTTCCAGCCCAGATGCAATATTTTCCTCAACCAATTTTCCAGAGGCAGGTCCCCTTGCCTCCCCTGTACATTCAGAGCCCTTTGAGATTAATCTCTATGAGGGATATGTGAAGGTGAGCGATTTTCTCCTTAGAAACCTGGACTTCACAGTTGGGAAGCAGCGCATAAGTTGGGGAACCGCTGACAAAGTGAATGTTGTTGATAACCTTAATCCAGTGGATTTTGCCAATTTTCTTACATTTGACCCTGATTATTTTGGCGAGAGAAGGCCACAGACTGCCCTTAACTTTGAATATTACATTGGAAGTAATACAAAGCTCCAAGTAGTATGGCTTCTTTCCAGACAGTATTCTCCTCTTCCCAATGGGTTCACCTATATGATAGCAGGAGCTGGCAGGGCCAATGTCAATATAGAGCAGAGAAAGCGTCTTCTCAAGAATACAAATTTTGGTCTCAGGGCATCCACAATTATTCTAAATACAGACTTTGCACTCAGCTATTATCACGGAAATTTCTCCCTCCCTGTATTTTCCGGGGCGGAGGTCGCAACGTACTTTCCGCTCCTGCATTATTCCTATCCAGAGCTTGACGTCCTCGGTGGCACATTTTCAGGGGAACTTGCATCTGTGGGTATCTGGGGAGAGATTGCCTATTACATCCCTGAAAGAAAGAAGGGGATTTTCAGTGCTGGAATGGGACCGCTAATGGAGTTTGACCTTTTTAAAAAGGGATATTTCAAATATGTATTCGGTGCTGATTACACGATTGGTATAGGAAGCGGGCTATATTTAAATGCTCAATTCCTCCATGGTTTCTTTGACGAGAGAGATTATTCAGATGAGGCCGAAAAATTACTTGGTTTCAGGAAGGGCCAATTCTTCGGGGAGATTGAGAATTACGTGATTGCAAGAGCGGAATACAAGATGTTTGGCGACAACCTCAAACTTTCCCTTGGAGGATTTGGGGAGCTTGGAGAAAAAACCTCCTATGCTTTTATGCCTTCAGTTGAACTTAAGGTAAAGGATTCACTCGCTGTGCAGATTGGAACCTTCTCTGTTTTTGGGGACAGGAACACAAAGTTCGGAAGCTTTAAAGATGATAAAATAGGATTTCTCTCACTGAGGCTCAACTTTTGAAGGTGTGAATGAAGATAGGAGTTGCTTTAGGAGCAGGAAGTGCCAAGGGACTTGCCCATATAGGAGCTCTTCAGGCTCTTGAGGAAAATGGAATAAAACCCGACATTATAGTAGGGACAAGCATAGGTGCCGTTATAGGTGGGGCCTATGCATCTGGAATGGGCCTTGAAGAAATTGAGAGGGTAGCTCTTTCCATAAAGAGGGGAACAGTAAAGAAAATCCTTCCCCACAGACTATCTCTGAGAAGTCTTGTTTCACAGGAAAGGGTAAAAACCTTTTTTAAGAACACTTTTAAGGATAAGAAAATAGAGGAGCTGCCGCTTCCCTTTGGGTGCATTGCAGCTGACATATTTACAGGAGAAGAAGTAAGATTGACCAAAGGACCTCTGGTTGAAGCAATGCTTGCCAGTTCTGCCATTCCAGGATTTTTTCCTGTTGTTGAGGCTCAGGATAAATTTCTTACAGATGGAGGCCTTGTCAATCCCATCCCAGTCTCACTTGCGAAAGGTCTTGGAGCTGATTTCGTAATAGGGGTTAATGTCATAACAAAGGAAAGAAGAAATTTGAGGCCCGCAACGAAAGATAATGAGGATGAAAGTTTTGTGGAGAGGATGAAAAGAGCACTGAGAAGATTCATAGAAGGAGAGCAGGATACTCCTCCAAATATGATTGTGGCCTTCCTTTCTGCCATAGATATAATGGAAGAACAGATTCTGTATTCCAAACTAAGGCTGAACCCACCGGACATTTTCATACATATAGACACATCTGGTTTCAGCTGGAAGGAATATTACAGAGCAAGGGAATTAATAAAGAAGGGTAGGGAAGTGAGCCTTAAGATAATGGATTATATAAAATATATGGTCGATTCCTTTAAGTGATAAAATGTGAAGTATGGAAAAAGATAGTTATTTTGTAAGGTTGGGGAATAGGTCAATGGACTTTTTTACAGCGGTCTATGAGGCTTCTGTTCTTTTCGTGGAAACTCTTTCTCAACTTCGCAGGATTTACTTTTACAGAAGGCAGATTGTTGAGCAATTTTATTCCCTTGCTGTTACGACCCTTCCAATTGCGAGCATAATTGCAGTATTTCTTGGTCTGGGCTCGACTGTTCAGGCAACATATCAGACATCATCCCTTACCCCGAGATATTTTGCTGCCAATGTCATATTCAAGACATTGATAATAGAAGGCACACCAATAGTCCTCGGGCTTGTCCTTGCAGGCAAAATTGGTGGCTCCTTAGCTGCAGAGATAGGAAGCATGAAAATTTCAGAGCAGATAGATGCCCTCCAGAGCCTTTCCATTGATCCTGTTGGCTTCTTAGTAATGCCAAGAGTTATAGCCGGACTTATTATGGTTCCCATAATCACAATTTACGCGAATTTAGTAGCCATGTTTTCCTCTTTTTTCATGTCAACGGTAATTCTTAATTGGATAACCCCGGATGAGTACATTTCAGGGATGCGGATGAACTTTAAAGTGTTTGAAATGTATTTTGGAAACATTATAAAACCCTCTTTATGTGGCCTTATAATTGCATTCATAGGAAGTTTCTTCGGCCTTAGAGCAAAAGGAGGAGCCAAAGGCGTTGGCATAGCATCCACTACTGCAGTTGTTGTTTCTGCTGTCATCGTAGTCATTCTCGATTACTTCACAGGGGAGCTTCTTCTTTGATAGAAATAAAGGGAGTATGGAAGTATTTTGAGGGAAAGGAAGTTTTAAGGGGAATAAACCTAAAAATTGAAGATGGAATGACGACAGTAGTCCTTGGTCCAAGTGGACAGGGAAAAACAGTTCTTCTGAAAAACATAATAGGCCTTTATAAACCTGAGAGAGGGGAAATTATCGCGGATGGTATATCTCTCAATGGATTAAAGAAGCGGGAATTGTTTGAGCTGAGGAAGAAATTTGCATTTATTTTTCAAGGAAGCGCTCTGTTTGATTTTTTGACTGTTGATGAAAACATAGCTCTCTACCTCAGGATGCACACGAAAATGTCAAAGGAGGAAATAGAAAAAAAAGTTAAAAATGTTCTCAAAGTGGTAGGAATGGAAGGAACTGAGCAGTTGTATCCAGAAGAACTCAGCGGAGGTATGAAAAAAAGGGTGGCAATAGCAAGGGCAGTTGTTTTCTCGCCGAAATACATTCTTTATGATGAGCCCACAACAGGACTTGATAGGGAAAATGCCAGGGTTGTTAATGCTCTCATAAATAGGCTTAAGAGGGAATATGGAGTTACATCCATTGTGGTTACCCATGATATAGATTGTATGGAGACTGTTGCGGACAGGGTGGTTCTCCTGAAGGAAGGGAGGATAATATTTATGGGAAAGAAAGAAGAGGTTAAAGAGAGCCATCTTGACTATTTATATGAAATGGAGGAGGGAAAATGAAATACAAAAAGATGTCGGCTATATTTGGGGCGGTTATATTTACTGCACTGACCGTATTTTTTGTGACCATAATCTGGCTTGCAGAAAGCAGGGTATTCTTTACGAGAGATTATATAGTATATATGAAGTTCAAGGATGTCTCGGGACTTAAAAACCAGGCCCCTATTTATCTGAGGGGATTTAAGATAGGAAGAGTAAGAGGGGTCAGGTTTAAGAAGGATTATGTTCTTGTAAGGACAGACATAAACAAGCATTACTCAATTCCGAAAGGTTCAAGAGCGGAGATTGTAGCTCTAAATATTCTTGGGGAAAAGGCGGTAAGGGTTATTCCGCCGCCTCCGCCCTATGAGAAATTTCTTGAAAGCAGGGATGAAATTGAAGGTCAGAACAAGGATATAATGCTGGAAGCAAAAAAAGTTTTGGAAAGCCTCAAGGAACCTTTAAAAAAGCGTTATTCCTCAACTGTTGGGAAAATCCAGGGAATAGCCAAAGGTCTTGATGAACTTATAAAGAGCACAAAAAAACAGATGGCTGGTTTAAAAATGAAGGAAAACATGGATAAATTAGGGAACGCAGCCGATGAGGTTGGGTCCATTGCAAGGGAAAATAGAGAGGGAGTAAAGAAAACAATTTCCCGGCTTGACGAAACCTTAAAAGATATGGATAAAACGCTTATTGAGCTGAAGAAGACCTCCGAGGAACTTAGAAATACCCTTGCTTCCCTGAACAAAGGACAAGGAACAGCAGGAGGTCTTTTAAAAGAGAGAGAAACCCTTGATGAATTGAATAAATCTCTGGATGAACTCAACAAATTAATAGAAGATATAAAGAAAAATCCGAAGAAATACTTTAAGTTCTCGATTTTTTAATGCGCCTTGTCTTTTTTGCAACAGACCCTGTTTCTGTTTTCTCCCTCAGGGAATTCGTCAGAGAAGGATTTGAAATAGCTTCGGTCGTTACAAGTCCTGATGCCTTTGCTGGGAGAGGAAGAAAGCTCAGGGAACCTGAGCCGAAAAAACTGGCGAAATCCCTTGGGATTAAGATCCTTCAACCGTTAAGGTTGAGGGACGAAACTTTTAAAGATAAGCTAAAAAGCTTAAAAGCGGACCTTTTCATAGTTCTTGCTTACGGTAAGATAATTCCTCCTTCTATTTTTAAAATACCCCCAAAAGGGACAATGAATCTTCATTTTTCCATTCTTCCCGCACTCAGGGGAGCAGCTCCGGTAAGATGGGCAATTCTAAAGGGAATTAAAAAGAGTGGAGCCACAGTATTTCTTCTTGATAAGGGAGTTGATACAGGGCCAATTCTTTCCCAGATAGAATTTGAGATATATGAGAATGAGAATTACGGAGAAGCTATGGATAGGATTGCGAAAATTACGGCTCCATTTTTCGTCAACATGGCAAGAAAATGGCTCAGGGGAGAAATTAAGCCAAAACCACAGGAAGGGGAGCCTTCTTATGCTCCAAAGGTAGAAAAATCAATGGCTGCCCTCAGCTTCAACGAGCGGGCTGAGACTCTCTGGAGGAAAATAAGGGCATTTAATCCGGACCTTAAACCCTGGTTTCCCTTCAGGGAAGGTAGACTCATAGTGCTTGAAGCTGGGTGGAGAGGGGGAAAGAAAGAGGCGGGAAAAATCTTGGGAAGGGAAGGAAACAGGCTTATAGTTGGGGCTTCAGATGGTATCCTTGAACTTGATAAGGTTCAGCTCCCTGGAAAAAAGCCGACTGATGGCGCCTCCTTTGCAAACGGCGCAAGATTAAAAATAGGAGATTTCATAAGATAAACTGACCTTTCATCTATATCTTTTTCCCTGTAAAATATCATCTTAAAATCTACATTATATTGTCTTTAATCTTTCCATAGTGTTACCTTCAGTAAATATTAGATAGCCTAAAACCTTTGCTGTATCGCCTTAACTGAACTTTAACAGCTATTAGAGTGCAAATTGGCTTATAAAGCTGTAGAATTGGCATAGCTTTCCCAAACGTGGCACGACCTTTTAGAATCTTCTAAATTACTCCCAGATCCTCTTAGGGATGTTCATATGAAGCTTCCTGAATATC
>WFSJ01000025.1 GCA_015486055.1 Acidobacteriota bacterium
ACTCCAAAGTGATGAGATAAACCTTGAGAGCCTTGAAAAAGGAGAAAAGAAGAGGGAGGAAAATCTAATAAAGCTGAAGGAGAGATTGAGTTCAACTGAAAATGAACGGAAAACTCTCCAGCAAGAGATTTTCTTTACAATAGCCCAAGAAGAGATAAATAAAATCTCAGAGAAGACGGAAAAAGCAAGGGAAAGGCTTAAAGAAGAAGAAGAGATTTTAAAAAAATTAAGAGAGGAAGAAAGCAATAAGAAAACACGGCTTGCAGTTTCAAACGAGAAAATAGTCAGAGCAGGGAAAGAAAGGGAAAGATTGGAGGGCAGAGTCCAATCCTCAATAAAGGAAAACGAAAAGCTCAGAGAAACTGAAAAGTCTGTAAAAGAAAATCTCATGAAGCTATCTTCCGAACTTTCATCAGCAGAAAAAGAGGAGGAAAATCTAAGAGGAAGAATTTCAGAATTTGATGAGGGAATCCGAGAACTTTTAAAAGATAATAGGAACATCGAAAGAAAAATCTCGAGAACTACTAAAGAAATTTCAGAAATAAGAAGGAAGGAGGAGGAAACAAGGGAAGAAATAAACAGAATAGACCTGAATATAGCCGAGTTAAAAAAGGATTTATCGCATCTTGAAGTGGAATCAGAGGAAAAAACAGGAAAACATCTTAAAGACTTAAAGAAATCGTTGGAGATAAAGGAGGAACAACTCGGAGAAAAGATTAACGAGGTAGAAGCAGGAATAGAAGAGCTTGGAGAGGTAAATTTCGCAGCAGAAAGAGAGGAAAGCGGTATGAGAAAAAAAATTGAGGAGTTCAAACTCCAGAGACAGGACCTTGAAGAATCCGTAAAAGAGACAAAAAAAGCGGCTTCGGAAATGGATAAAATTTACAATAAAAAAATAAAAGACACTTTTGAAAAGCTCAAGATGGAATTTTCACACCTTTTTTCAAATGTTGTGAAGGACGGAGAGAGTGAAATTTTGATTACAAATAAAGGGCTTGAAATAGAAGCTAAATTCACAGGGAAGAGAAAACAACCACTCTCAATGCTTTCCGGAGGGGAAAGAGCACTCCTCTCACTTATTTTTCAGATTTCTCTTTTCAGAATAAAACCAGCCCCATTCCTTGTGCTTGATGAAGTGGACGCCCCTTTAGACCTTCCAAACCTTTCAAAACTTATGGATCTTCTGAAGGAACTAAAGAAGGACACCCAGATAATACTGATAACACATAATATAAAAACTGCAAGGGGTGCAGATTACATATATGGTGTAAGCATGCCTGAGGATGGAAGCTCAAGGGTCTATTATGTATCATCAAAGGAACTATTTGAAAATGCAAGATAGGGAAGCTACTTTCATAATATTTTTGGTCTTCCTCATATTCTTATCTTTTGTCCTTAGATTCAGGGTTAAAGAATATCAAAATCATGGATTTTTTGATGACGAGGCAGTTTACTACCTAATGGCTTATTCCATAGCCTTTGATGGAAATATTTCCTATGAAAAGCAGGATCTCAGCAGAATATCAGAGAATTATGGAGGACTTCCCCAAGGTATATTTTTAAAGAAAACAAAGAAAGGCTTATTTTTCGCAAAATCCTATGCATATCCACTGGTTGCAGCACCATTCGTAAGGGTTTTCAAAGATAAGGGCTTTCTTATTTTAACTTCCCTGCTTCTCCTAATGGACCTTTTAATAATATTCAAAATCTCAAGGAAAAAATTCTCTCCAAAAACTTCCCTTTTAATATCATTGGGATTATTTTTCCTCTCCGTTCTTTGGGGATATTCCCTCTGGATCTCGTCGGCATTCTTTAATTTTTCCCTTGGGCTTCTCGTACTCTATTGGGGATTGGAGAAGGAAAAACTCATTTTCCCCATTTTCGCCTCCGTTATTCTTGGACTTCTAATATTTTCAAAGCCCACAAATGCAATTTTTGCCCTTCCTCTTTTAGGGGCAAGATTCTTTAAGTTTAAATGGAAAGAAATATTGAAAAGCGTAATACTCGGAGTTGTTTTTATTACATCCTTGGGGAGTTTCTTCCTTGTGGAGAAGGCGCATACAGGTGAATGGAATTATATGGGAGGGGAAAGAAGAAGCTTCTATTACCATTTTCCTTACGAGAGCAAAGCTATGCTCTTTTCAAAAGGATACTTAATGAGTGCGAAGGATTACTGGCAGAGATTTTATCTTACCCCAAAGGTTTTTTTCCTGAACCTTTATTATTTCTTCACAGGAAGGTTCTCTGGGATGATAATATATTTCCTTCCAGCATTTCTTCTTCTTATAGCCTTTAGGGGAGGTAATTTAAAGGCATGGTTGATTTTTTCATCAATTGTAATAGCAATAACAGCCTCCATATCCCTTATGCCTGAGAATTTCATGGGTGGCGGGGGATGTCTCGGAAACAGATACTTCCCCAACATTTATCCCCTTTTCATTTTCCTCATCCCATACGCTGCCTCATGGTTCAGAAAGCCCTTATTTTTGGCATCATTCTTCCTCTATCCGCTTTTCCTTTCCCCAATAACAACCTCTTCTTATCCCTCAATGATAGGGAAAATGGGGTTCAGGGACATCTTTCCTGTTGAACTAACTCAGATAAATTCAATCCCTACAAATATAAATCCCTATGCTTTCAGGGTTCCCTATGGAAAATTTTATATTTACCATCTTGATGATAATTTCTGTGGAATTCACAAAGGGTTAATTGTTCTGAAGGGAAACAGCAAAGCGGAAATGGTAATAGCGGTTCCTTCTGAGACAGAAAAATTGAGAATATGGATGGAAGGTAATGGAAAAGCCGAAATAAACTTCCAGGGAAAAGAAAGAAAAATAAACCTGAAGAAAATTGCAAAACTTGATTTTCCCCTGAAGGGCGGGCTTAAGTTCAGGGCATTTAAACTTGTAAAAATGAGCATAATTTCTCATTTCTCAAAGGAAGAAATAAGAAATGGAAGAAACTATTTCTGCGGAGTAAGATTAAAGATTGAGGGATTTTGACCTGAAGAGTCTCAGGAAAAAGCAGAAGGAATATTCTTCATTCTTCAGGGAAATCGAGGTAAAAAAAGCCGAAAACTTTGCAGGGGTTGACTGCCATTACAAAAGTGAAAAAATAATCTGCTGTGCTGTCCTCATTGGTATTCACGGGGAGATAATTGAGGAAAGCATCACTGAAGGAAAAACATTTTTCCCTTACATTCCCACATTCCTCGCTTTTAGAGAAGGTCCCTGGATGGTAAACTCTATAAGAAAACTAAAAACAGTGCCTGACCTCATATTTGTGGATGGAAATGGAAGATTACATCCATTAGGAGCTGGCCTTGCAGTGTATGTGGGAGTTAAATTGAATATCCCAACAATAGGATTTTCCAAAAATCCTATGAAGGGCTATCCAAAGGAATGTTCATTCAATGGAGAAAAGTTTCTGAAAAACGGAGTAGCAATCTGCAGGAAAGGATGGAAAAAACCTGTCTTTATATCCAGTGGAAATCTGATTACACTCCGGAAATCCCTGGAATTTTACAATCTTTTCTCCCCCACGAAAATCCCAATCCCAATAAGATTGGCCCATCAAAGAGCAAGGCTTCTTATAAATGAGCATTAAATGAAATACAAATCTTCTGTTAGAATATAAAAGTGAGAACTCTTGACGCTAATACCTTAAAAAACCTGATGCTTGGGGGTTCATTCTGGGTTATAAAGAACAGAGAAGAACTCAACAGGATAAATAGATTTCCCGTTGCAGATGCGGATACAGGAACAAATCTATCCGCAACATTGTATGCTGTATTCAAAAAGCTGAGGGAAAAGGAATTTTCTTCAGCAGCACAACTCCTCAAGGACACTGCTTACGAAGCATTCTCCAATGCAAGAGGAAATTCCGGGCTTATAATGAGTCAGTATCTCGTAGGACTTTCCAATTACATAAGAAGGGAATGGGTAGAGATAAAAGAGCTCGCCCATTCCATAAAGAGTGCCTATACTGAAGTTTATTCCTCACTTGAAAATCCAATTGAAGGGACGATCCTCACTGTAATGAGAGAAGTCGGAGAAGAAGCGGAAAGAATTAACACACTCAGCTTTAGGAATTTCTTATTAAGAATAATAAGCAGGGCAAGGCTGGCTCTTGAGAAAACAAAAAATATCCTTCCTGTTCTGAAAAGAGAAGGTCTTGTAGATTCAGGAGCCAAAGGATTCGTGCTCTTTCTTGAAGGGATGAGGCTTAGCCTGGACAAACAGATAGATTATGATACTCTTGATTTTAACACTGAATACTTCAAATGGAATTCAGGGGAAGGTTTTTACTGTACTATTGCAACAATTAGAACCCGTTTAACTCACCATGAAATTGCAAATAAGATCAAGGATTTGGGAGATTCAATAATATTTTCAAGCTTTAATGAGCTTATGAAAGTACACATTCACACCCCTGAACCAGATAGGTTTAAGGAAATACTGAAAGAAGAAGGGGAAATAGTATCCATGACTGCGGAACCAATAGTTGAGAGAGAATTAAAGATAAGGGAAACTGGTTTGCTTGCGGATTCCTCCCTCGACATTCCCATTGCCATTGCAGAAGAACTTGGAATTGAGATCGTTCCCTTGGGAGTCATATTCGATGGAAAGATATTGAAAGATGGGGAGGAAATCTCAAGAGAGGTCGTTGCGGAAAGAATAATGAAAAAGGAGGAAATCAGTTCCTCTCTCCCTTTACCCATAGATTTTATAAGGTCATATTCCAAACTCAAAAGAAACCATAAAAGGATAATTTCCTTCCATCTGAGTGAAAAAGCGAGCGGAACATACAGCCTTTCAAGAACAATAAAGGAAAAGCTTGGTATATCCGGCTATGTTATTGATACTGGAAACTTCAGTCTCGGAGGAGGTCTAAAAGTTCTTAGAGCTGTGGAACTCCTTGATAAGGGTGAAAAACCCGATGATGTGGTAAAAAAGCTCGGTAAATTGCAGTCCAATGCCTTTATATTTGCAGATGACCTTTCCTACGGTGTAAAAGGGGGTAGGGTCAAGCCATGGAAAGGAGTTCTTCAGAAATATCTCAAACTTGGAATAATCCTTGGATTTTCCCCTGAAAAAGGAGGGATTTACTTTAGAGGAGCTGCTCCAGGAGGGAAAATGGCAATGAGGCTTTTAAAACATATGATAAAAAGGGAACTTGGCAGAGAGAAACTTTACGACATAGGGATAGCTTTTACAAAAGAAGATTCGAGAATTAACGGAATGGAAAAATTTATAAGGGAAAACATAAGCACAAGAAAAATAATAAAATCAACAACTTCCCCTGCAATAATGGTTCACGCTGGCCCTTCAGCCTTTGGAATATTCGCCCTGGAAATTTAACTACTTGTTGCTCTTCAAGACGGAATTCATAAGCCTATCAAGAAAATCTGGAAAGGCTGAGGTTATTCTTATCCAGTTCGGCGTCAAAGGGATTGCAAGGGGATCCTCAAGGAATTGGGCACAGGCGAGCCTTAATGCATCAGCAAATGTCTCAACCGCAAGTTCTTCTTCATGGCGAAAGAATTCAAGACCATTTATCATAGCATCAGCATGAAATCTTGCTATCATATCCTCGGCAATCCTCAAATATGTTGTCCTAAGAGTTGTGAGCCTTCCCTCATTTACAATAATTCCCCTTGCGGCTAAATTCCTTAAAAGATTAACGGCTATATCTATAGCCATTTTATGCAGTCCTTTGTTAGGGTCTTTTTTGGAAAGGGCCTGATGCTTATGGTCATATCTCTTGCAGAGTTCAACCTGAACCACTCTCTTTATGGCTACATTTCTGTAAACTTCACTGAGAATTCCTACCTCAAGCCCCCAATCCCCTGGTATTCTTATCATCCTTGCAAGGTCTGTCTTTAATGCAAATTCCCCTGCAAGTGGATAGCGAAAACTATCCAGATAATCAAGAAATGGATGAGATCCTGCAATTATTTTCAGGGACCTTATAAGAGGGATTAAGAAAAGCCTTGTTACCCTTCCATGAAGTTTGTTCGAGAACCTCGCATAAAATCCCTTACTGAACTCAAAATCAATGTTTGGATTAATCAACGGATATATGAGCCTTGAAAGCATCTCTCTTGAATATGTAATTATATCGCTATCGTGGAGTGCCACAACCTCTGATTCTCTCTGGGCAAGGAGGAGGCCGAGTCCGAACCATACTGCCCGACCTTTTCCATCAGGTCCAACATAAAGTCCTGCATCCTCCAGGACCTTTATCAGTTTCTTTATTTTCGGATGTTCCAGCCAGAAAACTGTTACTCTATATGGATATTCCTTAATCTCCTCCTTTACATTCTCAAAATCTTCATCTTTAGCCCTGCCGAGAACTATTAACACCTGATTTACATAATCCACACCCCGGAGAGTTTCCATGATATTTTTCATGGCAGGTTTTCTGTAATCCGCATAAGTCGCTGGAATGAGGAGTGTGGTCCTTACATGCCTTGAATAATATGAAAGCTCCCTTTCTATCCTCTCTGTTCCTTTCTCACCTAACAAATGAAGGGTGGTTATACTTCCCGTCTGATAAATATCAGCCATTTTTATCTCCCTCTTTCCTAAGCAGGTCCAGAATGGCTGAGTTCCAGCCCTTTGGACCTTGTTCCTCATAAATTTTTATTCCCTTTATTTCCTGCTTTATACTACTAACATATGGATTGTCTCTTCCTGAAACCAATATTGGATAATTAACCCATTTAAGCATTTCTAAATCATTCATGCTATCGCCAAGACCTATCTTGAATGCTTCCTTGAATCTCTTGCCTAAGAATTCAAACATTTTGCTCAGGGCATCTGCTTTCGTATGCAGACCGGAAAGATGATAAAATGTCCCACCTTCCTGTATCAAATATCCCTTTTCCTCAGCTTCTTTCTTTAACTCCCCGAAATCTTCAAGGCTACCTTTAAAAATAAAAGGAATGTCAAAATCTCTTTCTCTTGCAAGGATAGCAAGGTTAACTGGAAGCCCTGTAATTTCAGATATTTCCTTTGCAGTCATCTTCAGGAAAGTTCTTATTTCAACTTTCCTTGAAGAACTAAAATTATTTATAAATTCTTCAAGCTCTTCAGAGGAAGTTCCAAGGGATATTTCAAAGAAATTCCCTTCAAATTTCGGCGCTCCAACACTTTTTATACAAAATTCCTTAGGAATGTATGCGGCACCTCCATTCTCAACAACAAAAGGGTCTTTTATGCCCATCTCCTTCTGGAAATATAAAGTTTCAGCAAAGGTCTTGCTTGTACAGAATATAAGAGGGATATTGGAAGATTTTATCTTTTCAATGGTGTTTATTGCTGGCTTAAAATTGTAAGTTTTTTTATCAAGAAGTGTATTGTCAAGATCTGTGATTATAACTAAATCCCTCATGAAAAAATTCTACAGCAAATAAGGCTCTAAAGCAAGCTAAAATGGGCAATATCTACACGGAAGCTAAAAACTCAGGAAATTTTCACCTTCCTTTTTCCTTCTTCACCGAAACAGAGATCTTATAGGAAAGCTGGCAAATTTCCCCATCGGGATCCTTAGCCTCTATGATGAACTCATATTCCCCCCTTTTTTTCGGGATCACCCACTTCAATGTGTTTTCCTCTATTTTTGCATCCTTCGGACCTTTCTTCAATTCAACTTTGACTTCCTCCACAGGATCATCTTCATCCTTAACCTCTATTTTATATTTGTATTTATCCCCTGGTTTGAGTTTATCTACTGATGGTGGGGAATTTAAAATTTGAGGAGGAATATCTGCAATCTTATATCTCAAGCTTTCTCCATAATCTATCTTATTACCATCTTCATCAAGTATATAGACTCCAACCCATACAAAGTCACCTTTCTTGAAATTACCAGATGGAAGGGTAGGAGAATCATAATCGAGCTTTAGACCATTAACATACCAGGTATAAGAATATCTATATCCTTCAGGAAGAGCAGGAGGAGTAACCTCTGCCCTTATATCAGTATTCTGTGTAATGCGAGGAGGTGAAAGGGTTATCGTTTCTATTTGCTGGGAAAACATAAATAGAGCAAGCATTATAAAAAGCATGAGCTTTTTCATTTCAATATTCACCGTAAAACATAGCGAGGGTTGCGGTATCTATCGTCTTGGTAGAGGAAAGCTTTCCCCCTCTATCGTAAAGCTCTCCTGTAACATAAAACTGAATTGCAAGAAAGCTGAACCCTTCTCCCATTGAAACCTGAGGTGGAAAAGGAGGAACAAACTCTCCCATTATCCTGGGATTTGAAGGCTGGGAGCCTGTAGGCTGAGGAAGATAGAATCTTGCACTTCTTCCATCAGGTAAATCTGTGGAGAGATCATATGTCACTCCTGAAAAGTCCCCTGTGGGCGGAGCCTCACCTATTTTTGCATAACCATAATTTGCACCTCCATCTGCTATATAAAGAGCTGATGTGGCCTTACTCGCATAGGAAATTGACCTCATCTCCATCTGAGACATTGTAATCCCAACTCCCCCTATAAGTGCTAAAACCAGCACAGCTATTAAGGCTAATATAAGTACACTTCCTTTTTCTCTCATATTCCCTCCTTAATAAACTGAAAAGAAATTCCTCGGATCGAAGCTATTATTTAGCTGATACAGCTTCATATGGTTCCAAGGTGTTCCTGTCAAAGTCAGAGAATCTCTATCACCTGCTGTCTTAATAATTAGCTGGCTCTGGTATTTTTCCCTGAACCTTTCTGTTGCACCTGAAAGAGTTATTTTCATCGATTTTACCTGTTTACTTACAATTACATCATAAAGGGCTTGAAACGAGGGATTGCGGTATGCATTTCCTGCATAGGAAGGATCATAAGTGCAATACAAATCAGGTGGGTTAGTGGGATTTACAGGATCGGGAACAATATATTCTATCTGCATATCCAGTATGTTCTTCGCAAGGGGAACGCAGCGTTCGGGCCCAAACCCATTAGAGCAAGGGTTGGCATTTCCATCGGCATCAAGACTGGCAGTAAGATAATAACTATTATTTATCCTTGAGATGAAGTAAATTCCAAAGAAACTAAGCTTAATAACAGAAGAAGTATCTCTATTGTAGGTAATTGCTTTACCATTATCATCAGTTGTAGGATTCAAATAATGGGGAAGAAAATCCAGATAATTCAGGTGAATTGGACCTGCCATGTCGGAATAATTGAAAAGTCCTGAATAATAAACAGCTGTATTTCTAAGGGTAAGCGTATCGGTGTCAGTATTTACCGCTGTAACCTTGAACATATAAAAACCTTCCTTCGACATTATCATTCCTATGTCATCGGCATTCCACATGGATTCTCCTGACACAGGATCCTTAACTTTTTCAAGAACCATCGTCGTAGAAGGAGGGTGCCAGGAACCGGCTGACAGCTTGGTAATAGTTCTTGTATCTCCATAGGCAAGTATTATTCCATCGGGATTATCGTCATTGCCACCCCCATCGTATGTGTTATAATTCATTGGGATTATGCCCCTGAAAGGAACATTTGAATCTGCTCCTAAATATGATTTGGTACCTGCCACATTTATACCTGCTCCTGCCTGCGATATTCTTTCCTGAAGCTCTATAAAAGCTGTCCTTATCTGTGATTTTATCATCACCCTCTTGTTTTCTTGAAGGAAACTCCTCTGGTGAAATATCATCGCAGTTGTAAGGGCTAAGCCAACTAAAAGAAATATCACAAGGACAACCAAAAGCTCAGCTAAGGTCATTCCGTTTTCTCTCATGTGACCCTCCTATTCTCCTCTTACTATTGTAGTCAAAGAGGCCATTTTTCTCTCCTGAGAACTTCCCGGTTTTCTCCAGCTAACTGTAACCGTCACTGTGTAAAGGTTCATAGTAGCGTCATAAACACCTATGGAATATTCCCTTTTGTAGTCAGGATAAAGAGGAATTGATTGATAGTTTTCTGTGGTAAAAACCCCTTGCGAAATCCCCGCAGGATTTGATTTAACATTTTCTATGCCCTGCTCTGCAAGATAAAGGGCATCTGTCCTTATTGAATTGTTCCTGTCAAACCCATACCTTGAAGCAAAAAGGGAAAGGATAAATATAACAAGAATCCCAAGGACTGCTACCCCTATTAAAGCTTCTATCATATATTGTCCTTTTTGTCTTCTCATGATTTCCTCCTCATTTTACAAAATGTCTTGAAGTTTCAATGCCGCCAAGAGGGTAAATAGTTACATTTACGAAGTGTTGAGAAAGGGAGGAAAGGGCAATTTTTACATGTATAATACTCATTTGCCAGTCAGTAGAAGCATTTTCAACCATAATTCTGCCGTCAGGAAGAAAAAGAATATCCTTTTGGGGATCCAGGGTAAATACTGCCTGAGACGGTATAATGTTTTCCGTGTTGGGAACTTCCTTGAAATTCGGGTCCTTTATCTCAATATAATATTTAGAAGGTGTTGAGGAAGAATCAAGGTGAATTTTTGTTACCTTCTCCTCCTTCATTGCCATAGATTTAGCCTTGTAAATACTCATAACAAACTTATTTGCCTCCCCCCTCAGTGTCCAGTTATACTTTGCTCTGCCAATGGAGGAAACAGCAAAAGCAGCTATAAGACCAACTATGGCAAGAACTATGATCATCTCGGTTGCAGTGAAACCTTTATTCCTCATGGAGTATCCTCCAGTAAACAGGCCCAAAGACATTGGGAATAGTAACGGACTTCTGCTTTATTATTTTCATAGAACCAGGAGTTGAACCTGTAACATATATTTCATACTGACCGACAGTCAGGGAACCTCCTCCACCTAATCTTCCGCCCTGTCTTATTGCCGTAATATTTCCACCACATCCTGGAATAGATATCCTATAAGCTCTCATTTTCCCACCTGCTGAACACACATCACCTGTATCTGCGGGAGAATAAGTTGTAAAATAAAGGTTACCGAAGACAAAGGGATCATCAAAAAGCTTCTCACCAACCTCAGGGAATTTAAGCTTCCAACCTGAAGCCGAGGAGGCAACGGCAACTGATGGAGGGTTATTACTTTCATCAAATATGTCAGAGACGTCTGTAAGTATTGAGGAAATATCTTGAAGGTCGGACATACCGATAGGCGTGGCTGGTATCCCATTGGGGTCCTTTATTCCAACAAACCACCAATCATTATCACTATTCTTGGGTTCATCCCTCCTTCCAGTTCCTGCATATACCCATCTTCCTCCACAGGAATCAAGGGCAACAGTCACTTTCTGAAAGATATTCTGGTCATCCCCAAGCTCGGCAAGTTTTCCCATGTCCCAATCCGCTTTGTCTGTGCTGCTTATATCAACTTTCCATATATTACCCTTAATATCTCCCACATAAACTGTATCAACCACTCCATCGCTGTTGAGGTCAACTGCTACTGGGGTTCCAACCAATGAATGCAGGGCAGGTATAACTTTATATTGGTCTGACGGAGGATGAAGAGTAACAGTATTATTTCCCTGTGTAATGGTAACCGTTGGTTCACTTCTCACAAAGGCCTTTATAACATCACCGCTTGTGGCATTCAATATAAAGAGGCCTGCCCCTTCATCTATGTCATCCCACTCGCTTGCCTGATGGTCAGATGGATAACCTCCTGTTGCAAATACAGCGTATACCTTGTCTTCCTCGCCATTAATTTTATATTTGACAACCCCAACCCTCGGTCTTCCCCAGGTTTGACCTACAAATTGAGTCCAGTATTCACCCTTCCAGTGATGCTGATATGGAGGTGGTAAACACAGCTCCTTAAAATAGGGGGGACCTGCCTGGCCTGACTGAGGACCACCAGCATTGTTCCAGAAAACTATGCAATCTACATCATCTGCAGGAGGAACAGCGGGAAACTCCCAGAGAACCCTTCCATAATGGCGGTTATTATCATCATTATCGTAATCTTTGGTAGGGTCGGTTATATCCATGCCATAATACCTTTTTCCTCCCTGGCGAAGCCCAAATGTAAGAAAAGTAAAGAAATCTCTTTCATCAAAGGATTTGCTAAGGTCATTTAACCTAATATCAAGTGCGGTCATATAACCATCGGCTGAATAATCCCAGGAATTATTTATGGCTGTGCTTGTAAGCGTTGGAAGAGTATTTGTGGGAACGAGTTCCCTTACTCTCATTCCTGCATCGTAATGGGTGCCGTCATTTGTCCAATCTTTCAAAGTAACAGCATGAAGGGCACCATCATTTGTCCCGTAATACAGGAGCGGATTTCTATCTTTCCAATCATCATAGAACTCAGCATATTTTTTCCCATATATGTATTTGAGAAAGGCAAATGGACTTCCAACCATAACCATATTTGAATGAAATGTATCACCGTGTCCCCAGTAATCTCCACTGGTGTCACAGTGAACTTCAAGATTTGTCCCTTGAGGGGTAAGGGTACATCCCAGCATGGCCGAATTTATTGGAGGGATGTTTGAAACCCTATCATAGGGAGGGGGAATTTTATAAAACTTTTTTATTTCTTCTGCCCGCGGGGTTTTAACAATATCCGAAAGTGCGAGAGTTTTTGTATATGTATATGTGAAAATTTTTGATAAAAGATTATCCCTGACAAGTTCAGAGTTAAGGTTCTTACTTTTCAGATAATTGGTGAGCACAAGTCCTGCATCCCACTTAGAATTGGTGGGGTTTCCATCAGCATCCACAGGAAATTCTCCGTTCTTTAATTCATAGGCCTCGAGATGTCCTTTCCAGAATCTTGAATCTTCTCTCGGCCGAAACCAGCTTATAAATCCATAATCTTCTTCTGTAGTAACGGTTTTAGGAGCCGAAATAGGAGCATAAGAAGATGTTGTTTGAAGTATATAATGAATGGCGCTTCTTATACTCTTAACCAACTCCGAATAATTCTGGGCATTATAATACTGACCTCCTCCTTCCTGCGCCGTGTGCTGAAGAAGTTGGGAATCCCCACTCCTAAATTTTATGGTATAGGTGGTAAGGTTCTGATCCCCATCAAGATCGGATCTTAGATCATGGTTATACAACCACCAAGATACATCATCAAGAAGATGGCTATCCCATTTTTTTACATCATTTAAGTTGTTATCATTATCCAGATCATAAAGATCGCTACACTCTCCTTTAAGGTCAGGAATGTATGGTGAATACTCGCAATCGGTTGCGCCGTCACATGAGCATTCAAAATTATCTGAGGTAGGAGATCCATCAGTCATGAGGATGGTAAAATTTTTCTGACACCATGCAGTTATGGGAGAAGGACAGGGACCGTTCTCGCACTTATCCCCAGTGAGCCCTTCAGCGAAATACTCTCCCGCAGAATCCAAAGTTTCTGCAAGTGGGGTATATCCATATGGGTCTATATCATAAACAGTATTCATCATATCATGTCTCCATTTCGTACACTGGTCTGAGTCAGACTGGCTACACTTGTCTGGGTCAGAAACATCCTTTATAGGATATACTATTTTCCCTCCAATACTCTTATAGCGAGAATATCCCGTCTGATGAAAATCCATAAATCCTATATCAAGTTCATTCCTGAAATCATCAATAAGTTCAATGAGTATCCTTTTAGCAGCTTCCAGTCGCTTAGCATAGTACTCTCCACAACAAGAGCTACACTTAGAAAAGGTGAAAGTTTTCCATCCATCGGAGGTGGTATAAGTTTTAAAATTGTTGTAAGCTGCTTCGTCACCTATCAAAACATCGCAGGTATCCATGGAGCCTGACTGGTCCAGCACAAACAAAAGGTTTGGCTTTGCGTACATGGTAAAGAAAACCCTATCATCTGTTGCAGAATTCCCTTGTGAAAATACTAATTTTGGAATCAAGAACGAAATGAAAGAAACTGCAAGAAATATTTTCCTCATCGTTTCCTCCTTATCTTAACTTTACAATCTATTATCAGCAAATTCCATGCCAGAGTTTTCTCCCCATAAATAAAAAAAGGGAGGCAAAAGCCTCCCCTTTATTGCGTGTAATTTTTACCCGATTTTCTTTAGTACATATCCATTCCGCCACCCGGCGGCATCTTTGGGGTTTCCTTCTCTGGAATCTCAGAAACAAGGGCATTGGTCATAAGGAGAAGTCCTGCAACTGATGATGAATTCTCAAGGGCAATTCTCGAAACCTTGGCAGGATCCATCACACCTGACTTCACAAGGTCCTCAAATTCACCTGTAAGGGCATTGAATCCATAGTTCACATTCTCATTTGATAGGATTTTCTCAACTATTACTGATCCTTCATATCCTGCATTCTCTAAAATTTGCTGGGCAGGAACTCTTAGCACCTTCTTAACTATATCAACACCAAGATTTTCGTCCCCATCGAGTTTGAATTCCTTCATCTTTTCCAAGACCCTCAGAAATGCTACACCTCCTCCAGGAACAATCCCTTCCTCTACGGCTGCCTTCGTGGCGTGCATTGCATCCTCAACCCTCGCTTTCTTTTCCTTCATCTCAGGTTCGGTTGAAGCGCCAACCCTCACAACAGCCACACCACCGACAAGCTTTGCAAGCCTTTCCTGCAGCTTTTCCTTGTCATAGTCAGAGGTGGTTTCCTCAATTTCGTTCCTTATTTGTTGAATCCTTGCCTTAATATCTTCAGCTTTTCCTTTTCCGCTTATTATCGTTGTGTTCTCCTTGTCTATTACAACCTTTTCTGCTCTTCCGAGCCAGCCAAGGTCTATCTTATCAAGTTTTACACCAAGATCCTCAGATACAACTTTACCGCCGGTGAGAATCGCAATGTCCTGAAGCATAGCCTTACGCCTTTCACCAAATCCAGGAGCCTTAACAGCTGCTGATGTGAATATGCCCTTCAGCTTGTTAACAACCAAAGTCGCAAGGGCCTCACCTTCAACATCTTCGGCTATAACAAGAAGAGGCTTCCCTGTCTTTGCAACCTGTTCAAGGAGGGGAAGAAATTCCCTTAAGGAAGAGATTTTCTTCTCGTGAATGAGTATATATGGGTCTTCAAGAATCGCTTCCATTCTTTCGGCATCTGTTACAAAGTACGGGGAAAGATATCCGCGGTCAAACTGCATTCCCTCAACAACTTCCATTTCTATCTTAGAGGATTTTCCCTCCTCAACTGTGATTACTCCGTCCTTTCCGACCTTTTTCATGGCCTCTGCTATTATCTTGCCTATCTCCATATCGTTGTTTGCTGAAATTGCTGCAACATTGGCTATTTCGTCCTCCTTAACTGCCCTTGATATGGTCTTTAGTTCTTTAACCGCCTTTTCCACAGTTTTGTCTATTCCTCTCTTTACAAGGGCTGGATTAGCTCCTGCCACAATATAGCGGAGACCCTCGTGGAAAATTCCCTGTGCAAGAACTGTTGCTGTTGTTGTTCCATCACCTGCAACATCTGATGTCTTTGTTGCAACTTCCTTGACCATCTGGGCTCCCATATTTTCCCAGGGGTCCTTGAGTTCAATTTCCTTTGCAACAGTGACTCCGTCTTTTGTTACATTGGGAGCGCCAAATTTTTTCTCTATTATCACATTTCTGCCCTTGGGCCCAAGGGTCACCTTTACTGTATTGGCAAGCTTATCAAGCCCTTTCTTTAGATGGTCAAAAACCTCATCTCCAAGTCTTATATCTTTTGCCATTTTTTCACCTCCTTACTTTTTTATTATGGCCAGTATTTCATCCTCTCGCAGGATTACATACTCCTCGCCCCCCAATTTCACATCCGTCCCTGAGTACTTTCCAATGAGAACTTTATCCCCGGTTTTAACACTCAGTGGAATTTTCTGCCCATTCTCAAGGATTTTACCATCTCCTACAGCTATAACCTCTGCTTGTTGGGGTTTTTCCTTTGCCGTATCCGGGATAATAATCCCTCCCTTTCTAACTTCCCCTTCCTCTAACCTCTTGAGGATAACTCTGTCGTACAATGGTTTTAGTTCCATTCCTTACCTCCTTATCATTTTTTACATTTTGATTATAGCAAAATTAGCATATAAGAACTCAAATGAAATCTCTTTAGAATATGTTTAGATTTTTTTTACTTTTATCTTATTTCTACTATTTTCTCTTGATCTTATATTTTTTTATTTTTCCAGCGAGGGTATTTCTATGGAGACCAAGGAGGGCAGCAGCATCCTTTATTTTTCCCCCATTTATTTTCAGAGCTTCCTTTATGTAAATTTTCTCCACCACCTCCTCAAATTCTTCCAATGTGACACCTGAATTAATAAGATACCTTATTATTTTCTCAAGTTCTTCTCCGATTTCCATCTCTCCCTCCAGATTTTCTCTACCTGTCCTGCCATATAAAGCCCTGATGAGTAAATATATGGTCCTGTTTTAGAGAATACAACAAAGTTTTTCGTGGAATTAAAAGAGACCAAAAAAATGCAAATAACTGAGAGAAACAAAAATGCCTTAAAGACTGCAAAGATCGCACCAAATATCCTATCTAAGAGCCCAATGGGGCCCTTTATAAAAAAAGAAATAATTATTGAACCTATGGCAAACGCTATATAAGTCGCAAGAAATGTAAGGGCAATGGAAGCAAGAACGAGAATCCCTCTCTCTTTTATGTATGGCGAAAGATAAGAGACGGCCTTATCATAATGGAAAACTGCTAAATACGCAGCAGTTAAAAGCCCGGCAAGAGAGATAAATTGACGAAGAAATCCTCTTATAAAACCATAAAAAAAGGCGATAACCAAAATCAAAATAACTATAAGGTCAAAGAGCATCCTTCCTCCTTCTCATTTCTTCCACTACACTATAAGGGCAAAAATAATCTCCCAGTTTTATCCATGGTTTTCTTTTACCGTGAAAATCACTCCCACAGGTTTTTACGAGGGAATATTTAGATGCCAGCTCTGAATAGAATTTGATTTGCTCGCGCGAATGATAGGAGCTTTCTGCCTCTATTCCTTCAAGGCCAGCTTCCCTGAGATATCTAATCTCTTCCTCTGAAAAGGGCACAAAAGCTCCAGGATGAGCAAGGACAGGCAGAGATATTAATTTTCTGACCCTGCTTATAGCCTTTTCAGTTGGCATGTAAACCCTCTCAACGAAGGCGGGTTTCCCTGGGAGGAAGTAATCATTATAAAAAGCCCTTATAGGATCCTTCGCTTTCTTATAGCTCCCAAGGGAATGATTTTCTATAACAAGTTCTGCGATTATCGGTCCTGTCGGTGGAGTGCCCTTGCTCCTCTTTAGAACTTCATTCATGGGAACAGGCATTCCTAAGGCTTCTAATTTCTCCAATCTTCTTCTCGTCAATTCCATTCGCGTTGTTTCTATCTCCTTAATCAGGGAGACGGCTTCATTCTCATCAAGAAAATAAGCGAGTAGGTGTGTCTCTCTCCCTCTGAATCCTGTGGTAAATTCAACGCCCTTTATAATTTCAATTCCCAACCGGCTGCCGTAATTATAAGCTTCAGGGTAAGCTTTCATTGTGTCATGGTCAGTTATTGAAAGGGCTGAGAAACCGAGGGATTTCATTTTCCTTATTATCTCCTCCGGGGGAACCTCTCCATCTGAACTAAAAACAGAATGAATGTGAAGATCAACCTTTTTCATCAAAAAGCCTCCTGAGAGCCTCCTTATATTTTTCAACTGTCCTAAAAACTATTTCCTCTGGAAGATAGGGAGGTGTGGTTTTTCTATCCCAATCTGTGCTTAACAGATAGTCCCTTACAAACTGCTTATCAAAGCTCGGCTGGGGCTTCCCTGGTTCATAGGATTCAAGTGGCCAGAATCTTGAAGAATCTGGTGTAAGAAGCTCATCTATAAGGATTGGCCTGCCATTTAGAAACCCGAATTCAAGCTTGGTATCAGCAATGATTATTCCCTTCTTTAAAGCATATTCATGAGCCCTTGTGTAAATTTCTATGGATTTTCTCATAAGCTCATCTGAAAATTCCCCAGCTATTTCCCTGTATTCTTCAATGGATATTGGAAGATCGTGACCTTCCCTTGCCTTTGTTGTCGGGGTAAAAAAAGGATGCGGAAGCTTCCCGCTTTCCTTTAGTCCTTCTCCCACTTCTTGGCCAAAGAGAGTCCCGGTCTTTTTATACTCCCTCCATCCGCTCCCTGCAAGGTATCCCCTTATAACAAATTCAACAGGAATCGGCTTAGCTTTTCTTACGAGCATTGCTCTTCCCCTGAATTTTTCTGGCACTCCCTTTATCCTTTCATATTTCCATTCAACAAGATGATTTGGGACATCCCTGAAGAAATTAAACCAGAGTATACTCATCCTTGTGAGGATTTTCCCTTTCTTAGGGATTAGGCTTGGAAGTATAAAATCAAAGGCAGAGATTCTGTCAGTTGCAACAATAAGGAGATGGTCCTTATCGTAAATATAAATATCTCTCACCTTTCCCCTTTTGAAAAGTTTCATAATCAGATATTAGCAAAATGAATTTTCTTTTACAAGTTTATTGGAAATTTCATCTGAATTTGCAAAAATTCACAGGAAGTTGTTCTTCATTCTTTCCCTCAGATAATCTTTAGTTCTTTCAAAGATTCCTGCCTGTTCTTCTATAACTTTTTCCGCTCCTTCCCAGTTCATCGCAGCTACTTCTCTTATATAGGAAGCTGTCCTCCCGAAATAAAGAGGGGTCATAATGTTTACGAGCCTCCTCCTGTTTCTCCTCCACGTATGGTATGTATATGCAAAATCATAAATGATTTTTGCCCACAATTCCGATGAAACCTCAAGATCGTTTCCTTCTTCTTTTTCAATATAAGCCTGAGTAAGTCCTTCAAATGATTTGGCGGATAATATGGCTTTATAAAATGCCTCAAAATGTTTGAACCCTTCCACGAACTCTATCTCCATTTTGTTTATATTTACAGAAATTCCCGGAATATCAGGGGAGGAATTCAACCCCGGGAGCACTGGAACGGACTTGCTTCCTCCCGTTTCCATCCACTTTCCCCTGTATTCTCCCATAAGATAAAAAAGGGTGGAGACTACCTGAGTGAACATCTGGGAAAGGTCTGCTGCCGGGTCCTTGGGGTCGTGAATTTTTACCCCAAGGTCAGCTTGGGCAATTTTTTCTTTTTCATTCATAGCTATTGTGCTCATCCATACATCTATACCAAACTTGGCGACATCTGTATCCCATACATCCTTTGATATATAGAACTCAGCCATTTCACCTGAAATGCCGAAGTCACCGCCAATGGGTTGTCTCACCCTTTTACCATAAAGAGCTCTTAGTAGAGGATATACAATCATATTCGTTATTGTGCCATCGTATTTATGTCTCCTATAATAGGGAAACACAAATTCGTAACCTTCTTTTATCACAGCCTCCCCTAAAAGCTTTACCCACTCAGGGGTTAAACTCCTGAGGTCAGAGTCAAAAACCACAACAGCTTTCGTGCCGAAATGAGAGGCAGCTTCAAACACGGCCCTGAAAGATGTTCCTTTACCAGGTAGGCCCCTGTAAATGTCAACATTTTTTTTCACTCCCCTTGGTATCTCCACCATCAAAGCATTTTCCCTCGTGTTGTCGGTAGAGCCCCCATCTGCCACGAAAATCCCTGTTTTCAGGTTAGGAAAATACTTTCTAAGGCCGAGCCCAGTCTGGGAAATAACATAAGATATCGTTTCCTCATTATTATAACAGGGAATGCCAACAAGAAGATCAAGTTTCCCAACCTTTTCTATCCATCTCAGAGTATTGTCTCTCAGAGCTGAATCGTATTTCTTAAAGGACATTTCCACCTCCAGAAATTCCCTTGTAATATTCAAGGACTCGCTTAATTATGGTTTTACTGACTTTCTCCTTTGATGCTCTTTCAATCCTCTTTGTTCTCCCATCCCTGAAGATCAGATAACCTTCGTTCTCCTCAGCGCTGAATCCCACTCCGCTTCTCACAGGGTTTACAAATAAAATGTCCGCTTCCTTTTCAAGCAGTTTCTTCTTTCCTCTCTCAATAAAATCTCTGGCCTCTGCAGCAAAGGCAACTATTACTTGGTGTTCTCTCTTTTTTTGCGATATCTCTTTTAAAATATCATGAGTCATCCCAAACTCAATGTTTAGCTTGCCTTCCCTTTTTATCTTTTCTTTAAATCTCCTTACAGGTTTAAAGTCGCCAACTGCTGCTGTCATAAAAAAAATGTCAAAATCTCTTCCCTTCAACCTCTTCCTTAACTCATCTACCGCATCAAATCTTTCCGTTTTAACAAATGTTTTCTCACAGGAAGAGGCAGAAAGTAGAAGGAGAACATCTGCTCCCATAAGGGCTGCTTCATGTGCTATCGCAACTCCTTGCTTACCAGAAGAGGAATTTGAGATAAATCTAACATCGTCAATAAATTCCCTCGTTGCTCCCGCCGTAACCAGAACTTTCACCCTTTTCATTTCCTTTCCAAGGCCTGAAATTACATTGAAAACTATCCTTTTTGGTTCTGCCAGTCTCCCTTCCCCCTCTTCCTTACATGCAAGATATCCTGACTCAGGCTCAATTATGAAAACCCCATCCTCTTTCAATCTCTTAAGATTCCGCTGGGTTGCAGGATGAAGGAGCATTTCCTCATTCATAGCAGGAGCTAAAAACACAGGCTTTTTACAGGCTAAATAAAGGGAACTTAAAAAATCATCTGCTATACCGCAGGAAAATTTTGCAATTACATCAGCGGTGGCAGGAGCAATTAAGAGAGCCTCCGAGTTCTCACACAGTTCAATATGTTCAAGACCACTTTTTAAATCTCTAAACTGGCTCGTTATTACATCTTCTCCTGATAAAGACCGGAAGGTAAGAGGAGATACAAAATTGGTGGAGTTTTCGGTCATAACAACCTTTACAGCCCATCCTCTTTTCTGGAACTCCCTGAGAATTTCAATAGCTTTGTATGCAGATATTGATGCTGTAACTCCAAGAATTACTTTCTTCATAAGAGTTCCTTTACGAATTCCTCCATTCTCCTGGTTCTCAGTCTTTCTCCTTTTATTATGGAAGATACTCCATCCACTGCTACTTCAAGTTTGTCATTTACTACTATATGAGTGAAAACATTGTAAAGGGAGAGTTCAAATACTGATTTTTCAAACCTTTCTTTTATAGCCTTTTCAGATGTATCCTTTCTGCCCTTCAGTCTCCTCAAAAGCTCTTCCCTTGATGGAGGAACAATCAGGATTCTTATACTATTCGGAAATAATTTCTTAATAGAAATAGCCCCCTGAATATCTATATCAAGAAGCACATCTCCTTGCTTTCTTCTCTTGTTGAGTTCCTTCTTTGAAGTGCCGTAAAAATGGTTATATACCTCAGCCCATTCAGCAAATTCATTTTCGTCTATCATCCTCATAAATTCTTCCCTAGAAACGAAATAGTAATCTCTTCCGTTCTTCTCCTTCCCCCTTGGCCCTCTCGTTGTGTGGGAAACTGAGAATACAATACTCTCTAAATTATTCATTACTCCTCTTGCTACCGATGTCTTCCCAGCGCCGGATGGTCCCGAAACAACAATTATAAGGTTTCTATTCACCTGTAATATCCCCCTCTATTCTCATAATTACAGTGGTTGGAGAGATAGCAGATACTATGATGTGTCCGCTGTCAGTCACTATCACAGTTTTCTCCTGTCTTCCCATGGTGGCATCTATAAGCATTCCCCTCTCCTTGGCAGAATCTTTCAACCTTTTTACAGGAAGGGAATCAACAGAAAGGATTGCTATAATTCTATCTCTCATTACGGCATTTCCAAATCCTATGTGAATCATCTTGTTCATCATTCTAAATTATGAATTTGCTCCCTTATTTCTTCAACAGTCGTTTTTATAGCTATTGCCCTTTTTATAATCTCGGGGTTTGTTGTCTTTGAATTAAGGGTATTGGCTTCCCTCAATATTTCCTGAGCTACAAAGTCCATTTTCTTTGAACCATCCCCCATTGACTTGTTAAATTCCTCAAGGTGAAAGCCTATTCTTGAAACCTCTTCAGAAATATCATACCTTAAGGAAAGAATTGCAGCTTCCTGAATTATTCTATTCTCATCAACATCAACGGACATTTCTCTTATTTTCCTTTCAATCTCCTCCCTCATTCTATCTTTCTCACCTGAGAAGATTTTATCTATCTCCACCTTTTTCTTTGTGATTTTCTTCACCTTTTCTCTAATGTATTTTCTTATCCTTTCCCCCTCCTTCATTCTGTTCTTTTTAAGTGCTTCAAGAACTTTGGCTAAGGAAGAGAAAATAAATTCCTTTTCCTTATCTGCAAAGCCATCTTCATTGAAGGAAAGTTCTATTACCCCAGGAATTCTCAATATTGCATCAAGGGAAAGGGGTGCAAAGCCTGAAAAAGTTCTTAGCTCCCTTAAAATCGCGCTTATAGCTTCTCTGTTTATGTAAACCTTCTGTTTCTCTGGTGATACAAACCTGATCTCTATTGTTATTTCCACTCTTCCCCTTTTGAAGTAATTCCTTACAATTTTCCTTATGTCTTCTTCAAGGGGCCTTAAGAAAAAGCCTCCTTTGATCACAATATCAAGATATCTGTTATTAAGGCACCTTGCCGAGATTCTCATATCAAAGGAAGAACTAGAAAAATTTCCCTCTGAATATCCTGTCATTGATTCCATTTAGACCTCCATTTGTGCTTTGTATAAACGTGAGTATTTTCCCTTTCTCTTCAATAGCTCCTCATGGTTTCCTTCTTCTACGATTTTTCCATCCTCTATAACTATTATTTTATTAGCCATCTTAACAGTTGAAAGCCTGTGAGCTATTATCACAGTTGTTCTTCCTTTGGTTATCTCCTCAAGGGCTTCCTGAATCTTTTTCTCCGATTCTGAATCAAGGGATGACGTGGCCTCATCAAATATAAGTATCCTGGGGTTCTTTATTATTGCCCTTGCTATTGAAATCCTCTGCCTCTGTCCCAAGGAAAAGTTTACCCCTTTCTCCGAGAGTCTTGTATCGTATTTAGAAGGAAGAGAGGATATAAAATCATGGATATGGGCTGCCTTTGTTACAGCTTCAAGTTCTTCATCTTTCACGGAATCCATCCCATAGGCGATGTTTTTCCTTACTGACTCATTAAACAAAAGGACATCCTGGGTTACCATTCCTATTCTCTTCCTGAGCCATTTCAGGTCATATTCCTCAACTTTTATCCCATCAATTAATACTTCACCCTTTAAAGGTCTGTAAAAACCGAGAAGAAGATTCACAATGGTAGTTTTACCTGCGCCTGACTCTCCAACTATCGCAAGCTTTTCTCCTGGTTTTAGACTGAAATTCACACCCCTAAGAACTGATTTACCTGAGTTATAGGAAAATTCCACCTCTCTAAATTCTATTTCACCTTTAAGTTCAGAGGGCCTGTAATTCCCCCCTATTTTTTTATACCTTTCTCCTAACTGCAAAAATTCATTGAGACTTTCCACAGAAGCGCCCCCTTGATGAAGGAGATTGTTTGCACTGGAAAGCCTCTTTATAGGCGTATAAAGATAAAATACAGAAGCTATAAAGGTTGTAAACTGTCCCGGTGTCATTGTCCCCTGCCTTATCATCTTAGCACTTATATAAATAAGGACAGCTGCAATGATTCCTCCTATAAATTCAAGAAATGGGGAGGAAAGAGTCCACACTTTTACGAATTTCATGTTGACATTGTAGTTTTTCTCGTTCGTCTCAGAAAATCTTTTCTTCTCATATTTTTCTGTACTGAAAGCTCTTACAACTCTTATTCCACTTATAACCTCGGAAATTCTCCTGGATATTTCTCCTATGGATTCTTGCCTTTTTTCAGTAAGAAACTTTATAACCTTTCCGAAAATTATAATGGGAACCGTAGCTATGGGAATCATAAGAAGAGCAAGGAGGGAAAACTTCGGGTTATTTGTTATTATAACCACTATTAGGGCAAAAACAGTCAAACTTTCCCTCACCATCTGAACAACCCCATTTGATACAGCTCTTTCAAGTATGTCCATTTCGTAAAGAAACCTTGAGGAAATTTTACCGCTGTGAAAACTATCAAAAAACCTGAGGGGGGCTTCTACTATCTTTGAAAATACTCTATCCCTTAGTTCCTTTATGATCCTCTGAGCAAGAGCTCTGGTAGTGTAATTGGAAAGGAAGGTAAAAATAGCCTTGGAAAGGAAAACCACGAGAACCAGCAGGGGTATTACAATAGGAGAGGAAAGATCTAAATACTTTGATATGAATTTTCCGAACTGAAATCCCTTTGCATTGGTTTGGGGGGCTACAGAAAAAAGATTGTCCATTATAGGCTGAAGTATAAGGGCAGCAGCTGCAGTAAAGGCGGCGGCGAAAGCTGAGTAAAGGAGGGCAAGGGCAATTCTTCCCTTATATGGTATCAGAATCTTTATCAGTGATTTCATTTGTAAACTTCAGAGCTTTGAACCCTATTTCTATAGCATTAAGGACAGAGCCCCTTTTTACATTGTCAAATACTGCCCAGAGCCAGAATTTGCCGTCCTCGCCCTTTTTTATATCTGAGACATGGACGAAGAAACCCTCTTCCTCATAAAATCTTGAGGGAGAAATTTTTCCTTTTTCAATCATTACATACTGGCTGGAAGAAATGGATTCCTCAAGCTTTTTTATAGATTTAATTCCGTTCAATTTCAAAAATATCAAAGCCGAATATCAGTGAAAGATCCCGGACCTCATAATGATGCTGTAAAAGTCAGGTATCCCTGTTGCTTTCCTTATTTCCTTTACAACCTTCAGTTCCTCCTGTATGAACCTTCCCTTCCCCTTTCTTCCCCTTTTGGGAAAGAGGTCGAAAGCAAGTATGTCTTTGAGAACTTTTTCTGGAATTTCCTCCATATTCAGGAGATTCACTGCTTGGGAAAAAAGCTCATCCATTCCGCCTTCACCGCTCTCTGATACAGGCTCAATAAGGGCAGAAAAACCGTAATCAATATATTTTGAAACGGGATAAATAACATGGGAAATTCCTATGGAACCCGGAAGAGGATTTTCAAATTTTCCTCCTTTTATTTCCCTATCGTTTAGTCCGCTCACAATAGTCGGAAGTTCTTCCCTTGTTCCCGAAAGGTCTACTGAAATCCTCGATGAGTTAAATATTTCGTCCTCAACTGGAACAGTAAAAAATGCCAAATCAAGCGTCGGCATCTCATCCTTGGTGGGATTCAGAACAACCTTGGCCTCATCTCTGAAAGAGTCGAAAAGAGCATATTTTCCTATTCCCGGTTCATAAAGATAAAAATCATCAAATTCAACTTTTATCTTTTCAAGAGTTTCCTTAAGAGTTTTGCCCCTGAGGTTTTTAACCCCGATTATGGCAGCTTTAAACTTCCTGTTCATTTTCCTCTGCAGTTCTAAATCTATCCTTCAAAAAACTCACTAAAGAAAAAATAGGGCCTGATATTGCATATCCGTATGCCAGAAAAAGTAAGGTCTTGGTTGGCCAAGCAGCCAATGCAGAAAGAGCTATGGAAAAAAAGAAAAGTGTTAGATAATGTCTTTTGGATTTCAGATTTACATCCTTGAAGCTCCTGTACTTCATTTTAGATATCATAAGAAAAGAGAGGAAAAAGACGATGGCACCCAATATAATTGGAAACAACCTGCTTTCGGGAGGATGTTCAAAGAACAAAACAGTTGACACAAGAACTACACTCGCAGATGGAATGGGCAGCCCAACAAAGTGTTTTTTTGAAGATATCCCCTTCGAGGTAATAACATTGTATCTTGCCAGTCTAATGGCTCCTCCCGCAATAAAAAGGAAAGAAACGAAAAATCCGAGCTTTGGGAAATTCTTGAGTGCCCATAGATAAATTAGGAGCGAAGGGGCAACTCCAAAGGAAACTATATCAGCAAGAGAGTCTAATTCCCTTCCCAATGGAGATGTACTCCTTAATGCCCTTGCCGTTCTACCATCCATCAAATCCATAAATGTAGCTAAAATTATAAAGAGAGAGGAAATATCAAATCTTCCCTTTACTGCAAAATTCATGGAAACAAAGCCAAAATAAAGATTCAGCATCGTCAAAACAGAGGGAATAAAAAACACAAGGTTCAAATTTCTTACTCTTCTTGTCCTCCCTGTTCCTTTTTTCATATCTTCCTCCTTCCAAGAATGCTCTCGCCGGCCTTTATTTTATCTCCTTCCTTTACTTCTATCTCAAAGTCAGGGGAAAAATAAAGATCAACCCTTGAACCAAACATAATTATCCCTATTCTTTCCCCCTTTTTCAAGGAATCTCCCGGGGAAATATATGTCTTTATCCTTCGGGCTAATATTCCAGCTATCATCTCAACTATAAACCTTTCCCCTTTAGATTCTAATTCAATTATCGCTTTTTCATTTTCCACTGATTCCCTCTTATATGCAGGTATGTGGCCTCCGCCCCTCCTCTTCAAGGAAATTACTTTCCCATCCACTGGCGATCTATTAACATGAACATCAAGAGGTGACATAAAAATGCTCACCCTTCTGAATGATCCTTTCTTTTCCGGATAGCCCATTTTCTCTATACTCATAATTTTCCCATCGGCAGGGGAAACGATGATCCCATCTTCCCCCGGTGTATTCCTTTCAGGATCCCTGAAAAAAAACAGCATGAGGAAAATTAGCAGGACAAAAATACAGGCCAAACACGAAAGGGAAGCGAGAAAAAATATAAGAGAAACAGCAAAAAGGGGTATAACAAAATAAAGAGATTCCTTAGCGATCATTTCCTTTCTCCATTTCTTTTACCAGGATCTCGTGCATCCTGTCTTTTACTCTAAGCTTGAGCTTTTTAAGCTTTTTCACTTCTGTTTTCTCATCAGAGGTAAGAGCAATTCTTGAAAGAAGCTTTTCAATCCTTCTTTCATATTCTTGATGTTGCTGATAAAGTTCCCTAAATTCATCGTTTTCCCTCGCAAGTATTTCTTTAAGCTCTTCTTCCTTCATTTTACCTCCTAATTCATAGTATATATCATTAAATCCTTTCTATCCTGCTCTTAAAAAATTTCGTTTCCCTCTCAGGATCATCCGAAAGAAAGATTGCAGAGGATATAGCTATTATATCAGGTCTAAGAGCCAGGACTTCGTCTATATTTTCCCTGTTTATCCCCCCAATTACGCAAATATCTATTTTTAATTCTCTTTTTGCTCTTGTTAAAGTATCAGGGGTCAATCTCACTGCTTCTGGCTTTGTGCTCGTCGGAAAGATCGAACCGAAGGCCACATAAGTTGCCCCTACTCTCTCAGCTTTTCTCCCTCTTTCAATATCATTGTAACAGGACACGCCTAAGACCTTATCCCTAAGAATCTTCTTAGCTGAGACGGGTCCCATGTCATCCTTACCTATGTGCGCTCCATCTGCTCCAAGTTCCACAGCAAGGCGGGGAAAATCGTTGATTATAAGCTTAAAATCATATTTATCCTTCAATTTTAGGATTCCCTCTGCAATTTTTCTTGCCTCCTCTTTTTCTTTGACCCTGAGTTGAATCCAGTCAATACCACCTTGGGCCGTTTTCTTCACCCTCTCAAGGAACTCCGCTCTTCCTAAATTCCCGGTTGCAATCAGATAAAGTTTCACTTTATATCCAGTGTCAATTCTGAGAAAAATTCCCTTGTAAATTCGTAAAATTCTTCCCAGTATTTCCTAACTATACATTCGTTAAAAGTAGGACATTCTGCTGGCACAGGTCCCATACATGGCACAGGACTTAGCCCTTCATCTACCGCTTCCATTATACTGAGCCAATTTATCTTCTCTTTTTCCCTTGCAAGAACATACCCTCCCCCTGCTCCTCTTTTTCCTTTAACTAAATCTGCCTTTTTCAATTTAAGGAAAACCTGTTCAAGAAATCTTTCTGGGATCTTTTCCTCTACAGATATCTTCCTTAAAGGAACTGGGACTTTCCTTGAAAGATGGAGCATCGCTCTTATAGCATATCTTGAATATGTTGTAAACTTCACATTCCTATTATAACAAATTGGCTAAGAAATATGGGGAAATAAAAAACGCCCCCGACGGGACTTGAACCCGTGCTGCCGCCTTGAAAGGGCGGTGTCCTCACCTGGCTAGACTACAGGGGCGAATGAGCCGTACAGGAATTGAACCTGCGACTCCCGGCTTAAAAGGCCGGTGCTCTACCTACTGAGCTAACGGCTCAAGAAAAGAAATTTTACCAAAAATTCTTTACTTGGTTAACTCCTCAATATTCTTAACTACCCATCTTCCTCTTATAGGGGTGGTAACTCCTTCCTTTGTAAGTTCATATCTCACAAGATAAAACTTGAATTTCTTTGTTTTCCCCTGGGAATCTGTTCCTTCAATTACAATCTCCTCTGAGTAAACTTTCCCAGCAAGCTTTTCAATCTCAGAAATGTCCCCCACAGAAAGGGCCATAAGCTTTTTCTCATTACCAAACTCCATCTGGGCATTGTTATAATCTTCCTTTGCTTTAAGGAATTGAGCCTTAAGATCATCAGCTTTCGTCTTCAGCTCCTCGTATTTCTTTTTCTTTGCTCTTTTCCTGGCCCTTGACCATTTCTCGTATTTCTTGTTGAAATCGTCAAAATCAAGCTTGGCAAGTGCAGCCTTTTCCTGAATGTCTTCCATATTCTTCTTGGCTTCATTCATCTTTTTCTGAAGATCTGCAATTGTGGTCTTACCTTCCGCAGGTTGAGTTGTGGAGATTACCTTCCATCTTGCAAGGTCAACCTTAACAGGGACAAGGGAAATTTTAACGATGCTGTCCTTATCACCTATTCTCACAGCCTGGATGTAACGGCTTATAAGAGTCTTTTCGGGGGAACCACACCCAACTAATACAATGGAAGAAATCACCATAAGCCCTCCAATTGCCAAAACCATTAATTTCTTCATTTTACGCCTCCTTTATTAATTTGTTTTCAAAATCTATCTTCTTTTCAAGCATTTCAGAAAAACTTAAAAGTCTATCTTCATTATACCACTTTGAAAGAATCTGGAAACCTATGGGAAGACCTTTTTTTGAGAGAGAAAAAGGTATGGAAATAGCTGGTAGACCTGATAAGTTAGCGAAAATGGTGAATCTATCTTCAAGGTACATTGAAATTGGGTTCTGTCTCTCGCCTATTTTGAAAGCAACATCAGGAGTCGTGGGAAGGGTCAGAAATTCCCCTTCTTTGAAAATCTCGTTCATCTTATCTCTTAGAAATTCTCTATAAGAAATCCCTTTCCCGTAGTAATCATCGTAATAACCACTTGAAAGAACAAATGTTCCAAGAAGAATTCTCCTTTTAACTTCCTCCCCAAATCCTTTTGTCCTCGTTCTGAAATACATATCCTTTAGTTTATTTGCTTCTGCCTTCAACCCATATCTTACTCCATCATATCTTGCAAGATTAGAACTCGCCTCTGCATTGGCAACTATATAATATGCTTCAATTGCATGTGTCATGAAAGAGAGATCCACAGGTTTCCCTTTACCCCCCATAGATATAAGAAGCTTTACAAAGGAAGAAAACTTCTCTTTTACTTCCTTAGAGGCTCCTTTCAAAAATTCACCCTCTGGGTATATAAAGGTGAAGGGCTTTTCTATATGCTTGAAGATCTCACCATAAGAAGGAACAGGCAAGGAAGAAGTTGTCGAGTCCCTTGGGTCATCCCCTGAAATAATTGAAAAAACATAACCCACATCTCTAACAGAATTTGCAATAATCCCTATTTGATCCAGAGATGACGCAAAGGCAACAAGTCCGTATCTCGAAATTCTTCCATAGGTGGGTTTAAATCCGACTACTCCACAAAAAGAAGCGGGCTGTCTTACCGAACCTCCAGTATCGGAGCCAAGGGCAAATTTAACCATCCCTGAAGCAACAGCAGCCGCAGAACCACCACTTGACCCTCCAGGAACTCTTTCTATGTCCCATGGATTCCTTGTGGGGCCAAAAGCTGAGTATTCTGTAGAAGAACCCATGGCAAATTCATCAAGATTTGTCTTCCCTGAAAGCGAAAATCCAGCTTCCTTCAACCTTTTCCAAGCAGTTGCCGAATACGGGGCAATATAGTTTTCAAGAATCTTTGACCCACAGGTGGTTGGGAAACCTTTAATAATTATGTTATCTTTCACCCCAACGGGGATTCCATTTCCCTCATTTAAATATTTTACCTTTGTGATGAAAGCATTTACCCCGGGTTCAAGCTCTTCTCTTCTCCTCGCAAAGAAATTCCATACTTCTTTCGGACTTACTCTTTTTTCCCTCTCAAGCTTGAGGATTTCCTCTATGGAAATTCTGGAAAAATTCATATTCACAATACCTTCGGGACTTTGAAATAACGATTCGCTAAAGAGGGACCAAGATTCAGAAGATCTTCTTTCCCGTCAAACTCTTCAGGTTTATCATTCCTTCTTTTTAACTCTATAGAGGGAAGGTAAAAATGCTCAATTTCAGGGAGCGGGATAGTTATAAGGCCGCTCACCCACTTGAGGATATTCTCAATATCAGAGAGAAGTTTTCCTTTCCCTTCCTCGGATATGTTAGAGAGATGGAAGAAATAAGAAAGTTCATCCTTCCTCATTTCCAAGCTTTACCAACCCTGCTGTTACAAGGCCATATAGGATTTTACCAACCTCAAATACAGGAAGTCTTACTTCTTCAGCTATCTGCCTTATAGTTTTCTTTCCGTCTATTTTAGAAATTATAAGCCATTCTGAAGTGTTAAGGGTCATTTTCCTTTTGTCATTTATATCAAAAATTGTGAAATGCGGCACTGCCTGAACAGATTTTATCTTCCTCTGAAGAACTTTCCATTCATCAAGTCTCTTCGCCGCTTCCATCATAAGGGAAGCATTTGGTTTTTTTATGCTCCGCTTTGGGGGAGGGACATCTGGTTCAAACATAAACTCACCTTTAGACCAGGGAGCTATCTTGTAGACAGCAAATTCCCCCTCTATATCCCCAACTTCTGCGTGGACTATTTCTCCCTCTTCCAAGTAAACATAACCCACTTCGTTTTCTTCCTCATTTTTCAAGATAAATCTTCCTGTTTTTCCCTGCATACTCATAACTTGAACAAGATCAGGAAGTTGAAGATCTTTCAAAGAACCTTTCATAGCCATAGTGTCCCTCTCATATTCTATTGAATAATAATTTTATCATACTCAATTGAATTTTGTCAAAATTTCCTTTGCAGCGTCCTTGTGCACAAGGATAGTGAGCATTTTAAGCTTGATATAATCCTCCCTGTAAAAGTAATACCCCTTAAATTTTCCCCATCTTGAGCTTCTTGCAGAATCCTTTATAAGAAACCAGTCCCAGTCTCCTATACGTTTATAACCGATAAGATGAATTCCATGGTCATCTGTTGTGGTATGATTGTAAATCCTGTATTCCCTTGAGCTCTGGTCTATATACTGTGGTGGAATATCAAAAGTAGGGATTACTGCTGCATCTTCTTTCCCGTTATAGCCGGGTTCGCTGACATCCCCACCTATAGCTATACTATAACCATGGGTTATCGCATATTTTATTATTTGATAGAAATCCTTCAGGGGAACATTATAATAATCTTTACTCCTTCTCCAGTTATCTGGAACATCAAATGTACCTTTCTTGTAAAAGGGCTGAGAAAGAGTGGACATAAAACTTACATAATCGGCAAGGTTTAATCTCAAAACTTCCTTAAGAAACTGCTTAGGAGTATATTTCCTGCCATTATATTGAAATTTCTCAGGGGGTTTTCCCATATACTTGTTAAGGATTAGTCTTATGTGAGGGATAATCAACTTTTCATCCCAGTAGTTCTTATCTCTACAGAAATTAAGATAATCTTTCATCTCCTTGAACATAAGATAATGGTCAAACCGTCCATCCTTCGCAAGAACTCCCCTGTAAGCTGAAAGGGGAACTATTCCATATTTTCTCCATATTCTTTGCACAGCATCCGATTCAGAGCCCTGTCCGAATTCAGAATTACCTCTTTCCCTCACAAATCTTCTTGCCTTCTCTATGTATTCGTAATAGGCAGTCCACATCTCTGAAAGCTTAATTTTTTGGCCAGTTAGTCTATATACTTCGGATTCAAAGAAGGATGTGGTTGAAAAATCCCAGCAGGTTCCAGTAAGATACTGAGCAACAGGGGGAAAATGAAAAACCTGTTTGAATTCAGAGGGAGAGGACGGTTTTTTCATTCCTTCAAAGCTGAACCTGAGGACTTTTCTATTTTCCCTCTTTTTCTTTTTTGCCTCTCTGTATTTTTTGTCTATCTCCTCTGTTTTTTTCTGTTCCTCCTTGAGGAGTTTTTTGTCCCTATCCATCATTTCCTTTATAACAGGTGAAACATACCGCTTCTCATAGTAGGCTTTATTCTTCCTGATTTTCTTCCCTGCGTAAGCATTTCCGCCTAAAAAGCTCATAAGGACAATAAGAAAAATCCCATTAATTTTTTTCATTTTATACCTCCTTTTTCCTGCATTTTTTACATAGAGAAATATGTATTGAATGTCCTTTTATCTTGAAAATATCCACAAGCTCTTTCATATTCACAAAAAAGAAATACCACCATAAAAAAATAAAGTCAAATTGACTTAATCCATATACCCAAGGTCCTTCAATAGCTTCTTAATTAACTCCTTATCCTCATCTGTTATCGGCTTCTTCACAGGAATGTCTTCAAGAGGGTGATAATTCTTACCAAAGGGAATTAAAGTCCATATCCTCTCGTGAACATAATAAACAATTAATTTCACTGCTACATCAAGAATCCCTATTCCAACTGCTAATTTCAACCTGCTGGTAAAAATAAAAACAAGACTCCCTGTGACAATAGAAGCTATTATCCTCCAGCTTATAGCCTTTACAAGGCTTCTTATCTTTTTCTCTTTCACCTTTTAATTTTCTCTCAAATTTCCTATTGTGTCAATTGTATAATTCAAGGGTGAGGATTTTTATAACTGCAATTTCAGGAACTGCAACAGCTTCCCTTGCTTCAATACTAATTGAGGCAGGGCATAAGGTTTACGGTTCAGACAGGGAGTTCTATCCCCCGATGGGAGATTTTGTAAAATCTCTCCCTGTAAAATTATATGAAGGATTCTCCCCAAAAAACATAGAGAATTCCCTGCCTCTTGACGGACTTATAGCTGGCAATCTTGTATCATCTTCCAATACGGAGATTCAAAGGGCAATAGAGCTTGGAGTGGAGATTCTCTCAACCCCTGAAGCTCTATATCACTTTATAATTAAGAATAAGAAAAGAATAGTTGTTGCCGGAACACATGGTAAAACCACGACTTCTTCTCTTCTTGCATGGGGAATGGAAATTGCAGAAAAAAATCCCGGGTTTTTAATAGGGGGAATTCCCAATAACTTTGGCAAAAGCGGAAGACCAGGTGAGGAATGGTTCATAGTAGAAGGAGACGAGTATGAAACTTCTTTCTTTGACAAAGGGCCAAAATTTGCCCATCTTTTCCCTCATTATTTAATTCTTGGCCCGGTTGAGATGGACCATTATGACATTTACGAGACCTTTGATGCTGTAAAAAAGAGCTTTTCCTTGCTTGTTTCTTTAGTTCCGGAAAGCGGCATGGTTATCTCATACTCAAGCCTTGCTAACAAAGAAATAATCAAAAAAGCAAAATGTCCAGTTATCTTTTATCCCTCTAAGAACTTAACTTATGAGAATTTGAAGATAAGCGAAAATGAAGTTGAGTTTGACCTTATTATAGAAGGGAAAAATCTAGGTAAATTCTCGAGCCAGCTCCCGAGCTCTCTTACAGCTTTAAATTTCCTGCCCGCAGCTTATATCCTATGGAAGCTTGGAGCAAAGGAGAAAACCATCAGGGAAGCATTTGGCACCTTTAAGGGAGTAAAAAGGAGAATGGAACTCCTTCTTCAGAGGAGGAATCTTCTTTTTTTCACTGATTTTGCACATCATCCAACATCCCTGAGGGCAAACCTTGAAGATTTAAGGAAGAGATTCAGAACCTGGAATATAATAGCCATCCTTGAGCCAAAAAGTTGGACAATGAGAAGCAGTTTATTCCAGAAAAGGATTCCTGAAGCGCTATCACCCGCTAACCACTCAATAATAACTCCCCCACCCTCAGGTCCTCTTAAAAAGGGGATTCCTCTTGACAGGGGAAAAATCTGCAGAGTTATATCCTCAATTGGAAAGAACGCCCTATGTCCCAACAGATGGGATGAAATTTACAAATTTATACCGCAATTGATCAGGGAAAAAACTATTATCGTTCTTTTTTCTAATGGAAATATAAGAGAAAAGACAGAAAAAATAAAGGAAGTTCTTTCCCAAATTTAAATCTGTTATACTCTATCCTCGGAGAGAAAAATGTGCGGAATATTCGGGATAGTTTACAGCGAAGAAAAGAACAACCTCGGCGAGTGCCTTATGAAGGCGGCAAGAAGGCTTGTCTATAGGGGTTATGACTCTGCTGGATTTGTTGGAATAAGCGAGGAGGGCAAAATTGACCTTAGAAAGGATGCAGGGAAACTTGATAAAATAGCTAAAAAATTGAAATTTCAGGAAATAAAAGGAAAAAGGGGAATTATTCAGCTCAGGTGGGCAACTTTTGGGATACCCAAGAAGGAAAATGCTCAACCCCATGTAGACTGCAAGAAAAGGCTGGTTTCCGCCCACAATGGCAACGTTGTAAATACAGGAGAGCTAATAAGGGAACTTACATTTAAAGGGCATAGCTTTATGGGGGACAACGACGGTGAAGTTGTTTGCCATACAGTAGAAGACTTCTTCAACGTTGATCATAACCTCGGAAAATCAATAATGAAAGCATATAGGATTTTAAGGGGGGACTACTCCTATATTATAGCTGATTCAAAGGAGAAAGGAATGTTCGCAGTAAAAAAAGGTTCCTCTCTTTTCCTTGGAATAGGGAAAGATTTTACCTGTGCTTCTTCTGATCTCCCATCAATTCTTCCCTTCACAAAAAGATATATTCCCCTCTACGATGGCGAATTTGCCGAATTCCATAGTTCGTCCTATAAAATAATGTCCCTTGAAACTGGAGAAAGAATAGAAAGGGAGGAATTAATATACAAAGGAGATATTTCTCAGGCAGAAAAAGGAGGATTCCCACATTTTATGATAAAGGAGATAAAAGAACAGCCAAGGACCGTAAACGGAATAATTTCTTACCTAAATGATTCAGGGGAAGCTTTGGAATATGGAAAGCAGATAAGGAAATCAAGGAAAGCATTTCTCATTGGTTCGGGTTCCTCTTACCACGCATCATTAATGGGGAGTTATTTCCTCAACAGGATAGGGAGAAAATTCTCAATCCCTGTGGTTTCAGGAGAATTCAAAGAACTTTTCGGGAATACCCTTAACAAAAGGGACAGCTTTATTTTAGTGAGCCAGAGCGGCGAGACAAAGGATACAATTAATGTGCTAAACTATCTTCAGGAAAGAGGATTTGAGAACTTATACTCATTTGTCAATATCCCCGGTTCAACCCTTTACTTAAGAACAAAAAAGAGATTCCCAGTAATGTCCGAGCTTGAGATAAGCGTAGCTGCAACAAAAACCTTTCTGAATCAAGCAGTGGGATTCGTTGGACTTTCAGCCTTAATTGGTGGGAGAAATGATATCCTGAAGGAAATTTCCCTTCTTCCCGGACTCTTGGAGGAAACAATAGGGAAATCTGAGGTCTTCTGCGAAAATTTAGCTGAGGAATTAAAAAGCTCCCTCTCAATATATATTCTTGGATATGGGCCCAATCATCCAGCAGCCCTTGAAGGCGCTCTTAAAATAAAGGAAGTTTCCTACATCCATGGAGAGGCTTATTATTCCACTGAGTTCAAGCATGGTCCTCTTGCATTGATTGAAGAAGGGAATCCCGTTATTTTCCTCTCTTCAAGGGAAGACTCTGAAAAGATAATATCGGCGATAAACGAGGTCAGGGTAAGAAAGGGGAAGATAATTTCAATCTCCCCTGAAAATTCCTCCATAAGATTGAATTCCGATGTTTTTATTCCACTTCCCTACGAGAATTACACAATGACCCCGCTTCTTTCCGTTGCTGTCCTTCAGCTCCTCGCATATTATCTATCTGTTAAAAGGGATATTGACCCTGATACGCCAAGGAATCTTTCTAAAACGATAACAGTGGACTGAGATGGAAGCATTCATACTGCTAATGCTCATTTTTCTCCTTCTGTTCATAGTTCTTTTTGCATTCGTCACGATAGAGAACAAAAGAAGGGATGAAGAGGTGAGTAGTTCTCTCAATACATTTTCTGAAAGCCTGAAAAAAGAAGTCATTGAGATAATCTCACCCGTGAAGGAAAGGCTTGACTCAACAAAGCAAAGTCTTGGAGAGACGATATCAGACCTTAAGGAAGAAACAAAAAGAACAGTTGAGGAACTCGGAAATGCAAGGGTCACCCTTGAAAGGCTCTCTTCTGAAAACAGGAGAGTCCAGGAAATCACGGAAAAATTGGGGGATCTTTTCCGCTCCACAAAGGAGAGGGGAACAATCGGAGAATTTCTCCTTGAGAATATACTTTCAAGCTTCCTCCCGGACTACATGTGGGAAAGGCAATTTTCTATAGGTTCTGAAACCGAGAGAGTAGATGCTGTGGTGAAGTTTAAGAACATGGTCGTTCCTATAGATTCAAAATTCCCAAGGGAAAGTTATCTCAACTTTGCAAACTCCCAAGGAGAAGAGAGCAAAAGGAAATGGAAGGACTTTAAGAACGCCATCAAAAACAAAATAAAAGATATATCAGAGAAATATATAAGACCAGGTGAAGGGACATCAAACTATGCCATAATGTTTGTGCCCTCTGAACCAGTTCATTCCATAATAAGCTCTTCTAATGACCCATTTGGGGAAAGAAATGACATTTGGGACTTTGCAGTTTCAAAGAGGGTAATATTGGCAGGGCCTTACAGTCTTCTTGCGATAATTTCCTCTCTCTTAGCATTCAACGAAGCAGAAACTATTGGAAAGAAAATAAATCTGATCTATAGAGCAATAAACGGAGCCTTAGAAAGAATGGAAAGTATCGAAAAGGTTATGACAATCGCAAAAAAGCAGCTCAAAAGTTCACTTGAAAATATATCACGGGTAGAAAACGAGATAGAAAAAGCAAAATATTCCCTCAACATAGCCAAACAAGAGGAAAAAGTATTACCTGATAATCAGACTCCCTCCGAATAAACTACCTTTCCTATCACTTATTTCATTTTCTCCCAGATGGCTATCTCTATTATCCTATAGTCTGGAGAAAGTGATGTTATATCCCTTGAAAAATTATATGTCCAGCCTAAAGATGGGAGAGGGCCTGCTGCCTGCGTTGTAACGAGAAATCGTGATGATAATGTCCCGAATCCCTGCGCCTGCTTCAATAAATTTTCACTGTCCCCTCCCTGAGAATCTACTGGAACCCAGCCATAATTAGGGAAATAAACCTCGCTCCAGCGATGAAACACCCAGTCATAGCCTGTTCCCCTTTCAACAACAGCCCCAACATATCTTGCAGGAATTCCTGCTGCTCTCAAAAGTGAGATGAAGCTGAATGTATATTCAGAGCAGGAACCAGAGCCCCTCTTAAGAACAACAGGAGCAGGGTTCCATCCCCCTGCAAGTTCATAGTGAAGCTTCTGTCCTATATACTGATATATTTTCCTTACTTTTCTGTAGTAATTCCTCTCATTTCCGAGAATTTCTTTTACTGTTTCCCTTATATACGGATTATTTACATCGTATTTTTCTCCATCATTTAGATAGATCCTTTTTACATTTTCAGGGATCTCGCCATTTACAGATTCAGGGCTCATGAAATAGTGAATAGGATATAGCTTTGATTCTACAATAACAGAACACACCTTTTTCTCGCCAGGTTTTATGTTTACTAACCTGCAATCCATTATCTTTTGCTCATCCTCCAATCTATATCTTACTTTCGGATAAATATTAAGAATTTCCTGGAAATTCCTGTTTTCCGGTATAGCAAAATGCATAGTAGCTTCTCTTATACCTTTCCCACCGGCAACTATCCCCTGAGTAAGTGTTATCTTCCACTTTTTTCCCTCTCCCCTTATGAATTTATTCCTGAAGAAGGAGTTTATATCCACTTTCTCAACTTTCTTCTCAGCAAAGTCTGCTATCGTTGCAATTCCATCTTTATAGCTTATTCCTGTTGGTTTCTCCCCTTTATATGGAAAGTAATTCAAAAGCCATCCTGTTTCAGGGTCAAATTGATAGATCAGCCTGAGCTTTGAATCCACTCCCCACAGGTATCCATTTCCGTAGTCAAGGGCAGATATTGTCCACGAAGGAGAAGGAAACGAGAAATAATCAGTTCCGTCCTCTGAAGAAATTCTATAAATTTTCCTGGGGGACGCAACCCAAAGGGCCTTTCTATCGCCATCCCAAGCTATTCCCACAAGAGATGAAGACGGGGGCTCCAGAACCTTTGCGTAATTTCCATTCCTGTCGATAGCAACAATTTTATTTTCCATCCTTGAGCATACCCAGAAATATTTGCCATCGTATGTTATATCAGTCGGTATAATAAGTCCTGTCTCTATTTGTTTCCCATTGACTAAAATAGAAGAAGTATTAAGGTCAAGTAATGCCTTTACCCCGTCTTTCCAGTAAATTCCCGCAGGGTATTTCAACCCTGCAGCAAGGGACAAAACGAAAACTATAAACGCAAGTGCCTTTTTCATTTTTTACCTCCCAAATTGAGTTTAGACAGATTTTTCCCAATTTTCAAGAGTTTGAGGGAGCATTTTTTTTGTTGTAGTATAATCTTATGCCAAAAAAGTTCCTTATTTACAATACATTGTCGGGAAGGATTGAAGAGTTCGTTCCTTTAAAAGAAGGAGTTGTAAAAATGTACACCTGCGGACCCACTGTTTATGATTACGCCCACATAGGAAATTTCAGGAGCTATATAGCAGAGGACCTTCTTAAAAGATTCCTCAGATTCCTCGGTTATAAAGTTATACATACTATGAACATAACAGATGTAGATGATAAAACAATAACAGGCGCAAGAACACAGGGAACATCCCTTAAGGAGTTCACCGCTAAATACGAGAAGGCATTTTTTGAGGACATAGATAAACTAAGGATCAGCAAGGCTGATTATTATCCAAGAGCGACAGAGAATATTGACGGTATGATCAAGATAATTCAGGGACTCCTTGATAAAGGCTATGCCTATGAAAAGGAAGGATCGATCTATTACAGGATTTCTTCCTTCCCTGAATACGGAAAGCTCTCAAAAATAAAGAAAGAGGATCTTAAAAAGGGGATAAGGATAGAATCAGATGAATATGAGAAGGAAAATGCAAGGGATTTTTCCCTCTGGAAGGCGAAAAAGCCAGGCGAACCTTTCTGGAAAGCTCCTTTTGGAGAAGGAAGGCCAGGATGGCACATAGAATGCTCCACAATGAGCATGAAATACTTCGGTCCCACCCTTGATATTCACGCAGGAGGGGTTGACAATATATTTCCACACCACGAAAACGAAATAGCCCAGTCAGAGGCATATACTGGAAAACCCTTCGTAAGATACTGGTTTCACATTCAGCATTTAATTGTAAATGGTGAAAAAATGAGCAAGTCAAAGGGAAATTTTTATACGCTCAGAGACCTCCTATCAATGGGATTTTCTCCAAGAGCAATAAGATACCTCCTCCTCTCGGCCCATTACAGAAAGATCCTGAATTTTACCTTCGATGCCCTTTATCAAGCAGCAGCCTCTCTTAAAAGGATAACGGATTTCCTTTTTGAACTTGAAACAAAGGAATTTGATGAGGGAAAAACAGGGGAAGCGGAAAAAATGGTAAGGGAAACGAGGAAAAAATTTACCGATTCACTCGCAGATGATCTCAATATTTCCTCTGCTATGGGGGCAATCTTTAATCTAATTCACTGGGGAAATAAGGCTCTTGAGGAAGGGAAGCTAAAAAAAGAAGATACAAGGAAAATAAAATCCATGTTCTACGAATTTGACAGAGTCCTTGCGGTCCTTCCAGAACAGATAATAGAGGAACTTCCCGAGGAAATTATGGAGCTGATAAAAAAGAGGGAAGAGGCAAGAAAAAACATGGATTTTGCGACCTCAGATGCCATAAGGGATGAACTCTTTAAAAGAGGAATAATCCTTGAGGATACAAAGGAAGGAACCAGATGGAAAATGATAAAAAAATAAATCTTGGAAAGGAAGGGGAAAAGGAAGCAGCGAAATTCCTCAAGAAAAAGGGATACAAGATTCTTGACAGGAACTTCAGAGTAAAGGGAGGAGAACTTGATATAGTGGCAGAGAAAAGTGGGGAAATCGTATTCGTGGAGGTGAAAGCAAGGAGTTCGGATAAATTCATGGAGCCTGTTGAGGCAATTACCCCCAAAAAAAGAAAAAGCCTGAGGAAAGCGGCTGAAATTTTCCTCCTTTCTAAAAAACTTGACCTCAACCCATGCAGATTTGATGTAATAACCATAATAAAGAAAGCAGGAAAGAGCAAAATAGAACATCTGGAGAATGTCTATATATGAGTGAATTAAGAAAGGACCCCCTAAGTGGAAGATGGGTTATAATCGCCCCCGAAAGAGGGTTAAGACCAATCCAATTTGGAAGAAGATCCAAATTCCACCACAAGGGAACCCCAAAAGAATGTCCATTTTGCCCTGGAAACGAGGGGAAAACTCCAAATGAAATCTTTGCTATAAGAGACATTCTATCCCCGAAGAATTCTCCTAACTGGGAGATAAGAGTGATGCCAAACAAATATCCCATCCTCAGGGTTGAGGAAAAAATGGTGAAGTCAGGGGAAGGAATTTACGACAAAATGAGCGGTATAGGGGCTCATGAGATAATTATCGAAACCCCTTCACATTACGAGACAATTCCAAGAATGCCTCTTGAAAGGGTTGAAAAGATAATTTTTACATACAGGGAAAGGATAAGGGACCTTAAAAATGACATAAGGCTAAAGCAGATACTTATATTCAAAAACCATGGGGAGGAGGCAGGAGCCTCTCTCTCCCATGCCCATTCTCAGCTGATAGCTCTACCAATAATTCCAAAAAGGATAATGGAGGAAATGGAAGGGGCAAGAAAATACTATCAGTTCAGGGAAAGATGTCCAATATGCGATATTGTCGCCCAAGAACTTGAGGATGGCAAAAGGGTAGTTGAGGAAAACGAAGGTATGGTTGCGATAGAGCCATTTTCCTCAAGGTTCCCATTTGAAGTCTGGATAATCCCGAAAAAACATTCCCCGAATTTTGGCGATGTGAACGATAAAGAGGTAAAACAACTGGCAGAAATATATCAAAGCATATTGAGGAAAATGGATGTTGCCCTTGAGGAACCTTGCTTCAACATGATCCTTCATACAAAGCCTTATATAGAAGAGGGAAGCCCTTACTATCACTGGCATGTTCAGATAATTCCACAGATAACGAGAATAGCAGGTTTCGAATGGGGAAGCGGTATATTCGTTAACACTGTTCCTCCCGAAGAAGCAGCTGAATTCTTAAGGAAAGCGACATGGAAGAAATAGTCCTCTGCGGAAAATTAAAGCTCTTGGGAACAGTTAGGTTTGGTAAAAATTGATATGAAGGTTGAGCTCATAGCGATTACCCCTGGTGCTGAAAATTTGATAGAGAAAGCAGGGAGAACTTCCTATCTTTCCTTTGATAAAGCGACGGTCTTTCCAATACTCAGAATTACAGATGGGACCCAAAAAACAATAGTTTACACAGAGGAACATCCTGAATTAAGACAGGCCCACTCAGGAAAACAAGTTGAATTTCAAGGCAAAACCTGGAAGGTGGAGAAAAGATGGGAAAACTCGGCAGAAAAATTCATAAAGATGATCATAAAAAGTGGACATCTTTCCGTCCTTGAACATGCCTATGCCTCCTTCAGAATAAGGGGAGGCTCAAGGAGCTTCACCCATCAGCTTGTTCGCCACCGAATGGCTTCTTTTACCCAGCAGTCCCAGAGATACGTTGATGAAAAGGGTTTCCAATTTGTTATTCCCATTTCAATAGAAAAAAACCAGGAGGCAAAGAAAATCTATCTTTCTTTTATGGAGGAGGCAAGAAAAGTTTACAAAAAGCTTGGTGAGCTTTCCATAAGGAAAGAAGATGCGAGATTCGTCCTCCCGAATGCTGCTGTATCAGAAATAGTTATTTCAGCAAATCTAAGGGAATGGAGACACATCATTGGACTCCGGGGGGATAAAAAAGCCCAGTGGGAAATAAGAAATATGGCAATTCAGATCCTTAAAATCCTGAAGAAAGAAGTCCCATCTGTCTTTTATGACTATAGGATCGAGGGAAATAGCATAGCAAAGCTTGACAAAATATGAATTTGGAGCCATCATTTAAATGATGTGGGAAATAGCAATTTTGATAATAGCAATAGCCTTTGCGGTTCTTGTGGTATTTTTTATACCCGCCCTTCTTCAAATAAGGGACTCTGCAAAGGAATTTGAGTTTACAATGAGGGAAGCGAAGGAAACCCTCAAAAAAATACGGGAAATCTCTAATAAAACAGAGGAAAGCATGCAGAAAGGACGAAAGAGCATAGAAAAAATAGACAGGGCTTTTACCACAATTAATGAAACTTTCGGGAGTTCAGGGGTTAAAGCTTTAACTAAACCTATTTCAGCAATCCTTGAATTTCTCCCGTTGATTCTCTCTGGCTCAAAGATTTATAAAAAATATATTAAAAGGAGGTAAAAATGGAGGATAGGGGCGCTACATTCTTTGAACTCTCCGTATCATTCCTTCTTGGGGCATTAATCGGAGCTGGCACAGCCTTGCTCCTGGCACCCGCATCAGGAGAAGAAACAAGGAAAAAACTGGCAGCGATGGGCGAGAAAGCTATTGAAAGCAGCAAGAAAATAGCCGAGACAGGTAAGGAAAAAATAACAAGAGTAGTAGAGACTGCGAGGGAAAAGACAAAAAAGACCAAGCCAGAGGCAAAAAAAGAGGTCTAATCCCCCATGCTGAAGGGGAGCGTAGCGGTAGTTTTAGCAGGGGGAAAAGGGAAAAGGCTTTCTCCGCTAACCCTTCATGAAAGTAAACCAGCAGTTTCTTTCGGTGGAATTTACAGAATAATTGATTTTACACTTACAAACTGTCTCCATTCTGGAATAAGGAGAATATTCGTCCTTACCCAGTACAAATCCTACACTCTCCACAGGCATCTTCGTTCCGGCTGGCAAATATTTCATCATGAGCTTGGAGAATTTATTGACATTATCCCTCCACAGATGAACATAGAGAGTTTCTGGTACAGGGGAACTGCAGATGCAGTTTATCAGAACATAAAGATTGTAAACGACGAAGATCCCGAGTATCTTCTTGTTCTAAGTGGGGATCATATTTACAAAATGGACTACAGAAAAATTGTGTCCTTCCACAGGGACAGAGGGGCAAATCTCACAATTGCATCATTTGAGGTGCCGGTATCAGAAGCTTCAAGATTTGGGATAATTCAGGTGAATGATGACTGGAAAATAGTTGGTTTTCAGGAAAAGCCAGAAAATCCTGAAGCAATTCCCGGTAAGCCTTATTCCTCTTTGGTGTCCATGGGAATATATGTATTTGATTTCCCTGTTTTAAGAGAAGCCCTTGAAGAAGATGCAAAAGACAAAAATTCCCAGCATGACTTCGGAAAAAATGTAATTCCCAAATTGTTAAAGAAAGGGTTTAATCTATACGCATTTCCATTCAGGAACGAGAAGGGAGAGCCTGGATACTGGAGGGACATAGGAACCCTTGACGCATATTACGAGGCGAGTATGGAACTCGTGTCAATTTCCCCGAGATTCAATCTCTATGACTCTAAATGGCCAATAAGAACATATATGCCTCAATACCCTCCTGCAAAATTCGCATTTAATGACCCTAACATAAGGAAGGGAGAAGCTGTTGATTCTATAATAGGCGCCGGGGCAATTATAAGCGGTAGCAGAATAATAAACTCAATAATATCCTATGGGGTGAGAGTTCATTCCTATAATCTCATAGAGAACTCAATTATTCACCCGAACGTTGTAATAAATAGGTATTCAAAGATAAAAAATGCAATAATATCGGAAGGGACAAAAATCCCAAAGGGAACCATAATCGGTTACAACCTTAAAAAAGACATAAAGAGAGGATTTACTGTAACCCCAAAGGGTATAACAGTGGTAACATCGGAAAACTTTAAGGAGGAAACACTATGAGAAAGAAAGAGAATGAATTTAATCGGGAAAAATCACGGTTTAAGTTTGATCTGGCCTTACTTAGCTTAATCCTACTCCTTGCAGCCACAATTAATTTTCTTCCTGCAAAGCAGGTAAAAGACCGCTCAATTCTTACTCTTGATAGAATATTTGTCTCAAAGGATTTCACCTCTGAAAAGTTTGGACCTCCTCACTGGATAAAGGGCGGATATGCAGTATTGGAGAAGTCTAAGTTCATCAAAAAGGCTCAGGATATAGTTTTTTACGGGATAAAAAAAGGGAAAAGGAGGATACTTGTTTCCGCAAAGCATCTAATCCCTATAGGTAAGAAATCTCCGTTAAAGATTGAGGATTTTAAGTTCTCAAAAGATGAGAGCCATATTCTTTTATATACAAACAGCAAAAGAGTGTGGAGAAGGAATACCAGAGGAGATTATTGGGTTCTGGGGCTGGAAACATGGAAGTTAAAAAAACTGGGTAAAAATTTCAAGCCTGCCTCTTTAATGTTTGCCAAATTCTCTCCAGACGGAACAAGGGTAGCTTATGTTTATAAAAATAACATATATGTGGAGTACATTGACCAGAATAAAGTGATTCAGCTCACAAAAAGCAGCTCTAAGAACATAATAAACGGCACCTCAGATTGGGTTTACGAGGAAGAGTTCAGCTTGAGAGATGGCTTTCGCTGGAGCCCTGACGGAAAATATATTGCCTATTGGCAGTTTGATACATCAGGAGTTCCCCTTTTCTATCTTGTAAATTACACTGACGCTCTCTATCCCAAGCTCAAATCCTTTCCCTATCCGAAAGTAGGACAGAAAAACTCAGCATGCAGGATCGGAGTGATAAGTGCAGAGGGAGGAAAAACCCTATGGATAAAAGTTTCAAAAGATCCCAGAAACAACTACATTCCAAGGATGGAATGGGTAGACAATGACACCTTAGTTCTTCAACATCTTAACAGACTCCAGAATACTGACAGGGTTATTCTTGCAAATGTCCATACGGGAAAGACAAAAACCATACTTACCGAGACAGACAAGGCATGGGTTGATGTCGTGGATAATATTCGCTGGTTGAACAATGGAAAGTATTTTATATGGCTGAGTGAAAGGGACGGTTGGAGACATGTATATCTTGTCTCAAGAAACGGGGAGAAAATTCGTCTCATCACCCCAGGTAAATATGATGTCGTAAGAATAGCAGGAATCGACAAGAACGAAAAATGGCTCTATTACATTGCCTCTCCCGAGAACCCAGCTCAGCGTTACCTTTACAGAATAAAGCTGAATGGGAAGTGGAAACCCAGAAGGATAACTCCTCTGAATCAGCCAGGATATCACAGCTATACCATCTCCCCTGATGGAAAATGGGCTTTCCACATCTATTCTAACTTTGATACCCCTCCTACAGCTGACCTTGTAAAACTTCCATCCCACAAAGAGGTGAAAATCCTTGTTTCCAACTCAAAACTCTTTGCCAATGTAAAAGCTCTCAAGAGGAGACCTGTAGAATTCTTCAAGGTTGACATAGGGAATGGGATACTTCTTAATGCATGGTCCATCAAACCCCCTGATTTTAACCCTAACAAAAAGTATCCTGTGCTTTTCTATGTCTACGGAGAACCTGCTGGACAAACTGTTGTTGACCGCTGGGGAAGAAGCAGATATCTCTGGCATCTTATGCTTGCCCAGCAGGGATATGTAATAATGAGCGTGGATAATCAGGGAACCCCAGCCCCCTGTGGAAGGATATGGAGAAAGGCCATATACAAAAAGCTCGGAATTCTTATATCCGAACAGCAATCAAAAGCAGCAAGAGAAATACTAAAACAAAGACCTTATCTTGACCGTAACAGAGTTGGAGTATGGGGATGGAGTGGCGGCGGAACTTCCACTCTCAATCTAATTTTCCGCTATCCTGACCTTTACAAGACGGCAATGTCGGTGGCTCCGGTCACATCTCCAAGGTTCTACGACTCCATATATGAAGAACGGTACATGAGTCTTCCCGAGGACAATCCAGAAGGATATAAACTTGCAGGCCCAATTCCCTTTGCACATCAACTGAAGGGAAACCTTCTTATAGTTCACGGAACAGGTGATGACAACGTTCATGTACAGAACACCTATGTTCTTGTAAATGAACTTATTAAGGACAATAAGCAATTCTCCTTAATGATTTATCCCAACAGGTCTCACGGAATTTTTGAGGGGAAAAATACAAGGCGACATCTTTTCGGGCTGCTTACGAAGTATCTAAAGAGTCATTTGCCCCCAGGTCCAAGGTGAACTTTTAGTCTATAGTCCAAATTCTCCGGGAAGCTTTGGAAAAAGCCTGCAGAATTTTACTGATTCTAAACCTGCAATGAAACGAGTAAGCCTTTCTATACCTATCCCAAATCCTGCTGACGGCGGGATCCCTTGTTCAAGCATAATTAAGTAGGGAGAATACAGATCTTCGTTAATCCTCTTCCTTTTGAGCCGCTCCCTTATCTTTTCCGCTCTCCATTCTCGTTTTCCTCCAGAAATAGCCTCTCCGAATCCCTCGGGGTAGATCAGGTCAAAGTCCTTTAAATAGAAGGTTCTTTCCCCTTCAAGATAATAGAATTCCCTTATCTTTTCGGGAAAATCAATCAGCCAGATGTGGCCTTCTGAACTTTGAGAAAGTCTTGCCTCAAGGTCTTTCCCGAATTTTGAATATGCTTCACTATAGGTAACAACTTTGAAAGGTCTAATGGGCATTTTTAACTTTCTTTCAAAGAATTCCATCTCATCTTTAGCCTCGTCAATTATGCGCGTCACAAGTCCTATAATCATTTCCTCTGCAAGTTCCATAACCTCTTTGCGAGTAGCGCCTCTTACCTCTAAATCAAACTGGGTAAATTCCACTAAGTGACGGCCAGTTTTTGCCATCTCTTTCTTTTCGATTCTAAAGTTAGGGGAGAAAATAAATATCCGTTCAAAGGCCAACATTGCAAACTGCTTGTGGAAAATCATACTCTTTGTCAACTGGAAAGGATACCCGTAGACATTAAAAGACACTGTGGTTTCAGGGGAGGACAAAGGATCAGTAACCGGGGATGCGACAACAGGAAGCAATTCGACAAATCCCTTCTCTTTTAAGAAGTCACGGAGAATCCCGATTATTTTTCCTTTAAGACGATTCGCAGTGATTACCCGCTCGTCCTTTAAAAAATTCTTTGTTTCCCTGAGTTTTTCCTTTAGCTCTTCTTTATTTATAGATTGCATTTCTACCTCCTTATCTTGGATTTTTTGTAGAGATTGGTTGCTTTCTTTAAAAAATGGATTTAGATGCTAATATATTTGTCCCCCTATGTGTGGGGGACATTATTATTGGAAAGATTCAGATTGGCATTGCCAGAGAATGAAGCCATACAAAAACTTTGGCAGGAATAAAATCTGCATATGACATTCATCAAAGACAACTCTTCAAATTCATCACGTAGAAATGTCTGCCGCCTCATACATAAACCAATAATCATCTTATTGGTTATTATATAACTTTTCGTTCTTTTGTCAACATTTCGAGTGGAAGAACCTCACTCTATTCATATAAATAATTTAACAGGTCTAAATAATCAGATAAAAGCCTTGTTATGAGGAAATTTTCCCTTATCCTTTCTCTTCCATTCTTTCCCATAGTTTCCCCTAAATTCGGATTTTTAAGGATTTCCACGATCCTTTCAGCAAATTCCTCTGGCCTCTGAGATTCTACAAGGTATCCGCCCTTCCCATCTTCTATCTGGAGAGGAATACCACCAACCTTGGAGGCTACTACCGGTCTGCCCTTCCATAATGCTTCTGTTACAGTCAATCCGAATCCCTCTCTTTTTGATTTCTGGATAACAACCGAGGAAATTCTCTGAAGAGCATTTACTAATATGTCGTTTTCAATGGTTATAAGGATGACATCGCCGCTTTTTACAAAAGGCTCAGCTCTTTTTTCCACTTTGCTGTAAATTTTCCAGGCTTCAGGGTCATCACTTGCCGTGCTTCCGCAAAGGACAAGTCTCACATCCACTTTTTTTCTTACGGCTTCAAATACTCTCAATACTCCCTCAGGATCTTTCCATTTGTCAAATCTTGATACCTGAGAAATAATCGGTTTGTCAAAAGGAATTTCATACTTTTTAAGGTATTTTTTTATCATGGAAGCAGGAATTTCCATATTCTTAGACGAAAGAGGGTCAATAGCAGGGGATATTATTCTCTGTTCAACAGGAAGGTCTTTTTTTCTGTATTTTTCGCTTGAGACTATCACCAAGTCATATCTTAAAATATATTCCTTAATGAAATCCCATATTTCTTCATTCGGAGATGAAAGGTCAATATGACATCTCCAAACCCAGGGTTGTCTTTTGCTATAGAATCTTACAAGCGGAAGCGGCTGAGGGTCATGCACTATTACAACATCATGGTTTATGTGTGTAAATGTGGAAAAATCCTGATTGGTGCGAAGATAAAGTTTCTTTTTTATCTCACTTAGATTAATCTTTTCCCCCTGTAAAGCGTTGTGAAATTTCTTGGTTATTGAGAAAAAGTCAGGATTACCGTGCAGTATTCTCCACCCAGCTTCTATGCCTATCTCATTCATCAATGGAACTATGGAGGAAAGCATTTCTGCTACTCCACCACCCTGATAAGTAGAATTAATATTAACTATATGCTTTCCATAAAGTTTTCTTGCCTTTTTGTAAATTGAGGATATCGCCCCATCCCCTACTATTTTCCTGTAATCTTCTACACTTCTCATATTTCACCTCGTTAAAATTCTTATTAATTCCCTGACCTCAGCTACTGAATCTAAGTTATAATTAGCTCTTGACGGGCTCAAACCTACCTTCAAAGAATATGAACTTTTAGGAAGAACATTAAAGATATCCTCATCTGTCCAATCATCTCCTATACAGAGGATAAAATCCCAATTATTTTTAGAAAGCCATTCTAATACAGCGCGGCCCTTGTTCACCCCTACAGGTTTTACCTCTATCACCTTATTGCCTTCCATCACTCCAAGATTTAGGTTTGCACTCAGGTGATAAAGAGCATCCTTCAGCTCACTAATCCTCACAGAGGATAATTTCATATCCGCCTTCCTATAATGCCAGACAAGAGAGAAATTCTTTTCTTCTATAAAGGCTCCAGGTGTCCTATCCATGTATAATTCAAGGATTGGTCTGATTTCCTCTTTCCACTCACTTTGGAGCGGCTCTATGGTTTCCCAAGAACCTTTTCTCTTTTTTACCCACGCCCCGTGTTCAGCTATTAATCCAATATTCAAGGAGCTGAACCACTCATCTATAATTTTCTTATCTCTTCCGCTTGCAATTACTATTTCGTTTTTCTTGTCTCTGGCAAGGGACTTTAACAATCTCAAAATTTCCCTATCTGGTTTAGCTTCTTCCGGCCTTCTCGCAAAAGGCACGAGAGTTCCATCATAATCAAGTATTATCAAACGATTCTTGCCCCTTCTATAAGATTCCAGGAGTTCCTCTCTCTTATTAGATGGAAATTTCCTCGCACGAAACTGCTTTTGAATATTTTTTATTTGAGAAAGACTACCTATAAAATCTTCAGCCCATCTAAAAATATCATAACGCTTAAGCCTACTTTGCATAATAAGATTTCTCTCTTCCTTTTCACTCTCAGGCATTGATAACGCCCTTTCTATGGCCTTTGCTATCTCTTCTCTGTTGTTCGGATTTACTATTATTGCTTCTCCAAGTTCAAAAGAAGCTCCTGCCATTTCACTCAAGATTAGGACTCCGTGTTTGTCTCTCTTTGCCGCTATAAACTCCTTTGCAATAAGGTTCATTCCATCCTTTAAGGGAGTTATAAGTCCCACATCAGCAATATTATACATAGCTACCAAAGTATAAAAAGAGAGAGCCCTGTAAAAATATCGGATGGGTGTCCAGCCTATTGTGCTATACTTGCCGTTGATCTTTCCAATTAATTCGTCTACTTTATGTTTGAGATTTCTATACTGTTCTACTCTTGTTCGCGAAGGAACAGCAATAAGTATAAGTGTTACCTTTTCTTTGTATTGAGGATTTTCTTCAAGGAAAAGGTCAAAGGCTTCAAGCCTTTCAGGAATGCCCTTTGTATAATCAAGTCTATCTATAGATAATATCACCTTTTTCTCTTCCAATGTCTTCCTGAATCTATTAATTTCTTTCTGCACTCTGTTTTTCTCTAAAGCTTCTTCGAAACGGCGGTAATCAATTCCCATAGGGAAGGTATCTGTCTTTAATGTCCTGTTTCCTATGATCATCTGTCCAAGGGTATGTTCATAGTTCAAAATGCGGAGAATACAATCAAGAAAATGCTGAACATAATCATAAATATGAAATCCTATGAGATCGGCTCCCAATAAGCCTTCAAGAATTTCCTTTCGGTTCGGAAGAAGTCTGAATATTTCATAAGGTGGAAAAGGTATGTGCAGAAAGAATCCAATTTTGGAATTCGGCAGTTTATCCCTTATCAACTTCGGAAGAAGCATAAGATGGTAATCATGTATCCAGATGGTATCATCGGATTTCACATATTTCAGAATGTGGTCCAGAAATATCTTATTCACCCTTTTATACTCTCCCCATAGTTCCTTATCATAGATAACATACTGGGTAAAACAGTGAAACAGAGGCCAGATAGTCTTATTACAGAATCCGTAGTAATACGACTCAACATTTTTTTTGGAGAGAAAAACTGGATAGTTATTGTATTGAGAAATTAATTTTTCCTGAAGTTCCTCTTTTTCCTTACGATTGAGTTTTTCTATAGGAATACCAGGCCATCCAATCCAGATACTTTCATGAGTTTTAGAGAAAGATACAAGCCCTGTGGTTAATCCTCCTACACTTTGCCGGAAATGTAAGACTCCTTTCCTCTTTTCAACCACAGTAGGAAGACGATTGGAGACAATCATTATGCGGGACAATTTTCAAAACCCCATAGAAAAAGCATTACCGAACTTAAACAATACCTCATACAATATAATATCATTTTTAGACCCTGTGTAGCAATATGAAAATCTAATGCTTACCGCTCAAAAGGAATGAAACTGTAGGGGCTATAATCAGTGTGCTCAGGGTTGCAGTTACAAGTCCTCCTATCACAGTTATGGAAAAGGGCTGGAATATCTTTGAACCCACTCCAATCCCAGTTGCTACAGGGATAATGGCAAAAATTGTCGTTGAGCTTGTCATAAGAATGGGTCTGAGCCTCACAGAAGCTGCTTCTCTAAGTGCCTGGGCGACTGAAATCCCGGAATTCATTCTCCTGTTTGCAAAGTCCAGAAGCACTATGGCATTGTTCACAGATATTCCCAGGAGGGTTATAACACCCATAGCCACTGAAATATCAATACCCTGACCTGTTATAAACAGGGTTAAAATGGCACCTACTATGGAAAATGGAGCAGTTATCATAATTATCAAAGGTTGAATCCAAGAATGGAATTCAAGAGAAAGTATAAGATATATCAGAAAAATCGCTGCAAGGGCAACAAAAATAAGCTCCAATGCCCCTTTTATAATATTTCTATACTGACCTGCTATCTCCACTCTGTATCCCGCTGGAAGATGTAATTTTGCAAATCTCTTCTTAAGATGATTCGCCACGCTGAGAACATTTCCCTCCACCTCACCAAGAATTGTCATCTCCCTTTCTCCATTTATCCTTGTAAGTTGCGAGGGAAAACTATCCATTTTTATCTCAGCAAGCCTGCCAAGAGGAATCATTTCTCCTCTTGTTGTCCTTATGGGAAGCATTTTCAGATTGTCTATGGACTTTGTCCCATAATCAAGGTCTATAAGGACACTTATTTCTTCCTTCTGCTTCAATATCCTCGTCGCCTCAAGTCCCCAAAAAGCTGCTCGCAGGGTTAAAAGCAGTTCATTTAAATTAACTCCATACTGGGAAAGGCTGGAACGGTTTATTCTCACAACAATTTCTGAGATCTTTGCCCTTGATGGATTGAAAATATTGGTTATAGAGCCTTCACTTTCCATAATTTTCTCAACTTTTCCAGCAATATCTGTAAGTCTGGAAAGTTTCTCTCCGTAAATTGTTACTGCAAAGAAAGATGATATTCCTGAAAGGCTCTCATCCATTTTCTCCTGAGTAGGCTGATGATAAAGAAATGCTAACCCTTTGAACTGTGAATATTTCCTCTTGAGGGAGTCTATTATTTCATTTACATTTCGCTTGCGTTCCTTCTTAGCTTTCAACTTCATCAGGATTTCTCCCCTGTTTACTCCTTCTATTTGGTATCCAACCTCAGGGGACCCAGTTCTCCTGTAAACACAGGAAACATCAGGGTCTGCCATAGCTGTTCTGTCAAGCTCATCGCCTATACGATTGCTCTCTTTGAGGGAAGTTCCAGGGGGCATTATGTATTCTACAAGTATAGAACCCTCATCAATTGGGGGAAGAAGCCCAACTCTTTTTATAAAAACCGCAGATAACCCCGCCATGAAAAAAGCGAGGAGGGAAATTCCAATTATTTTCCAGGGATGAGTGAACGAATACCTCAGAACTTTATCCACCCATCCGGAGAACCCTGATAGAAATTTTTGCCCTGGGACTTTAATAGACTTTGCCTTTTCCTTCCTGAGAAGAACAGGAACAAGACTGAGAGAAAGGACAAGAGAGGTTAAAAGAGCAATGCTTATTGTAAATCCAAATGGCCTCAAAAATAGCCCTATTATTCCGCCTACAACAGTAAGTGGAAGGAATGCAGCAACAGTTGTGAAAGTGCCAGAAGCATCTGGCCCTGCTATCTCCAAGGTTCCCTCTAAGCTTGCATCCTTTTCTTTTTCCCCTTTCTGAATATGGCGGAATATGTTTTCTGTAACGACTATCGCATCATCCACTATCATTCCAACAGCTAAGGCAAGGGCTGAAAATGTGATAACATTTAGCCCCACCCCAAGATATTCCATAAGAGCAAGGGTGGTAAGCAGGGTTAGAGGAATTGTAGCTCCAACTATAAGGGTCAATTTTGTGTCTCCTGTGAAGATAAACAGAATCAGAATTGCAAGGACAGCCCCAACAAGAAGGTCATTTAATATTGTGTTCCTCGCTTCCCCTATTATTTCTGATTGGTCATAGAACTTCCTTATCCTGACCCCTGAGGGAACTTGCTTCCTGAACCTTTTAACTGCTTCCTCAACACCTTTCACTACACTTATTGTGCCTGCACCTGGCTGTTTCCTGACTATGAAGGCAACTGCTGGAAAAGCATCTCCCATTATCTCATAGTGCCTTTTTACCTTTCCCTCATTAACTCTTACTATAGAACCAAGAAGAACCTTTCCATTCCCTGTTTTTATGGGGATAGAAAGGATATCATCTATGCTCATAAGACGGGAATCTCCCCTGAGAGGATATTCCCTGGAACCTCTGCTGATATAACCTTCTGCTTTTGTTCTGTTGCTTTTTCTAATGCTCTCTTCAAGGTCTGAGATGCCGAAGTTAAACCTCAACATTTCTTCAGGCGGAACATGTATTATGTAAGCTCTCCTATCCCCTCCAAAAACTTCCACAAAGGAGACCCCCTGGATTCCCATAATCTGATTGCTCAGGTCATATCTCACCATCTTTCTGAGGTTTATCAGGCTTTCTCCTCCTCCGTAAATAACATAGCCTACTACCTCCTGAAGAGTTGTTCCTATATTTTCAAGTCTTGGAATAGCTTCCCGCGGCAGGATGCCTGAAAGAGAAGAAAGCCTTGCTTGAACGAGCTGGCGAGCTTCATTCACAGTAGTTCCAGAGGAAAATTCAACAGTTACCTTGGAGATACCCTGAGATGATACTGAAAGCACTCTTTTTACTCCCTGGATTCCCCTCAGTTCATTTTCAACGGATCTTGTTATCAATATCTCCATATCCTCAGGGGAAGCTCCGGGATAATGAGTTATAACATTTACTATAGGAATATTAAGATTCGGGAAAAGCTCAACAGGCGTTTTGAAGATTGAATAAACACCTGCCAGAACTATGAGGGCCACAAAAATATCCATAACTCTTGGGTGTTTAATAAGCCAGTGTAAAGTTCCTCTCAACGATTGTTCTCCTTTCTAAAAGAATGAACAATGAGTATCCCAAAGCCTATCACAATAAGCAACAATGCAAGTTCCAAACCATGTATTCTTAGAAAAGCATAGGTGTAGAGCCAGGCCGCATAAGTAAGGCGATCAATCCATTCGTAATCAGGGGAATGCAATCTCACAACTTTTATGTTAAGTTTTTCTCCTTTAACACTCAGTTTCAGATAGTGAAAGAAGGAATGGCGAGGGTCAGTACCCCACAATTCAGCTCCAGCTCCGCCTGTTATTATATAAGGAATCCCTCCCCATTTGCCGGAGAAATAACTGTGAATGTGAGAAGTGAAGATATATGTTACCCTGTATTTTTTAAAGAGGCCAAGCAATTCTTCTGCAGTTTTCTTAGAAAGACAGTGATGGTGGATTCCTCCCCTCGGGTCGTAAAGAGGAATATGCATGAAAACAAGGCGATGAACACAATCCCGTGCATTTTTCAGCTCATTCTCAAGCCATTCCCTTTGCCAGAGGCCGAGACTTCCATTGGCATCATCTAAGACTATAAAACATGTCCTGCCTATTTTAAAAGAATAAAAAAATGGGCCAAAGATTTCATAATAAAGTCCTCGCCCATCCCCTTTTAGCTCATGATTTCCCATCGCAACAAGAAAAGGTTTATGGAAATTTCTTCTTATCTGCTTGAGAAAATAGCGATATTTCTCCTTTTCCCCATCATATACAAGGTCTCCTATGTCTATAGCAAAAGAAATTTGCCTGTCATTTTCAATTTTCGTTAAGAGTTTTTCAAAAACAAAGTGACTGTTTTTATTGTCCCCGAATACAGCAAAGGAAAAATCTTCGGGGTTGGAAATTTTAATTTGCTTTAAATTTATGCTGAGCCAATCATGGGCTGGTAAGGGTGAAAACTTATTCCAGACCTCAAGGAAAAGGAGCGCAATTATGGAGAGGGTAAACAGTGCAAATACAAAAGGAGATTTTTTTGCTGCCTCTTTAAGGAAGAAAATAAAATTTTTAACCCCTTTTTTTCTCATCAATCAGGGACCTTAAAAACTTTGTTAAAATTCTGATTTATCAGTTCATAAGCACCGAGAATTGCGACCTTTTCCCTCTCTTTTAATCCTGAAATGACTTCAACATGCCCGTTATTTTTAAGACCAAGAATTACAGCCCTTTTCTCATATCTTCCTCCCTTCTGGACGAATATATAAGCTTTATTCCTGTAATACACCACTGCAGAGGCTGGAAGGGAGAGGGAGTTTTTATGAATCTCAAGGATTAGTTTTCCCCTCACAGGTTCTCCTGGACTGAGCCCTGAATTAATTTCACTTCCCTCTATCCATACTACAAGCCCTCCTGAAGGTATATTTCCTGGAAAAGCTCTCTTCACCTTTCCTTTAAGCTTTTTACCCTCCGATGTTATTACAATAGCCTTCATTCCTATTGGAGATTTTAGAATTCTACTGAATATTCTGGCCTCTATTTTGAGGTTAGCGGGGTCAATCACCTCCCCGAGGATTTGTCCTTTCTCAACTTCCTGTCCTGCATTAACCTTTCTGGAGGCAAAAATACCGTTAATTGTTGCCCTTACTTTTGTATTTTCCTCAAAAAGCCTCAGCTTCTTTTCTGCTGAGACAAGGGCACCTTTAATCTTTTGAGCATTTTCCTCTGCCTCCTTTAGCTTATCAAGAGATATTATTCTGGTTTTTACACCTTCCCTTCTCAAAGAAACAATCCTCATAGCAAGGGAATACCTCTTTTTAAGGGATTTCGCTCTGGATTTCAGGATTTCCATTTCAGTAGAAATAACAGGGCCACCAAGCTGAAAAATAACTGTTCCTTTTTTTACCCTTTCCCCATCTCTTACTAATATTGAATTTATCCTTCCGCTCTCCATGGAAATCAGCTTCACATCACTTTTGCTGAAAGTCAAGCCTAAAAATGGAATACTCCTTACGAAATCTCCACGAGAAGGATAACCTGTCTTTATAAAAGAAAGCTTGGTTTCGGAAAAATAGGACTTTATCTTCCGGGTATTATGCAATAGCACAAGGGAAAAAGCCCCTGCTACGGCAAGAAAAACTATGATAATAATAACTTTTGTAGTTTTGGTTTTCATCTTATCCTCCAGTTTTCCTTCTTGAAGCTCTGCTATCTCTAAAAGGCAAATATCTCCCAGAGACAAGCTCAAGGGCCAATGCAAGGTCACTGAGGTTTTCTTTCAGCCTCAGAAGGGATAATTTCTGTTCAATAAGTTCCTTCCTTGCAGAGTAAAAGGAGAAGATGTCCGATTCTCCTTTCGCCGAAGCATCTTTTAGGACTGAAACAAGGTGAGCTTGTGCTTTTATATAATTTTCCTTAGTGTGTATTCTGGATCTGAGGAATTTCATATCTTTTATAATCTCTACAACTTTCGAACGGACTTCAAAAACTCTAAAGTTATATTCATCATACAATTTTTTTCTTGTGGCCTTTTCAAGCTCAATTTTACCCCTTTTCCTATTAAAAAAAGGCATCTCAATAGAAACCCCAAAGTTAGAAGTTAACACATTCTCAACATCCATTGCACGGGCAAACTTAATGCTTAGTCCCGGGAACTGGGAAAGAACTGCTGCTCTCAATCTTGCCTCCTGACTCTTGTAGCCAATCCTGAGGGCAAGAAGATCAAGGCGACGGTTTTCAATACCCCTGAGAACCTGTGCGCTGCGAGGAAGACTGCCCCAGCGGGAAAAGTTAACTTCTTCCTGGAGAGACAACATTTTCCCTGGTGGAATCCCTATTGTTCTGTTTAGAGCAAGTCTCTCTCTTTCATTTTCGTTTTTCAGATTTATGAGAGCGAGCTTCACTCTTTGACATTCTCTCCTTGCAATTTCCATGTCTTTGCAATTTTTTCCACCTATCTTCAGAGCCTTTACTATTAATTTCAGGTTCCTTCTTAAAAGGCTTCCTTCTTCCATAACTAAAGGGAGCATCTTCCCTATCCAGAAAAGGCGTAAGGCATGCAACTTTGCAGCCTCAGCAACCTGCCATTCTTTCCAGGCTATAGAAATTTCAACGGATTTAAGTCTTGATTTCGCCTCATCTATTTTCGCCCCCCTCGATATGAGCGAAGATAAACCAAAATTTATCCCAAATTCAAAACCCTTAACAGCTTCTTCTTTCCTGCCTCCTATGGGCTTTTCAAAACCATAGGAAAAAGAGGGGTTGGGAATAAGCCCTGCCTGAATTAATTGAGCCTTCACTATGCCCATTTGGTCACGGACTGCCCTCAGTTCAGGATTTCCTGCAACAGCAAGAAGAGCAGCTTCATCAGGGGAAATTCCATCTCTCAAATCAATCCTTACAGGCTTCAAAATGGGGTGATTGATCTTTTTCGCCATTATTTCAAGCTTGCTTATCCTGGGAACAGGTGAGTTCTTCTCAAGCAGAAGAGGATGATAAACTGCACAGCCAGCAAGGAAAAAAATCAAAAAAGCAGTGGGAAGAAGACACTTTAAAAACTTAGTTAAGCTTTCTTGCATATTTGAAATTTACTCGCATCGAATTTCCCTGTCAAGCTTTTGGAAAAAATGCTATTGTAACCCTTTTCATACCAGAATTTATTGATTTATTGTATGGTATAATTTTGTTTAAGAAAATCACTAAATATTGAAGGTTCTTATGAAAGAATGCAAATGGTATCCTGTTTGTCCAATCAAAAGATTTTACGAAGAGGGAAAAATAGATAGGAAGTGGGTGGAGCTTTACTGCAAAGGAAATTGGAAAAGGTGTGTGCGATACCAAATGGAAGAAGCAGGGGAACCTCATTCGGACTGTATGCTTCCAAACGGAGCTATAGACGAGAAACTATGTAGAGAAAAATAAGCCAATTAACTGAAAATCAGCATTAGAATTCCTCTATTAAGGTATTAAGGATTTTCAGATTAGTCTTTCTTCTCATATTGGTTAGAACAGATGACGTGATTATCTTACAGGGAATTCTTGACGAAAAGAGCAAGAGGGGATATTATAACAAAGGAGAAGAGATGAAAAAGCGGGAAAGGATAAAGAAAACGATTTTAAAGACAGCGGAAGAGGAAGGGCTTACAGTCTCTCGTATAATCCTCTTTGGCTCAAGAGCGAGGGGGGAGGCAAAGCGAGACAGCGATTGGGATGTTCTTGTTGTTGTAGAAGAACATGTTGGCAGAAAGAAAAAGTGGGAACTGGCTGCGGAAATTAGATGCCGTTTAAGAGATATTCCTATAGATGTTCTTATAAAAACAAAGGGTGAGCTTAAAAAATACGAGAACTTCTATGGAACAGCTACGAGAGAAGCATTAAAAGAAGGAGTGGCTCTTTGATAGATGAAAGAGTGGAAAAATGGCTCCAAAAAGCCCTTAATGACTTGGAGGCTGCGAAGCATCTTTTAAAAGTCTCTCCTCCAGAGGAAATTGTGACAGAAGCTGTTTGCTTCCATTCTCAGCAGGCTGTAGAAAAATTTCTAAAAGCTTTTTTGACTTCCTATAATATCCCTTTTGGAAGAACTCATCATCTTGAATATATAGTAAATCTTGCCTCAAAGGTTGAGGCTTCCATTTTAAGTTTTTTGGAAGATATGAAAAAGCTCGCACCTTACGCTGTTGAGGTGCGCTATCCCGACGATTTTTACGAACCAACATTAAAAGAGACAAAAGAAGTTTATGAAATAGCTCTCAAGGTGAAGAAATTTGTCTTACAAAAGATAGGGCAAAATAGAAAGTGAAGCATAACCGAAAGATTCGGAAAGAGATGTTATTTCCGCTGTGAAAGGATTTTCAGATTAGTCTTTCTTCTCATATTGGTTAGAACAGATGACGTGATTATCTTACAGGGAATTCTTGACGAAAGGAGCAGGAAGGAAAGGAGCGTTCATTTTTCACTTCACGGTTTTTACTTCTTACATTTCATCGCTCTCAGTGAATATCAAATGAAAGGGTAACTAAGAATTTTTTTATGGCCTCCACTGGTAAGCATTACTATGCTCTGTAAACTGAGGTTAGAAGGAATACTTTATCTCAATAAAAGCCTTTGAGAGCTTCTTGCTCCTTCCGAAAATGCTGGGCTCAGGTCCCTCAAATATTGATGCTCCTATATACATATTTACACCATCGGAAATTTCATATGTAAATACTGGAAGGAGAAAATAATCTCCATCGCCAAAATTGTAAACCCCTATGAACCTTAAATTATAATATCCTTCCTTTTTGTAAGAAATCATCCCGGAGGCAGAGTCTCTTTTCCTCCTTTCCATTGGGTTCATAAATCCTTCTCTCCATTTAAAAACCCTGTTTTCTATGAATTGAAGGTTGAGAGTTAAATTGTTTGATATATTCCAGTCTGCACCAAGGACATACTCGAGATGTGGATTTCTCACAAAGGGGTTGTATCCTTCCCTGTCCTGCGTGAGATAATAAGCTCCTTCTCCTTTGAAAACGAATCTTCCTATTGCATAGTCAAAATCAGCACCGAATACCTGCTGAGGTTTATACTCTATGTTCAGAGCGTTTAATTCTGGGATTACAGAGGGGAAAAGTTCAAATCCCCTGAGGTATGAAGTTGAAAAATTGAGGCCACCAACAGAAGAGGAAAATCTTACTCCTTCCTGCCAGTTTTCGGGTTTTTGTTCAGGCAGTATTGTCTTTGCCCCTGTAATTTCCATCCCCGTTTTGTTGGGTCTAAAAAATGGGACAAAGACAAATTCAAGGCTTGAGGTTCCGAAATACCAGTCCATCTTCGCCGCAGTTACAGAAATCCTGTAATCCTCTATCTCAGCGGTCATATTTGTGTAATCCCAGGGAGTTATATTGTCTGTAGGGTTTACCCAGTCCGTTCTTCCCCAGAAGACAAATTGCTTCCCGAGTTTTAAATCAACAGAGGAAAAATGGAACCTAATGTATGCCTCAACAGGGTAAATTTTAAGAACAGAAGACCTCGGTTCGGAAGGAACTCCTGTGCTGTTTCTCTCATCAAGATCAAAGTCAAAGGAAGCAAAAAAATCAATGTTTTTTCTCTTCTTTTTCATTGAGAGCTGAAGTCTTGTCCCGTATCTGTCAAAGCTATATGGCAGGGTGAGTTTTGGATGGGCAAAGAACTTAAGATAACCATGGAAATCGCCTGAGACCAGAATAAGAGGAAACAGCAAAGCTATTAATTTTCTCACTGGACTAAGTATCTCTTTGTGAACAGTTCCTTGGAAATCCTCTGATTTATTTTTATCGCTTCAAATTCCATTTCGCTCTGACTTCCTGAGAGAACATTCTTCATCAAAAGGTCTGTCTGAAACCATATATCCTCTATCTTTTTTATCTCCTTAACATAAAGGACCTTCCACAAGGTGGCTGTCCTGTCGTAGTATTCTGCGTGGACAATGCTCCAGCGGTTCGGGTCAACCCAGTGGATTATCTTGCTGTATTTAGTATCCTTCTCTATTTTTGGGCCTGAAGGAACAGCTTCAATTCTATAGCATTTTATACTATTGAACTTCACAAATCCAAGGTTTCTGTATTTCCAGTCCTTGAGTTTTGGCTTTCCTATGTCATAATAGCTAAAATCAGAACCCATAAATGCCCCACCCTTCCCGCTTGCAGCAATTCTTTTTATCCTCCTTAGAGCTGGAAGATAAAGATATCTTTCGTCTTCGCCCTTTGAATGCTCTATCAAAAGAAATGCTGTTCCCTCAATATCAGGAGGATACAGGAATTTCATTACCATATCAGAATCCTGCTCTGTCCTCTTTCTTGAATACAACTTGATTTTTCTTGTCCTTGTCCTTCCTCTTACCATAATTTTCATTGTTATTTCCCCTTCCATATCATTCCACTCTGTTTTGTTCACGACCTTTTCCATCACCGCTCTTCCAGTAAGTTCTTCACTGTAAAGCGGGATTAAAAGAACCACAGTTAAAATTAATGCTAATTTTTTCATTCTTTCCTCCTTTCCGCTGCCTTTCTCAGGGACTTTGGCTTGAATGTCACGAAGTATATTGGAAGTAAAGTCAGGGCAGCGAAAGCTGTTGTTATCATTGTCAAAGCAAGAAGGAATCCCATTGCCCTTGCTCCTTTAAACATTGAGAACACAAGGAGCATGAATCCTGAAGCAACAACAAGAGAGTTAAAAACTATTGCAACCCCTGAGGTCTCCATTGAGGGAGTAAGGCTCTCATTATAATCTTTGGTTCTCATCTCAAATATGTATCTATGGATAAAATGTATTGCATAATCAACTCCTATTCCAATGGCAAGGCTTGATGTTACCATTGTCTGAATATCGAGTGGAATACCAAGGGCTCCCATTATTGCAAAATTGAGGAAGATGCCGAAGAAGAGGGGAACCGCATTGAAAATGCCAATTATCGCTGAGCGGAACATTATGGTAGTGAGTGCCCATACCAAAAGAAGTGAAGCAATTAAGCTCAGAAATTGCCCCTTTATCACCATTTTTCTTACAACGAGAATCAGCTTTGCCATTCCTGTTATGTCTGCCTTTATTCCCTTTGCTCTCTCCCTTAGAAATTTCCGAAGCTCCTTATCAATCTTCCTCAGCTCAGAGTCCCTGTCTGTTTTCACAAAAATTGCTACCCTTGAATTTCTGTAATTGAAATCAACCATATTTGCGAAGTCCTCAGGGGAAGAAGAAAGCTCATAAAGCTGAAGAAGCTGGGCAATAAGTTTTTTTCCCTCAACTTTGAAGGTTTTTTCCACTTTTTTGCCACCTTCATAAATAAAAGTCTTCTCTTCCTCTATTTCATTGGGAATCCTATAATAAGAAGAATCGTTGTCGTGGAGAGCTCTGTTTATGAGCTTTACGAAATCAGCAATGGATTGGGTGGAACCAACATTGGGGAGCTTACTCACCTGTGTTTCAAGCTGGTCCATTGTTTTAAGAACCGCTGGTTGCTTAATGTATCCGTCCTTATCCCCTTCAAAAAGGACATAAAATGCAGTTGTGCCTGCAAAATGTTTATTTACGAACTCCGCTGCTTTTCTTACAGGATTTTTCTTTGGAAACTGAGAAATTGAACTTGATTCAACTTTAAGTTTTGAAACTGCAACAACTGAAAGAAGAAGAACTATCAGGATTCCTATTAAAACCCCTTTTTTCTTTCTAACAAGGAAATTTGAATATTTCGTCATTACTCCCCTCAGCATCCCTTTATCAGTTCTCCAATTCTTACCAGCCTTTATCTTCAAAAGAGAAAGCACAGCAGGAACGAAGGAAAGCGACCATATAAGCGCAGATAAGACTCCAAAGGCTGAAAACAACCCAAGCTCTTCAAGGGATTCCATGTGGCTCGTGTTGAGAGCGATGAATCCTGCCATTGTTGTGAGGGAGGTCATTATAACAGGGGAATATAGGTCATGTACAACATTTTTCACAAGCTCCTTTGCATCGGAATACAGTTTGGCCCTCTGATAATAATGGGTGAGGATGTGAATGCTGTCAGCTATACCTATCGCCATTATGAGAATTGGCAACATCTCCGTGGAATGGCTGAGGGGCCTTCCTGTAAGAGCCATAAGCCCAAGGGTCCATATAACACTTGATAGGACAACTGTCAATGGAATAAGCACCCCTCTCACACTTGAAAATATGAAAAGAAGGAGTAGGAATATGAGTATTATCCCTGATGTGAAGAATATACCCATATCCTTAGCTATTCCTTTGCTTATATAGAAATTGACAATTGGCTCCCCTGTTGCAAAGACCTTCCCCTTGTGGTTTTTTGAGAAATTATCAAGGAGGGCAAGGAGCTTTTGCGAGAATTTTTCCTCATCTGCACTTTTACTTAGAGAAACTATTATTGCGGCTGACTTCCAGTCATCTGCTATTAAGCTTTTAAGAAAGGTAGGGTTTTGGGAAAGGCGGCTTTTCCAGCTCTCTATGTCCTTTTCAGTTTCGGGAAGATCCCTCAACGCTTCTTCAACATCTATGCCCTCCTGCGGGGCTTCAATTATCTTAACATTTGTTGGACTAATTACTGAATATGCTTCGGGAAACTCCTCAAGTTTTCCTGTAAGCTCCGCTATTTCCTTCGCCCCTTCAATAGAGAAAACATCCCCTTTATATATCACGATTGCCATTGCTTTTGATGGAAAAATCTCCTTCATCTTATCGTAAAGCCTTTTTGCAGGAATGCTTTTCGGAAGAGCCGCTGTTATATCAGGGTTCATTTTGAGGTTTTTCATCATATATCCGAAAAATACAGTTATTAGGAAAAGGACTATCAATACTTTCCATGGATTTTTTGCAACCCAATTTATATAGCTTTTCATTTTATTAACTCATTTAACATTTTCTTGAAGGTTTCGCACTCCTGTTTCAAATCTTCAAACTTCATTCCCTGGGAAAGTTTTATGGACATTCCAATTACATAACTCCAGATGACCTCAAATATCCCAGAAGCATGACCCTTTAAGGTATTTACCTTTTCATCCAAGGGTTTCCTCATGGTTGCTATCTCCTCCCTAAACTCCTTCCCCAATAAAATTGGTGAGCTCTTCCCAAAGGGAAAAATCAAGCCCAATATATCCTTTCTTTCCTTGAAGTACTCAATATAAAAATCAATTAGAGCGGAAAACACTCCAAAGGCATCTCTCATATTCTTTACTGCCTCATAGGCTTTTCTATAAAAATTAGATGTTTCTCTCAGGGCAACTTCGTAGAAGAGTTCTTCTTTTGAATGAAAATAATAGTAAAGAATTCCCTTTGAAAGCTCTGCTCTCTCCGCTATTTCATCCATGGATGTCTCTTCATAGCCTTTTCTTGAGAAAAGCTTCAGCGCAGCATCAAGAATTTCTTTCTTCCTTGCCTCTCTTTCCCTTTCTTTTCTATCCTTCAAACTCATTTTGACCTTATAGTTACATTTTGACTTATCAGTCAATCAATGTCAAGGATTTTTTCTTGAAAATAAAGTAAAATATTCAGGTGAAATGGATTGTATTTTCCCTTTTCCTCTTGGGAGCTTTCGTTTGTTTCCTTATGACTTCTCCTCTGGGCTTTGCTCTTCCCGAAATAATATCCCCTATATTTATTTTAATTTCTGCATTTCTCTATGGAAAACTCATCCTAAGGGAAGAAAGAAGCGTTGATATTCCAATAGCACTGGGCCTTGTTATAGTTTATTTTTTGTCCTTTCTCATAGGGATATTCAAACTGTATTATGCTTTGCCCCTTGCAGTTCTTGTGCTTCTTCCATTTGTAAAACCGAATTTCAGAAAAACTGATCTTCACCTTCACTGGGGTCTTCTCCTGACTTTGCCTTCTCTTCTTCTTGTGCTGCCTTTCTCTCTTCTTCCCCCTGTCTTTTACGACGATCTCGTCTATCATTTAGGAACCCCAAATTACTATCTAATCCATCATGGAATTGTGTTTTTTCCCTCACATTTTTATTCAAACCTTCCTGTGCTTCAGGCAACGATTTTTTCGCCTCTGCTCAAATTCTTCGGCTCCCCACAGTTTTTCAATCTTCTGACCTTGAGTATTACAGGTTACTCAATTTTCCTTCTTTCAAAGGACTTCGGTCTTGAGGGCTGGATAGCTGCTCTTCTTGCGATATCAATGCCCATGTCAGTCTTTCTTGCCTCAACTTCCAAAGATGATCTCCTCGTTGCCTTTTTTATAACAACAGGCACAAGGGCATTTTTCAAATGGAGGGATGGAAAACTCCCAATCTATATTCCCGGGATGATTTTTGGAGCAGCCATATCAACAAAATACACAGCGCTTATAGCTCTAACTATATTTATACTCTTGCTTTTAGTAATGAATAAAATAAAGCTGAGGCAGGCAATAATCATTTCAGTAATTGCAGGGGGTGTTTTTCTTCCCATTTTGGCGAAGAACACTGTTATGACAGGAAACCCGATATACCCTTATATAATTGGCGGAAAGGATATGCCTATAGAAAGACTTCGGATTGTAAAAAGGGATGTCGGCGGGAGAATTTCTTTTTATCCTGAATTTTTAAAGAAACTTGCCATTGGAATTGGAGAGGGAAGCGGTGGGATAATAGGGCCAGTTTTATTCTTTCTTCCCTTTCTTTTGCTTATAAAAATTGATTGGAGGCTCAAGTTCATTACCCTTTTCTCGTTGATTTTCCTTCTTATCTCCCCGCTTTTCACGCGAAATCTAAGGTTTTCCTATTTCGCCATAGCTCTTCTGATGATTCCAACTGAAGCTGTTATAGAATATTTCCTGAAGGGAGGACTCAAGGGTGCTGTGCTTTTTATTTTAATACCCGTGCAGTTTTTTGTTTCTTTTTCCCTTCTAACTTTGATAACAAATTCGGGAAAGTTTCTTTCATGGAAGGAATCCGAAGAAAATTATCTATCAAAAATGGTCCCCCCATACACAGCCTATCAGTATATAAACAAGGCAAAGGGTATTAAAAAGGTGCTTATAATCGGTGAACAGCGGAGTTACTACCTTAAAAAGCCCTTTGCAATTTCCTCGATTTTTACAACCCCATATACTAAGGGAAAAAATAAAATTGAGCTTAAAAAGGAAGGGTTCACCCATGTCCTTTTCTGCCCAGGGGAATTTCAAAGGCTTGAAGGGATTTACAGAATATATGGAAATGACACAGGAAGAGTTCTCAAAATTATACAATCCCTGAAACTTAAAAAGCACCTTGGCCCCTGTGCGCTTTTCAGCCTGAGGTGATATAATCCTCTCTGGAGGCAAAGATGAGCATTGAAAATAGGATAAATGAACTTAAGAAAAACAAGAAAGCGGTCATATTAGCCCACAACTACCAGATTCTTGATGTCCAGAAGATTGCCGATTTTGTGGGCGACTCCTTAGAACTTGCAAGAAAATCCACAGGGGTCGATGCGGAAATCATAGTTTTTGCAGGAGTATATTTTATGGCAGAAACAGCCAAGATCTTAAATCCAGAAAAGAAAGTCCTCATTCCTGAAATAGAAGCCCGATGTCCGATGGCAGACATGGTAACTGCAAATGATATAAAAAGGCTCAGGGAAAAATATCCAGAAGCAGGCTTCGTCGCATATGTAAATACAAATGCCGATGTAAAGGCAGAAGTCGATGTTATCTGCACTTCAGCAAACGCTGCTAAAATAGTAAACGCAATGCCTAACAAGGAAATAGTATTTGTTCCTGATATGAACCTCGGAAACTGGGTAAAAAAGAATTCAGACAAAAAAGTTATCCTTTACAACGGTTACTGTTATGTCCATAGAGATTTCGAGCCTGAAAAGGTGAGAGGACTGAAGGAGAGGTATCCGGATGCTGTCCTCCTTGTTCATCCTGAAGCCCGTCCAGAGGTTGTTGATATGGCAGATGCAGTGGTTTCAACATCGGGAATGCTACGCTATGTGAAAGATTCTGATGCAAAAAGATTTATAGTAGTTACAGAAGAAGGTCTCCTTGACCGCCTCAGAATGCTCCACCCTGACAGGGAAATAATCTCCCCTGGGACGAAAGGAATATGTAAGGATATGAAGAAAATCACCCTCCAGTCTGTTCTCCACTCCCTTGAGGAAGAAAGATATGAAATAAAAATTCCTGACAAGACTTTGAACAGGGCAAAAGCTTCCATAGAAAGAATGCTTGAGATTAGCTAATCTGGAATTCCTCTCTATTGCGCCAGGCAAAACTGGCCTTGGATCTTCACAAGTTTATTAAGGTCATCTTTGACACCAGCCAGAGTGCGAATTGGCTTATAAAGCTGTAGAGTGGGCATAGATTTCCCAAACGTGGCACGACCAATTTGAGAAATGGAGATGAAATAAATTGAAAATCCACATTGTGGAAAAAATAAGGTGGCTATACAAGAGGGGGATTCAGGGTATTAATCTATCACTATAAAGTTTTCCACACAGCTCTTTTCCCAGCCTGTCAAAGATCAGTTTAACCTATGCAAACTTGAGGTTGGCATGAAAGTTCCTCAAAAAATTATAAAATAGGATTGAAGCCAAACTGCAATTTAGATTAGTATCTATGCTTCCATTCCCGGACGTTCTAACTGCCCTCCCTCACGGGCATCGGCCCTTTTCAGGAAAATAGCGAAAATTAGACCCGCAATTCCAAGGCTTGCGAACATAACCATACTTGCAGTGTAATTATGAGTAAGGTCCCTCAATCTCCCATTAAGAAATGGAAAAAGCATAAGACCTATGTTCTGAACCATCGTCATTAAACCAAAGGCAGTACCCACTCGTTCCTCTTTTACAATCAGGGGGACAGCAGGCCACATTGCCGCAGGAACCAATGAGAAAGCAAGTCCCAAAACTATCATAGGCCAGGCAGGATAAATGTGGGTGAATCCCATTAAAAGGTAAGTTGGGATCATCATAAGGGAACCTAAAATCATAATAGTTCCTCTTCTTCCTACTTTATCCACCATGCGACCAAAAATCGGGGCAAGCACTGCTGAGGCAATCATTATTATGCTGGTTATCCCCCCGGCAGTGGTAAAAATCCCCTTAAAGAAACTAAAAATGCCCCCTAAAGCACCTCCGGCTGCGGACAGAGTCATGGGAAGATTCCATTTTGTATGGAAAAAGTCAGTGGAAAGAGAAGTGAACGGGAATATTGCGGAATAAAATGTCACACACAAAAGAACCACAAACCAGTAAGAAGGGCGGAAATCCTTTATATCCCTCAGGCGAATTTTCTCACCAGCTTCTTCCTCCCTGAGTTTCAGGTATCTCTCCCCATGTTTATCCATAATTACATAGACTAAATTACTCAGCAAGGAAAGAACAGTAAATATCACAGCGGCCCAGAGTGCTGCCCTAAAGCTGTGGAAGTAGCGGGCAATAGAGGCCTCTAAATTGAAGCTGAATATAGTGCCCAGCCTGCTGAGTGTAAGGGCTATTCCAAAGGCCATTGCCAGCTCTTTACCCTTAAACCATCTGGCAAGAATGGCGCTCTGGCATACAACAAGGGATTCTGAGCCCATCCCGAAGACAATTCGACCCACATAAATCATATAAATGTTGCCTGAAAGAGCTACAATTGCAGCTCCTATAACAACAAGAGAGGAAAACAGTAAGCTTGCTCTTCTTGTCCCGATCCCGTCAATTATAATACCACCTATAAAAACAGTAAAAATGGCCGCCACACTGTAAGCGGAATAAGTCGCCCCAATCTGCTGTCTCCCTATATGTAGAGCCTTAATGAGTAAAGGTGCAATTGCCCCAAGACTGTCGTATGCAAAGTAACTTCCATAAGTCAAAAGGGCTACGAAAAACAAGACTGTAAAACGATAAAGCGGCCTTGTAGGATGAAACACTCCAACACGCTCCATTTCTTCTGTCATCTCTTTTAACCTCCAATTTAAGAACGGAAATTATAACATTTAGAAATTTCCCTGCAAATTTTTTGACATATCATAATAAATTTAGCCTAAGTCCTTTCACTCTACAGGGGCTTCGGAGATTGCCTTCTCAAGGGAATATACCACAGCCATTTTGAAATTGTGGGGAATTTTAGAAACAGCCCTTTGTGCTTTTTCTTTTGTCGGATAAACTCCATAGCAAATTCTGTAGCATATTCTATTCCCCATTCTGTATGGAATCGCGAAAAGCTCAGGCGCTTTTGAAGAGAAGGCTTCCACAATATTTTCCCTCTGGCAGTCAAGCTCAAGAAGAAGGGTAAAACCGCTTTTTCCTCTGAGTTTCTTTAACCATATAATGCCTGCATCTCTTATCTTTCCCTTTCTTACCAAACTCAATGGGTCAGGTGAGAGAAGGGATTTTTTTTCAGACCTTTTTACCTCTGAAGGAGCTTGGCTCTCCTTTATTCTTTCGCGAGGGAAGGAGATTTTTTTTGCTGGTTTCGCAATAGGTTTCACTGCCCTAACAGGATTAAATCTCTTTTCAGCCTTTCCCCTAAAATAAAAAAATCCAAGGACTGCTAAAAATGCACAAGCAGCAATAATAAGAAAGATTAAAAAAACTTTGTCCCTTTTGCCTTTATTCTCTTTCTTTTCTTCCAATACCTCTATTTCCTCAAGCTCTTCTTCCTGCTCTGCTTCCCCTATTAATCCGAGAACATAAAGGAAAATTATGATCTTCAAAGCTTTAAACTCTCCAAGAGGAAACTCTGAGATGGCTCTATTTATTTTTTTTGCGAATCTCAGGTCTTCAAGCATCATTACTTCTTCGGAAGTCAATCCCTCAGCTTTCCCTACTTTCGCTTTCATAATCTTATCAAGGGATGTTATGTATGGTCTGTAAAACTCCCTGTCTTCTACTTTGCTTACGGCATATCTTAAAGCCTCTATTATATCAAGATTCACATCACCTTCAGGATATCCTTCCTCAAATGAATATTCCCCCTTTACCCAGGTAAAAGCATCCCTTACCATTTTGAGCAATCTTTGCCTCTCAAGTTCTTTTAAATTGCTCTGCGTGAGGAATCCCTTCTCAAGGATGAATGTCCTGAGGGACTCTCCTTCCTTGACCGACAGCTCAACAAAATCAGCAGGGACCTCGCCCTTCCATATCAAAAAGTCTTCCAGGCTTTCTCCTTTCTTATTTGAAAGACCCTCAACTATTTTTCCTTCGCTTATGAAAAATGCTTTCAATTTTCCTTCGCTTGAAATTTGTAATGTGCCAGAAGATTTTTCCTTCCAGATTTCGAAAAGCACAAATCCAATCGGTTTATCAAAAAGGCTCTCTATCATTTCATTTTTATTCTAATTTCGGCTTTTTCCGCTGGAGTAAAGATGTAAAAGAGATTTCCCTGATTCACCTTTTCTATTCCATTCTCAGAACTTGATACTGTATAGAGCGGAGAATACCAGAGTTTCTTTGCACCTTCAATTTTAATTGCAATTTTGAAACCGAGTTTTGAATCAATCATCTTTAAATTTTCTGAAGAGTTAAATTCCCCTGGATTTCTAAGCTCATCAGAATTAACGAATAATGAAGAAAGTTCAGGGCTTGAGGTTCTCAAAACAAGCTCAACTCCTATTAGAGCTTTTTTGTTTATTTCTGTTTTAGAATTAAAAATTATTGAATCTCCGAATCTGAATTTGTTCTCAATTTTAATTTCATCACTGTTATATGAAAATTTTCTCCCTTTCCTCCGAATTTTTGAACCCTTGGATACCCAGATGGGAAAAACTTTCCCCTTTTCCCACGCGAAAAATTCAGTCCACTCGGGAAGGACGACTAAATTGAAATTCACCCTCCTGTAGGGATCGAAAACAAGATAATCGAGAGCATCTGGCTCCTTAAGCCTCAATGCCTCGTGGATAGATTTCGTCCCCTCAACATGAGCAACCGCCTTGGTAAGCTCATTATGATAGCCTTCTTTCCTCCTTGTCAAGACATCAGAAATACAGAAAGGCGGTTTCCTGAGAGATATTTCGGACAGGGTTCCGTCATCATCCAGAACTGCTGTAAATTTATCTGTATAAATTATACTTTCATCTTTCCCATCGCTGTCAAAATCGAAATTATATTCTCCTTTGAATTCCTTCTCCGCCTCAATTATGTTCCTCCATATTTCCGCCCTGAGATGAGGAAGATATAATCCTCCGAAAATTCCATGCCAGTAGGCATCGTTGCACTGAGCCATTAGAACATTTTCCCTCTTTCCACCTTTGAGGGAAAGGAAAATTACCCTTTTATTCATGTGATTGGACTCGGGATATTTAGAAAAGAACCCGCGCCAGAATCCCCCTTTGAGAAATTGGTTTTCGCCGAGTTTTTCCTTTGTTTCCTTATATTTCCTGTAGGTTTCAGCATCAAGGACCCATTCTGTAAGCTCCTCGTAGGAAGCAGTCGGTAGATATACTGGTCCAAGATATGGGGCTTTCTTATGTTCTTTAGTCTGAATAGTTTCTATCCACTGCTGGGTCTCGAGCCAGGAGAGGAATCTTTCAAGCCACCCATTTTTATAGCACCAATCATAGGTTCCCGGCCAAATTCCAAATTTTTCCCCGTCATCCCCCATCGCAATAAAGGAGTTTTCAGGAAGATTCCTCAGATATTCTTCAGTCTGATTTATCTCCCTGAAGGGAATAAAATATCTCAGTTTTTTATCCCCGGGGATTATGTCTATAACATCTCCCCTATCTTCTGTTGTGAAATATCCATAAGTATTCTCCTTACTCTTCCCTGCCCACAGAAAATGGGTATCATCCACAAGAGTGTATTTTAGCCCTGCCTTCTTCAGAAGTCCCGGGAGCTGCGGTTCCCATATCCTTTCAGGGAGCCATGCACCCTCAGGTTCATAGGAGAATTCTCTCTTTATAAGTGAAGTAAGTTTCCTTATCTGCTCTATCCCATCCCTTTCTGAAAAAACAGCCAATGGAGGTTCATAATATCCACCGCTTAGAAGCTCCGCTTGTCCCCTCTCAACCATTCCTCCGACCAGGTTATAGAATTTCTTCTTTTTGAGCAGGGTCTCAAGGAGAAAGCCAGAGAAATGGACTGAGAATTTGATTTTAGGATGTTCATAAAAGGCTTTTAAAAGGGGATAATAAGCTTTCTCGTATGCCCTTTCTATAATATAGTTAAAGTTTCCAATAGGCTGATGGTTATGAAGAAGAAGGGAGAAAAATATCATATAAAAATCCTGAGAAAGTAAATCAGGGTTCTCGGGAAAATTCCAAGCTCAAGGATGAATAAGATGGAGGCAAACATTGCAAGAAGTGAAGATGGAAAATAGGCAAAAATGGGCTTTTCTACCCTGCCCTTCATATACATATAAACCACAACCCTCAAATAATAGTAAACGCTCAAAAGGCTGGCAAGTATTGCTATCACCACAAGCCACCAATAGCCTCCAGCTCCAACCTCTGAGAAAAGGAAGAATTTCGCAAGAAATCCCCCTGTTGGTGGAAAACCTGCAAGCGATATCATGAAAAATGCCATCCCCGCAGCAAGAGAAGGTGCTGCTTTTGAAAGCCCTTTATAATCATCAAGAGAATTATTCTCTACGAGAGAGGAAATAACTGAAAACGAGCCAAGATTCATAAATCCATATACAGAAAGGTAAAACAGGAGTGCCCATCCTCCCTTTTCTCCAAGCAGTAAGGCCATTGCCATATAACCAGCATGGGAAATACTTGAATAAGCCATAAGCCTCTTTATGTCTTTCTGTCTCAGGGCGACAAAGTTTCCATATATCACAGTGAGTATTATTGAACCAATAAGAAACCATCTCACTGCAGGATTTACAAGAAAACCTGATATGCGGAGGAAAGCAAGGAAAGCTGCGATTTTTGTCACTATGGAAAAGAATCCTGCAACAGGAGACGGGCTCCCCTGATAAACATCAGGGGTCCAGATGTGAAATGGGACAAGGGACGCCTTGAACATCAATCCTGCGAAAAGGAAAAGAGCAGCTGCTGTCATAAGTGGAGATGGGTTAGCCACAGCCTCAGGAGAAATGAATAGATTTCCTGTCTCTCCATAATAAAGCGCCATTCCGAAAACAAAGAAAACAGAGGAAAAAACGCCGAGAATTGCATATTTCACAGAAGCTTCCCTTGAAAGCTCATCTTTCCTCAGTCCTGCAAGGGCATAGCTCGCAACCGAAAGCACCTCCATTCCGACGAAAATCACAAGAAGATGGCTTGTAGTTACCATTACCACTGCCCCTGCAGCAGCGAAAAGAAAGAGTATATATAATTCCCCTTCCACTATTCCAACTTTAAGGTCATACCCATCGGCAATGAGGAAAACAAGGAAAGTAAACACAAGGATGAGAAGGGAGGCGTAGATTCCCTTGGCATCAAATACAAGGAGTCCATTCAAGAATTTCCCTCTTTTTGAAAAAAGGAAGAAAAGGGAAATTGAAGCTGCAATGAGACCTGCATATCCAGAGAGTTTGGCCCACCATCTCAGTAAGAAAAGATCCAGAACAAGAGCGATTATCCCGAAACCAACAAGTATCAAAAGAGGAACAAGGGCAATCATTTTCCACCCCCATCTATTACCTGCACAATCTCAGTTTTACTTGAGATTTCCATCATGAACTTTGCCGATTTTTCAAACTTTGATATGAAGAATTTTGGATAAAGTCCCATCCAGAAATACAGAATAACAATGGGAACCATTATGAGAATTTCCCTCAGGTTCATTCGCGGAAGCTTCATATATGCTTCATTTTTGACCTTTCCCTGCATCACTTTCTGGAACATCCAGAGGAGATAAACTGCAGAGAGAATAACCCCGAGGGCTGCAAAAATTCCCACAGTTTTGTTCGCTTCAAAGCTTCCCATAAACACAAGGAACTCACCCACAAACCCATTAAGCCCTGGCAGACCTATGGATGAGAGAACTGTTATCATCAGAAAACCGGAAAGCAACGGAAGAGGCCTCGCAAGACCTCCAAGCCTCTCCATTTCCCTTGTATGGGTTCTTTCGTAAACCATCCCAACAAGAAGGAACAGGGCTCCTGTTGAAAGTCCGTGGTTCAACATCTGATAGATACCACCTGTATATGCCTTGAATGTGAAAATAAAAATCCCGAGCATTATAACCCCAAGATGACTTACGCTTGAGTAGGCTACAAGACGTTTTGCGTCCTTCTGAACAAAGGCCATCGCCGCCCCGTAGACTATGCTTATAATTGCAAGAACAATTAGATAAGGGGAAAAAAGCCTGAATCCTTCAGGAAAAACAGGGATGGCGAGGCGGAGAAATCCATACCCTCCCATCTTAAGAAGAACAGCAGCAAGAAGAACGGAACCCGCTGTTGGAGCCTCTGTATGAGCATCAGGAAGCCATGTATGGAAGGGAAATATCGGAACCTTTATTGCGAAGGCAAGGGCAAAGGCAGCAAAAAGAAGAATCTGGGTAGAGTCTGAAATCTTGAGGGAATAAAGGTCATAGAAATAAAGGGAATGATTTGGCGAAACCTTCCACAGATAAAATATCCCGACCAGCATAAGGAGGCTTCCGAACATTGTATAAAGGACAAATTTCAATGTAGCGTAAACCCTCTTCTTTCCTCCCCATATACCAATTATAAAATACATCGGTATGAGCATCGCTTCCCAGAATACATAAAACAGGAAAAGGTTCTGTGCAACAAAGACACCTAACATTCCTGTCTCAAGTAAAAGCATCATTATGTAGTATTCCTTCTCTCTCTCCCTTATGTAATTCCAAGAAGAGGCTATGGCAAGGGGGGCAAGGAAAGTGGTAAGCAGAAGGAGCATGAGACTTATCCCATCAGCACCTATCCTGTAATTAAGACCGAACCCTATCCAGTGACTGAATTCCTGAAACTGTGGAAGCGGGTTTGCAGCCTCGAACTTTATAAATGGAACAATGGAAAGAAGGAAGACAAACCCGGATACTGCAAGGGAAGCGATTTTGAAAAATTTCACATTTTTTCCTGAGACGAAAATAAAAATAACCGCTGCAAAGAGCGGGATAAAAACTATAGCAGAAATCACAGCAAACTCCTTATTGCAAGGAAAAGTCCTATTATTATTCCAGTCGCCATCCACAGTCCATAATCCTTAAGAAGGCCTGTCTGGAGCTTTGAAAGAAGATTACCCCCTCCAAGAGCAGCCTCTCCGCTACCTTCAACTGTTCTGTCTATAACTCCTTTATCAAAATATCTATTTATGAGTTCAGAACCCTTTCTGTAAGGGGTAACAAAAAGAAAATTGTAAAGCTCATCAACATAATATTTTCCATAAATCACCCTGTATACAAAACCGAAATTCCATCCTTTCCCCTTTCTTTTTACATAGACTAACCAGGCTATGTAAATTCCAATAATCGCAAGGATAAGACTTGCTCCCAGAAGATAAATTTCAAGGGAATGCGAGGCTTCTATCACTTTTATATATCCTAATGGTGAGAGGTAATGGGCAAAACTCTTGGGGAACCAACCTCCGATTATGGAAAAAAGAGCAAGGATGGACATGGGTATTAACATAACCTTTGGTGCCTCGTGAGGATGGCCTTCTCCCCTGTATTCTCCATAAAATGTCATAAAAATAAGCCTGAATATATAAAATGCAGTGAGCCCTGCGGTGATGACGCCGATTGCCCATATCCATTTATGTCCGCTGAGATACGCTTCTTTTAGTATTTCATCCTTGCTGAAAAATGCTGAAAACCCTGGTATTCCCGAGATAGTAAGGGCAGCTATGAGAAAGGTCCAGAAGGTAACAGGCATTGCCTTTCTCAGCCCTCCCATCTTCCTCATATCGTTTGTTCCAACGCCATGGATAACAGCACCCGCACAAAGGAAGAGGAGGCTCTTGAAAAAGGCATGAGTGAATAGGTGGAACATACCTGCAGCTACTGCTCCCACTCCAACACCTGCAAACATATATCCTATCTGACTTATTGTGGAATAGGCGAGAACCCTCTTTATATCGTTCTGGGCAAGAGCGATTGTTGCTGCAAAAATTGCAGTTATTATCCCGACCCATGCAACTAACTCAAGGGCAAAACCTGAATGTTGATAAAGCGGGAAAAGGCGGGAGACCATATAGACACCTGCTGTTACCATTGTTGCCGCGTGAATAAGGGCTGAGACAGGTGTTGGGCCTTCCATTGCATCCGGAAGCCAGATATAAAGGGGAAGCTGAGCTGATTTTCCAGTTGCACCAACAAAAAGAAGGAGGGCTGCTGCAGTCGCTATACCCGGGGAAACCGCAGAAACATGGGAATTTATGTAATTAAAACTTAAATTGCCAAAGAGAGTAAAAAGGAGGAATATCCCGAGAAGGAAACCGAAATCTCCTATACGGTTTACAATAAAAGCCTTCTTTCCAGCATCGGCTGCTGCATCCTTCTCAAACCAGAAACCAATGAGAAGATAACTGCAAAGTCCAACTCCTTCCCATCCAATAAACATAAGGGGAAGATTTGCCGAAAGCACCAGGAGAAGCATTGAGAATGTGAAAAGATTCAGATATGCGAAATATCTGTTATATCCCCAGTCATTCGCCATATATCCAATTGAATATATATGAATAAGGAAAGAAACTCCCGAGACAGTCACTGCCATAATTGAGGATAAAGGGTCAAACTGAAGGGCAAATGGAATGCTCAGATTCCCTACCTTTATCCATGAGAAAAGCTCCTTTACCCATACCCCATTAAGCTGGATATATGAAAGAAGGGAGAAAAGGAACGAAAGGCCCACAAGGGAAGGGGCAAGCCATGAGACAAGCTTCCTGCTTATTACCCTTCCGAATAAGATGAGAAATGCCGCACCAAAGGCGGGAAAGAGGGGAATAAGCCAGAACAGTTCTCTCATCCTTTCATCTCCGAAACCGTTCTCTCCGTCGCCTCTTCCTTTCTCCTTACAACAACTGCTATGGCAGCAAGGGCAACTGCAACCTCAGCTGCGGCTACGGTCAGCACAATAAGAACAATTGCGTCGGCTTCAATGGAGTTTCTCATTGTGGCAAAAGTCAAAAGGGCAAGGTTAGCTCCTGCAAGCATAATCTCAGAGGAAAGAAGCATCGTGACAAGGTCCCTCCTTATAAAAAAACCTGCCATTCCCCCTGCAAAAAGCAGGGCAGAAAGAAGGAAAAGGGAAAATACGCTCATTTTCTCCTCCTTAAGATAACAAGTGAAGAAACAACCGCTGTAAGAATTAAAAGAGAGGTTAGCTCAAAAAGATAAAGGTAATCCTTCATAAAGAAAACGCCAAGCTCTGCCGTAGAGAAGCTTATGCTCTTAAATGGAGCCTTCTTCCAGGAGAGAAGGACTATCACCTCAAAGGCAACTGCAAGGAAAACAATAGAGGAAATTGTCACAAGGCTTTTTCCTTCCCCGCTTTTCCCAACAATCAGCCAGACAACAACTATGAATCCCACAATAACAGCACCAGCGTAGAGCATAACTAAAATCGTCCCAAGGAAAGCGTGCCCCATGAGAGCGAAAATCCCCCCAAGTGAGGCGAAGGTGAGGGCTAATGAAGCAACTGCTCTATCCTCCCTTCTGCAGAAAAGAAAGACCCCGAGGCCTGCCAGAGAAAGAACAAAAAGAATCCAATATATAAAATTCCACATAACGGAGAGATTATAGCAATTAAGAAAATCTCAATCAAACTTAAGAACTAAATAACTGAAAAATTAAATTAACTATGGAAGCTCAGGAGGAAAAATACTGCTCAGATCTCAGGCTTTTCAGAGGAAGCCCTCGCTGCTCTATCGTGGGCCCAGCTTCTTATTTTCTTTATCTGCTCCGCCATTGTTGTTGAAAGAGGAACAGAATTAGTAAATATCTTGAAAAGGTCGTCTTCACTCATCTCTCTCTCCTGGTTGAACGCTTCATACATAGCGGAAATTATCGCCTGCTCTATCTCTGAGCCTGACCATCCCTTTGTTATCTGGGCAAGCTGAGGCAAATTAAATTTCGCCGTATCTATCTTTCTCTTTCTAAAGTGAACTCTAAATACTTCCTCCCTTTCCTTTCTCCCAGGAAGATCAACGAAAAATATCTGGTCAAATCTTCCCCTTCTTAAAAGTTCTGCAGGAAGCATATCTATCCTGTTTGCTGTTGCTCCAACGAATACTCCTCCCCTGTGTTCCTGCATCCAGGTGAGAAAGTATCCAAGAATCCTTGCTGTTGAATCTGCTGTGTATTTGTCAGTGATTCCGCTCTCAATCTCATCAAGCCAGAGAACAGCAGGGGACGCCGACTCCACAACCTTTAATGCTCTCACAAATGCCTCCTCTGGAGGCCCTGCTATTCCAGAATAAACAAGATTCATATCAAGACGAAAAAGGGGCAGTTCCCACAGGGTAGCCACAGACTTTATTGATATGCTCTTTCCACATCCGGTTATTCCCATTATGAGCAGTCCCCTCGGCAGGTCAAGACCGTATTCTCTTGCCTCGGGAGAAAATGCCCTCTTCCTCTTTATGAGCCAATCCTTCAGGTTATCCAGACCTCCAATATCATCTATCGTGAGCTTATCGGTTATAAATTCAAGAACTCCCTCCTTCCTCATAATCTGCTTTTTCTCCTCCTTGAGCTGGTCCAGCACAGAAGTATCTATAATTTCCTTCCTATGAAGCACCTTGCTCAGGGCAAAATTTGCCTCATCCATCGTGAATCCCTGAAGGGCTACTGCCATCTGGGAGATACCATCTTCTTTAAGCGAAACGACCGCTCCCCTCTTCGTTATCTCACTTAGATAAGAATTTACTAGTTCATAGAGCTCATCAAAGCTCGGAAGCTGATAATCAATCACTGCAAAATATCTCTTCAGTTCTTCTGGAAGCTTGAGAAGAACTGACATAGCAAATACCCTAACGGGCTTGTTTTTAATATAAAAATAAGTGTCCTTGAACTTCCTTACCACAAGCGGGTCAGCGAGAAAGCTCTGGATATCCTTGAAAAGAAAAAATCCTTTTTCGGCGTTCGAAGCAAAAGAAAGAGCATCTAAGATGCCCTGGGTTCCATCCAATTTATCCTTCCCTTTTTTCATCCCTTCCGTGGCGCTCCAGACATAAAGATTGTCCTGGAAAGCAGAGCGGGAAAATGATTCGAGTAGTTCCTCTACCCTCTTTTCCTCCCAGGACACGACATAAACCATTGGGTACTTGGCATATATTGCCTTTTTTATCTCATCAGTTGCACTCATCTTTTCCTCCTTTTCTATTTTAACACAGAGATTATCCCTTCAGCAGAAAAAGACTCTAAATTTTTAATTCTGAACCCTGTAAAATGTAATAAAGAAAATTAAATTCGTTGTGAAAAATATGAATGGGAACAATCTTTCAAAGATAAACTATGGCATTTTTTCCATGCTTTTTGGTTTCACCTTTTATCCCGTGAAATATAGTAAATTTCCAATTTTTCACAATGCATTTGACACATATTGGGAAACCTTGTTTACTTTTATTCTGAGGTATATGATGAAAAAGTTTATTTTGTTTCTTATGATTTCAGGGCTCCTGATCGGAGGGGCAAAAGAGTTTGACCTAAAGGTCTCAAAGGTAAGGAAATTCATGAAAAGGGAAAGCCTCACAGGCATGCTCCTTTCCACACAGAGGAATTTTGCATGGCTCACTGATGGAGGAACAAGCACAGTTGTTATTGCTTCAGAGATTGGAACAGTTTCTCTCCTTGTTACTTTGAAAAAGGTTTATCTTCTTGCACCGAATGATGAGGTCCGCAGGTTTATGGACGAGGAATTAAAGGGCTTAAATGTTGAGCCTGTAGTCTTTAAATGGTATGAGGATGTTGATTCCGGCAAGAAGCTATCCCTTGCAAAAAAGCTCGGTGGCCCAAGTTTGGGCTCTGACCTCAAGCTTCCAGGGATAATCTTCATCGAAAACAGATTCAAAACCCTAAGATATGTTCTCACTCCTGAAGAGATAAAAAGATATAGGTTAGTAGCAAGAGAGGCGGCAGAGGCAGCAGAGGCTGTGGCAAGGGAGATTAAAAGAGGGATGAGCGAAGGTGAGATAAGAGCTCTTACATCCTATGAACTTTACAAAAGAGGACTTGTTCCAACTGTATTGCTTATAGGGGTTGACAGCGGATTTATGAAATACAGGCATGTCATTCCAAAGGGGAGAAAGCTTAAAAAATACGCTCAGGTAAATATCTGTGCAAAGAAATGGGGACTTGTTGTTGCTGTGACAAGACTCGTTCATTTCGGTCCACTACCGAAAAAGATAAGGAAACGCCAGAATGTTGCGGAAAAGGTATATGCTGCCTTCATGTATGGTCTAAGGCCTGGCGCAAAGGTCTCAAAGGTTTTCAGAGAAGCTGTGGAGGTTTATAGTAAATATGGCTATCCCCATGAATGGGAAAATCACCATCAGGGAGGCGCAATAGGTTACAATGAGCGGGAGTATATAGCAACTTTAAACAGCAAGGAAGTAGTTCATCTGAATCAGGCATTCGCCTTTAATCCAACCCTTGAAGGAGCAAAGGTGGAAGACACTGTTCTTGTTACTAAAAAAGGGATAGATGTTTTGAGTTATACCGGAAACTGGCCTTACAAGAAAGTTAAATATAAAGAGAAAACCTATTTAGTCCCTGATATATTGATAAGATGAAGGAACTGTTTGCCCAGCACATAGATGTTTTTCTTGTAGTAGTCTATCTCCTTTCAATATTCGCTTTCGGGCTTCTTTTTAAAAAATTTGTTGAAAACACAGAGGATTATTTTCTTGCAGGAAGGGCACTTCCCTGGTGGGTTATAGGCATGTCCATAATAGGGACAAACATCGGGGCTTACGACTATATAGGAGCAGCAGGAGGAGCTTATAGGTTCGGTATAGCTCAGGCAAACTATGAGTGGCTGGGCGCTATCCCTGCCATGATAATTTCGGCCCTTGTCATAGTCCCCTACTACTGGAAAAATAAGGTTTATACAGTTCCCGAGTTCCTTGGAAAAAGATACAAAGAAGGAGTGAGGGTAATAGAGGCAGCAATTTACGGAATTTTTCTCGTAATGCTCCTCGGGATTTTCTTCTGGGCCTCAGGGATAATGCTCCACACATACCTTGGATGGTCAATCAGTATGAGTATAGTAATTACAGCAATTGTTGTTGGGGTCTATACAATAACAGGAGGACTTGCCGCGGTTGCAATAACAGATGTTGTCCAGCTCGGAATAATGTTCGTAGGGGGATTTGCAGTGGCTGCTGTCGGATTTATAAAGGCAGGTGGCGTGGGAAAATTCTTTGAAGTTTTAAGGGCAGCTCATCCACAACATTTGAAAATCTTTCTTCCTCTTAACAACCCAGCGTATCCATGGTTGGGAATGATATTGGGCCTTGGTCTCGTGCTCTCCCCTGCCTGGTGGTGTGCAAATCAATCAATAATTCAGAGGACTCTTGGAGCAAGAAGTGAATGGGATGCTAAGGCAGGAATGATGTTTGCTGCATTTCCAAAAACCCTGATTCCTGTGCTTGTAGTTCTTCCTGGATTCTTTGCTCTGACCTTTGCACCGACAGGAGCAATTCACAATCCGGACCAAGCACTGCCCTGGGTCGTAAAGAGCTTCCTCCCCCCTGGCCTCGGCGGACTCGTATTTGTTGCCTTCATAGCTGCTCTACATTCAAGCGTTGACTCCACACTTAACTCTGCTGCCACTCTCTGGACAAAAGATATATACCAAAAATACATAAAAAAAGCCGCTTCTGATAAGCATTACCTCCTCTTTGGAAGAATTCTCACATTCGCATTTATAATCTTCGGGGTGATATTTGCCCCATTTACAGATAAATTTCCAGGAATATATGTGGCAATGCAAACTCTTCTTTCCTTTTTCCAAGGACCAACCCTTGCGACCCTTCTACTTGGAGTTCTATGGTGGAGATCAACAGGATGGGGAGGATTATGGGGGCTTGTTGCTGGGGTCGCCTCAGCAGTGACCCTTTCAATTTTCAGGGTCAATTTTCTCTATGTTGCATGGTGGTCTTTTGTTATCTCTCTCATTATTAACTTTATTGTGAGTCTCGCAACTCCATCTGAGCCGCCAGAGAAACTAAGGGGCCTTGTCTATAAATATCTTGAGAAGGATTCCCAGTTTGCAGAAGCTGTAAAAAGGAGGCTGAATGGGTAATTTTTTAAGAAGCATTCCACTCTACTGGGCAAAGATAATTGCAGGAAGTTTATATGCTCTGCTTGCAATTTGGGTAATAACAAGGCCAAGGGAATACATCTACAGGGGAACCCCGGGGAAGGGTAAATGGAGAGACCTAAGAATATGGGCCATAATCTTAATTGGAATTCAGATTTTTCTATATATAATTTTTTGAGGTGAAGATGAAAAAAAAGCTGAGAGCATTCGGAATAATTGGAATCTTCTGGGGAATTTTTGGCTCAATAGTGGCGCTTTCCGCACTTATTGTTGAAGAAAAAATTTCAAAAATTATAAACCTTGCCTCTGGATTTACCTTAATTCTCATGGCACTCCTGTTTTTTTATCTTGACAGAAAACAGAGAAAATGAAAATTCTTAAGCCTGAGGTCATTGATGGGAAAAATATACCATCTTTATTTTTAAAGAGAGAAACAATATACCTTCCTTTCTATATTTACAGGGCAAAGTATACGGGGGGAAGAGAAATTTATATGATGATAGACGGTATAAAAGGAAAATCTGTAAAAATAGACGAGAAAATTTTAAAAAAGCCTGTTGATTCTACCGGAAAATTTGAAGCAAGTATTTCAAAAGAAAAAGCGGATGAAATAGCCCTTCAAGAAATGAGATTTCCTATTGGAATTTTCTTTAAAAAGAGGCTCGAAAGTCTGAAATTCATAGATAAGCTGTTGTATCCATTCCTTGTTTATTATAGAAAAAAGGGAGACGGTTTTGATATAGAACTTTTTGATGGGCTGACAGGCAAGAAGGAAAATCTATTTGCGAAAGAAATGGTGATTTCCATTATTGTTAAATCAGGAAAGAGCAAATAGTCAGCGTAAACGAGAAGTGATATGAAAATCGTGCTCAGAACACTAAAAAAAATTTGCCAGAAGAAAAATCTATGATATAATAAAAACCTAAAAATGATAGGAGGAAAAAATGAAGAATCTGGTTATTTTGGTCACAATATTGGCTTTTGTGGGGCTTCTCGCTTTTTGTGGAGGTAACAAGGCAGGGAAAGAAGCTGAAAAGCAGACCCAAGAAGCTTCAAAGAAGCTTACCGAGGTCGCAAAGGGATTTCAGGAAATGGGGAAGCAAATTAAGAAATCGGCTGAGAAAGAAAAGAATATTGAGCTTGTTGACTACAAGGTTCTCAAGAGTATTCTTCCCGATTTTGAGGGATGGAAGAAGGGAAATGTCAAAGGTGAAAAAAGCTCAATTGGTGCCTTTTCATTATCAAAGGCTGAGGCTACATATACCAGGGAAAATTCAAGTATAAATTTAGAGATAACAGATGCAGCAAAGGCAAAGATAATGATGGCTCCTGTATTTATGTTCAAGACAGTAAAGGTGGAAAAAGAATCTGACACTGGATATGAAAAGACTTTCCAGGAAAAAAATTACTTCGGACACGAGGAATGGGATAAGAAAGATAAAAGCGGGAAAATCGTGATGATTTACGGGGACAGGTTTGTGATCTCCGCCGATGGAAATGATATTGAGTCAATGGATGTGCTGAAAAGTCTGATTTCCAAAATAGACTTATCAAAGCTGAAATAAACATTGGTTGTTTATAAGCTTACAAGTTTCTAAAAAATACCTTGGAGGGATGAGAAATCTCTCCTTTTCTATTTTTCTCAGTTTTTATGCTAAGATATAACAAGCAATTTTACGGAATGGGACGGAAGAAAAAATGAGATATTTGGTTATTTTGCTGATAATTATTGGAATTGGCGGGTTCATTTTTTACTATGGAAAGGGGGAAGTCTCCTCCAAGATAAATCACGAGCTTAGAAAGGTAGGAATTGACTCCTCAAAACTTGGGGAAAAGCTTCAAAAAACAGCAAAGAGCATAACAAAAGTAAAGCCTATCAAGCCACAAATGCTTAAAAATTCCTTTCCTGCTCTTAAAGGGTGGCTTAAATCCGGAGTTACGGTAGAAAAAGGTCCCTCATTTTCCAAAGCGGATGTTACCTATACTAAAGGAAACTCAAAAATATATCTGAAAATGATTAGTGCCGAGGATTTAAAGACACTCGGCACCACTGAACTTATGGAATTCCAGGGAAAAATTGAAAGCGAATCAAAAAATGGCTACGAGAAAAGCAGCAAAGAAGATGAATTCTTTAAATATGAGAAATGGAACAAGAAAGAAAAATCAGGGGAAATAATGGAAGTTCACAAAAATAATCTTCTTGTTTCAGCAAAAGGCCTCAATATTGAGTCAATGGAAATATTGAAGAAGCTTATCTCTAAGGTAAAGCTACCTCTCCATTGATCATTGGGAAATTATCCCTCAATATCCAGTGGCACAGCCATCTTTTTCTAAATATGGTCAAAGGCAACACCTACCGCGATCATAAAAAATACTGGAATGAGATATAAGAAAGAGTTAGAATCTAATCTAAAATAATACAAGGAGGATGTTATGAAAGGCTCTAAGAAAGGCTTGATAGCTTTGGCGATGTTTTTGCTTGGCTTTGGATACGCTTTCTCGGCGGATAAAGGGATAACTCCTGAAGTCCTAAAAATCCTCAAGAGTTCTATTGATGTTCATTCTCCTCAAACAAGGGCATTGATAAATGCTGTCTCAAAGAACGAAATGAGGAATCTCGCTGAAAACAAAGAGGTAAAGGACAAACTCTTTGACAGAAATTTTTCTTTCAAGTTAAAAACAAAAGGAGTCACAAATCAAAAGAGCAGCGGAAGGTGCTGGCTTTTTGCAGGGTTGAACATTCTCAGATATAAGGTTGCCCAGAGGCTAAACCTTGAAAAATTTGAGCTTTCCCAGAGCTATAGCTTCTTCTATGACAAGCTTGAAAAGGCAAATCTCTTCCTTGAAAAGATAATAGAAACAAGAAACAGGAAAATAACGGATCGGAAAGTTGTTTATCTTCTCAAACATCCCATTTCAGATGGGGGACAGTGGAACATGGTGGTAGATTTGCTTAACAAATATGGTGTTGTTCCAAAAGAAATTATGCCAGAGACTTACCACAGCTCAAACACAAGGGGTCTAAATCGTATTCTTTCAACCCTTCTGAGGAAATACGCTGCAAAAATAAGGGAATCAAAGAAAAGCGATGAGGAACTCAGAAAAGATAAAGTTGAAATGCTCAAGAATGTGTATAAGATCCTTGTATATACCTTTGGAAATCCCCCTTCAGAGTTCAAATGGAGATATAAAGATAAGAAGGATAAGCTTTCCCCATGGAAGACATATAACCCAAAAAGTTTCCTTAAAGAGGTGGTAAAAACGGATCTGAACGATTATATTGTTATATATAATTGTCCTGCCAAGGATTACTATAAGCTCTACTCAATTTCCCTTGATAGAGACATGGCTGACAGACCTGACCTTACATTCCTGAATCTTCCAATCCAGGAGGTTAAGAAGCTTACAATTCAAACCCTTACTCAGGATAAGGAACCCGTCTGGTTCGGATGTGATGTAGGAAAGGAGCTCCTGAACAAGGATGGAATAATGGCTCCTGATGTTTATGATTACAAAGCATTGTTCGGAATAGACTTTTCCATGACGAAAAAACAGATAATTCTCTACAGACACTCTATTCCAACCCATGCTATGGTATTTACAGGGGTTGACCTTAATACTCAGGGCAAACCTGTAAAATGGCTTGTGGAAAACAGCTGGGGCACAAAGGCCGGGAAGAACGGAATGTATACGATGTATGATAAATGGTTTGACTATTATCTGTATCAGGTAGTAGTGCCAAAGAAAAACTTGCCTCCCAAGCTCCAGAAACTTTTAAAGCAGAAACCCACAAGCGTTCCTCCCTGGGACCCTATGTATGATTTCTTCAGTCACTAAAACCTTTTCATAGTAATGGAAGATTGGAGTAATGAAGTTCTGATTATCTCATTCATCAAAGAGGATTGAGAAAAAGTAAGAAAATGTGTTATTGTAAGCACTCTTCTCAATTTTTTAGAGAACTTTTGGATTGAAAGTCCGTATACACTTATATGAGAAAAATGAATAATGAATATGGAGGAAAGAGGATGAGAAGGATTTTTTCAATATCTCTCATATTTCTCCTTTCCTTTTCCCTCCTGGCTAAATATGGAGACAATAAGAAAAAGAGGGAAATAAATGCTGTAAGGGCTGAAGGAAAAATTAAGATTGATGGGATATTGAACGAAAAGGTCTGGCAAAGCCCGGGGATTGACGATTTTGTCCAGTCCGACCCCTTAGATGGGGAAAAGCCCACTGAAAAAACAGTTGTCTGGGTTGCTTACGATGATAAGAACCTTTATGTCGCAGCCCGACTCTATGATTCAAAGCCCGATAAAATTGCTAAGAGACTGGGAAGACGTGATGATAGGGTAGAGTCAGACTGGTTCACATTTGCAGTTGATCCCTATTTAGATAGACGTTCTGGCTTTTTATTTTCAGTAAATCCAGCAGGTTCAAGAAGGGACGCTGTTCTCTATAATGATGGCTGGAGAGATTATACCTGGGATGGCGTTTGGTACTGGGCAACAAGGGTTGACAACAAAGGATGGACAGTTGAGATTAAAGTTCCCTTCAATCAGCTTCGCTTTCAGAAAAAAGACAAATACATATGGGGAGTTAACTTTTCAAGGTTCATTATGAGAAAACACGAGCTCGACACCTTTGTCTGGATACCAAAAGAAGAAATGAATTTATATGTATCCCGCTTCGCAAAACTTACAGGAATCGAAGGAATTAAGCCTAAAATGCTTGCGGAAATTACTCCTTATGTGGTAAGTGATGTAACTTTCTCCCCCAAGGAAGAAGGAAACCCCTTTGCAACCGGCCATTCCTTTTATAAAAATGCCGGATTGGATTTCAAACTCGGCATTAAATCAAATCTCACTCTCACAGGAACTATAAATCCTGACTTTGGACAGGTAGAAGTTGACCCTGCGGTCATAAATCTTACTGCCTATGAGACATATTATGAGGAAAAAAGACCATTTTTCATAGAGGGAGCGAGCATCTTTAGATTTGGAAGGGGTGGCTCTACAAACAATATGAACATAAACTGGTGGAACCCTCAATTCTTTTATAGCCGCCGTATTGGAAGACCACCTCAGGGAGAAGTTTCAACAGACGGGTATGTGAAATATCCTGACAGAACAACAATTCTTGGAGCAGGAAAGATAACAGGTAAGATAGGTAACGGCTGGAACATAGGTTTTCTTGATGCTGTAACAGCAAGGGAATTTGCAGACATAGACTATAAAGGAGAAAGGTCTGCTCAAGAAGTTGAGCCCTTCTCTAACTACAGTGTTTTCAGGATCCAGAAAGAATTCAATCAGGGAAGACAGGCCTTAGGATTTATGACAACTTCTGTGTTAAGGAATCTCAAGACAGAGGAACTTCAATCAGTCTTAACAAAAAGGGCTAATGTTTTTGGAATAGATGGATGGAGCTTCTTAGACAAGAAAAAAACATGGGTGCTTACAGGCTGGCTCGGAGGAAGTTATGTGGAAGGGAGTAAAGATGCCATATTAGACCTTCAACAGTCCCCGCAGCATTATTTTCAGCGGCCTGATGCCACACACCTAACCCTGAACGAAAACGCTACATCAATGTCAGGATGGGCTGGAAGCGTATATTTTAATAAAGAAAGGGGAAATACCCTTTTTAATATTGCTCTGAGAGCCATTTCCCCTGGATTTGAGATAAATGACCTTGGATTTCAGGGAATGGGAGATAAGATAAATGCTCAAATAGTTACTGGCTATATCTGGTATCACCCAGGAAAAGTTTTCCGTAATAAAATTATAGGAGTGGGTAGTGCAAGAAACTACGATTTCGGCGGCAACAAAATTAATGATTTGTATCTTTTGATGGTACAGGGACAGCTTTTAAACTACTGGGGAGGACAAATTCTTGCAGGATATTCACCAAGAGCACTTGACAGGGACCTTACAAGGGGAGGTCCCCTTGCAATGAGCCCTTCAGGGGAAATTGTCAGCGCTCATTTCTATTCGGATAGCAGGAAACCATTCGTTTTGTTCCTGGGAGGAGAGTTAACACATGATGAATACGGAAACAGGAGGTGGTCAGTAAATTCTCATCTGAGGTGGAAACCGCGAAGCAATATAAGCATATCCATCGGACCTGAATATAGCTATAGATTTGGCCTTGCCCAATGGGTAGATAAAATTAACGACCCACTTATGACAGTAACTTATGGGGCAAGATATATCTTTGGAGAAATTACCCAGCATACCCTCTCAAGTTCCATAAGGATAAACTGGACATTTACCCCAAAGTTAAGCCTCCAGGGATACATACAGCCGTTTATGGCGGTTGGCAAATACAATAGATTCAAGGAGCTGGCCGCTCCAAGAACCTATGACTTCAATGTTTACGGTGAAAATGGCTCCACAATATCCTATGAAGATGATGTTTACACGGTGGACCCTGATGGGGCAGGTCCTGCTTCTCCTTTTTCATTTGGCAATCCTGACTTTAATTATAAATCGCTGAGGGGAACAGTGGTTCTGAGGTGGGAATTCAAACCTGGCTCAACAATGTATTTGGTGTGGACGCAGGACAAACTTGATAGTACAAATCCCGGTGATTTTAACTTCAGACGCGATTTCTCAGACATGATTACCGCTCCAGGAGACAATATATTTCTGCTAAAGATAAGCTACAGGTGGGGAAGCTGATAGAGAGAATTAAACTGTATATTTCACAATGAGGCGGTTTCAACATTTAAAAGACGCAACGCATCAAATTTTGTTAATGCTTATCTTTAGTTGCATCATCGCTGGAAAAATACTATAATGATTTGTAAAATAAAAAGGAGGCAAAGAATGAGCTCAGAAAAAGGATTTTTCAAGTCAATGGCAAATGCATTTATTGGCTTTACTGTCCTGATATTAATAGCAGTTTTTTCGCCGCTCCAGGCCAAAACGCAAAAGATAATTTGCTGCACAGACCCAGCTTTGAGAATAAGAGGATTTGAAAAATACATGGAGATGAAGAACCATTCTCCATTCAAAAATTTGAAGTGGCAATTCCTCGGTCCTAAAAACATAAGTGGAAGAAGCACTGACATTGCAGTCGTAACTCCCAAGGGAAAAAACTATACGATTTATGTAGCCACCGCATCTGGTGGACTCTGGAAAACTGACAATGAAGGAACAACATGGGAACCAGTTTTTGACCAATCTCCATCAACCACCATTGGTGATGTAACCATAGCTCCTTCAAACAGCAAAATAATCTGGATAGGAACAGGGGAAGCAAACATCTTCAGAAGTTCCCAGGCAGGAATAGGAGTTTATAAGTCAACAGATGGCGGAAAAACCTGGAAGCATATGGGTTTGGCAAATACTTACACAATTTCAAGAATTGTTATTCACCCTAAAAATCCTGACATCGTCTATGTAGCCGCTTCCGGTCATGAATGGACCGACAACAAAGACCGTGGAGTTTACAAAACCACAGATGGGGGAAAGACCTGGAAGAAAATTCTCTATGTTAATGAAAGGACAGGAGCTATAGACCTTGTTATGGACCCATCGGACCCGAATACCCTTTATGCTACAACCTGGCAGAGAATAAGAGAAAAATGGAATGACCCGAGAAATAAGCCCAACTATACGGGAAGCGGAATATGGAAAACCACAGATGGGGGAAAGACCTGGAAGCCTATAAATGAGGGACTTCCTGCTCCGAGATACAGGGGAAGAATCGGTATTGATGTTGCCCGTTCCAATCCCAATGTTCTTTATGCTTTAGTTGACAATTACGAAATAGCTCGCAAGCCCACTCCTGAAGAAAAGGCCAGTCCTTACGGGTTACCCTCCTGCGGTATAATAAAAGGAGCAACAGTATATCGGTCCGACGATAAAGGTGAACACTGGAAGCAGGTGAGCGGACTTACTCCAAAGATGAAAAAGTACATGGAACATCACTCCGGTACCTATGGCTGGGTCTTTGGTCAAATCCGCATTGACCCCAACGATGAAAATACAGTTTACACAATGGGTCTTGCTTTGAATGTATCTAATGATGGTGGAAAAACATTCCATCGGCTGCGGGGTATGCATGGCGATCACCATGGTCTCTGGATAGACCCTGAAAACTCAAATTATCTCGTTGATGTTAATGATGGCGGTATAGCAATTTCATATGATGGAGGAAAGAACTGGAAAACTTTCACTCATAACCTTCCCGTGGCTCAGTTTTTCAATGTTGCCTATGATATGGCAAAGCCCTTCCATGTTTATGGTTCTGTCCAGGACCATGGGAGCATGAGAGCTGTTGTGGACCTCAGCCATGGTCGGGACAAAATCCCTGCTGTGGATTTTGAACATGCTCCCGGTGGAGAAGGCAGCAGACACGCAATTGACCCAACGAATTCCAATATCGTTTACTCAGCAGGTTTTTATGGTTATTTCACAAGAACCGATCTCAGCAAACCAGGAAGGGAAGGAATAAAATTAATAAAACCAAGACAATATGAGAATGAGCCGAAACTTCGTGGTCAATGGTTAGCTCCAATTATTCTTTCCCCTCATAATCCAAATATCCTTTACGTTGGTTTTCAGTATCTCTTTCGCTCAAGAGACAGAGGAGATACATGGGAAAGGATAAGCCCTGACCTTACTTACAATATAAAATCCGAAATGGGAGATATCCCTTATCAAACAATTTTTGCAATTTCCGAATCACCCCTCAAATTTGGTCTTATATATGTGGGAACCGACGACGGTAAAGTCTGGGTAACTAAAAATGGAGGAAAAAGCTGGCAGCCGATAATGAAGGGCTTACCCTATAGAAAATGGGTTTCAAGTATAGAAGCTTCCCGCTATGATATGAGCACTGTTTACATGACTCAGAATGGAAAGCGCGATGATGATTTTACTCCCTATATATGGAAATCAACTGATTACGGGAAAACCTGGGTTGATATTTCCGGCAACATCCCCCTGGGACCTGTGAATGTTATAAGAGAGGACCCTGTTGATAAAAATATTCTATATGTGGGAACAGACCTTGGAGTTTATGTTTCTAAGAATGGAGGAAAAACATGGAATGTTCTTGGCGGAAATCTGCCAACAACCTATGTGCATGACCTTATTATCCACCCAAGAGATAACATAATCGTGATTGCAACACACGGCCGTGGTATGTGGGTAATGGATGCCAACCCGATTAATGAGAAAAACAAAAAAAATAGAAGGTTTTCCGGATTTTAAAAGTTTATCAACTTCGTATCAAAGTGATCCAAAAGAAGGATTTATTATTCTGTCCAGGTACTGCGATAAAACAGAAAAGAGAATAGACTGCAAAAGTCAGAAAATATACGAGAAAATTGACATTCCTTTTCTATGACGGTATATGATAAATGATGAGTGGTTATGGAAATTTTATAAAAAATTGAGTTTCAAAACTGAAAAAGAACTCAGGAAGTAATTTTACAAGAAAAAGCAAAGGGAACCCCTGATTTAGAAACTGGCAAGAAATATGAAGTTACATTTTCCTTATAACTTTAAACTTTTCTTCTGTCTACTTTCTAAGGAGAGCAATATAATCGCTTGAATATTTTCTTTATAGAACATAAACTTCTATTGTGAAAAATATAAGAAGGTTCGGCACCTTTGATGGAGTTTTTCTTCCCACCATTCTGTCTTTATTTGGCGTTATTCTTTTCCTCAGGACTGGATGGGTAGTGGGAAATGCAGGGTTAATTAATGCTCTTATTATCCTATCAATTGCTGAGTTTATATCCTTTGCCACAGCGCTCTCTCTCTCAGCCATTTCTACAAACATTAAGGTAGGAACTGGTGGGGTTTATTACATCGTGTCCAGAAGCCTTGGAGTAAATACAGGGGGTGCTATTGGAATTCCACTTTATCTTTCCCAGGCCATTTCTATTTCCTTTTATATCATCGGTTTTCTTGAATCTGTGCAAATTCTCATAGGTAGCAACATTAATTTTAAGATATGGGGCACGGTTGTTCTTCTCCTATTTTCCTTTCTTGCCTATGAAGGTGCGGATTTCGCTGTGAAATTTCAATATTTAATCTTCTCCTTGCTTGTGCTTGGTATATTGTCATTCTTGATTACCCCCCATTGGATTCTCTTAAAGGTTAATTTTACAGCTCATTACAGCAATTCCTACAACTTCTGGAAAGTTTTTGCAGTATTTTTCCCTGCTGTTACAGGAATAACAGCAGGAATTGGCCTTTCCGGGGAGCTTAAGGATCCAGAAAAGAACATTCCTATAGGCTCAATTACGGCAGTGGTAATTAGTTTTATAGTCTATGGCTTGGTTATGTGGAAAGCTGCATCTCTGGAACCCTCTCGAGTGCTCATAGAAAATACAGGGGTCTTTGTAAAGGATGCAACCATCCCAATTCTAGTAATTTTAGGAGTCTGGGCTGCCACAATCTCCTCTGCTCTGACCTTTACCCTTGGGGCTCCCCGAACTCTAAAAGCCCTTGCCGACGATGGAGCGGTCCCTAAATTTATGGCTTCTACCCTGAATTCAAAAAAGCAGGAACCTCGTATGGGAGTCATCGTAAGTTTTTTTATAGCCGAAGCTTTCATATTGCTGGGTTCACTTAACCAGGTTGCTACAGTAATCACAATGTTCTTTCTCATTACTTATAGTGTTTCCAACTATTCAGCAGGAATTCAAGGAATAATTGGCAATCCAAGCTATAGGCCAAGATTTAAAGTTCCATGGACAATCTCCTTTGCAGGTTTTGCTGGAACTCTTCTTGCTATGTTTCTCATAAGTCCTGAAGGTATGATAGTGGCTGCCTTAGCAATTTTAGTCGTATATTTTCTACTTAAAAGAAGAGGATTACATCAAACATGGGGAGATGTAAGAGCTGGTTTCTGGATTTCTTTGGCAAGATTTGCACTTATAAAGCTTAAAGAAACTAAACTTGACCCTTTGAACTGGAGACCAAACCTAATGGTTTTTACCGGAAATCCAGAAACAAGACTTTATCTCTCAAAAATGGCAGATTGGCTTTCAAGGGGAAAAGGGATAATAACACTTTTCAATATTGTAGAGTGTTGTTCTGATAGAGCTTCTCTTGATAGAGAGAAAGAGCTTCAGAAACTGAAAGAGTTTATCTATAGAAACAAATTGACTGCATTTGCAGAAGTTGAGATGGTGAAAGACCCCTGGGAGTCTATTCCGTGTATAGCCCAAGCCCATGGAATAGGAAAGCTCTATTCTAATGTAGCTCTATTCGGATGGGGACAGCATCCTCAAAAAGAGAATCACCTAATAAAAATCATAAAACGCCTTATATGGCTTAACAGAGATGTTCTTATCCTGAAATATGATAAATCAAGGGGCTTTGGAACACAAAGGACCATAGATATATGGTGGGGTGGAAGAGGTGGAAATATTGAACTCATGCTGCTCCTTTCCTACATAATATTGATGAATGATGAATGGAAAGGTGGAAAAGTCAGGATTTTGAGGACAGTTTCCGACAAAACTAATATGGAAACGGTCAGGGAAATTACAGAAAAGAAACTTTACAGTGCAAGATTAGATGCCGATGTTAAAATTATCCTTAACGCAGAATATCGTCCGTTAAAAGAACTAATGGAAAAGTTCTCAAAAGAGGCTGACCTTACAATTGTAGGGCTTCCTGTGCCAAAAGAAGGAGAGGAAAAAACAATAAGTAAAAAGATAAATGACCTTATAAGTCCCCTTGGTTCTGTGCTTTTGGTAAGGAGCACATTTAAAAAAGAAGTTTTTCTATAAAACATGATACTGATAATTCAGATTGCAATTCTCTTTAGCATTGGTCTTTCTGTAAGTTTACAAATACTATGTTTAGTTCTGGCAATAACCTGAAGATAATTTTAGAGACTTTCTACCTGAAACCAAGCAACCTTTTTATTAAAGAATGAGCATACAATCCCCATAAGAGTAAAAGCGATATCTCTGACGGATTGCCTCCTTGTAAGCTTTAAGGAGAAAATTTCTGCCCCCAAAGGCAGAAACAAGGAGAATAAGAGAGGAACGGGGAAGATGGAAATTTGTCAGCATTGCTTTCACTACTTTAAACTGGTAGCCTGGATATATGAAGAGGCTTGTTGAATGGAGACCCGGGGAAAAACGGTTGTTGTAGCTTGATTCAAGAGCCCTTACAACAGTCGTTCCTATTGCTATGATTCTTTTTCTACCTTCTTCAGCTTTTCTGAGTTTCTCTGATGCGGACTCAGAAATGAAATAATCCTCTGGCGGAAGTTCATTTTTCTCCACCTCTTTTTTCCTTAGGGGCCTAAATGTAGCCTCTCCAACATTGTGGACGATTTCAATCATCTCTGCTTTTTTCCTTATTTTCTCAAGGATTTCCTCTGTAAAATGGAGTCCTGCTGTGGGCGCTGCAACTGATGTTCCCTGTTTTGCAAAAATTGTCTGGTATCTTTTCTCATCCTCCTTTTCTGGTTCTCTCCTTATATAGGGCGGAAGTGGGATTCTACCTATCTTTTCAAGTTCTCTCTCTATGGGAAAAAGAAAATGAATAAGCCTTTTTCCCATTTCTCCTTCTTCCTCTATTATGGCCTTTAAGTCAGGCATAAATTTTATCTCTTCACCCTTCTTAAGCCTTTTTGCCGGTCTTCCGAGGGCTTCCCATAGATTTTCTCCCTTTCTTCTAAGGAGGAGTATTTCCACTCTTCCGCCAGTTCTCCTCATTCCAATAAGCCTTGCTTTCATAACCCTTGTGGCATTTATAACAACGATGTCTCCCTCCATAAGATATTCTGGAAACTCTGAGAAATTTTTGTGCTCTATGCTCTTTGAGTCTCTCTTTAAAACCATCATCCTTGATGTCCCCCTTTCTTTTGGGGGTTTTTGAGCTATAAGTTCCTGAGGAAGTTCAAAATCAAAATCCGAGATTTCCATAAAAGAATTCTACCCTATTATTGCACTACAAATCCCATATAAAATCTCATTTTTTCTTGCATTGAAAAGCACTTAAAGGTATAATAAAAATAATGGAAAGAGAATATACAGAAAAGTCAATAAAGGTATTAAAGGGGCTTGAAGGGGTAAGGAAAAGACCTGCCATGTACATAGGCTCTACAGGTTCAGATGGACTCCATCACCTTATCTGGGAATTAGTGGACAATTCTATAGATGAAGCTCTTGTAGGATACTGCACTCATATAAAAACGATTCTACACGTGGATGGCTCTGCTACTGTAGAGGACGACGGAAGAGGAATTCCTGTGGCACTCCATCCTGAGGAAAGAAAACCTGCAGCAGAAGTTGTTCTTACAATGCTCCACTCTGGTGGAAAATTTGACAGGAAGAGCTACGCAATCTCAGGAGGTTTACACGGAGTAGGAGTATCAGTTGTCAATGCCCTCAGCAAAAAGTTAGTCCTTGAAGTAAAAAGAAAAGGATATATATGGTATCAGGAATATACCAGAGGAATGCCCCAGACTCAACTGACTAAAAAAGGGAAGACAAAAAAGAAAGGAACCAGAATAACTTTCTGGCCTGATGATGAAATATTTGACACCATAGAATTTAACCCTGATGTAATTTCAAGGAGACTTAGAGAGCTTGCTTATCTCAATAATGGACTCCTGATAGAATTTATAGACGAGAAAAACAACAAAAAGAAAGTATTTAATTACAAAGGGGGAATAAGTGAATATGTAATTCAACTTAACAGGGCAAAGAAATCCATCCACGATGTTATCCATATTACAGGAGAAAAAGATAGGATAAAGGTTGAGGCAGCCCTACAATATACTGAATCCTACGGGGAAAACATATTATCATTTGCAAACAACATAAATACGATTGAAGGTGGAACTCATCTTACAGGCTTCAAATCAGCTCTTACAAGATCGATAAATAATATAATAAAAAACCAGAAAATTCAGATAAGCGGAGAGGATGCAAGGGAAGGTTTAACCGCTGTGATTTCAGTTATGGTTCCAGAACCTCAGTTTGAAGGACAAACAAAGTCCAAGCTGGGAAACACCGAGGTTAAAGGAATTGTTGACTCAATAATTTATGAAAACATTTCCCAAACTCTTGAAGAAAATCCAAATGTCGCAAGAAGAATTTCTGACAAGGTCATAACATCTGCAAAGGCAAGGGAGGCTGCGAGAAAGGCGAGGGATATAGTAAAGAGAAAGGGAATTCTTGAGTCAACTACCCTGCCAGGTAAACTCGCAGATTGTCAGGAAAGAAATCCTGAATTAAGTGAGGTCTTTGTGGTTGAGGGAGACTCAGCAGGCGGCTCTGCAAAACAGGGAAGGGACAGGAAATTTCAGGCAATTCTCCCAATAAAAGGGAAAATCCTGAATGTTGAAAAATCATCCCTCCACAAGATATTCTCTTCACAAGAGATAAAAGCAATAATTACTGCTCTTGGGACAGGTGTTGAGGAAAGCTTTGACATTTCAAAAATCAGATATCATAAGATAATAATAATGACTGACGCCGATGTTGATGGAGCTCATATAAGAACCCTGCTCCTTACATTTTTCTTCAGATATATGAAGCCAGTTATAGAAAACGGATATCTCCATATAGCTCAGCCACCTCTTTACAGGGTAAAAGAAGGAAAACGGTCATTTTATCTTAAGGATGATAAGGAATTCACGAAATTTATAATAAAAAGGGTGAGGGACAAGTTCGTCATAAAATGCTCGGGCAAAGAATATAAAGGAAAAGAACTTGAGAAAATCATTAAGGGACTCATCACCAAGAGGGAGATTCTGAAATATCTGGTAAGAAACGGTTTCCAGAGAGATATTCTTGATATTATAGTCTCGGCGGACATAAGAAAACCATCTGATTTCACAGAAGAAAGGGCAAAGGAAACAAAGAAAAAACTCGAGAAGAAAAATTACCGTATATCTCTCTTTTACGATGAAGAACATCAATCACCTGTTCTCAATATAGAATATGAAAGGGATGGATACGATACACAGCTAAAAATTGATTGGGAATTTATCTCATCTCCTGATTTCTTGACCTATGCTACTGAGCTCAATGGTTTCAATCCTCCATTTGAAATAGAAGGGCATCCTGAACCCATTGAGGACGAGATGGAACTCCTTGAAATAATTCTTAACAGGGCAAAGAAGGGTCTCAACATACAGAGATTTAAAGGTCTTGGTGAAATGAATCCTCACCAGCTCTGGGAAACAACCATGGATCCTGAAACCAGAAGGCTCCTTAAGGTAAAAATTGAGGATGGGATTGAAGCTGATGGTATATTTTCCATACTTATGGGGGAATCAGTTGAAAAGAGGAGGCAATTTATAACAGAAAATGCAATAGAAGTAAGAAACCTTGATCTTTGAGAGGAAAAATGGAAGAAATAATACAGGTTGAAATCGAAGATGAGATGAGGAAAAGCTACCTTGATTATGCCATGAGCGTAATCATTGGTAGGGCTATTCCTGATGTAAGGGATGGCTTAAAACCTGTTCACAGGAGAATTCTTTATGCAATGTGGGAGGCAGGAAATAAGCATTCCTCATCTTATAAAAAATCCGCAAGGATAGTAGGTGAGGTCATTGGAAAGTTCCATCCTCACGGTGATGCTGCTGTTTATGATGCCCTTGTGAGGATGGCTCAGTCTTTTGCAATGCGTTACCCCCTTGTGGACGGTCAGGGAAACTTCGGCTCTATTGATGGGGATGAACCTGCGGCAATGAGATATACAGAAGTAAGAATGAGCCGTATTGCAGAGGAAATGCTTGTTGATATAGAGAAAGAGACCGTTGACTTTGTTCCGAATTACGACACAACTGTCCTTGAGCCTGTTGTCTTACCAGCAAAGGTGCCCAATCTTCTTATAAATGGAAGCTCGGGCATAGCCGTTGGGATGGCAACCAAAATTCCCCCTCATAATCTTTCGGAGGTGATAGACGGCTTAATTTACCTTATAGATAACCCTAATGCACCAATCCAGAATCTTATGGAATTCATAAAGGGACCTGACTTTCCAACCTCCGGCATGATAGCCGGAATTGATGGGATAAAATCTGCTTATGAGACAGGGAAGGGAACAGTTATAGTAAGAGGAAGGACTCATATTGAGGAAGAGAAGGGAAAACCCAAAATTGTTATAACAGAGCTTCCCTACGAAGTAAACAAAGCAAGACTCCTTTCAAAGATAGCAGTTCTCGCTCAGGAAAAGAAAATAGAGGGAATAACTGATATAAGAGATGAGTCTGATAGAAAAGGCATAAGAGTCGTTATAGAACTAAAGAGAGATGAAAATCCGGAAAGGGTAATTAAGCTTCTCTACAAGCATACTCAACTTCAAATAAGCTATGGGATAATTTTCCTCGCCATTGTTAACCTCCAGCCAAAGTTAATGAATCTCAAGGAAATCCTTAACCATTTCATCTCTCACAGGAGAGCTGTTGTAATAAGAAGAAGCAGGTACGAATTGAGAAAGGCAGAGGAAAGGCTCCACATACTTAAAGGTCTTCTTATAGCAATATCAAATATAGACGAGGTCGTCGCAATAATAAAAAGGTCAAAGAATATAGATATTGCAAGGGCTGCACTAATAAAAAAATTCTCGCTTACCCATATTCAGGCCCAGTCCATTCTTGAAATGCAGCTCCAGAAGCTAACCGGACTTGAGAGAGAAAAGCTTGAGGAAGAACAGGCAGAATTAATTGAAAAAGCAAAAGAACTCAAGGAAATATTATCATCAAGAAAAATATTAGACAGATTGATTAAAAAGGAGCTCGGGGAAGTAAAGAAGAAATACGGAGATGATAGGAAAACTGAAATAGCTCCTTTTGTTGCGGACATTGAAGATGAGGAGTTAATTCCCAGAAGGGATTATCTCGTTATATTAACCAATAAAGGCTACCTCAAGAAAAAACCTGTAAGCTTTTTGAGGGTTCAAAAAAGGGGAGGGATAGGAAGAAACGAGACCGTAAAAAGTGAGGATATTATTGAAAAGGTAATTTCCGCCAATTCACACGCACTTCTTTTATTTTTCACTGATAAGGGGAAAGTATACGGAATCAAAACCTACGAGATACCAGATACTGGAGAAAGGGCAAGGGGAAAGCACATATCTAATCTACTTTCCCTTGAGGAGGGCGAAAAAATAAAGGAAATGCTTTCCCTGAAGCAAGTAGAACACAAAAATCTAATATTTATTACAAAAAGAGGCATAGGAAAACGGTCCGAAATATCCGAATTCACCAATGTAAAAAGGAATGGAAAGAGAGCCATTATTTTCAGAGGAGAAGATGAGGTCGTCTCCGTGTTTGCAGACACAGGAAATAATGTGTTCGTCTCCACGAAGAACGGAAATTCTATAGTATTTCCTGCTGATGACCTCAGGGTAATGGGAAGAGCAGCGAGGGGCGTAAGAGTAATAAGACTTAAAAAGCACGATGAAGTTGTAAGTGCAGATATAATAAAACCCCAATACAGAAACATCCTCGTTGTTACAAGCAACGGCTACGGCAAGAAAACCCCGATATCCAAATATAGGATTCAATCAAGGGGGGGATTCGGAATAAAAAATGTTAAGCTTACGGAAAAAACAGGACATGTAATTGCTTCGTTCCCGACAAACTCAGATCTTATTGTATTAATAACTAAACACGGAAAGATAATAAAAATTAAAACTCAGGAGCTAAGGGAAATGGGAAGAGCAACTCAGGGAGTAAGACTTCAGAAAATAAATGAAGGAGATGAAGTTGTAGATGCAGAAAGACTTAAAAAGGAAAAACAGGGACCAACCCAGGAATCCTTACCCTACAGTTGACATAATAATTGAGGTGGGGAATAAAATAGTGCTGATTGAGAGGAAAAATCCTCCTTATGGATGGGCTCTCCCAGGAGGATTTGTTGAATATGGAGAAAGTTATGAGGAAGCAGCAATAAGGGAAGCAAAAGAGGAAACAGGACTCAATGTAGAACTTCTCTGCCAGATGCATCTATATTCAGAACCCATAAGGGACCCGAGATTCCACACTGTTTCCCTTGTCTTTATAGGAAAATCCGAAGGAAAACCCAAAGGCGGAGACGATGCTAAAAAAGCCCTGCTTTTTTTACCCGAAAACCCTCCTGAGCTTGCCTTTGATCACGGTAAAATAGTTAAGGAATATTTAAAGTTCAGGAAATGGCTTAAGGAAAAGGGGACAAACTGTAAAGAATTTGCCTCTTCTTTTTCGTAATAATATTTATTCGCTTTTCCCAAGAACTCGGAAAAGGTTCACTCTCTCTGTCTTAGATAACTCTCAAGTGCCTTGGCCCAATATGAAAAAGCATTTATACCAAGCTCCTTCAACTTTTTATTTTCAAGAACAGAATATTTCGGCCTTTTCGCCTTCTGAATGAATCTTTCAGATTCAACAGGCTCTAAAAAATCAGCATCCAGGCCTTTTATTTTCAGAATTTCCCTTGCAAATTGGAACCAGGAACATTCTCCTTCGCTTGTCGCATGATATATCCCATAAGGAGCTTTATTTTTAAGGATTAATTTTATCTGCCTTGCAAGTTCAACTGTATATGTTGGAGAAGAGAACCTGTCCATTACAACTCTTGTTCTTTCTTGGTTGGCTGCCCTTTCAAGAATGAAGGATACAAAATTTTTTCCACCCTGACCGTAAAGTCCTGCAGTACGGAGTATATAATATCTTTCCGAATTTGCTATAAGGAGGTTTTCCCCGATGAGCTTGGAATTTCCATATACAGAAATGGGGAAAGGACAGTCTTCCTCTACATAAGGAGAATTTTTGTCCCCTCTAAAAACATAGTCAGTGCTAACGTGAACAACAATAAACCCGAATTTTCGGGAGAGCTCCCCAATCTTCTGGAGGGCAATTCCATTCGTTATAAAGGCTTGCTCAGGAATATCCTCGCACAGATCAACCTTTGTAAGGGCAGCAGAGTTTATTAATACATCGGGATAAAATTCCTCAGAAGCTTTTTCAAGAAGATTGAATTGAGTAATATCAAGATCGGTTCTCAGAGGTGCCCATAAATCGCTCCCCGAAAATTCCCTTTTTAAGGCATGAGCTAACTGTCCACCCCCCCCGGTAATGAGAACTCTCACTTCATATGTTTATAAATAGCCCTTCTTATCGACATAGGTCTTTTGCACCTTGCCAGAGCATTTGCCAATTCTCTTTCCTCAAAGACTTCTTCTACCCATTTAGCGAAATCGTTTTTTTTCTCGTTTACATGAGAGGAAAAAGTCCGCTCATCAATTTTCTTAAGTGCTTCATACAGCTCTGCTATGTTCTTTATTACCCTTCCGTCCTTCATGTAGAAGTATTTTTCAGAGCTGATGGGCTTCCTATATGCCCTCTGTGAAAATTCCTTTCCCTTGCTCATATTATCCTTCCTCCTTATTCTAAGTTCCTAATTAAAATTATATCATTTAAATAGCCTGAGAACAAGGAGAAAATAAACAACAAGAATCAATCCTGCAGTTATTTTAACTATCTTTATCCGAAGAAGAGAAAGAAGAAGGAGAAAGAGAAGCATTATCATATATATCGGGATAAAAAACTTCACAAAGAGAGAGTTTACAGACAAAGGTTTTATAATTGCCACTCCTCCTGCTACGCCAAGGGTGTTGAATATATTTGAACCGATTACATTCCCGATTCCTATCCCACCTTCTTTCCTTATGGCCGCAACTACAGACACGAATATCTCGGGAAGAGAAGTTCCGATGGCCATTGCAGTCATTCCCATAGAAAGTTGCGATATTCCCATCCTCTTGCTTATCTCTATTCCGGATTCAACGGTATAATGCCCTGCTAAGCCTAAAATCGCTATACCTATAAGAATCATCGCAAGGGGATACCCTATGGGCCTTTCATCAATTATTATATCCCCCTCCCTTTTTGAGGAAGCAAAAATATAAAAGCCCAGAACAATAAAGAGAAAGAGTCCATTCAGCCGACTGAGCTTCCCATTAAGACTGAAGAAAAGAAAAATTAAGGTTATTACGTTCAGCAACAAAAGGTCCCACTTGACCTCAGATAGGTTCCCAACTTCTTTGCTTATTAAAACGGCTATTGCAAGGGCAAGCCCTAAATTAGCAAGGTTTGAACCTATAATATTCCCCACTGAAATATCCGAGCTCCCCTTTAATGCGCCAAAAAGACTAACGAAGAATTCGGGCATAGAAGTTCCCATAGCAACAACTGTAAGACCGATGACTACCTTTTTTATGCCTACTCTCTCTGAGACTGCAGCTCCTCCCCGAACGAGAACTTCACTTGCCCCATAGAGACTGACAATGGAACCCAAGAGTATTAGCCAAAGAACCACTAAAGGTAAGCCTGACATGGCCATATTTTATCACATTCGCAGTTAAAGACATTGAGAAAATCCAGAGATATAGAATCAGGACGGGAAAATGCCTCTTGGCCTACAGACAGATATCTAAACAGGATGGTTCACATAATAGCTGCCGGTGCCCTTTATGATATAATATTAAAGAAATGAAATGAACGTTCAGGCAATGAAACTTGTAAAAGCAGCTCTTATGCTTTAGAAGAATTTTCCTCAAGAGAAATTTATTTCCTTAGAGTTTTTAAATAGAAGGTCTTACCTCTATAATTGACTTCTTTCAATTCTCCTTTTTTTAGAAGATCTTCCACAGTTTCCCATCCCTTACTCGCTTTTTCAAGAAGCTCCTCTACAGAATCTTTCCTTAAAGGATGGACAGCAGAGGTTGCGAGTATATCCTCAACAATATCACCGCTGAACCCAAAACTTCCCTGCTCTGCTCCGGTGAGAAGTTCAGGTGAAAGATTATGTTCCTTGAAAATCATATATGCTGCATTCAAGGCCTCCTCGGATGGGGCTTCCACCCATTTCTCTGCAGGGGGTCTTATTGGAATCATTATATAGGAATGGGATAAATTCAAACTTGAAAGGAATTCGGCAACACCCTTCATTTCTTCCTCTCTGTCATTAAGACCTTTTACCATCATTGTCTCGCTCGTAAGCTCGCCCTTAAACTCCATGGAAAATTTTCCAATCCCATCAAGGATTTTCTCAAGGGAGAGTTTCCCATAAGGTCTATCTATTCTCCTGTAAATCTCCTTATTAACAGAATCTACCTTTACACATATCCAATCTGCTTTTTGAATATCTTCTCTGACTTCCTTCATCCATAAGAGCGAAGCATTAGTTATAACTGCTATCTTTATTCCCAGATCCTTCAAAAGTTCTATCTCCTTCCCGATATTCAAATCAAGGGTTGGTTCCCCATCGGGAACAAAGCTCAGATAATCTATCTTTTCCCCCTTTCCAATTACCTCATTTACTCTTTCCTTTACCGCCTTATATACTTGAGCCGGTTTGTAAAACTCCTGTCTTGTTGTTTCCATTTTCAGAGTATTTCCTATCTGGCAGTAAACACAGGAATAGGAGCATATCTTTGGGGGGATGTTATTCATACCAAGGCTCATTCCCAATCTTCTTGAGGGCACAGGTCCAAACGCTATCATCTTTTCCTCCTGAGGATTAATTATACCCCAGATCTGAAAAAGAATGGCATTTCATTTAGGAACTTGTTATAAAATAGAAAAAGGAGGTAAATAAATGAAAAAATTTTTGATAGTTTTTCTCGCAATTCCCATCATCGGGGCATCCCTCCCAAGAATAAAAAAAATTGACATCTATCCAGGAGGAGCTCGCTTATACATGCAGGGCTTAATACCTCAATCAGGCACTTTAGAGATCGGACCTCTTCCCAAGGATCTTACAGACATTGTAATTTCCCTTCCTGACTATAAAGTAAATTACAGGGAAAATTCTGCCCTTCCAGAAAAGGTTCTAAAGATCAAAAGCGAGTATCAAAAGCTGAAGTCGGAGCTCAATAGTCTGAAAAGAAAGGACTTTTTGCTAAAACAAAAACGGGATTTTTACCTCAGTGCCATCATAAATTATGCAAAGAGATTTGCCAAAGGCAAAGTGATAAATTGGGAAAATATACTCTCTTCTCTCACTGCCAGGCTGGAAAATGCAGGAAAAGAGTCGTCAAAACTGAAGAAAGAAATAGAAGTTACCCAAAAGAAGTTTAATGAGATAAAGGAAAAATGGGAAAAAATAAGGGAGAAAATAGGGAAAACAGCTTACATAACCATTAAGGGAAATCCAGGGGAAAAATTCCCCTTTGAGTTTTCAACCTCTTCCCTGAGC
>WFSJ01000026.1 GCA_015486055.1 Acidobacteriota bacterium
AGAAATGGTTGCTTCTGGGGCAGCGACCGAAGCTCCTGCTTCACCCCTGCCTTCTGGTCCTGGATACAGTGGCCCAGGCTATGGTCCTGGTGGTGGCTACGGTCCTGGTGGTGGCTACGGTCCTGGTGGCGGCTACGGCGGAGGATTTGGTAGAGGAAGAGGTAGAGGAGGAGGATGGGGAGGAGGTAGAGGAAGAGGTAGAGGAGGAGGATGGGGTAGAGGATGGTAAGATATCCTCATGGAGTATACTTCCCAAGTTGAGGAATTTGCATATAAATTGGGCCTTCCTACTGTTGTAGGGAAATTACTTCTTAATCGGAGTATAAGAGATGAGGAAGAAGCCCAGCAATTTCTGTACGGTGATTTTTCTGACCTTTCCTCCCCATTTTCTTTTCAAGAGATGGAGAGGGCGGTTGAAAGAATAGAAAAGGCCATAAGAAAAAGAAAAAAAATCCTTATCTTCGGAGATTATGATGTAGATGGAATTACTTCTACAGCTCTTCTTGTGAGAGGGATTGGAAGTATCGGGGGAAATGTTTCTTACCTGATACCAAATAGGATGTCTCATGGATATGGAGCGAAGGCTGAACATGTAGAGCGTATAAAGAAAGAAGGGGCGAGCTTAGTAATAACTGTTGACAACGGGATAAAATCCTCGGAATTTGCTGATGCGCTTGGGAAGGAAGGAATAGACCTTATAATAACGGATCATCACCTCCCGGGCGGTGAACTTCCCCGAGCTTATGCTGTGCTTGATCCTCATATTGAAAATGGGTACGTTCCAAACAACCTTGCAGGAGTGGGAGTAGCTTTTAAACTTCTTCACGGTATTTTTCTGAAGAGAGGCTCTGAGTCAAAAGTTATGCCCTATCTTAAAATGGTAGCTCTTGGCACGATCGCTGACATGGTAGAGCTTCTTGGGGAAAACAGAATTATGGTGAAAGAAGGGCTGGAACTCATAAATTCATCGAATTCCTATGGTCTTTCTAACCTCATAAATGTCTCAGGCCTGAAGGATAAGAAACTCACCAGCAGAGATGTGGCTTTTAGAATTTCCCCAAGGATAAATGCAGCAGGCAGGATCCTTGACCCCGAAGTGGCTTTGAGGCTTCTTCTCTCAAGAAATGAGGAAGAGGCAAGCTCGCTTGCCTTTAAGCTTAACCAGCTTAATCAGCAGAGGCAGAAGCTTGAGGGTAAGGTCCTAAAAGAAGCAGAATCCATGGTTAATGAAAAAGAGCCAGTAATTTTCCTCTATTCTGAAGGATGGCATAGAGGTGTTATAGGAATTGTTGCTTACAGGTTGACTAAAACCTATGGGAAACCTAGCATTGTCTTTTCTGTGGATGGGGATCTCGCTTTTGGTTCAGGAAGGAGCCCCAAAGGAATTTCTCTTGTAGATGCACTGGAAAGGGCAAAAGAAATTCTTATAAGTTATGGAGGGCACAAAACAGCAGCAGGGCTTGTTCTTAAAAGAGAAAACCTTGAAATCCTCAGGAGTATCATTTCAGAAGCCTTCTCAGGGATTTCCCCTCAGGAAGAAGAGGAAAAAGTCGAGGGAGAGGTAAGTTTCGATGATCTTCCTCTTTTTTCGGAATATCTGAGGCTTTTCCCGCCTTATGGAGCAGGAAATCCAGAACCCAAATTTCTCGCAAGAGAGGTGGAGATAATAGAAACTCCGTCTCCCTATCTCAACGGATTTAAAACTTATTTGAGGCAGGGGGAGAAGATCCTTCCAGGAGTGTTCTGGAAGAGGAATTTCTTCAGAGAGTTAAAGAAGGGCAAGAAAATAAGCCTGATATTTAAGTTAAGGTGCGAAGCTGTAAATAGGGTAGAACTCGTATTAGAAGGTAGGGGTGAGTGAAAAACCTAAGAATCTTGCTTATATTATTCCTTGCCCTTTTTATCATTTTCATCTCTTACTCTGTGTTTAGTCCTGAAGAAGATCTCAATTCCTTTAAAAAAGATATAAAAGGAATGTCCTTACAGGAAAAGTTTGAATACACTGAGATTTTGGGCGGGAAGAAGAAATATACTGCCGAAGCAGAACGATATTTTGTAGATAAGAAAGGGTACATTTATCTTTCTGGAAATATAAATGTAAATATATTCTCATCGGGATTTATACTTAGGGCAAATAAATGCAGAGTAAATCGCTCAAAAAAGAGGTATGAATTCAGTGGGGATGTTGTTTTAAAAGGGAAAGAGGAAGAAACGAGGACGAAGGAAGCAATCTATTTTCCAAAGGATGGTGTTGTGTTAATAAAGGCACCATTACATTTTAAAAGGGCAAAGATAGAAGGAAATGCAAAAAGAGCGAGGGTTCTTTTGAAAGAGAAAGAGGCTATATTCATAGAGCCATCTTTTAGATTCGGGAAAGGTACTCGATTAAAAGGGAGAAGATTTGATCTTGACAAAAAAAGTAATCAGGGGATATTGAAAGGAAACCCAGCAATTGTTTCCAAAGGGGAAAAACTTATGAAAGGGACTGTTCTGGAGCTATTTTTAAAAGGAGATGAGGTAGAAAAGGTGAATGCCTCTTCTGGTGGGAAGGTTATTCTAAAAAAAGGAGATTTCTTGAAAGCTGCCCAATACAGCTTTACATCTGAGGGATTTATAAAAGCAAAGAGGGCATCCCTCTCAAAAGGCAAGATTCGAATTGGAGCAGATGAGATCCTGATTAAGGAAAAGATAAAAGCCAGGGGAAATGTTAGGATAATCCAGGGTTCTGCGAGGATAAAAGCAGAGGAAGCGGAGCTGAAGGACAATACTATTCTTTTGAAGAAAGATATTTCCATAGTAAAAGGGAAGACAGCCCTTGAAGGAGAAAGTGCGAGAATTTCCAATGATGGGCGGGAAATTTTCATAGAAAATGGGACATACAGCTCAGGAGGAATTGCATTGAGTGCAGAAAAAATAGTTGTGAAAGGGAAAAACTTGGAAGCGAAAGGGAAAGTGGAGGGAAAGAAGAAGAATACTGTCCTCAAGTGCGAGAAACTAATAAAAAAAGGTGAAGAGGAAACCGTGGAAGGAAGTATTAAAGTTCTAAGGGAAGGAAACCTCATAAAGGGGGAAAAAGTCATAATGAAAGGGGAAAATTATGAGATTATTCATGGGAATATTCTTACAGGGGGCGGGTATTCAATAAAGGGGGACAGTATAATTTACTCCAACAGCAGAATAGAAGTGAAAAACAATGTCTCAATTGATGGAGAGGATATATCTCTTACTTCTTCTTCGGCCTCAGTGGTCTTGAACAAGGGAAAAATGGAGGAATTAAGGGCAGAAGGGGTAGAGAAGCTGAATATAAAGGGCAGTGAGGGGAAAGCTTCCTCCCTGAAGTATGACTTTACAAAGAAAATAGCTGTCCTTGAAGGGAAAGCCAGCATAAATTCTGAAAAGCAGGGGGAACTTGAGGGGGAAAAGATAATTTTTTATTTAAACGAAGACAGATTTGAGGTAAGTGGAAAGGGCAGAACTACCTCTAAATTAAAAGGGAAGAAGTGATAAAAGCCCAAGGACTCAGGAAATCCTATAATCACCGAGAGGTTCTGAAAGGTATAACTATAGAAGCAAGGAAAGGAGAAGTGGTAGGGCTACTTGGACCCAATGGTGCAGGGAAAACAACCACTTTCAAGCTGATTCTTGGGGAAATAAGAGGAAATAGTGGGAAAATCTTTCTGAGGGGAAATGACATAAGTGATCTTCCTATGTGGAAAAGGGTCAAAATGGGGATAGGATACCTTCCTCAGGAAGTCACCGTTTTTAGAGGGCTTACCGTAGAGGATAACATAATTTCCTATTTGGAGTTTACAGGACTTTCAAAGAAGAAGATTCTTGCAAGGGCGAAGGAAATGCTTGAGGAAATGGGGTTGGCACATTTGAGATATAGAAAAGCCTATCTTCTATCAGGAGGTGAAAGAAGGAGGCTTGAGATAGCAAGGGCCCTTTCTCTTTCTCCCGATTTTCTCCTTCTTGATGAACCATTCACAGGTATTGATCCTATAGCAGTGAAGGAAATGAGACACCTTATCGCAGGGCTCAAGAAAAAAGGAGCTGGCATAATAATTACTGATCATAATGTTAAGGAAACATTGAAAATTACTGACAAAGCATATATTATAAGTAATGGAAAGATATTAAAGTCTGGTCGTCCGAAAGAACTTTCTAACGACTTTGAAGTAAGGAAAATATATTTGGGAAAGGATTTCAGGATAGAGGATGAAACAGAGGCAAAATCTTAGCTTAAAACAGAAGCCTGCTCTGAATGTTTTCAACGAGGTCAGACTTTATTTAGACCTCTTGCCCCTCACTTCTCTTGAGCTCAGGGAAAAGATAGAGGAGGTGATAGAGCAAAACCCAGCTCTTGAGATAGAGTATGGAGAACAACTACCAAGAGAAGAGGAAGAAGTCCCTTCCTCATGGGAAGGAGAGGAATTCTTTGAGTTTTCATATTACGACGGCGAGGAAAAGGATCCTCCTGAAGCTCTTATTCCCTATATTCCAGACCAGAGGGAAAGAATAAGAAAAGCTTTCCTTCCACATTTCCAGGATAAAGAGGAGAGGAAAATAGCCGAGGCTCTTATAGATTACCTTGACTCCAAGGGATTCTTAGATGAGGCTTCCTTGGCCCTTGTTAGTGAGGAGACAGGGAGAAATGGCGAGTTCGTTGAGAAGATAAGGAAAAAACTCCTTTCTATTCCTCCTTTCGGGATAGGAGCAAAGGACATAGTGGAGGGGTTTAAAGCTCAGCTTAGGGGAAAGAATAAAGAAGGAAGCCTAAGCTGGAAGATTCTTGATAATGGCATATTAAAGCTCTTAGAGAAAAGGGACTACGAGATTGTTGCAGAGAAGTTGTGCTGTAACCTAAAGCAGCTTAAAGAAGCTATTGCCGAAATTAGTAAACTTAATATATTTCCTGCATCAATTTTTAATGAGAGAACAGCGGACCAGATAGATGTGGATATAATCCTTGAAGACAATGATGGAGAGCTAAAGGTGAAGGTCATTGAGAGAGATTTGCCTCCCATCAGGATAAACCCTTTGTTCCTAAGGATCCTTGATAACCCCGATTCTCCTCCAGAGATAGTGAAGTTTGCCAGGGAGAAAATAAGGATAGCGAAATGGTTTTTAGATGCTATCTCTAAGAGAAGGGAAACCTTGAAGAAGACCGTGGAATATATAGTTGATAGGCAGAGAGAGTTTTTTGAGAAGGGGTATAAGCCCGAACGCCTTAAACCTCTTAATCTTAAAGAGGTTGCTTCTGCTGTTGGGGTCCATGAATCCACGATAAGCAGAATAATTTCAACGAGATTTATATCGACCCCAAAGGGAACATACAGACTAAAATATTTTTTCCCTTCAAGAATTGGGATTTTCAGGGGCGATATCTCATCTGTTTCAATAAAAGAGAGAATAAAAAAACTTATAGAAAGGGAACCCAGGGATGAACCTTATTCAGATGAAGATATAAACGCTATGCTTGCAAAAAAGGGGATATACATTTCACGCAGAACAGTGGCAAAATATAGGGAGGAAATGGGGATAGAAAGTGCTAATAAGAGGGAAAAGAAATACAGGTTGGAGGTTTCAACATGAAAATTAAATTTATTGGGAGGCGCTACGAGATACCAGAGACTCTCAAAAAAAGGGTGGAGAGGAGAGTTTCAAAATTGCAGAAGCTTTTAGGGGAAGTTTTGAATGTTGAAGTGGTTTGTTCCTTGGAGAAATACCGTCATACAGCGGAGGTAATGGTTAAAGGAGGGATTTTTGAGTTCAGGGCAAAGGAAACAACCAACAATATGCTGACCTCTCTTAACTCAGCTTTTGACATAGTTGAAAATCAGGTGAAGAGGGGGAAAGATAAGAGAAGGGACAAAAAGAAAGCGAAGCTTACAGAGACCCGCTCACAGTCTGAGAGTATAGCACCGAGAATAAGGTATTCAAAGGATTATTCTGATAAGCCCCTTACCTTAGAAGAAGCAATAATAGAGCTGGAATCCCTAAAAAAAGATGTCTTGGTCTACAGAACCCCATCGGACAACAAAATTAATGTCGTATATAAAAAGGGAGATGTTTATTTCTTAGTGGAACCAGAGTGGTAGATGCAGGTACATGCTCTTCTCTCGCCGGAACTTATATTGATAGACCTTAAGGGGAAAACAGTTGAAAGTGTAATTCGGGAAATATCAAAGTTTATGGGAGAGAAGAGGTGCGTTAAAGATTGGGAGAAACTTTATGAAAGACTATTGGCAAGGGAAAGTTTGGGAAGCACTTCGCTGCCTGGAGGCATAGCTGTTCCCCACTGTAAGATGGAAGAAATGAAAGAAGCAAAACTTTCCCTTGCAATCTCAAAGGAAGGAGTTGACTTCAACTCCCCCGATGGTAAGCTGACTCATTTGTTCTTTACTGCTGTGTCACCTCCTTCCCCTCCGAACCTCCACCTTCAGGTGCTTGCGGCAATAGCGAGGCTTGCCAGGAAGGGGAAAGAGGGACTTGTTGATAAACTTCTTGAATCAGAAAATCCCAAGGAGGCCATGCAGGTCATAGAGAATGAGGAATTCAAGGATGAGAGTTAAGCTTCCCCTTTCAAGGTTCTATTCTTCCAATATGGAATACATAGAGCTTTTATCTCCTTCCAATCCTGAAAAAATAAGGGGAGAAATTGAAAGAGAGTCATTGCAGAGGCCAGGGCTTGTCCTTGCAGGTGAGGAAGAGCTTTTCGTAAAGGGAGCCGCCCAGATTTTCGGAAGAAATGAATTTTTATATCTTTCAAAGCTTTCTATGGAGAAAAGGAAGAAGATTTTGAGAAAATTCTTATCCCTTGACCCTCCTTGTATAGTAATTGAGGAGCAACCTCTCTCTGAGGATATAACCAAATTGCTCAGCGAATCCTTCACGCCTGTTTTTAAGTGTAAAAAATGCAATTGCTATGAAAAATTGAATGATTACCTTCATTGGGAACTTTCAGAGAGAAAGACTATTCATGGTGAACTATTAGGAGTTTACGGGCTCGGAATTCTTATAACGGGGGAGAGCGGCATAGGGAAGAGTGAAATAGCCCTTGAGCTTGTAAGCAGAGGTCACATGTTCGCAGCAGATGATATAGTTGAAGTATTCAAACTCCCTGAGGGGGGAATTATGGGAACTTCCCCAGAGAAAATAAGGGGCTTTATGGAAATAAGGGGGCTCGGAATTATAAATGTTAACGAGATATTTGGAGGAGCTGTTCTTCCTTTCTCTAAGATAGACCTGATACTGGAACTGGAAGAATTTAAGAAGGGCAGGGAAAGACTCTTTCTTGAAGAAGGAAAAAGGGAAATTCTGGGAGTGGAAATACCTGCCAGGAAAATACCTGTTGCAGCTGGGCGAAATATAGCCAATATCGTGGAAGTTGCTGCAAGGCTGCACCTTCTAAATAAATCGAAAATTCACCCCCTTAGGGAGCTGATGGAGAACCTTGGTGAAAGCAAAACCTGAAGTAGTTATTATCACAGGGGTCTCAGGTTCAGGAAAGACTACCTTTCTGAAAGCCTTGGAGGACATAGGCTTCTATTGTATGGATAATCTTCCAATTGAGTTCATTCCGAAGCTAATGGAGCATCTTTCCAAGAGAAAACCAACTCAAGGGAAATTTGCCCTTGTGGTGGATATAAGAGAGGAGAATTTCAGGGAGAATTTTTCCTGGTTGATCAAGGCGCTCAGAAAAGATTATAGGTTAGAAGTTATTTTTTTAGATGCCGAGAATCAAGAGATAATAAGGAGATTCAAACTTCTTAGAAGGATACATCCACTTCAGGAGGGAACATCCCTTGAGGGTGCCCTATCAAAGGAGAGAAAAATTCTGGATGTGGCGAGGAGAATTTCCTCAGAGCTAATAGATACAACAGGACTTTCCATGGGCGAGTTGAGGAGAGTGGCAATAGAAAGATACAGGGGAAGCTCAGGTAAACAGAGGATAAAGCTTGTGAGTTTCGGCTTTGTATATGGAATACCTCGGGAAACTGACTTTCTTTTTGACCTAAGGTTTCTTCCGAATCCTTACTGGGTTGAAGAGCTAAGGGAGCTTGATGGAACTGATGAAAGAATAAGGGATTTTCTTCTTTCCCATGAGGAAGTCTTAAGCTATCTTGAATCAATAAAAAAATTCATAAGTGAGAACTTGCACCTGTTCTTTCTTGATGGGAGAGGAGAAATTACAATTTCACTTGGGTGTACAGGAGGGAGACACAGGTCCGTCTTCTTTATTTCTCAGTTGTATAATTGGTTAGAGAAGTTAAGGCAATACGATGTTATAAAAATTCATAGAGATATGAGGAAGGGATGATAGGAGCAGTTATAATAACACACGGTGACCTGGGGAGCTCCCTCCTGAGGGCAGCTTCTAAAATACTCTCCATGGAGCTAAGTATCCCGTTTATATCAATTGAATGGAAGAATGGGGGTAAAGGCATAGAGGAAAAGGTCAGTGAGGTAAAGGATGCGGTCTCCCAAGAGAATAAGGGTGATGGCGTGATAGTATTTACAGATATTTTTGGGGGAACTCCTACCAACCTATGCATATCAATGCTTGAAGATGAAAATGTAGAGATAATCACAGGGGTAAATCTTCCTCTTTTGCTTAAATTCTTCTTAGAAAGAGAGAAAATGAGCCTTGGGAAATTGTCGTCATCCCTTATAAAGAGGGGAAAAGAAAGTATCGGCAGGATAAGGGAAATCTTGGAGAAATGATAAAAAGAGAAGTTATTCTTGTAAACAGGCTGGGTATGCACGCCAGGGCAGCTACAAAATTGGTGCAGATAGCACAAAAATTCAGAAGCAAAATAATCATTGAGGTTAACGGGATGGAAGCGGATGCCAAGTCAATTCTCGGGCTTTTAACCCTTGCTGCCCCTGTAGGAACTAAACTGTTAATAAAGGCAGAGGGAGAAGATGAGGAAAAGGCCTTGAAGGCTGTGGTCGCACTTATAACAAATAGATTTGGCGAGGGAGAATGATTGAACTTATAGGGAAACCCGCTGTTCCAGGGATAGGGATAGGAAAGGCAAGGTTTCTTATAAAAAGTTATTCTTCCCTTACTCGTCAAAAAATAGTAAAGGGTCAGGAATTAGAACAGCGTAAGCGGCTGGAGAGCGCCATTAAAAGGACGGAAGCAGAACTAATAGAGATAAAAGAAGAAATTGAAGAGAAACTCGGCAAGGAACATGCTCTTATTATTGAATCGCATCTTATGCTCCTTCAGGACAAATCATTGATGGAAGAGGTTGTAAACAGGATAGAAAAGGAGTTAGAGACAGCCGAGAATGCAATAGAAAGTTTAATAGAAAAATATCATGAAATTTTCAAGAATGTAAATGATTATCATATGAGAGGCAAAGTTCACGATATAGAAGATGTGCTGAGAAGACTTCAGAAAAACCTCAATTATCCTGGGGAAAAGGAAGAATGGGAGGGGGGCGTTATAATTGCTAGGAATATTCTCCCTTCGGAGGCAGCTTTTATTATTACAAAGAGGAACCCTGAGGGACTTATAACTGAGTTGGGTGGTGAAACTTATCACGCTGTTATTTTGGCGAGGGCCTTTGGTGTCCCTATGGTTGTGGGAATAGAAGAGATAGAAGATAGGATTAGGGAAGGAGAAAATGTTATAGTGGATGGAAACCAGGGAAAGGTTATTCTTTCTCCTGCTTCTTATCAGATTGTTAATTATAGAAAAATTAAGGCGAGGGAAGAAAGGGAGAGGAAATTACTCTTGAAAGCGATGGAGGAGGAAAACAAAACGCTGGATGGACATCCCTTTCGTTTGTTTGTGAATATAGAGTTTCCCTCAGAGGTAGAGAAAATCCCAAAAGACAGGGTGAATGGAATAGGTCTTTTCAGAACGGAGTATCTTCTTCTAAGTTCAGGGAAAGTCCCTGATGAAGAAGAGCAGGTGAAATTCTATAGCTACATTTCAGAAGGTTTTAAAGATATAACCATAAGGCTTTTTGACCTTGGGGCAGAAAAAGAGATAGAAGGTCTTCCTTTTCAAGAAGAGGAGAACCCTGCTTTAGGGGAAAGAGGGATAAGATATCTTTTTTCTCATAAGGAGCTTCTTTATACCCAGTTAAGAGCCATACTCATTGCCTCTGCCATCCATCCTGGCATAAGAATTATGGCTCCAATGATTACCAATGTTCTGGAGGTAAAGAAGCTTTTCTTAGTCCTTGAGGATGTAAAGGAAACCCTGAGAATGGAGGGAAAACACTTCAGGGAGGATATTGAGCTTGGGATAATGGTTGAAGTTCCATCAATAGCCATATTTATAGACAGGATTCTGAGATATGTGGATTTCGTTAGTATAGGAACAAACGATTTAAGCCAGTATGTTTTTGCAACTGATAGGACAAATGAGCGGGTCTCTTACCTCTGTGAGCCATTGGAGCCTGCATTCTTAAGAATGCTTAGTTTCATCATAAAGGAAAGTAAAAAAAGGGGCAAGAGAGTGTCTATATGTGGAGAGATGGCTTCAAATCCGCTCCACGCTGCAGTTCTCCTTGGCCTGGGGCTTGAGGAATTTTCCTCAAATCCCGCAATGCTTCCAAGAGTAAAGAAAGCTCTTATATCCTTGGAGAAAGATGTAGTAAAAAGGAAAGTTATTAATTCGCTGAGGTTTTCTACAGGCCATGAGGTAGAAGAGTATTTGTTAGGGGAGATGGAAAAAATTTATCCAGAAGTTTATAGATGTGTAAGGAGGCTCTATTATGAAAAGAACGGATAAACCATGGGGATATGAACTGCTTTTTGCAAAAACGGATGCCTATGCAGGAAAAGTCCTCTTTATAAAGTCTCCCCACAGGCTTTCCCTCCAGTATCATAGGGTTAAAGAAGAGGATTTTCTTTTATGGAGTGGGAAGATGCTCTTTACCTATGAAAAAAATGCGCAGCTTAGAGAAAAGGAACTGAATCCAGGGGATAATTTCCATATCCCTCCTGGGATGAAGCACAGGATGAAGGCTTTAGAAGATTGCATTGTCTTTGAAGTTTCAACTCCTCATCTTGAAGATGTTGTAAGGATTGAGGATGACTATGGAAGGGAGGATTGATAATTTAAAGGGAAAAAGTATAAAATTTATTTATAAATTTAATAAGGAGGTATAAAAATGGGATTTTTAACTAATGAAGGACAGACATACTCAAGGGGACTTGAAGGTGTTGTTGCTGCTATCTCTGCGGTATCCGCTATAGATGGACAAGAGGGGAGGCTGATATACAGAGGAGTAGATATAGAAGCCCTTGCGGAGTATTCAACTTTTGAAGAGACAGCATATTTTTTGCTATTTGGAAGCCTTCCAAACAAGAGCGAACTTGAGCAGTTCTCAGCAGAGCTCAGGGATGCGAGGGAAATTCATCCTAGGGTGAAAGAGCATTTAAAAGTTTTACCTTCAGATCCTCATCCAATGGACGTTCTTAAACTTGTTGTTTCGCATCTGGCTCTTTATGACCCAGATAAGCAGAGGATGGACAGAGAGGCAAAAATAAGAAAAAGTATAAGGACAATAGCTCAGTTCCCAACAATTATAGCCCATTACAACCATGCAAGGCATGGGGAGGAATTTATTCCTCCAAATCCTGAGCTTTCTCATGCAGCAAACTTCTTATATATGCTTACTGGCAATGTTCCGGATGAGGAAAATGCAAGAATCTTTGATATCGCTCTTATTCTTCACATGGATCATGGAATGAATGCATCGACATTTGCAACAATGGTTACGGCATCAACGCTTTCTGATATTCACTCCGCGATTGTCTCTGGAATTGGAACATTAAAAGGTCCTCTTCATGGAGGTGCAAACGAGAGGGTGCTTAAGATGCTTGATGAGATAGGAAGTGTAGAGAAAGCAGAGGAATTTGTTCTGAAATCTCTTCAAGAGAGGAAAAAAATAATGGGATTTGGACATAGAGTTTATAAATCTTATGACCCGAGAGCGAGAATTCTCAAACAGTATGCAGAAAGACTTTCAGAGAAATATGGAGATACAAAATGGATAGAGATGGGCAAAAAGATAGAGGAAGTTATGATAAGAGAGGTCGGGAGGAAAGGAATATTTCCGAACGTTGATTTTTACTCTGGCATTGTTTATCACTTTCTTGGAATACCAAGAGACCTTTTCACTCCTATTTTTGCAATGGGAAGGGTGGTTGGATGGGTCACCCATGTTCTTGAATACCTTCAGGCAAACAGAATTTTCAGGCCCAGGGCTATTTACAACGGCCCATTGGATGTAGAGTATATTCCAATAGAAAAGAGGTAAGGATGGGGAAGACTATTGCAGAAAAAATTCTTTCGGAGCATGTGGGAAGAGACGTTAGTCCAGGAGAACTTGTTGTTGTTCCTGTAGATATAGCTCTTGTCCAGGATGGGACAGGGCCGCTTACGGTCCAGGGTTTTGATAAAATTGGTTTCAAGGATATAAAAGTCTCAAAGGCGATTCTGTTCATTGACCATGCAGCGCCTTCCCCGAGGAAAGAACTTTCCAATGCGCACAACATTCTAAGGGGATTCGCCAAGAGGACAGCAGCGGTTGTTTCAGATGTGGGAGAGGGCATAAGCCACCAGATAATAGCGGAGCAATACATAAGGCCGGGCGATGTGCTTACAGGTGCAGATTCCCATACATGCACAGCAGGAGCTCTTGGTGCTTTTGCCACTGGGATGGGTTCTACTGATATTGCCCTTGCCTTTGGCCTTGGGAAGGTTTGGATGAAGGTCCCTGAGACATTCAAGTTCATTCTAAGGGGAAAGCTTCCCGAAGGAGTCTATTCTAAGGACATAATCCTTCATATAATTGGGAAAGTAGGTGCAGATGGAGCGACCTATAAAGCGATGGAATTTGAAGGGGAAGTAATAAATGGTCTTTCTCAGGAAGCAAGGCTTACTATTTCAAATATGGCGGTAGAGGCAGGGGCGAAAGTCGGACTTATGGCAACGGACAAAGAGACGAAGCGATACCTTAGATCTCATGGAAGAGGAGAGGATTTCAAGGAAATAAAACCTGACCCAGACGCGAAATACGAGAGAGTTTTTGAGATAAATGTTTCAAAGCTCGAACCAGTCGTTTCCTTTCCTCATACTGTTGATAACACAAGAAAAATCAGCGAGGCAAAGGGCATAAAAATCAACCAGGTATATATAGGCACCTGCACCAACGGTAGGATAGAGGATTTGCGGATAGCAGCTTCTATACTCAAGGGGAGAAGAAAACATCCTGATATAAGGCTGATTATAGTGCCAGCGTCCAAGGACGTTTACAAAAAGGCTTTAAAGGAAGGCCTTTTTGAAATATTTATTGAAGCAGGTGCGGCGATACTTGCTCCAGGATGTGGTCCTTGCGTTGGGGTTCATGAGGGAGTCTTGGGTGATGGGGAGAGAGTTCTTTCAACTCAAAATAGAAATTTCAAGGGGAGAATGGGAAATCCCAATGCAGAAATATATCTTGCATCACCTGCAACTGCAGCGGCCTCAGCTATAGCAGGAGAGATAACTGACCCAAGGGACTATTTAAAATAAGGAGGCGGACATGGTTTTGAAAGGGAAAGCATGGAAATTCGGTGACAATATATCCACTGACCATATAGCTCCTGGAAGGTATTTTCACCTAAGGACAAATCTTCCTGAGCTTGCAAAGCATGTTCTTGAGGATGCAAGAGAAGATTTTGCATCAAAGGTTCAGTTGGGGGACATAATTGTTGGAGGAAGGAACTTTGGCTTAGGCTCATCCAGGGAGCATGCTCCAAGGATAATAAAGATAGCAGGAGTAAGCTGCGTTATAGCAAAGAGCTTTGCAAGGATTTTCTATAGAAACTCCATAAATGTTGGTCTTCCCCTTGTGGAGATAAAAGAAGCAGAAGAGATTAATGAGGGAAATATCCTTGAGGTTAACCTTGAAGAAGGAATTGTTAAAAATCTTACAAAGGGGAAGCAATATCACTTTATGCCAATGCCTGAGTTCATGCTCCAGATAATAAGGGAAGGCGGAATTGAGGAATACATAGAAAAATATGGAGATTATCAGCTCTAAGGAGGGAAAATGGCCGAGAAAATCAGCGTTGAGAACGGGAAACTTATTGTGCCAAACGAGCCAATAATTCCATACATTGAAGGTGATGGTATCGGGCCTGATATAATGGCAGCCTCAATGACGGTTTGGGATGCGGCCGTGGAATTCGCCTATGGAGGAGAAAGGAAGATAAACTGGAAAGAAATATATGCCGGTGGAAAGGGGATGAAACTTAAAGGGGAACTTCTTCCAGAAGAGACGATAGAAGAGATAAGACAACATATAATTGCGATAAAAGGCCCATTGACAACCCCAATAGGTGGAGGATATAGAAGCCTGAATGTCGCGCTCAGGCGTGTGCTCGATTTATATGCCTGTGTTCGTCCTGTTCGGTGGATAAAAGGGGTCCCATCTCCGATGAAGCATCCAGAGCTTCTCGATATAGTTATATTCAGGGAAAATACCGAGGATGTTTATGCAGGAATAGAGTGGCAGGAAGGGAGCCAGGAGGCGAGGAAGGTAATAAATTTCCTAAACAGTGAAATGGGCACAAAGATCAGGAAAGATTCAGGCATTGGCATAAAGCCCATATCAGAATTTGCCACAAAGAGACTCGTTAGGAAGGCGATTAAGTATGCTATTGAAAATGGAAGACGCAGTGTTACCCTTGTCCACAAGGGAAACATAATGAAATATACAGAAGGATCATTTAAAGATTGGGGCTACCAGGTGGCGAAAGAGGAATTCTCTGATGTAGTAGCACTTGAATCAGAGGGCAAAGGGGAGGTTCCTGAAGGGAGGATAATTATAAAGGACAGAATTGCTGATAGTATGTTTCAACAGCTTATACTAAGGCCTGCAGAATATGATTTGTTAGCCCTGCCGAACCTAAACGGGGATTTCATGTCTGATGCTGCAGCGGCTCAGGTTGGGGGAATAGGTATGGCTCCTGGGGCAAATATCGGAGACTTTCTCGGCGTTTTTGAGGCAACCCATGGAACTGCTCCAAAATATGCAGGAATGGACAAAGTTAATCCCGGTTCTCTCCTTCTTTCGGGTGTCATGATGTTTAGATATATGGGCTGGACTGAGGCTGCAGCACTTATAGAAAAAGGCATAGAAGTTGCTGTAATGGATAAAAAAGTTACTTATGACCTTGCAAGGCAGATGGAGGGAGTTTCCCCAATAAAAACATCTGAATTTGCAAAGGAAATAGTGAAAAGGATGAAGAACTTGTAGGAGGTTATTATGAAATGTCCTAATTGTGGGAAAGAAATAAGTGAAGAGTTTAAATTCTGCCCTTATTGTGGTTACCCACTTAAGGAGAGCGATGCTGAATATTATATAAGGCTGTCAAGGGAACTCAAAGCCAAGGGCAAGTTAAAAGATTCTGTGCCTTACTGTGAGAAGGCCCTGAAGTTAAGGGAGGATGAATTTATCCACAGAAGCCTGGGGGAAAGCTATTATCTCATGGGTTCCCTTCAAAAATCCATATACCATCTTAGAAAGGCTATAGATTTAAACCCAAACTACGCAGACGCTCATTATGCGCTTGGAATTTCTTACTATAGGGCAGGGTTAATAGAGGAGGCAATTGCTGAGCTTAAAAGAACCATTGAGATAAATCAAGAGTTTATGATGGCTTATTACTGGTTAGGAATAGCCTATTACCATGTTGGTGAGCTTAAGAAATCGGTGAATTTTTTTAAGAAACTGCTTGAGAAAAATCCTGAATCTGCGATTGCAAGTTACCAGATAGGAATTGGTCTTAGCGCCCTTGGAGAATACAATGAAGCTATAGAGCACTTTGAAAGAATAGCAAGGATAGAACCTAATCATGCATCACTTTTTTATCATCTTGGAAATGCCTATCACCAGGTTCATGATTTTGTAAATGCTAAAAAGGCCCTTAAAAAGGCGATAGAACTCAATCCTGAGGATAAAAGGGCAAAAGAGCTGTATTCCCTCCTTGCGGAGGAATAGGGGGTTGTCATGAAGGTTTATTACTCAGGGAAGGCAAATCTTCTTTATCAGAATTTTCCCAATGTTCATGAAAGTATAGTTTTTCTTCTTAATAAGCTTGACATAGATTACTATATTCCCGAAGGTGAAAAACACTGTGCTGAGGGAGCTTTTAACATAGGGTTCAAAGACTTGGGGAGGAAGGTAGCGGAGGAGTTTATAACGAAGTTAAAGGAGTCAGGAGCTGATGTGGCCATTTCTCCCTATGCAGCAGGTCCTGGGCTGTGGGCGGATTATATTCCCGATACTTTTGGGGTTAAACTTCCTGTTCCATTTATTCATATAACAGAATTCCTGAATGAGGAGATAAAAAAGAGGAACATAGAATTCAAGCCTTATAAGACTAAATATTTTCTCCATCACGGATGCACAGTTGGGAGAAAAATGGGAAAAGCAGAACATGCGAGGGAATTGCTGGGGAGAATCCCGGAACTTGAAGTAGTTGAGGAAGATCATCCGTCAATAGGGGTAGAAGAATTCAGGCCTGAGGATTTCAGCACTTGCCCAGGGGCATGGCTCAATCTTACCCAGCCGGAACTTGCTCCTTATGTAACAGAGAATTTTGTAAGAGCTGTCGTGCTGCCGAAGCTTCCTGAATTCGTGGGTTCAACATGTGCAAATGGACATGCTGGAATAATGATGGGTCTAATTGCAGGGGGATATAAAAAACCAGAGCTCAAATACATAACCGAGATTCTTCAGGAAAGCTGGAGGTAAAAAATGGCGAATTTTGAAAAAGTCTATAAAGCTTATGTTGAAGAATTGATTGAACAAGGGGCAAAAAGCGAAAAACTCAGAACTGCTATTCAGCGGGCGGTAAAGGCCTATAGAGGCAACCTGAAGAGGGCTCTTGAGCTTTTCCCTGATAGCCCGAAGCTTAAGGAAAGGGCAAGGAAAATAAAGGAATATTCTATAGATCATCTTCCTGAACTTATAAATAAAACCTGTGAGGCAGTCATTAGAAATCACGGTCACTGCCATCTTGCAAAAAATGCTGAGGAGGCAAACCAGATCATCAGTAATTTGGTTGGAGAGCCCAAAAAGATAATTGTTAAGGGAAAAAGCCTTACTTCCGAAGAGACAGAACTTCGTCAGTATCTTCAGGGGAAAGGACATGAGGTATGGGAGACCGACCTCGGGGAATTTCTCGTCCAGATAAGGGGAGGAAGACCAATGCATATGTTAGCTCCTTCTGTTGACCTTCCGAGGGAGGAAGCGGCAAAATTGGTCTCAGGGATAACAGGGGAGGAAATAGACTCAACGAATATAGAAGCTATAGTAGCGGCGGTGAGAAGATTCCTGAGGAATAAATACATAAATGCTGATGTGGGTATGAGCGGCGCAAATGCGATTTCAGCTGACACGGGTACCCTTTTTATCATAGAAAACGAAGGGAATGTTAAGCTTTCAACAGCCCTTCAGGAGAAGCACATAGCACTTGCGGGCGTGGAAAAAATAGTTCCCACCCTTGAAGATGCTTTCCTTATAACCAAGGTCACATGGAGATATGCCAATTACATTGTCCCATCCTATGTTCACATGATCTCAGGGCCATCCAAAACAGGAGATATAGAGAAGGTAACTACCTATGGAGCCCATGGGCCAAGGGAATTCCATCTCATTCTTCTTGATAACGGAAGACTTGAAGTAGCGAAGGACCCGGTGTTCAAAGAGCTTCTCTACTGCATGAAATGTGGTGCATGCATGTATGAATGTCCTCTCTTCTGGGTGGCGGCAGGTCATTATGGCAAAAAATATGTAGGTGGGATTGGGGTTCTTTGGGATGCTTTTATAGCCACTGGACTTGAGCAAGCTGCACCTGCAGCCTTTACATGTCTCCTATGTGGAAGATGTAAAGTCCGCTGCCCCCTTTCAATAGATACACCAAGGATGACAAGGGAACTCAGAAACATACTTATTAGTAAGGGATATATACCTGCTCACCTGAAGGAATTTCTGAAAATGTTTGAGTAGGGATGGAAAACTTAGCAGAAATAATTTTCTCATCTCCATCCTCAGATCAGGAAATCGCTCTTTATTTTGAAGGGAAAGAAATCAGTTATGGGGAACTCAGGGGGAAAGTTTCCGCTCTTAGTTCTTCCTTAGTGAAAGCAGGGCTTAAACCTGAGGACCATGTGGCACTGATTTTCCCAAATTTTCCTGATTTTGTATTTTCCTTCTTTGCAGTCATTTCCGCAGGTGGCGTTGTTATCCCTGTAAATCCGGTTTTCAAGCCTTACGAAATGAAATACATATTGAGCCATTCGGATTCAAAGATAATTTTATATTCCAAACTATTTGAAGAAACGGTAAAAGCCTCTTCTCCGGAAAATTCCATTTTCGTGGATGATCTTTTGCTTTCTCAATTGGAAGAGGGTGAAGATGATTTTTACCCGATTCCAAGGGGCAAAAATAATCTTGCAGTTATAATGTATACCTCAGGAACAACAGGAAGGCCAAAAGGTGCCATGCTCTCCCACGGGAACCTGATTTCCAACTCCACTTCTGTAATAGATGGCCTTAAACTCACGAGGAGAGATGTTATGCTCACAGTTCTTCCCCTTTTCCATTCCTTTGGCACGATGGTTGGAATGATTTCGCCATTGAGGGTAGGAGCAAAGGTCGCTCTTGTCCCAAGGTTCCTTCCCGACATTATTCTCAAAGCAATAAAGCACTTTAAGGCAACAGTTTTTCCTGCTGTTCCCTCAATGTTTGCGCTTTTAAATAGGGTGAAGGATGTGAGCAGACAGGATCTTCCCTCTCTTAAATTTTGCATCTCAGGTGGGGCTCCAATGCCAATTGAAATAATGGAAGAGTTCGAGAGGAAATTCGGAGTGCTTATTTACGAGGGAGATGGTCCAACAGAATGCAGCCCTGTAACAGCTGTAAATCCTATTGACGGAAAGAGGAAATTATCTTCAATAGGAATTCCTGTTAAAAATGTTCAGATGGATATTGTTGACGAAGAAGGGAACTTCCTTAAACCAGAGCAAATAGGAGAAATAGTCGTTAAGGGTCCAAATGTATTTCTTGGATATTACAAAGATGAAAGGGCAACAAGGTCAGCATTCTTTGGAGAATGGTTCAGGACAGGAGACATAGGGAAAAAGGACAAAGAGGGATATTTCTACATAATTGACCGCAAAAAGGATATCATAATAGTTGATGGGGTAAATGTATACCCAAGAGAAATTGAGGAGCTAATTTACGGGATAGAAGGGGTTAAGGAAACAGCGGTTGTTGGTGTAAAGCACCATCTTCACGGTGAGCTCCCAGTTGCTTTCGTTGCTCTTAGTGAAGGTTATTTCCTTGGTGAGGACGAGATAATAAAACTGCTCAGGAGAAACCTTGCAGATTACAAATTGCCAAGGAGGATTTACTTTCAAACTTCCCTTCCTAAAACACCTACAGGCAAAATCTCAAAGATGGAACTGAGAAAGAAAGCTCAGGAGATTTTTGGTGAGTGAAAGTCATATTTGAGAAGAAAACAGAGGTGAGGATGAAGAAAGCTGAACTCCTTGGGCTCAGCCGAATATTAATTTAAGGGGTTTTTCATTTACCTGAGGAATTTCCCTTAGTTTTTTGTAAAAATTTATTAAATCTTCAAAGGGTCCTTCTACCTCGTATTCCCCCTCATAAACATAGGGATGAAGGGGAGCATACATTTCAGTTTGGGCTGCCGATTCATCATAGGTTTCCCTTTCATCGTTTTTAACCATATATTCTGGTGGGATTGAACTAATGAGTTCCTTTAATTTTTTTGCTATCTCCTGGTTGTAAATTGAAAAGGAAAATTCAATGTTTGCTTTTTCCACAGGCTTTATAGAGCGGATTTTTATCCCCAACCTTTCTGAGCATCCTTCAATGGAGCTCTTAAGATTTTCCTTGACATCCTCTCTGACAACAAAGTGAGTGAGATTCTCGAATCCGAACCATTCTCTTAAAGCCTTTGACAAGGTTGACCTTTCTATTCCTAAAATCTTGCTGAAGAACACGCAATCCTCAAAGCCTTTTCCTCTAAGCCATCCAAGGACGAAACCTTTAGTTAACAGAAGTGGTGCTTCTACAACAAATTCGTAATACTTCATCTTTCCCTCCTTCGTCATCTTATCAATAAGTTCAGTTTTTTTCAAGTTTTACAGGTTCCTTAAGGGGGACACATTCATCCTTAGAGAGCCCTAATTTTAATTTAGCACCCTGCATCGTTCCTCGCCTTTCGAATTCTGCATCTATTTTCTTAAGAACCTCCTGTTTTTTTAGAGCCCAATCAGGGGCGATGAAAAGTTCCTTTGTCCTCTCCCCCGAAATCCTCATAATAACGATATCTTCCCTGATGTTCTCAATAAAATCAACCGCAAGGGAAATAAATTCTTCCAAGGAAAGAAGCTGGAGCTCCCCCTTTTTATAAAACCTTTCAAGCTCAGTATCCTTAAGAACGTGAAGGGGATGGATTTTTATGCCGTCAACGGGCAATGCTGAGATTGTCCTTGCAGTTTCGATTGCCTCTCTCTTTCCTTCCCCTGGAACCCCAAGGATTGTGTGAACCCCAATTTTTATTTTCCTCCTCCTTTTTGTCCTGAGGACGGCGTCAATAAAATCTGCAAGGGTGTGGTTCCTGTTCATCCATTCTAAACTTTTAAAATGGGCGCTTTCTAAGCCTATTTCTACCCAGAGCTCCTTTTCCACAGCAATTCTCTCAAGGACATCAAGAATAGGCTCTGGAAGACAGTCCGGCCTTGTTCCAATGGAAATCTCAACAACCTCAGGGAAATTTAAGGCTTCTCTCAAGCGTTCCTCAATGATTTTAGGCCTGTTGTATGTATTTGTAAAAGCCTGAAAATAGGCAATGAAGTATCTTGCTCTGTATCTCCTTTTTGCCCATTTTATTCCCTCCCTTATCTGTTCCTTTATTGGTAAGGGATTGAACGTTGTAGGACCTGAACCATAGGCGTCGCAAAATACGCATCCCTTATTTGACAATCTTCCGTCCTTGTTTGGACAGAAAAACCCGGCCTGAAGAGGTATTCTATGAACTCTTGCTCCGTATTTTTCCCTTAAATACGCGCTGTATTTTCTATACCTCATTTTTTAATACCCTTAATGCCAGTTTCATATCCTCCCAGACAAGGAGCTTGAGTTCCCTTGGTTCCCCTCTTTGAAGAAGATAAGACGGATGGTAGGTAACAACCACAGGTATTCCTTTAAACCTGTGAACCTTTCCTCTCATGCCGCCAAGGGAACCCTTATTTCCTGTGAGATTTACAGCTGCAACTTTTCCTAAGGCGATGAGAACAGAGGGCTTTATCGTTCTTATTTGTTCTTCAAGATAAGGGAAACAGGCTTTTTGTTCTTCTTCATTTGGAGTCCTGTTTTGAGGGGGTCGGCATTTGAGAATGTTCCCTATATAAATGTCCTCCCTTGAAAATCCCATTGCTTTTATGATCCTCGTTAAAAGCCTACCTGCTCTTCCTACAAAGGGTTTTCCTGTTTCATCCTCTTTTGCCCCAGGAGCTTCGCCAACGAAAAAGATTCTCGCAAAAGGATTTCCTTCCCCGAGGACGGTATTCTTCCTTGTCTTCCACAAGGGGCATTTCCTGCAATTCTTTATCTTTTCCGATATTTCTTCAAGCTTTGAAACTCTGTGAAGGGTCAGAAAATCACCGCTTATTTCCTTAAGGAAATTTACATATTCCTTCAGCCAGTTACTTCCCTCAGAAATTTTTCAATCCTCCTTATGGATTTTTCATTTGACAAAATACTCATATGGTCTTCTCCGTCTATTATTTCAAGTTCAACTCCGGGGCATTTTCCCTTAATTCTTTTTGAATCCTCAAGAGGCACAGTTGTGTCAAGTTTTCCATGGATAAGCAAGAGAGGAAGGCTTCTTTTGCACACAAAATTGCAGGGTGCAAATTGTTCAAGATCAAGCCCTGTTATTTTTTCTATTTTTCCTAAAATTTTTCCTTTTAAAATATTAGGTACAAAACTCCCCATCATTTTTTTTATTATTTCCTGAGTTGAACAAAAGGAAGAGATTGAAACGATTGCCTTCACCCTTTCGTCTGAGTTCCCTGCTATTATGGAAGCGGCTGCTCCCATGGAGTGTCCTATAAGTATTGCCTCTTCTCCACAAAAGTCTATTGCAGATCTTATATCTTCCACAAAAGTTTTTATTGTTGTAGAGGAAATTTCCTCGCTTCTTCCGTGGTTGGAAACATCAAAGGCAAGCATTTTATAATTCAAAAGGGTAAGATGGGACATTATAGGGAAGAAAACTTCTGCATTTGCCCCCCACCCATGAGTCATTATTAAAAAAGGTCCTGCTCCGTCTGTTAACCAACCTTGAATAGCTCTACCCTGGCTTTTAAACTTCACATCTTCAAACTCGATCCCGAGTGAGGATGGGGTCAAGGATGGTTTCGTTCTTGGATTCTCAAAAAAGAGTTCTATAAGTTTTCTCAAATTATTCCCCACGGGGAATTATATCAGTTATAGACTTCCTCAGGGAAAGAGAATAGTTCACCGTACTTTCAAGGAATACTTTTTTACCCTAAAAAAGCTTCCTCGTTTCCCAGGTAAACTGTGTCTCTTGCTGCCTTTCTCATATGTTATAATTTTGTTTTAGGCCGACGTAGCTCAACAGGAAGAGCAGCTGATTCGTAATCAGCAGGTCAGGGGTTCAAATCCCCTCGTCGGCTGAGGAATTTTGAGTTTTTTATAAAAGCTCTGTAAGGTAAATTAATTCCTTTCTTTATTCCTATTCTTTTGGAGAAGCTTATTTCCTCTTTTTCCTTTAGGGCACCCTTAAAAAGCTTTATCTCACCTTTATTAATAATTTGTCCATCCATCTTCTGAGTTATCCCCAGGGCCTGAGTTAATTTCCCAGGGCCTGAGCATAGCTCAATTTTCTTTTTTCTCCCTCTCCTTACCCTCATTTCCTCAATACCAGAAATCGGCTCAAGGGCTCTTATGAGTATTGCCCCTGGTTTACCTTCCTTGCAGAATATTATATTGAGAAGTGAATGTGTGTGGATTTTGTATATAAAACACGAGCCCTGATTTCTGTAAAGAGCTTCCTTCTTTTTACCTTTTCTTCCCTTAAAAGCAAAGGAACCAGGATCATCTTTGCCAAGATATGCTTCTGCTTCAACTATTCTTCCCCCCGTTCCATTTACCATTAAAAATTTTCCCAGCATCAATGGAAGAGCCTCTAAGGGATTTTTAAGGAAAAAAAAGTCCTCCACAGTTTCCATAAGATAATAATACCCCAGATTAAATTGTTTTTTGTTTTCATAGGGCTGCTAAATCAGCGCATATATTTTAAAAAGCATCTCGCCTGCTTAATTCATTTCATGGTGGGAGGAAATCATGTCAAGAATTGCATGTTTAGTCAAATAAAGAATTTAAGCTTTATTTGACAGAATCGGGTCTTGGATTAAAATTTAAATGATGATAATAAAATTCAGCGGAAAAACAGACAGAGGGAGGGTGAGAAAGAAAAACGAGGATTGTTTTGCAATTGAAAGGCTCGGTGAAGACGAATATATTTTTGTCGTGGCGGATGGTATGGGAGGACATCTTGCGGGAGAAGTCGCAAGCAAAATGGGCTGTGAAGTAATAGTTAAGGGAATGAAAGGAAAGGATAGAAAAAATCCTTTTGCTTTATTAAGCAAACTTTTTGACGAAGCCAACAAAAAAATATTCACAGCTGGTATGCAGGACCCCTCAAAAACTGGCATGGGGACCACTCTTACAACTCTTTACCTGAAGGGGAATCAGGCATACATCGTCCATGTGGGGGATAGCAGAGCCTACTGGATAGAGGAAAATAGAATCACAAGATTGACCCTTGACCATTCCCTCGTTGAGAAAATGTTAAGGGAAGGGACATTGAGCTTGGAAGAGGCAAAAAACCATCCGAAGAGGAATATACTTTACCAATCTGTAGGAGTCTACGGGAATGTTGAACCTCAATTGGTGGGGCCCCTTACCATAAAAGAGGGAGAAACCCTTGTCCTTAGTACCGATGGATTAACGACATATATTGAGGAGGATGAGCTGAAGCAAATAGCAAAGAATTTGTCCCCTAATATGGCCGCAAAAAGGCTGATTGAAATTTCCAATGAGAGGGGCGGGGATGACAACATAACGGTGGTTGTGATTAAATTTCCGGAAGAGTCCTTTTTTGGGGAGACCATTAGGGAAAAAGAGGGAAAATTTCTCAGAACTGTTGACCTCGCTTCACTGATTTTCACACTAATACTTATCCTGACTTTCCTATTGGGTAGTTATGGGATAAGAAAAAAGGCTGAGAAATTATTGAGTCCTACATCAACTTATGAGAAAGCGGAGAAGTGAGAATAATAAGGGCCTTATTTTTTATTGTTTATGCCCTTTTTTTTAATCTATTTATAGGGCTTCCACTACTTATAATTTGTTTCCTTCTCCAGCGGGAAGAACCTCTTTATAGGGTTTACAGGAGTTTCCTCAAAATTTCATTCTTAATCTTTTCAGTTAGTGTTGAGACAAAGGGTTTAGAAAATATACCTCCTCCACCTGTTATATTAGCTCCTAATCATGCCAGCTACCTCGACGGTCCTGCCCTTCTTGCCGGATTCCCTTGTAAAATGAGGGCAATGATAAAAAAAAGCGTGTTCAGAATACCAATTTTAGGTCAGGTATTACTTTTCGGTAAATTTATAAAAGTGGAGAGAGGAAATGTGAAAAGAGCATCAGAAGCGCTAAAAAGGGCGGAGAAACTCCTAAAGGATGGAGAAAATCTGCTTATTTTTCCCGAGGGAACGAGGACAAGGGATGGAAGACTTGGAAGGTTTAGGGAGGGAGTATGCAGACTTTCCATGAATACAGGAGTTTCTATAGTTCCTGTGATTGTAGAGGGCAGCTACAAATTGATGTCAAGAAAGGATTTTATCCCTAAATCAGGCAGAGTATTAATTTTCTTCCTTCCCCCTGTTTATCCATCAGAATTTGAATCTTCAAAGGATATGTGTGATGTTTTAAGAACGGAGATTGAAAGTGAGCTCAGGATTTAGGGAATTATTTAAAAAGATATATATAAAGGAAAACCAGCTCCTTCTTATCCTTATAATCGTCCTCGGTCTTCTTGTCGGAGTGGTTGCTGCCCTTTTTAGAGCTTCAATCCATTTCATTTCCGCTAAAACATATTTGAGAGGAGGGATGTGGATCTTCAGCCCTGTCATTGGGGGGATAATCGCAGGGGTAATAATAAGGATATGCAAGGAGACTAAAGGAGGTGGCGTAGGATATATTAAAAAGATGCTTTCCTATTATGGGGGTCGAATTCCATTAAAAGTGAGTTTCTTCAGGTTTATTGGAAGTGCTGTTAATGTTGGAAGTGGATTTTCTCTTGGTCCTGAGGGACCATCGGTTAAGTTGGGGGGAGGGGTGGGGTCCTTTCTGGCTCGAACCTTTCATCTTTCTTCAAAAAATACGAGAGTCCTTGTTAGTATAGGTGCAGGAAGCGGGATAGCTGCTGCTTTTTATGCTCCAATGGCGGGAGTTACCTATATGCTTGAGGAAATAATAGGGAATTTCAGCGCTAAAATAGTTGGGGCTTCTTTCATTGCTGCTGTTCTGGCAGCTGCTGTTCAGCAGGGAATGGCAGGGCATATTCTTATGTTTTCCATTCCTCAGTTTAAACTTCTTTCCCCCTATGAGCTTATTTATTATGCGGTTTTAGGGCTTTTTGTAGCTCCTATATCTGTGCTTTTTGTAAAACTTACGGTCCTCATTAAGAGAGTGTCCAGAAAAATATCAGTTCCCATTGAAATTAAGCTTGGAGGGGTAGGGCTGATAATCTCAGTGACTGCCCTGTTTTTCCCAGAGGCCATGGGCACTGGATACGAAACAATAACAAAATATATGAGCGCAAGAGCGAGCTTAGAAATAGTAGCTTCATTGCTTATAGTAAAGCTTCTCCTTACATCTCTCTCCATAGGTTCGGATGCAAGCGGTGGAATGTATGCTCCTGCTTTTTTCCTTGGGGCTTTTTCTGGGATTCTTATATGGAAAATATTTTCCCTGCTTTTTCCAGTGCCAATGGCAAGCCCAGGTGCCTATGCAATTGTTGGAATGGGAGCGTTCTTCGGAGGAGCATTCAGGGTTCCACTTACGGCCTTCCTTCTTATTCTTGAATTGACAAAGATGAACAGTTCAATACTTTTCCCTTTGATGCTTGCAACCGGCGTGAGCTACATATTTTCCTTGTATCTTTATCCTTACTCAGCTACAGAGGCAATTATGGTGGAAGAGGGCTCCGCAATCCCGAAAGAGGCAGGTGGAGTGCTTGAAGAAACTCTTGTGGAAGATGCTATGAGGGTGGATTATGATGCAATTCCTGGTGATTTCACTGTGAGAGAAGTCAATGAAATCCTTTCCCTTTTACCCTTTTCCTCATACCCTGTTGTTACCTCAGATGGTGAGTATATTGGTATGGTAATAGGTTCGTCTATAAAGAGAGCATTTGTGAAAGGTGAGGGAGAAAGGAAAGTAAAGGACCTTGTGGTGGATAGTCTATCGCATCTCCATCCTGAAATGCCCCTCAGCATAGCCATAACAAGATTGGCAGATAGTCCAACAGATATGCTCCCTGTCCTTAGCCCATTGAACCATAAAAAAATACTTGGGGTTCTATCCATGGGGGATTTTATGAAGAAAGTTATGGAATTAAGCGAGAAAGGAAAGTAGTCGACTATGAAAATTAACATAGAGAAAGAAAGGAGGAAATTGTGAGAAAGAATATTTTTATTACTGTTTTTGTCTTTTTCCTGCTTTTTCCATTCTGTGGGAAAACAGGAGGACCGGGGAAAATGAGATTGCGCGATTTCTATTTCTTTAAATTGGTAGATGGGAAAATGGTAAAGAAGACAGAGAATGTCTTTTCCCAAGGTGAGGTGGCTCATACATACATGGAAGTTGAGGGTTTCGGATACAAGAAAAGGGAAGGAGGGTATGAAATAAGAATAGCCGAGGTTCTGAGAGTATACAACAGTGATGGAGACCTTGTGCACAAAAAAGAGATATTAAATGAGAGAAAAATTCTTAAAAAGCTTCCCCCATATATTGTCTTGAGGACAAACTTTGGATTTTCCGAGACTGCGAGCGTGGGTAAGTATAGAGTAATTGTGGATGTGATAGATGGGGTTAACAAATCAACCCTCAGGGTTGAAAAAACTATAAGGGTGAAAGGGGTTATTTAATTTCCTTCGCTTTCTTGAGGGAAAAAGCGAAAAGAGGGGGCCCTATTATTGTTGTGATTATAACAGCAGAGATTATTAGATTCTTTAGAATTTCGCCATATTCATGAAAAGATGTGCCTATAATTCCTGCGAATCCAAGGGTTAAACCTGCCTGAGCTACAAATCCCATCCATCCGTATCTTTTTATTCTAAGATCCTTGGCACCGAGATATGTTGAAAGATAAAGGGATATTAGTCTTATTATTACGAAGAAAATCGCGGCAGGAAATATGAGTTTAAGCAAGGAAAAATTCAGGGAAGCCCCTGAAATTGAAAAGAAGACTATAAGGACAGGCAGAGAGCTTTCCTCCAGAGAACTCATGAAGTTCTTTCCTATTGAGGATAGATTTTTTATCACGATTCCGGCCACCATACAGCTTAAAAGGGAGTGGAAATGGAAATGATGGGCCACTGCAGAAATAAGAAAAGCAGCCCCGAGTATAAAGGGTATCCTTTCGCCTTTGAAGAAACTGAAATAAGCGATTATTATCCCAGCGAATACAGCTCCTAAGATTATAGAATTTAGTATCTCTAAGGAAAGGTTGGAGATGGCTGAAACTCCCCCTCCAGAAGAGAGCAATGCCGCAACGAAGGAGAAAAGGAAGATAATTATTATGTCCTTTATGATCGTAACCCCAATTATAGTATCAGTGAAACTACCCTCTGCTTTTGTCTCAATAATAATGGCTATTGTGGTGGCAGGGGATTTGGCCACTGCTGCTGCTGAAAGGACGAGAAATATCAGGAGGGCTTCTTTTAATGTTGGAGAAATTCTCAAAACCTTTATCAAAACTGGCATGCCTATGCCTACTGCAAGGAAAGCGAAAATTAACTGAAAAATTATAACGCCGGTTATGTCCTTCCAGATCTTTTTTGCCTTTAGAAAATCGACCTTTGCCCCTGCAGCAAAAGCTATAAGAGCCAAGGCAATTTCATTTATAAACCCGAGGTGAGATAGATTTTTCACATCAATAATGGAAAGGAAGTAGGGACCGACGAGCATTCCTGTTATGAGATATCCTGTTATCTGAGGGAACACAGTGTTTTTGAGAATTTTTCCACCGAAAAATGAGGAAATTACAAGATATCCAAAGGCAGCCGTATCTCTTGAGAGAAGGAAACCTTCTTTCCCTGGCAACCTGGATAGGAAGAAGCCAACTATTATAAGGAATAGGGCGATTAATATAAAGGAGACCAAGCTATCTTTTCTCCCTGAAAAAATCCCTGAGAATTGAAGCAGTCTCCCCCTCCATTATCCCACCAATTACTATTAGCTTATGGTTGGATTGGGAAATATCCACTGAAAACTTAGAGAACGCTCCTCCTTTCCAGTCCTTTGCTCCATATATTAGTTTCTTAATCCTTGCATTTATAATTGCACCAAGACACATGAGACATGGTTCCTTTGTAACATAAAGTTCTGCCTCGTTCAATCTATAATTTCCGATTTTATTTCCTGCCTCTCTCAGAACAAGAATTTCAGCGTGGGCAGTGGGGTCATTTTTTGATATTGGGGAGTTGTGGGCTTTTGCAATAGCTTTGCCGCCTATAACAAGAACTGCTCCAACAGGGACCTCTCCTTTTTTCTTTGCCATTTTTGCTTCCTTAATGGCAAGCTTCATCCAGTTTTCCATAGCTCTATTTTAACATGGTAGAATTTATTTATGCTTGAAAGGCTGAGTGAAAGGTTTCAGAAATTTTTAAAGAATATTAAGGGAGAAGGTAGCCTCAACGAGACGAACGTAGAGAAAGCGCTTAGAGAGGTGAGGATTGCCCTTCTTGAAGCAGATGTAAATTACAAAACCGTAAAGAAATTTATAAGCGGAATCAGACAAGAGCTTCAGGGAGAGGAAGTTACATCTTCCTTTACTCCCTATCAAGTTGTGGTGAGGATAGTAAAGAAAAAACTTACCGAGCTTCTCGGAGGAGAGCCTGAACATATAAAAAGGACAAAGTCAGGGGTTTCCATTTATATGCTTGAAGGTCTTCAGGGAGCAGGGAAAACCACAACAGCAGGGAAACTTGCATTCCGCCTTAAGAAGCAGGGGAAAGTTTTAATGCTATCTCTTGACCTTAAGAGGGCTGCTGCACAGGAGCAGCTCCAGACCATAGCCAAACTGGCTGGAGTTGATTTTTTCCCTGTTTTTTCCTCTTTTAAGGATTCCGTTGAAAAAACAAGGGAAAAATGCAGAGATGAGGGGTATAAGTTCGCGATTGTTGACACTGCAGGCAGAATGCACGTAGACGAGGAACTCATGGAGGAATTGGCAGAGGTAAAGCAGATTCTTGAGCCCACCGAGAGTTTTTTTGTTGCTGATTCTATGACTGGCCAGGATGCTGTAAAATCCGCCGAGGAATTTCTAAAAAAGGTTGGTTTCGACTCCGTGATTCTGACAAAGCTTGATGGAGATGCACGAGGAGGAGCAGCCTTATCAATAAGGGACATTACTTCCAGACCCATAAAATTTGTAGGTGTTGGGGAAACCTTGGAGGACCTTGAACCCTTCATTCCCGAAAGGCTTGCTTCAAGAATACTCGGTATGGGTGATATCCTTACTTTAATAGAGAAAACAGAGGAAAAGGTAAAGGAGGAGGAAGCAAAGAGACTTGCAGAGAAAATTAGGAAAAGAGAATTTACACTTGAAGATTTCAGGGACCAATTGAGACTTCTGAAAAAGATGGGAGGAATTTCGAAATTACTCCCCTTCCTTCCGAATATTGGGAATATAAAGGGGGTGGATGATAAGCAGATTATTCATATGGAAGCGGTGATAAATTCAATGACCCCTCTTGAAAGACTAAAGCCCGAGATATTGAAGGGAACCAGGAAAAAGAGAATAGCTAAGGGAAGTGGGAGGCCTGTTTCCGAGGTTAACAGACTCCTCAGAGGATTTTTCCAAATGAGAAGGATGATGAAAAGCAAACAATTCAGGAAATTGGCGAGAGGAATTGACATAAGCAAATTTATGAGTTAATCTAAAGATTCAGGAGGTTGTTATGCTCAGTATAAGGTTGATGAGAATGGGGAAAAGGCATCAGCCCTTCTACAGAATAGTTGTAGTGGAAAAGAGAAGTCCAAGGCGCACCAAGACAGTGGAAGAGATAGGCTCCTATGATCCTCTTCCTGAAGAGACTCAGGTGAGAATTAAGCTGGATAGGTTGGAGTATTGGAAAGGAAAGGGTGCTCAGCCCACAGAAACGGTTATGTCGTTGATAAAAAGGGTAAAAAATGAAGCTCAAAATAAGATTTAAAGGAGGTTACCGTGAAAGCATTAGTTGAAAACATTGCAAAATCTTTAGTTGACCATCCTGACAGGGTTCAGGTTCATCAGGTCGAAGGGGAACAGACTACGATACTTGAGCTTAAGGTTGATCCTGAAGACCTTGGGAAGGTTATTGGAAAACAGGGCAGAACAGCCAAGGCTATGAGGACAATACTTTCGGCCGCTGGAATGAAGGATAAAAAAAGATATGTCCTGGAAATTTTAGAAGGTTGAAGCTCATAGGGAGGATTCTTAAACCTCATGGAATAAAGGGAGAAGTTAAGGTCCTCCTGATAAATGAACGAATAAGAATGTGGGGGGAGAAGTCTGTAGTTATTGGCAGAAGAGGTCGGGAAGAAAGGAATTTTGTGATTGAGGGGATAATTTCCGAGGAAAATCATCCTGTTTTGAAGTTTAAAGGGGTAAGCGATAGAAACCAGGCTCTATTATTAAAGGGTTTTGAACTTTATTTTCCCGAAGAAGATTCCATTATCGGATATGGCCTCTGGCATAGGGGAGAAAGAATAGGAAAGGTGAAGAAAATAATGGAGATTCCGATGAATTATGTCCTTATAATTGAAAAGAAAAATGGTGAAGAATTTCTGCTTCCCTTTGCCCTTTGTAGTGTCCAGGAGGGGAAAATAATCGCAGAAATACCTGAAGGGATAGAGGAAATTTGAACTTCAAAATAATCACAATTTTCCCAGATTTTTTCACCACCCCTTTTAAGTATGGAATTATTGGAAGGGCCATAAAAAACGGAACAATAAGTGCAGATATTTATAACTTAAGGGATTATGCGGAAGATGCTCACAGAAGCGTTGATGATAGACCTTATGGAGGAGGAGCTGGCATGGTAATGATGGTAGGCCCGATATGGAAAGCTGTGAAAAGCTTGAAAGGGAACTTCAGCCGTGTGCTCCTACTTTCACCTTCAGGAAAACTCTTCAATCAATTACTTGCCGAGAAATTGTCCAAGGAGAAGGAATTAATCCTTATCTGTGGCAGATATGAAGGGGTGGATGAGAGGGTTGCTGAGACAATTGCTGATATGGAATTATCAGTGGGGGATTATGTGCTTTCTGGGGGAGAAGCTGCTGCGCTCATTGTGGTGGAAACTATAGCAAGGCTTATCCCAGGGGTTCTTGGGAAGGAAGAATCTCTGGAAAAGGAAAGCTTTAAGGATTCCCTTCTTGAATATCCTCAATATACAAGGCCAAGGGATTTTATGGGGATGAAAGTTCCAGAGGTTCTTTTCGGTGGAAATCATGATAAAATAAGAAAATGGAGAGAAAGAGCTTCTCTTGCTAAAACTAAAAGAAATAGACCTGAATTAATAAAGGAGAGGAAAGATGAGCTCAATGAAGGAAATTGAGAAGGAATATTTAAAAGAGAATTTGCCTATATTTTCCCCGGGAGACACTGTTAAAGTTTACTACAGAATTAAAGAAGGGGAGAAAGAAAGGACCCAGATTTTTGAGGGAGTGGTTATTTCCAAAAGAGGAGATGGAACGAGAGAAACATTTACAGTGAGGAAGCTTTCATTCGGAATTGGAATAGAGAGAATTTTCCCCATTAATTCCCCAAGGATAGAAAAGATAGAACTTGTTAAGGAAGGGAAAGTCAGAAGGAATAAGCTTTATTTCCTGAGGGGTCTTAGTTCTAAGAGGATGAAGAAAAAAGTTTCCACCAAAAAGTGAACCGCTGGAGGATAATAGCAGGGGTAGACGAGGCAGGACGAGGCTCACTTTTCGGACCCTTAGTAGCAGCTGCTGTAATCCTTGACCCTGAAAGGATTCCTCAAGGCATAAAGGATTCAAAGAAACTCTCTGCAAAGATGAGGGAGAAACTTTTCACAGAGATAATTTCCTCCTCAATTTCATGGAGCTTTTCTTTAGCTACAGTGGAGGAAATAGAGAGGGAGAATGTTTTGAGAGCTACGATGCTTGCTATGAAGAGATCTTTGCTTGCACTCACACCAGAGCCAACCATTGCCCTTATAGATGGACCATTTACTCCCGATGGTCTTGAATTTGAGGCAAAACCGTTAATAGGTGGGGATAGAATTTCCCCTCCCATATCTGCTGCATCAATCTTAGCTAAGGTCATAAGGGATAGGATAATAATTAAAATGTCCTTTCTTTTCCCGGATTATCACCTTGAGAAAAACAAGGGATATGCTACTCAGGAGCATAGAAAGCTTGTAATGGAATGGGGAAATACCCCTTTTCACAGAGATACATTTGGTCTAAAATATAAGAGAGGGGAAGAATGAAGGATCCAGGGTATGAAAAATTAATTCGCCAGGGGAAATGGGACGAAGCTATAGGAGCTTATGAAAAAGCTCTGAGGAAGAAACCGAGAGATGAATATCTCTTGAGAAAATTGGGAGATCTTTATGAAAGGGCGGGAAGAAGGGAAGAAGCAATAAAAACTTTCCTGAGGCTCGGTAACTATTATGCTTCCAACGAGTTTTACAAGAAAGCCATAGCGATTTATAAAAAAATCTATCAGTTGGATCCTTCTAAAGTGGACTATGGAATAACTTTGGCAGGGTTGTATGCACAAGTCGGACTTATGGTAAATGCCAAGAATCTGTATCTTCACCTTGCAGAAATGATGACCAAGCGCAAGAGGAACAGGGAAGCGATAAAGATCTACGAAAAACTTGCGATCCTGTACCCGGAAGATTTCGGGCTCAAGGAGATACTGATAAATTTGTATTTGAGTGAGGGAATGAAGGAAGAGGGGGTAAAACTTCTACTTGAAATATCAAAATATCTTTACGACAGGGGAAACACAGAAGGAGCATTTTCAAGAGTAAAAAGAGCAATAACCCTACAGCCTGATAACGAGGAAGCCCTTGAAATGGCAAAGAAACTCAGCGAGCTTTCGGGTTCTGACCTTTTTGAGAAATTAGCTCTTGAGGCGTTTAGAAAATCTCAAAGCCCCAAAATAAAATTTTTGCTTGCAGATTATTATCTCTCAATCCAGAACATGGAAAAGGCCAGGGAATTTTTTGAGGAACTTATAAAAAAGGAGCCAGAAAATGAAAAGCTACAGGCAAAGCTGGCTGAGATTTACCTTTTTATGGGGGATTACGATAAAGGTTATTCTATTCTTTCATCACTTGCCGAGAAAAAAATAGGGGAGGAAGATTATGAGGAGGCGTTGGAGCTGTTGAATTCTCTCCTTAAGGTAAATCCAACTCATGAAAAGACCCTTGAGAGAGTAGCTGAAATTTACGAGAAAACAGGGAAAAAGAACAGCTTAATAGGAGTGCTTTCCGCTCTTGCCGAGATTTATGAAAATAGAGGTGAAGAGGAAAAACTTCTCGGCACTTTGAGGAAACTTCTATCTCTTGACCCTGACAATGTAGCTTTTCAGGAGTGGTATACAAGACTTGTAGGAGGTGAGGAAGAGGAAAGTGGGGAAGAATTCATAAGAACTCATCTTGAAGAGGCGGAAAACTATACGAAACTTGAATTATGGTCAAAAGCTGAAGGGGAAATTGAGGAAATACTCGCGAAGTATCCTGAGCATTGGGATTCCAAACTCAAACTTCTTGAGATACATCTTAGGAAAGGCGATGTAAAAGGAACTAAGAAATTAGCTGACAGTTTAAGGATGGAGGCACTTTCCTCCCCACAAAAATTGAAAGAACTCGAAAATTTGCTTTCCGCATTTATGAAAGGAAAAGAGGGGACTGATGAAGGAGAGGCTCCAGAGGAACTCATGGAATTGGAAGAAGAGTTACTCGAAGAAGAGGAGGAAATGGTGAGTGGAGAGGGAAGCGAAACGATGTTTGACCTTTCGTTTGCGGAGAAGGAGAAACTGAGCGAGAGAGAAAAGGAGAAGGAGGAAGAAGAGGCGCAAATAGATTTGAGCGACATAGAAGAGATAGGGCTTTCCGAAGAGGAACCAGAGCCAGAAGCTGGGGAGGTAGAACTTGAGGAATTAAAAACTGAAGAACAAACTCCGGGAACAGAGGCGAAGGGGAGCACGAAAACACAGAGGGAGGTCTTTAACCCTAAAGAAGCATTCAAAGAAGTAAGCAAAGGTCCGAAGAAAAAAGAGGAAGAAGTAGATCTTTCGCAATTCGGTGTGGATTTGGATTCTCTTCTTCCAGAATTCCCAGAGAAGAAAAGTAAAGCTGGGGAGAAAGGGAAGGGTGAAGAGAGAGAGGAGGGAGTTTTTGACCTCGGGAAGGCAATAACTCAGGAGCTTGACGCCATGGATGAAATACAGGAGGGGGAAAAGAAGCAAACAGAAACTGAGATGATCAAGAAATGGAGCGAGGGGATGAGCTCATCTATAGAGAAAGAGGATTATCAAACCCATTTTGATCTTGGAATAGCATACATGGAAATGGATATGTATGACGACGCCATAGCTGAATTCCAGATATCTTCGAAAGGAAAGGAGAAAAAACTTGAATCCTTAGAGCTTATGGGCATTTGTCTTTTAGAAAAGGGACTTTATGAAGAGGCCATAGAAGTATTTGATAAGGGGTTAAAGGAAAAAGGATATCCTGAGGAGAAGTATTTAGGATTGAAGTATAATCTTGCAATGGTTTTTTCGGAGCTTGGAAACAAGAAAAAATCTAAGCATCTTCTCGAGGAAATAAAGAAAGTAGATCCGTCTTATCTTGATGGAATTAAGAAGGCGAAAGAAATACTCAAGTGAAGCTTCCCCTTCCTTTTTCTAAGAATGTAATTATCCTTCCTCCGATTTTTCATCCAAACCTTCTTGAGAAGGTAAGAATAGGGGAGAGAAATTACTTTATAAAAGGTCCTTATTCGGGAGATTGGGACATCAATTCTCAGAGAGAGGGGTTAAGGGCTTGCCTATCAAAAGCTTTTAATATTGGCGTGGGAAAATTCTTCGAATTTTCAAACAGTGGTTTTTTTTATGGCTATCCCTCAAAGGACGGAGGAAAAGAGGTAGATTTCTCAAAAGCTCCGAAGTTTTCAAGGTTATGTTGGTACCCTTTCCACAAGAAGGAACTGCTTTTCATACTTCGGGCCCTTGAAGAAAGAGAGAAAGGATTAATTTTTAATATAAAAGGGAGAGCTGGAGTTGGCAAATCCTGGATAATAAGGAGGGTCGTGGATTTTTCCCCGGATGGGATATTGCTGAATGGAAGATGGGGAAACCTTGAAAAGATAGCAAGAGATATACTCAGAGAAGGGGGATGGAGAGTAATTGGGATAGAGAATTTCGGGGAAGGAAACAGTTTTGAGGTTTTTAAGGTTTTGTATCTATCGCTTCCCAAGGCGATATTCCTTTTAGAAGGAAAATTTGAGGAAGGGTATGAGCTCCAGATTTTCCCACCTGAGTATAGCGAATGGGAAACAAAACTTATAGCCCTTGATGAGGAAACAAAAGATACTGCCCTTTCTATATTGAAAAATAATCCTTCCCCAGGGTTTTTAATAAGTTCTCTGGTAAGAGGTAAGGAAATAAAAAAGGGAGGGGCAACACGTAGAAGAGAAAAGGAAAAAACTCCCCACGAGAGAGAAATAGAACTTCTTGAAGATCGAGAAAAAGAGGAGGCCTTAAAAACTTCTTCTTTACTGAATGGGAAAAAAACCAAAGTAATGAGGGCAAAGTCTTACTTGGCCCTTGGGAAAAGGGAAAGAGCTCTGGAAGAAATAGCTTCCTGTCAGGCCAGGCCTTGTAAAGCAATAAAAGCTTTCCTTCAGAGGGAAAAATTTGAGGTTAAAGATAACGATGGAGAAGAAACTCTCCTATGGGCTGCGAGAGGAGAGGAAACGAGGGGGAATTTTCTTCTCGCGGAGGCTATTTATAGGAAAGCTTATTCAAAAGCTCTTTCCTCCTTTGATGGTCTTACAACAGGGAAAATTGCCTCTGACATTGGAGCGTTTTTCTTTAGGCGAGGTAACATAGAAGAGGCGGAGAAATATTTCAGAAATTCTCTATGGTTGCTTTCCTCAATGAAAAGCTCCAAAACCTATACTCTCTCTTCTTATAACCTTGCAGAAGTTCTTTTCCTGAAAGGTTCTTGGACTGAAGCGGAAAGACTTTACAGAAGAAGTTACAATGAAGGCTTGGGCTCTCCAAATTCCCTTTCTCATGCTTATGATTGCTCTTCCCTCGGATATCTTTTATATTTAAAGGGAGATTTTGAGAAAGGAAAGGCCCTTCTTGAAGAGGCCTTGAACATATTAATTGAAAGGGGCAATATTGAAGCTATCTCTGACATATCCTTTAAAGTATTTGACTTTGCCTTAGAGACGGGAGAGGTTCCAGAGAAACTTCTGAATGCGAATCTTCCTCCTCCCTCATCAAGACTGCGGGATTATTTCTTGGGGAAGGAATTTCAAGGTGAGGGGCCATGGGAGCTTTTTCTTAATGGTCTTAGACTTAGAAGAAAGAAATTCATGTTAAGAGCAGCGCAGAAATTCTCAAGTCAGAAGAAAGAATACGAGGAGAACCTCTGTTATTACTTTATTGCTAAGGAAGGACTTTGGGGGAGAAAGGACGAAGGGAAGTTGAGGAAGGCTATGAAATGGTATAGAAAGAGGGGATCCTATAGGGCTAAAGTTATTGAGAGCCTCATAGGGGAAAAGGAACAGGCTCGTGGGGAGAAAATTACCCCAGGAGATGAAGAGGGTGTTTTCTCGCAGGCTTTTTCTCTCTCGTTGGAAAGCATTCCAGGAGAAGAAAGAGGGTTTTTTATTGTTGATGAGGACAATACCATACTTTATAAAAAATCCACTTCAGGCGTGCCCTGGTTACTTATAAGGAATTACTCTTCACCGAAAGTTATCCTTGAGGCTTCTTCAATTGAAGATGAAGAACTCAGGAAGGAAATTTTCCTCAAAGGAATAAATAGCTTCATGATTTCGGGAAACAAGTTCGGGAAAGGGGAGATAATAGGCTTTTTTGGGAGTTCACGAAGCTATTCATATACGGAAGACGATCTTAGCGAACTTGAAACGCTTTTGGAGAGCGCAGCCTCCTCAATTAAGTTTAATGAAGGTTTTCTTTTTCTCAAAGGTGCCTCATGGGGAATGAGGAAAGTTTTCTCCCAGATAAAGAGAGCAGCGGAAAACTCCATGCCTGTTTTAATATCTGGGGAAACTGGGACAGGGAAAGAGCTTGTTGTGAAGTCAATTCATAAGCTATCGGGGAAGGGAAATCTTATTGCAGTAAATTGTGCGGCGATTCCAGAAAGTCTTCTTGAAAGCGAGCTGTTCGGCTACAGAGCGGGAGCTTTTACTGATGCGAAGAAGGACAAGAAAGGGCTGATAGAAGATGCTTATGGTGGAATCCTTTTTCTTGATGAAATTGGAGAGATGTCCCTTAGTCTTCAGGCAAAGCTTCTCAGGGTTATTCAGGAAAGAAAGGTAAGGAGGCTGGGCGATAATATTGAAAGGGAAGTTGAATTCAAACTAATTTCAGCTACTAACAGAGATCTTTTTGAACTGGTGAAGGAGGGCAAATTCAGAAAGGACCTTTATTATAGGATTTCTCTTCTGAAAATAGAGCTTCCAGCTTTAAGGGAGAGAAAAGAGGATATAATTCCCCTTTCCCTGCATTTTGCAGAAAGGGAAGCTGGAAGGAAAATAGAAATTTCAAGGAAAGCAAAGGATATACTATTATCCTATGAATGGCACGGTAATGTAAGGGAGCTTGAGGGAACAATAAAGAGGGCAGTTGCCTTTATGGAAGAAGGGGAGTTTTTAATTGTTCCTCAGCATTTACCCTCTTATATGAGAACTGCAGAAAGGTCCAAAGGAACTCTTGAAGAAGCAAGAGGAAAATGGGAAAGGGACTTTATTCTTAGTTCTTTTGAGGCCAATGGGCAGGAAATTTCAAGGACAGCGGAGGAGCTTGGAATAACCCGACAACATCTCTACAACCTTATGAAAAGATACGGGATTAGATGAGCTATATTTTCAGGAGAATATTTTACGGACTTTTAACCCTCTGGGGAGCTTCAACCCTCGTTTTTCTACTATTAAGGGCTGTTCCCTCTGGCCCTGTTGAAATGATACTTGGCGAATCAGCCAGACCCGCGCAGGTTCAGGAATTGAGGAGGGAACTCGGTCTTGACAAGCCAATTTTACTTCAATACAGGGATTTTATCTTGGGGATATTAAGAGGAAAGATGGGAAGATCTTTGCTCTCGGGGGAAAATGTAGGTGCAATAATAATAAGCCATCTTCCACCTACAATTTACCTTGCCCTTATCTCAATCCTCATGACAGTTTTCATATCTTTCCCTTTGGGTATAGCTTCTTCTCTAAGTAGGAGGTGGGATCTTCCCGCTTCCTTTTTCTCAACCTTTGGCCTGGCTGTCCCAAACTTCTGGCTTGGTCCCATATTAATTTTAATCTTCTCTGTGCAGATGAAAATTTTCCCTGTCTCAGGCGTTGGTTCCATTGTTCATTATTTCCTGCCGGGAATTACCCTTTCTACTTCTTTATCGGCTTATCTTACGAGAATAGTTAAAAGATCAATAGATGACGAGAAAGGGAAAAGTTATTTTTTAGCTCTCGTCTCAAGAGGTTTTACAAGGCAGTACATATTCAGGAAGCATCTTCTCCCCAATGCGATGGTTCCGATAATTACTATTTTGGGCCTGGAAACGGGAGCCCTTCTTACAGGAGCAATTATAACAGAGAGAGTTTTTTCCATCCCGGGGATTGGAACTTTACTTATAACATCCGTAAACCAGAGAGATTATCCTGTTGTTCAGGGAGTTGTTCTTTTTATCGCAGGGATTTATGTCCTGACAAATATGATTGTTGACCTTTCGTATTCAGTTATTGATCCGAGGATAAAGGTTGGAGGAAAGATTGAGAAAGCGTAGGATTGGATTCCTTCTTCTATTTTTGCCACTCTTTTTTTCCATCATTTTCTTCTTTCTTCCTTATGGATATAGCTCCATAAACCTTGAAGCGAGACTTTGTTCTCCTTCAATTTCCCATCCCTTTGGAACGGATTCCCTTGGAAGGGACATGGCAAAGAGGATTTCCCTTGCTACCTTTATCTCAATTTCGATAGCTGGAATCGTAGTTTTTATAACATCAACCATTGGAACTGCCTTGGGGATAATTTCCGGGTATTTAGGAGGGGTGATAGACGAAATTCTGATGAGAACAGTGGATCTTCTTCTTTCCTTTCCTGGGTTTTTACTTGCCCTTGCCATTGTAGCTGTTATGGGGGGGGGATACTGGAACCTTGTTTTTGCTCTTTCCTTTACAGGATGGACATCATATTCAAGGCTTGCAAGAAGCGAAAGCCTGAAATTAAGAGAGGAAGACTTCGTCAAGTCCACAAGAGTCCTTGGTGGTTCTGATATCTGGACAATAATTCATCATATTTTGCCCCATACTTTTCCCATAATAAGGGTCCAGGCTATTCTTTCCATCGCAGGGATTATACTTGCAGAGTCCTCCCTGAGTTTTCTCGGTCTTGGGCTCCAGCCGCCTACGCCTTCACTTGGAGGAATGATAGATGAAGGTAGAGGTTTCATATTTGAGGCCCCCTGGATAAGTATTTTCCCCGGGCTATTCCTATTTCTTATAATCATGGGTGTTCTCCTATTTGCGGAGGAAGGAAACCTTAAGAATGAAATTTCGTAAAAGGGAAATAGGAGGCATGCATGAAGAAAATAGTAATAGGGGCAATTGTTATTTTGGTGCTTTTATTAATAGGCTTGAACCTCAAAAAGTCAAATAATAGCTTTGAAGTCAGGATAAAGAAGGTTGAGAAAAAGGAACTGGTAGCCAGGGTTGAGGGAACAGGTGAGATAAAACCGAGGAAAAATGTTGAGATATCAGCAGACATATCAGGAAAAATCGTAAAAATCGGTGTAAAAGAGGGAAACAAGGTAAAGAAAGGACAATTTCTTCTTCGGATAGACCCAGCCTTTTATAAAGCTGACCTTGAGGGGGCAAAGGCTTTAGCAAAAGCCACTGAGGCAGAATTAATTCAGGCTGAGTCTAATTACAAAGTTGCGAAGGAATCTTATGAGAGGGCAAATGAGCTTTATAAGAAAGGGATAATATCAAAGGAGGAACATTCAAAGGCTGAGTCCAATTACAAAGGCTCCATTTCCACCCTTAAATCCCTTGAATTCAAAATAGAAGAGGCGAAAGCTTCTATGAGAAGTGCCGCCGAAAGGTTAAAGAAGACCATTATTACCTCTCCTGTTAATGGGGTGGTAACGAGTCTGAATGTTGAGGAAGGAGAAGTAGCTATGATTGGAACAATGAACAATCCAGGAACAGTGCTTTTAACAGTTGCTGACCTTTCTGTCATGGAAGCAGAAGCTTGGGTGGATGAGACAGATATCGTAAAGGTGAAAGTGGGGCAAAAGGCCAAGGTAACAGTTGATGCTCTTCCAGATGTTGAATTCAAAGGGGAGGTTATAGAGGTTGGTAACTCCGCTCAGGCAAGCTCTGCTTTGGCTTCAACTGAGCAGGTCAAGGAATATAAAGTTGTTGTCCTGATCGAAGGAGATGTCAGCCAGCTAAAACCGGGTCTTACCGCAACAGTTAATATACAGGTGGCGAAGAGGGAAGCTGCCCTTACTGTTCCGATTTCTTCAATTGTGGTGAGGAAAAGGGAGGGCAAAGAGATAGAAGGCGTATTCATTGCGAGAAACGGAGTTGCTAAGTTCCAGCCTATAAAGAAAGGAATAATGGGAGAGATGGAAGTAGAGGTAAAAGAGGGGCTAAAAGAGGGGGATGTTGTAATAGTGGGTCCATTTAAGACCTTGAGAATATTGAGAGATGGTCAGCCGGTAAAGCCCTCAAGGACCTTAGAGAAGAAGCACGGGGGAAGATAGTGCTTATAAAAACAGAAGAAATCTGGAAAGTTTATAAAATGGGGAAGGTAGATGTTGAGGCTCTAAGGGGAATTTCCTTGGAGATTGAGAAGGGAGAATTTCTGGCAATAATGGGTCCCTCCGGGTCGGGGAAGAGCACCCTTATGAACATTCTCGGTTGTCTGGATACACCAACAAGAGGGGAATATTACCTTGAAGGGAAGGATGTTTCTTCCCTTCAGGATGATGAGCTTGCCCTTATAAGGAATAAAAAAATCGGATTCGTCTTCCAGAGTTTTCATCTCCTTCCCAGAACCCCTGCCCTACATAATGTTGAACTTCCCCTGATATATGCGGGAGTGGGGAAGAAGGAAAGGAACAAACTTGCTGAGAAAGCAGTTGAGATAGTCGGCCTTAAGGAGAGGATGCATCACAAACCCAACGAGCTTTCAGGAGGCGAACGCCAGAGAGTTGCAATAGCTCGGGCAGTTGTCAACAACCCTTCAATACTTTTTGCAGACGAACCAACGGGAAACCTTGATTCAAAATCAGGAGAAGAAATAATGGAAATCTTCAAAGAACTTCACAGCAGGCAAAACACCATAATTGTGGTAACACATGACCAGAGCATTGCTAAAATGACAGATAGAATTATTAAATTAAAAGATGGTGAAGTGGTAGATGATTAAAAGGATTTATCTTGCTTTTTTGACCCTTCTTTCTTGGGAGGGTGCCTCAAGGAAAAGAAAACCTGGCTTGACATTTCCCTTGTCGCTCTTATTAAGGGAATGATAATTTGGGCAAAGGGCACAACCGTCGGGGTTACAACTTCATTTCTTATTTTCTTTAATTATTCTCCATTTTCAAGGGCAGGAAAGGCATTGGCGTCCTTTGACCTCTTTGATATATGGGCTGCTGTTACATGCGGGCTGATAATCGCGTCCGCTTTATCCCTGCAGAAAAAGAAGGGAATTTATCTGTCACTTGGAGTGTGGCTTTTCAAAGCAGGCCTCACCGCTTTGCTGTCATCGGTAATTACCTTCGCTTAAACAGGTCGTATAACCCTCTTTCCATATCTTTATTGCTCCGCATTTTGATGTAAGGAGCACTTTTTTGGATTTTTCCGCAAGCCTTTTAAGGATTTTCTTTGATGGGAAATTAAATCTATTAAAAAGTCCAGCTGAAATTACAGAGTAATCAGGGGAAAGTTCTGATATGAAATCTTTGGAAGAACTCGTAATGCTTCCATGGTGGGCAACTTTTAAAATGGATATTCTTCCCAATTCAGGGATAATTTTCCTTTCAATCCTCTTCCCTATGTCCCCTGTAAGAAGCAGCTTCTCCTTACCGTGGCTTACAAGAAGAACAAGCGAATCATTGTTCCTGGTTCTTTCGGGTGAGACAGGGGGAGGATTAAGGACCTTAATTTTGCAGCTCCCCAATTTGAAAATATTCCCTTTGAATATCCTTTTCCTCTTCTCAGTGGGAACTTCCATCATCAGTCTGTTGAAAATTGGGTCCTCCTTTGGTTTCTCACTGTAGAGGAAAACATCATAGGGGAAATTTTCAAGCACTGAAATCAATCCTCCTGCGTGATCTGAGTGATAATGAGAGGCGAAAATCCAATCTATCTTTCTTATTCCCTGGGCCCAGATGGCCTGAGAAGTTATGTATTCTCCAACATCAAAAGTTTTGCTTGTACTTCCGCCTCCGTCGTAAAGGAAAACCTTTGGGGGGCATTTAACAAGCACAGAATCTCCCTGTCCAACATCTATAAATAGGACCTCAAACCTCTTTGGCTTTTTCCCCGGGAAAAATAAAAGGAGAACAGGAATAAGCAGAAGGATTTTCCTCTGTGGGGAAAAAACAAGGATAAGACAGGTCAGGAGGATAAAAATTAAGGCAATATTGGGAACGGTTATTATAGGGAATTTAAGGCTGTCAAGAAGAAGAATAAGATTTACAAGTTCTTTTATAGGCAGTAGCAGAAAAGAAATTCCTAAAACCCAACCTATCCCTAAAACAATAATCAAAGGAACAACAGTGGCGGCTATCATATTGTTCAGTGGCGATAAGAAATTTGCCCTGTGAAAATGGAAAAGGGAAATTGGAAGGGAAAAGAGAAAAGCTACAGAGGAAAAAAGGAAAAATGCCTCTATTTTGGAAAATCCCCTGAATTTCTCAGAAAAAAGGGCAAGCCCTAAGGTCACAAAATAGGTCAATTGAAAACCAGGGGAAAGGAAAGATAATGGAGAAAAAATCAGGGATATTATCAGAGAAAGGGACAGGAGATTTACATAATTTATGTCCCTCCATAGAAGTTTTCCTCCAATTATCAGGGAGGCAATAACAACGGCTCTGTCCACTGAAGGGCTTCCCTGCATCCACAGATAAAAGAACAGAAGGGATGCAAGGGAAATGTGCAATCTTACCTTTTTCCTGTAAGTGAATATCCCTGTGAGGAGCCAGATGAAATAGAGAAAAATTCCAACATGTGCCCCTGATATTGCCATAAGATGATAGATCCCTGCCCTTTTTAGTGACCTTCTTTCCCTTTCTCCCATCCCGTATCTCTGCCCGAGGATAAGGGCAGAAAGCACAGATGAATATGGGGAAGGAAGAGAATTTATCTTCATGGAGGCTTTTCCCTTGAGTCTGTAGAAGAAAGAGAGAGGGAAAGCACTTAGCTTTTTGAAAAAAAGGCCTGATTTTGAATACCCATAGGCTGAAATTCCCTGGGAGAGAAAGAGATTTTTCCTGTTCACACCGAAATTGCAGGGGTGATTTGTTGGAATGACCTTTGCACTTCCCTGGATCCTGTCTCCCCTGTAATATCCTTTTAAAAATCCGTTTACAGATATTATTATTTTCCCGTCCTTTGTTTTGAGATACAGCTTTGTTCCCCACTTTGAAAATTCTGGATTCTTGAAAAGTTTCCCTTTTAGGTCAATGTAGTCCTCATTTACTCTTCTATAGAGCCAGGAATTTTCTATACCTGCTTTTTCCTTTGATGAAAGATATCCTCCTGAAATAAGGATGGAAAGAAAAAGTAAAGACCAGGATAGTTTCCTTTCCATGAGAAAAAAGAAGAGCCAGGATAAAGCTGAGAAAAGGAGCAGAATAAAGTAATAATGAAGGTAAAGACCTGAAATGCATCCCAGCAGGAAGAAAACAGAGATTATTAAGAAGGGTCTTTTCACCTTAGAAATTTTCTTGCTATTTCCCTATCAGCCCCGCAGAGATCATAGGCTATTATTTCCTTTAAGGGAACCCATCTTATATCAGAGTGGGCAACCATTTTTGAAGGTTTTCCCTTTGCCCTACAAGAGTAAGCCACGAGGGCTACAAAAGTGTCAGGATATCTAAAGTTGACCTCCATAATCTTATTTCCTACCTCAATTTCAAGGCCGAGTTCCTCAAGTAACTCTCTTTTCAGGGAATCTTTTTCCTCCTCCCCCTCCTTTACTTTGCCTCCGGGGAATTCCCATAAGCCTTTTCTCTTTCCCCATCTTTTTCTGCCTATTAAAACTTTTCCTTCGTCGTTAAAAATTATGCCTGCAACTACCCTCAAACCAATGAGAACCCGACCCTTACAGCCTTCAAGTTGATTTCCTCATATCCCCTTGGGACACTTTTGGGAACAAAATCTTCAAGTTCTTTTAGGCTTAGAAGTCCTGTCAACTTGGAGGTTACAGCAAGACTGAGGGTTGAGATTGTCACAACATTGCCTATTTTCTTGGCGGCTATTTCTATCAAGGGGAGCCTGTATACTTTGTATTTTGGGTCATTGAATTCATCCACAAGATTAGAATCTAAAACAACTATAGCGTCATCTTTTATGTCTTGGAAGTAAGCTTTAAATGATTGTTGACTTGTAGAAAGGTAAAAATCAACAGATGTTGTTTTAGGAAAATATATTGGTTTATTGTCTATTATTACATCTACTTTTGTTGGACCTCCCCTGACCTGTGCAGTATATCGGGGGCTGTGAATAGCGTATAATCCTTCATACTCAACCATAGCTTCTGCAAGAAGCACTCCTGTTGTTATCAGTCCCTGTCCTCCTACCGCGCTGAAACGAAGTTCGTAATGCTTTGATTCCTGACTCATTTATTCCCTCCTGCCCTTTCCTGAATTTCTCTGTAAAGTTCTGTGTATTCTTTTCTATTTTTGTCCTCGTGAAATATTCCCAAAAGGATTTTTCCTTCTAACTCCTCGGGCTTTTTCTTTTCAGCCAGATTTTTTGGGATTGTCTTTGTACTTATCCATCTAAGCATTGTTATTTGATCCTTCATTTTATTCTTTCTTCCAAGATTAATGTGACAGTTAGAAATAACTTCAACTACGGAGAATCCCTTATGCTGGAATGACTTCTCTATTAATTTTTCGAGATTTCTTGGTCTTGTTACTGCTTCTCTTCCCACGAATGTGGCCCCTGCGGCTATAGCAAGCTTCACCACATCAAAATTTGGGTCTATATTCCCATAAGGAGTCGTCTGAGTTCTGAATTTCTGAGGCGTAGTTGGAGAAACCTGACCCCCTGTCATTCCATAGACTAAATTGTTTATTATGACGAGCTTTATGTCTATGTTTCTTCTTGCAGCATGGATGAAATGATTTCCCCCTATTGCCAAAGCATCTCCGTCTCCACTTACAACAACCACATGCTTTTCTGGTCTCGCAAGCTTAACCCCTGTTGCAAAGGCCAATGGTCTCCCATGAGTTGTATGCATTGTATTGGCATTGACATAAGTTGACATTCTTCCAGAGCATCCAATTCCCGTTATAAAAGCCAAATCCTCCTGCTTCCATCCTAATGCTTCAAAGGCCCTTACAACCGCTTGGAGAACAACCCCTGTTCCGCACCCCGGGCACCAGTAATGAGGGAGCTTAAATTGTCTTACATAATCAAGATAACTCATTTTTCCTCCTTTATCCTGCCAAGAATTTCTTCAGGGGTTATTGGGGTTCCGTTGGCCTTAAAGATTCCTCCTACATCTCTTCTAAGTGCTCTTTCAACTTCCCTCTTGATCAAACCTGTATTCATCTCTGCGACAATAACCTTTTTATTGCCTACAGCTTCCCTTAAAGGCTTATCTGGGAAGGGCCAGAGAGTGATTGGTCTGAACAACCCGGCCTTTATCCCATCTTTCCTTGCCTTCTCGACTGCCTGTATACCAGACCTTGCAACTGAACCATAGGCAAAAACTACAACATCTGCATTTTCAACCATTCTTATATCATTTTCCCAGATTTTTTCTTTGTTCTTTTCTATCTTTGCTTCCCTGAGTTTTACGAGTAAATCAACCTTCTTTGGGTCAGTTGTTGGGAATCCCATCTCATCGTGGGTCAGGCTTTCAAAATGGAAATTATAGCCCATGAAGAAGTTAGGAAGGATTGGCGGGTCTCCAACATTTCTGTTGTAAGTATAAAAATCTAACCTATCCAGCCCCTTTGGGGGGAGCTTTCTGTTGGCTGTTTCATATCCCCCTGATTCAGGAACATCCACAACCTCATAGGTGTGAGCCAATATCTCATCAAGAAGAAGGATAACAGGACTTCTATATTGTTCTGCAAGATTGAAGGCTCTTATTGTTTCCGTATATATTTCATTTGGAAGTGAAGGTGTAAGGGCAATTATAGAATGGTCACCATGGGTTCCCCATCTCGCTTGCATAACATCTCCCTGGGAGGGATGAGTCGGCAAGCCTGTTGAGGGACCACCCCTCATGACATTTACAATAACAACAGGAATTTCCATCATGCACGCAAGCCCTATGTGTTCCTGCTTGAGGGAAAATCCTGGCCCCGATGTGGCTGTCATTACCTTCTTCCCGGCTATGGAAGCTCCAATCACAGCAGCCATGGAAGCAATTTCGTCTTCCATCTGAATGAATGTTCCCCCAGCTTTTGGAAGGAGTGCGGACATTGTAGCCGCCAACTCTGAGGATGGAGTTATAGGATATCCAGCAAAAAAACGACATCCAGCTGCTATGGCGGCTCGGGCAACATTCTCGTTTCCGGGCATTACCTTTCTCATTTCCCCCCTCCTTTTTCTATACTTATTGCAAAGTCAGGGCACTGATAAACACAGAGATTACATAAGGTGCAGTATTCGGGCTTTACAGCTTCGGCCGAGTAATTATAAATGTTCTTTTTGTTTTCCACCATCTCTAAAACGCCTGTTGGACACACTAAGGCACACAAAGCACAACTCTTGCACAATTCCGTATTGATAAGTATCTTCGCACCCTTGTTGTAAGGTTTTTTCCTCCTTTTCCTTACCTCTTCATTTAATTCTTCTATTACATTCATGACTCCTCCTAATAATTAAAGGGTATTATTATATCTCCAAAAAATTGCTTTTTCAAACCCTTGACAGATTTTTCAGGATTTGGTATAAATAAAAGGTTCTGTAAAACAAAGGAAATTATTTTTTTGTTGACAAAGAGTCTTCTTTGTAATAAAATATATAATTGTCGTCCAGGTTGGATAAATGCTCTCAATAAAAAACCTTTAAAATCAGGGCAGAGCTACTGCCTTGTGACCAAGAATCAGAGTAACAGCATATAATTTGAACAGGAGAGTTTGATCCTGGCTCAGAGCGAACGCTGGCGGCGCGCTTAAGCCATGCAAGTCGAACGCGGTCCTGATCTGTGCTTGCACAGACCGGGATGCGGCGTGGCAAACGGGTGAGTAACACGTGGATAATTTACCCTCGGGTGGGGGACAGCCCGCCGAAAGGCGGAATAATCCCGCATAATATTCCGATGCATAAGTATCGGGATCAAAGAGAGCCTCTTCCGACTTGTCGGGAAGCTCTTGCCGGAGGAGAAGTCCGCGTCCTATCAGGTTGTTGGTAGGGTAATAGCCTACCAAGCCTCCGACGGGTAGCCGATGTGAGAGCATGGTCGGCCACACTGGGACTGAGACACGGCCCAGACTCCTACGGGAGGCAGCAGGCGGGAATTGTGGACAATGGGCGCAAGCCTGATCCCGCGACGCCGCGTGGGGGAAGAAGGCCCTTGGGTCGTAAACCCCTGTTAGGGAGGAAGAAATTCTGCTGGGTGAATAACCCTGTAGGATTGACGGTACTCCCAGAGAAAGCTCCGGCTAACTACGTGCCAGCAGCCGCGGTAACACGTAGGGGGCGAGCGTTGCTCGGATTTACTGGGCGTAAAGGGGGCGTAGGCGGCCCTGCAAGTCGGCGGTGAAATCCTTCTGCTTAACGGAAGAATTGCCTCCGAAACTGTAGGGCTTGAGGGCAGGAGAGGGAGGCGGAATTCCCGGTGTAGCGGTGAAATGCGTAGATCTCGGGAGGAACACCAGAGGCGAAGGCGGCTTCCTGGACTGTCCCTGACGCTGAGGCCCGAAAGCCAGGGGAGCAAACGGGATTAGATACCCCGGTAGTCCTGGCCGTAAACGATGCTCACTAGGTGTTGCGGGTATCGACCCCCGCAGTGCTGTTATGCTAACGCGTTAAGTGAGCCGCCTGGGGAGTACGGTCGCAAGGCTGAAGCTCAAAGGAATTGACGGGGGCCCGCACAAGCGGTGGAGCATGTGGTTTAATTCGATGCAACACGAAGAACCTTACCTGGGCTTGAACTGTCGGTAGTAACCGCCTGAAAGGGAGGGTGATCCCGTTTTACGGGAAGCCGTCAGAGGTGCTGCATGGCTGTCGTCAGCTCGTGTCGTGAGATGTTGGGTTAAGTCCCGCAACGAGCGCAACCCCTGCCCTTAGTTGCCAGCGGGTTATGCCGGGCATTAACTCTAAGGGGACTGCCGGCGATGAGCCGGAGGAAGGTGGGGATGACGTCAAGTCAGCATGGCCTTTATGTCCAGGGCTACACACGTGCTACAATGGATGGTACAGAGGGTTGCGACCCCGCGAGGGGGAGCCAATCCCTAAAGTCACCCTCAGTTCGGATTGCAGGCTGCAACTCGCCTGCATGAAGGCGGAATCGCTAGTAATCGCCGGTCAGCTACACGGCGGTGAATGCGTTCTCGGGCCTTGTACACACCGCCCGTCACATCACGGAAGCCGGTTTTACCAGAAGTCCCCGTGCTAACCCGCCTTAGGTGGGAAGTAAGGGCCGAAGGTAGGGCTGGTGACTGGGGTGAAGTCGTAACAAGGTAGCAGTACGGGAACGTGCGGCTGGATCACCTCCTTTAAAGGGAGAAAAAGCAGTTAGCTCTGCCCTGTTTTGAAAGGTTTTGGGGCCTATAGCTCAGTAGGCAAGAGCGCACGCCTGATAAGCGTGAGGTCGGTGGTTCAAGTCCACCTAGGCCCATTGGAATAAAGGATCTGTGGGGAATTAGCTCAGCTGGGAGAGCATCTGGTTTGCAACCAGGAGGTCACCGGTTCGAGCCCGGTATTCTCCACAGTATTAATAAGCTGGAAGCTTGCTGATCTCTGAAAATTTATTACTACTGCAAGGTTACTTGCCATGAGATGGTCTCGTGACAAGTTACTAAGGGCAGTCGGTGGATGCCTTGGTGTGGAGAGGCGAAGAAGGGCGTGGTAGGCTGCGATAAGCCCCGGTGAGCCGCGAGCAGGCTTTGACCCGGGGATTCCCGAATGGGGCAACCCGTTCCGAGCAATATCGGGACATTCCGCCTTTGGCGGAAGGCAAACCCGGGGAAGCGAACCATCTCAGTACCCGGAGGAAAAGAAATCAACCGAGATCCCCTGAGTAGCGGCGAGCGAAAGGGGGAGAGCCTAAACCGTTTTGGTTTAAGCCCAGGAGCGTTGCCAAAACGGGGTAGTGGGGTATAGTCAGAGGGCTTCCTGGAGTCCTCGGGAAGTTACAAAAGGATAGATTAGCCAAATGGTCTGGGAAGGCCAACCATAGAAGGTGATAGTCCTGTAGGCGAAAATCTTATCCTCTTCTTGGACTATGTTCCCGAGTACCACGGGACACGAGAAATCCTGTGGGAATCTGTCCCGACCACGGGATAAGGCTAAATACTACTCCGCAACCGATAGCGAAATTAGTACCGTGAGGGAAGGGTGAAAAGAACCCCGGTGAGGGGAGTGAAATAGAACCTGAAACCGACTGTCTACAAGCAGTGGGAGTCCCGCCCCGCTTGCGGGGCGGGACAACCGCGTGCCTATTGAAAAATGAGCCGGCTAGTTACTCTCGGCGGCAAGGTTAATCCCATTCAACGGGAGGAGCCGCAGGGAAACCGAGTCTGAATAGGGCATTCAGTCGTCGGGAGTAGACGCGAAGCCGAGCGATCTACCCCTGGCCAGGGTGAATCCCGTGTAACAGCGGGAGGAGGCCCGAACCAGTGGATGTTGAAAAATCCTTGGATGAGCTGGGGGTAGGAGTGAAAGGCTAATCAAGCTCGGTGATAGCTCGTTCTCTCCGAAATAGCTTTAGGGCTAGCCTCGGGTGGTCCACAGCGGAGGTAGAGCACTGATTGGTGTAGGGGTCTGAAAAGACTACCGAAGCCTGTCAAACTCCGAATGCCGCTGATGGTAGCCCGGGAGTCAGACTGTGGAGGATAAGCCCCATGGTCAAAAGGGAAACAGCCCAGACCGTCGGCTAAGGTCCCGAATGCAGGCTAAGTGGGAAAGGAGGTGGAGGCGCTGAGACAGCTGGGATGTTGGCTCAGAGGCAGCCATCATTTAAAGAGTGCGTAATAGCTCACCAGCCAAGTGCCTCTGCGCCGAAAATTTAACGGGGCTTAAGTCTGCAACCGAAGCCACGGTCCTTCCGATTTTTAATCGGGAGAAGGTAGGAGAGCGTTCTCAGGGGGATGAAGTTCCGATGGAAATCGGGGTGGACCGCTGAGAAGTGACTCTGCCGGCACGAGTAGCGATAATCCCGATGAGAATTCGGGACGCCGCAAGCCTAAGGTTTCCTGGGGAAGGTCAATCCACCCAGGGTTAGGCGGGTCCTAAGCTGAGGCCGAAAGGCGTAGGCGAAGGGAAAGAGGTTAATATTCCTCTGCCACCTGAGTTCGTCTGATGGGGGGACGCAGGAGGCTAAGCGGACCGTGGCGCTGGTTGTCCACGGCCCTTGGGTAGGGCGTTGAACCCGGTTGGCAAATCCGCTGGGGGAGCCTGAGCAATGGGGCGAATCGAGCCTTTTGGCAAGAGAAGCCGCTGATGCCACACTGCCAAGAAAATCCTCTAAGGTTTAAGAATTTAGGTGCCCGTACCGCAAACCAACACAGGTAGGCGAGGTGAATATCCTAAGGCGCACGCATGAACCCTCCCTAAGGAACTCGGCAAATTAGCCCTGTACCTTCGGAAGAAGGGGCGCCCCGTGTAGGGTGTAGTTCTGGCTTTGCCGAGAGCGAAGCCCGAGGGGGCCGCAGTGAATAGGGCCTGGCGACTGTTTAGCAAAAACACAGGTCTCTGCAAAGGTTAAACCGATGTATAGGGACTGACGCCTGCCCGGTGCCGGAAGGTTAAGGGGAGGAGTTATCCCGACGCTTTGTGTTGGGAGAAGCTCTAAACCTAAGCCCCGGTAAACGGCGGCCGTAACTATAACGGTCCTAAGGTAGCAGAAACTGCCTGCTCCGGTGGCAACATCGGAGGCAATATCTGGCTATATGCGGGAAAACCCTTAGAGCTCTGCCTACGAGAGCGAAAGAACAGCTCCGTAAAAATGGCAGAGATTGGGCAATCCGCAGGAAACTCCGACATAGTCGGAGGATCCTCAGAGGCCACACGCTGGACATCCAGTCCAAGGAGGTAATTATGGAACTCTCTCCTGATTGGGTAGTTGGATTTACAGATGGAGAAGGATGCTTCTTCATCGGCATTCAAAAGCATCCAGAAATGAGTTCTGGATATCAAGTCCTTCCTGAATTTACGATTGTTCAGCACGAGCGAGATATCCAGATTCTTTATGCTTTAAAAGAGTATTTCAAATGCGGAGTTGTCCGACGCAATCATGGAGACAGATTCGCTTACAGAATCCGGGAGCTCAAATCGCTCAAAAGAATAGTAGAGTTCTTTGAGAAACATCCATTAAAGACCAGGAAGAATGTAGATTTCAGGAAGTTTAGACGGGTATTAATGATGATGGAACAGGACAAACATTTGACAAAAGATGGGTTGCTGGAAATCTTACACATAGTCAGCGAAATGAACACGGGTAATAGACCAGCATTGGAGAAGATAATCAAAGTTCTCAGGATTGGATGAAGATATGGTCCACACCGTAGTGAAAGCTATGGAGTGAAGTGAGCGAAATTCCTTGTCGGGTAAATTCCGACCCGCATGAAAGGCGTAACGACTGGGTCACTGTCTCAGGGAGGGGTGCGGCGAAACTGTAGTGCCAGTAAAGATGCTGGCTACCCGCCGCTGGACGGAAAGACCCCGGAACCTTTACTGCAGCCTGGCATTGGGCTTTGGTGTAGGATGTGCAGGATAGGTGGGAGGCTTAGAAGTTCCGACGCCAGTCGGAATGGAGCCGATGGTGAGATACCACCCTTCCTCCATTGAGGTTCTAACTTAGTCCCGTTATCCGGGACAGGAACAGTGTCAGGTGGGTAGTTTGACTGGGGCGGCCGCCTCCTAAAAAGTAACGGAGGTGTCCAAAGCTTCCCTCAGGCGGTTTGGAAATCCGCTGTTGAGCGTAAGGACATAAGGGGGGTTGACTGCGAGGGGGACACCCCGAGCAGATGGGAAACCAGGGCCTAGTGATCCGGTGGTCCCGTGTGGAAGGGCCATCGCTCATCGGATAAAAGGTACTCCGGGGATAACAGGCTTATCGGGCCCAAGAGCTCATATCGACGGCCCGGTTTGGCACCTCGATGTCGGCTCATCGCATCCTGGGGGTGAAGAAGCTCCCAAGGGTTCGGCTGTTCGCCGATTAAAGCGGTACGTGAGCTGGGTTCAGAACGTCGCGAGACAGTTCGGTCCCTATCCGCGGTGGGCGTAGGAGACTTGAGGAAATCTGCTCCTTGTACGAGAGGACCGGAGTGGGCGGACCTCTGGTTTACCAGCTATCCCGCCAGGGGTATGGCGCTGGGTAGCTATGTCCGTAAGGGATAACCGCTGAAAGCATCTAAGCGGGAAGCCCATTCCAAGATTAGGTCTCCCTCCCGGCTTAGTCGGGACTGAAGGCCCCTCGTAGACTACGAGGTTAATAGGACGGAGGTGTAAGTGCCGTAAGGCATTTAGCTGACCGTTACTAATCGGCCGTGAGCCTTGTCACGGGACCTCTGATGGCATTCCTTGCAGTAGTAATAAGTTTTCAGAGTTTAATATAGATTTGTATTATTTTGCCCGGTGTCCATACCGGAGGGGAAACACCCGGTTTCCATTCCGAACCCGGAAGTTAAGCCCTCCAGGGCCGATGATACTGTCCTGGCAACGGGATGGGAAAGTAGGTCGGTGCCGGGCTTTTTTATTTTTATGCGTTCCCGCCTCCCTAAAAATTTGTAAACCATATTTTTTTTCTGTATAATTATAGAAATTTTAGCATTTAAGACGAACCCGAATTCAAAGATTTGATTCAAAAAATTGAATTCTTAATTTTCTTCTAAAATTGAGGTGGCTTGTAATCTTCATTGAAACCTTTTATTTTCTGGAATGAAATTTGCTACATAAAGAAT
>WFSJ01000027.1 GCA_015486055.1 Acidobacteriota bacterium
AGTAGGTGAAAAATTTGTCCTTCTCGTTGGCAGTCCATATGGTGTGGGAGGTTATAAGATAATATGAAGTGGTGCCTGTCGCTTTCAGTCTCGCTTTCCTTGGCATGAAAATAATGTAATAAGAAAAAATGATAATGTCAAGAAATATTGTGTGTCACTTTTACTACCAGAATAGCTCAGGAAAAAATCTTGCCGGGGTTCATTATGTTATGAGGGTCAAGAAGCCTCTTGATTTCTCTCATCAGCTGCGTTTGTCTCTCACCAAGCTGAGACTCAAGATATTTAGCCTTTGTTATGCCTATCCCATGTTCTCCAGATATTGAGCCCCCTTGTTCTATTACCCATTTAAAAAGTTCTTCCACAGCTCCGCTCGCACTCTCACTTTGCTCTTTCTCTATCATAAAGTTTACATGGATGTTCCCATCTCCCATATGGCCGAAGACAATTACATCAATGGACTGCTTTCCTGCAAGCTGGTATATAAAATCCACTGCATCCGGAATCTTACCCCTTGGCACGACAATATCCTCGTTTACTTTTATTGGCTTGAGTTTAGAAATTGCAGAGGAAATAGATCTTCTAAGTTTCCAAACCATCTCCTCTTCTTCATCTGAGGTTGAAACTAAGATATCTATGGGTCTGTATTCCTTCAAAACCTTTGCTATTCTCTTTAGCTGAGAATTCACGGATTTTTCGTCCCCGTCAATCTGAATCAGAAGAGAAGCATCCGCACTTATATCTTTTCCAAGATATTCCCCTGCTGCCTTAAGGCTCTCTTTATCCATGAATTCAAGGGCAGACGGAAGTATACCTGAATAAAGCACGGCAGTTGCTGCCGTTGAGGCATCCCTTACATTCTTAAAATCAGCCCTTATGCTCCTTGCAATAGGTGGTTTTGGCACAAGCCTCAAGTATGCTTTTGTTATTATGCCAAGGGTTCCCTCACTGCCAACGAAAAGGGAAATAAGGTCATAGCCTGCCACATTTTTCTGAAGTCCCCTTCCTATGGAAATTACCTCCCCATCGGGGAGAACAACTTCAAGACCAAGAACATAATTTTTTGTAACCCCATATTTAAGGCAGCGTGGTCCCCCTGCATTCTCCGCTAAGTTTCCACCAATTGTTGAGTTCTTAAGCGAAGCAGGATCCGGGGGATAGAAAAGGCCATACTTTTCAGCCTCATGCTGGAGTTCTTCGGTGATAACCCCTGGCTCCACGATCCCTATCATTTCCTGTTTCCTTATTTCAAGGGAACGCATCTTTGAAAAAGAAAGGACAAGACCACCCTCCACAGGTACTGCCCCTCCTGAAAACCCTGTTCCTGAGCCTCTCGCAATGATTGGAAATTTATATTCAGCAGCAGTTTTTACGGCCAAGGATATTTCCTTTGTTTTCAAAGGAAAAGCCACAAGTTCAGGGGGATAGCTTATCCTTGTAGCATCAAATGAATAGGCAATCCTGTGGGATAGGTCTTCCTTGAGTCTTTTCCCGAATATTCTGGCGAGTTCTTTCTTAGCTTTCCCGGATACCATAAAATTTTTCTCTTAATGCCCTATCAATCACCTGTGGGACCAAGTCGGGAAGGTTACCCCCCAATTGGTAAATTTCTTTAACTAATTTTGAGCTGAGAAATGAATATTCAATCCTAGGCATCATAAAGATCGTTTCAATTTCAGGGGAAAGTTTTGAGTTCATAAGTGCCATCTGGAATTCATATTCAAAATCCGAAATAGCCCTTAGCCCCCTTATTATTACATTAGCCCTTATTTTCTTTGCATAATCAACAAGGAGACCAGAAAATGAACTTACCCTTACATTATCAGCTCCTTTGAATATTTCGGATATCATTTCTGCTCTTTCTTCAACTGTGAAAAGAGGATCTTTTGATGGATTCTCAAGAATCGCAACTTCCACAATGTCAAATATCTTCGCTGCCCTTTCCAGTATGTCAACATGTCCATTAGTTATAGGGTCAAAGGACCCGGGATACAGCGCCTTTCCCATTTAATTCCTCCATATTTATTATTTTATATTTATAACCCTGTTCTGTAAGAAAAATTTGCCTCTTTGAAGAATATTCCTCATCTATGGTTTCTCTGCTGACTATAGAATAGAAATAAGCATTTCCGCTTTTCTTGGGTCTTAATATCCTGCCAAGCCTCTGAGCTTCTTCCTGCCTCGAACCAAAGGTTCCTGAGACTTCAATTGCCACATTAGCTGATGGGAGATCTATCGCGAAGTTCGCCACCTTGGAGACGACTAATCTCTTAATTTTGCCCTCTCTGAACTCCTGATAAAGCTTCTCTCTTTCAGAATTCGGGGTAGCTCCTGTAATTAGAGGAGCATTGAGGAGCTTAGATATTTCCCTCAGTTGGGATAGGAATTGGCCTATTATCAAAACCCTATCCTTTCTGTGGAACTGGAGTATTTTTCTTAGGGCCTTAAGTTTTTCAGGATTTGTTGAGGCAATTGTGAACTTTCTCCTCCTTGATGCCCTCATATAATTCATCCTCCTTTGGTTTTTCATCCCCACTCGCACCTCAAAGCACACGGCTTCAGCTATCCATCCTTCCTCCTCAAAGGTTTTCCAAGGAGCATCATATTTCTTGGGTCCTATCAGGGCGAAAATCTCGTCCTCCTTGCCATCTTCCCTCACAAGGGTTGCACTGAGACCGAGTCTTCTCTTAGCCTGAATCTCGGCAGTTACTCTGAAAACAGGGGCAGGGAGAAGATGAACTTCATCATATATTATAAGTCCCCAGTTTTTTGCGTCAAAAATCCCGAGATGGGAAAACTTATCCGCCCTTCTGTAAATAAGTATATTATAAGTTGCTATGGTTATAGGTTTTATCTCTTTTTTTTCTCCGCTGTATTCACCAATCTGGTCGGGTTTTACAGTAGTCCATCTTAAAAGTTCGTCCCTCCATTGCCTCGCAGCTACTGTGGAGGTAACTATTATAAGGGTTTCAGACCTCAGCTTTTCCATAACGCCTATTCCTACTATGGTCTTCCCTGCACCGCATGGAAGAACTACTATACCGCTTCCACCTTCCTCACTGCCTTTCGCATAAAATGCTTCTACTGCATCTACCTGATAGGGTCTGAGTTTTAAGTCTTTAATTGAAAACTCAAAGCCTGTTCCTTTAACATATCCTGCCCAGTCTTCCACAGGATATCCCATTTTCACAAGGAACAGTTTCAGATGACCTCTCGCATATTTTTTTACTCTGAATTTTCTGCTGGAAATTTTTTCCTCTATGTAGGAAGAGGCCTTTTTGTCTGATAAAATAAGCTCTCCTATTGCAGGGTCCCGAAGCTCAAGAAAAATTTCATCCTCTTCCTTCACCATTTTTACTTCCCCGTATCGCCCCATATATTCATTTATTTCGCAAAGGATGTTTGAAGGGACCTTATGAGCTGAAAATTCCTCCAAAGTTTTCACAACATCCTCTGACTTCATACCCACAGCGGAGGCGTTCCAGAGAGATATCGGGGTTATCCTGTAGGTATGGACATAATCAGGAGCCTTTATTAACTCTGAGAAAGCAGAAATTTTACCCCTCGCTTCGTTAAAAAGACGGGAATCAACAAAGAGAAGGATTGTCCCGTCAGACTGGACTATTGCTGGTTTTTCCCTCAAGCTTTTACTCTCACTGTTTTAACAAGATTCAAAAACAGCATATAGGGAGTTAGGGTCCCAACGCCCCCTGGAACAGGGGTAACGATGGTCTTTTCCCTGACCTCCTTTGAAACATCCCCGACTATTTCCCCATTGACAACGTTTATGCCAACATCAATAACAGGGGTCCCCTCTTTTACCATATTCTCCTTGACTAAACGGGGTCTCCCTGCTGCTGCTATTATTAGATCTGAATCCCTTCCAAGTTTCCACAGTTCCTCAGTCTTTGAATGTGCAATTGTAACTGTAGCATCCCTCCTTAAAAGAAGGAGAGAAAGGGGTTTTCCCAGTATTAAGCTTCTCCCGATTATTAAAGTTCTTTTCCCCGAGAGCTTGAAATTCAGAATGTCTATTATCTCAATAACAGAAAGGGAAGTTGCAGGGAAAAGACCATCCTCACCTCTCACTAATTTCCCGAGGTTAAAAGGAGTGATTCCCTCTACATCCTTTGAAGGAATTATTTCCTGGGAAAATCTTAAAAGTTCGTTTCTTTCAGAATGAATGATAATTCCATCAATTTTGTCATCGGAATTTGCGCTTTCTATGGCATTTACTGCCATTTCTGGTTCGGTCTTTTCAAGAATTACTTCCACTCCTACTTTATCCCCTTTTTTCTTCAGGCTTTTCCTGTATACATCAGAAGAGGGATCTTCACCTATTTTCAAGGAGAAGAGAGAGATTTTCCTTCCAAGTGCTGAGGACAAAGCCTCTACTTCTTTCTTTATTTCAAAAGCTATTTTATTTGCCCTTTTCCTTATTTTTTCCTTCATCCAATAATTATATCAAGTTTAGGGCTGCTCTTAAAGTCTTTTCCTTTCCGAAGATTATCATCTTGAGGCTGCTTTAGGCTTTTAATAAGATCTCAAGTTTCATCCTCTGGTGGAAGTTCATCAAGAGAGTTCAGACCGAAAAGTTTCAGAAATTTCTCGGTTGTTGCATAAAGAAAGGGCCTCCCTGGAATCTTTTTTCTGCCGATTGCCTTAATGAGCCCTCTTTCCATAAGTGTTGATAGCGGAAATGAGGAATCTCTTCCCCTTATTTCAGTTATCTCGGGAAGCGAAATCGGTTGCCTATAGGCAATTATGGCAAGAACCTCAAGGGATGCTTTGAAAAGTTTCCGCCTCTTTACTGGATTCAGCTTTGTCAATATCTCATAAAGATGAGGCTTTGTAACGAGAAAATATCCACCTGCTGATTTTTCAATTTGAATCCCCCTGTGGTCAGAATCCATTTCCCTTTCAAGCATTCCTACAGCTTCTATAACATCTTTTTCTTCCACTGAAAGTTTCTCTGCTATTTCCTTGGTTTTCAAAGGACCTTCGCTTAAAAACATATAGGCTTCAAGAAGGGCTTTCAGCTCTTTCAAGTTCATCTTCAAAGGCCTCCCTTGTCCATATATAAATTTGAGAAAATGGCTGCTCCTGTATGGCTATAATCTCTCCCTTGCTCAAAAGTTCCATAAGTAAGAAAAAGGAAAAAACAGCTTCTTCTACATCCTGACTTAGAAATATTAAATCTCTCAGGGTTAATTTTCCCCTACTATCTATATCCCTCAAAACCCTTTCCTTAACAATTGAGAAATCCTTACTTTGAATTTTCTCCTCAAGGGTTTTCTTAGTGGCTTCCCTTCTCAAAATTGAAAAATAAGCATCCACAAGCAAGGAAAGGTCTGATTCAACTTCAATGTCAAAAGGAAAATTCCTCTCCCTGCTGTGATGAACAAATCTCAGCCTTTCAGTATAGGTTTGTTCTATTTTGTTCTTGACCCTTTCCACCCAGCTGAAATCTCCTTCCTCCCTTTCAGCGAGGTTCTCATCGGGAACAACTGCTGAGGGAAGAAGGAGGGAAAGTTTTATAGCCATAAGGAGGGAAAGGAGGTAAAGATAGTGTGAGGCTAAGTTAAGATCCAGCGCAGGAGCCCTCAGGTAATCTATTATCTTATCAGCTATTTGAGCAAGGGAAATCCCTGAGATATCTATTATGCTTTTTTTTACGAGCTCATAGAGGAGCTCTATACTCCCCTCAAATCCTTCCAGAGTTAATTCCAACCCCAATCACCTCCCTCACTTCTTCTAATGTCCTTTCAGCTACTTCCCCTGCCTTTTTTGACCCCTCAATTATTATATCGGCAACTTCATCCTTCCTCTTCATCAGTTCCCTCTTCTTATCCCTGAAGGCGGAAAACTTCTCGGTAAGCTCCTCAATTAATATTTTCTTGCAGTCCACACACCCAATGGAAGCAGTTCTGCAGCCGTTCTCTATATCTTTTCTCTTTTCCTTAGGGGTAAATGCCTTGTGAAGTGTCCAAACAGGGCATTTTTCAGGCGTTCCAGGGTCTGTGCGCCTTTTCCTCTCTGTATCAGTCATCATAGGAAGTATTTTCCTTCTTAGATTCTCAGGGGAATCATCCATAAATATGGCATTCCCGTAACTCTTACTCATTTTCCTGCCGTCTGTGCCAAGAATTTTTGGAACAGGGGTCAGAAGTTCCTTGGGCTCAGGGAAAACTTCCCCATAGAGGTTATTGAACCTTCTTGCAATTTCTCTTGCAAGCTCAACATGGTATTTCTGGTCCTCTCCTACGGGAACGAGCTCTGCCTTATAAATTATTATGTCAGAGGTCTGAAGCACTGGGTAACCGAGAAATCCATAAGTATGAAGGTCCCTATCGGAAAGTTGACGCAGTTGTTCCTTATAGGTAGGAACCCTCAACAGCCATCCGAGGGGAACTATCATTGAGAGAAGAAGATGAAGTTCAGCATGCTGTTTTACGAGACTCTGCAGAAGGATTGTTGACTTTTCAGGGTCTATGCCTGCGGCAAGCCAGTCGCTGGCTATCTCTATTATATTTTCCCTTATCTTTGAAGACCTATCATAATCAGTCGTAAGAGCATGCCAGTCAACTATAGCATAGAAACATCTGTATTTATCCTGAAGTTTTACCCAATTATCAAGGGCACCTACCCAGTGGCCTAAATGTAATTTCCCCGTGGGCCTCATACCGCTGAGAACTCTCTTGTTCATCTCATCACCTCATGTGAGAATCTTAAAAAGCATGTAATTAACAGGGGAAGCAAGGAGTCGGAAAAAGCCTATGTAACCGTCAATCAATATAAGAAAGAAAAGGATTAATATTCCATATTTCTCAAGCTGATAATAAGATGGAAGGCTTCTCCTTGGTAAAAACCAGGCAAGAATTCTGCTTCCATCAAGGGGGGGAATGGGAATCAAGTTAAAAATTGCAAGATAGGAGTTGATTATAAATGAATATATAAAGAGAAGAATCAGGAAAGAAATGGGTGAAATTCTTCCCCCGAATCTGAGAAATTTTATCGTAAACAGCACTGAAACAGGGGATATACTTTTTATTAAAAGAATGAAAACCGCAGATATTGCTGCGAGAGCCACATTTGAACCTGGACCGGCTATAGCCACAAACATCATGTCCTTTCGCCAATCTTTGAAATGGGATGGATTAACCGGAACTGGCTTCGCCCATCCAAAAATAGGCATTCCTGTAAGGGCAAGGAAGAGCGGAAGTATAATGGTACCAACGAGATCAATATGAGGAACAGGATTGAGAGTAAGTCTTCCGCTGAGCTTTGCAGTGGGATCCCCGAGAAGATATGCTACATAACCGTGGCTCGTCTCATGGATAACTATGGCAAAAAGAACCACGACGAGCTGAACTGCAATAGAAAATATATTCATCGCTCAAATATACCATATTTAGCCTCTCCACTCAAGAGAATAACAACTTATATGAAAACATCGGAAGGGAACTATGCGAAGGGGAAATATTGTGTGTCACTTTTTTGTTGAAAATAAAAAAACCCGCCCGCACAGGGCGGGCGGGCATATTTCAGCTATATATTAGAATTCAAACCTCAGACCGAGTATCGCGGACCTGGGAGAATGGTATGCCCTTGCCTCTCCATAATACGGGTTGGAAGGAGCTGCTGGTTTTGTCCAGGGAGGATAGATTGTGCTTGGGTCGTCAGAGTATCCATAATAGTGAGTGTTATCATACGAAGTGTAAATATCTGTCATTACTCTATTGTTGGTCACATTGAAGATATCTGCGAGAGCTGTAAGCTTGTATTTCCCAGCAATCTTATAGGAATATGCAACGTGAAGGTCTATGAAGAATTGGCTGGGTGTCCTTCCTGTCGTTCCTCTCTTGTCAAGGAATGCAACTGGCCCGTACCATTCGTTGTAACCCATTGCTGTGTAAGGTTTACCACTGATGTATCTTACAGATGTCCCAAGGGAGAGACCGAATGGAAATATATAAGCCCCGTCAAACTTAAATCTGTGTTTCCTGTCATTGGGAAGATATCCTTCTGCATTATACATAAGCTCCGGAAAGTCAAATTCTGCTGTGATATTGGGGTCTGACTGTCCGTATTCCTCAAATGCAAAACCAGGAAGGTTTCCATAGGCTCTTCCATAGGTATAGGATGCAACGAACTGATAATTGTGGGAAAAGTGCTTGTTCAGAACAACCTCAACTGCCTTATACCATCTGAGAGGCTTGGGGAAGTTCCAGTATTCCTTTGGGCAACGACTTGTAAAATCTGAAGGCCTTTTAAGAGTTGTGGGAACCCATTCCCCCGGGTTGAAGAGGAAGTATACATTTCCACCGTCAAAGGAGCCGTCTTCAACATACCTTCCAAGTTTTCTATAAATTCCCCTTACACTCAGAGTGAAGTCCTTTGTGAGCTCCCTTTCAACCCCAAGAACAAATTCGTTCTGATACGGAGCTTTAATGTCAGGCTGAATTGGTGGGGGTTCGTGTCCAATTTTCCAATCGTAAAACAGGGTCCCACTTAAAGTATAGAAGAAAATCTCGTCCATTTCATATCCGAAGGACCTTGCATTAATGTCCATAGGAACAATTTCATAGAACCTTCCATAGGAACCGAAGAACTTAGTTGTTCCATCTCCAAGAACATCAAAGGAGAATCCAAACCTTGGTGCAATCATATCCTTGAATCCCCAGGAAATGACTGCCTGGTGGGGCTTGAAGAACTTTGATGGGTCTGTTGAATGAAGAACTTCGCTCTCTGACCTTATGCCAAGGTTTAGATGAAGCCTTCCTATCTGCCAGGAATCCTGGACAAACAGGGCAAAGTCATCTGTGTAAGCGTCGCCCTTCGTCGTCCTGTATCTTTCGTAATAATATCCCCTTGGTTCCCTGTAAACCCTGTAAAATTTACCTGTGTAATGGTCGTTCCTGTCCTCAATGGAACGATACCACTGGAATCCTGCCTTGAATGTGTGATTGCCCCAGAAACGGGTAATGTCAAGCTTACCTGTCCAGCGGCTCTTGTCAAATGGGTTGGAATACCATCCGAAGCCACCTGTCCTCCATCCATGAGGGTACCCATAGGAACCGTACTGATAGATTAAAACTGGCTTGTCGAGATTTCCACTTTCAGGAAGCCTTCTTGTGCGGTCAAAATATCTCCCTACAAGGGCAGTTACAATCCAATCAGTCCCGAACATCCCTTCGTATTTAGCAGCAACATTGTATGTTCCACCCGTGTTCTTAGCCCTGTAATCGCTGTTAGGATCACGAAGAGTTCCTGGATTTCCACCAACACCTTTTCTTGGGTCACCAAATGCAGAAAGGGTTATTGTGTGATTTCTTGCGGGAAGGAATGTAAGTTTAGTGGAGAAATTGTAGATGTTTTGTTTGTAATCTCCATTGACAACCTTATGTGTGTACGCATTTACAGGAGTGTAATAGGTTTTTCTAAAGGATGGGGTTCCTGCAGCAAAGAACCACAACTTATTCTTAACGATATAGCCGCCGATACCTACTCCGAAATCATAATAGTGGAACTTGTTAATTGCTCCTCCTCCGAAAACAGTAACTTTTGGCTCTGCATAAAGCTTGTCAGAACGGTAGTTGAAGAGTAAATCCCCATGGAACTCATTTCCGCCACTCTTTGTAATGATATTTACAACACCACCAAGAGCTCCAGAGAATTCTGCCTCGTATCCAGCAGTTTTTACCTCAACCTCATCAATATACTCGTAAACTATGTTTGTTCCCACTCTACCGAGGTCAACATCTGTTGTGTTTATACCGTCAATTATGTACTGGTTCTCAAGACCTGTTGCTCCGCCGACAGAAATTCCAAAGTGACCCTGCTCAACCGAAGGTGCCATAAGGACCATCGCCTGGAAGTTTCTTCCTTTTGGAAGAGCATCAAAGAACGATTTTTTGACATTCATTGATACCTTTGTGTCCGTTATGTCAACCGCAGGAGCTTTCGCTGTTACTTCAAGGGTTTCTGAAATTTCACCCTGCTCCAGGGTTACTTTAATGCTGGTGGTTTTCTCAAGGTAAACGACCACGCCAGATTTAGTAGTCTTTTTGAAGCCGGCGAGGGTTGCCGTTACAGTATAGGTTCCAGGTGGGATAGATGGAACAAGGAAATTGCCGTTTGCATCGGTGACAACGACTCTCTGGCCTATAAGGCTTGGTCCTGTCACCACCACTGATACGCCGGGAAGCGGTGTTCCAGCAGTATCAGTTACTGTGCCCTTTAAATTCCCTGTTGTGATCTGGGAAAATGCAAACCCAACGACCACAAGCAAGGTAAGCAGTCCAATTAGGACTTTTCGCATATAAACCTCCTTAAATTTTTTTCTCTTTATTAGTAGCAAAATTTATTCCTTTTTTAATCTAAAAGAAACCTGCTTATAATGGGAGTTCTTTTTTGAGGATGCATGAAGAATTCATTTTTTTGAATCAATTTTTTGAATCGTCACTTACTTTTGCTTCTTGCTTGATTTTATCATTGACTCTATGTCAGGAATCAAACCCTTCACTTCCTTGTATTCCTTTGAATCCTCATCGGCAATTGTGAGAAATTTCTTGAAATACTCAAGGCTCTTTTCCATCTCAGCTTTGCCAAGATACGCATATCCTAACTTGTAATAGGGCTTATCCCACTCCGGCTTCAGTTTCGAGGCAAGGAGATACATCTGAATTGCTCTGTCCATTTCTCCATCCGCATAACAAAGCTCCCCCAAGTTAAATGCAACACCGGCATTGTTCTTATAGGCATTTACCGACTTTTCGTAATAGTCCTTGGCCTTTTTAAGGTCTTTCATCTTAACATAGCAGTTTCCCACTCCAGCATAAGCCTTAGCAATTATATCATCCGCAACTTCATCTCCAAGTTTAGCCCTCTGACTTTCAGCCTGTTTGGCTACAAGACTGAATTCCTGAATAGCCTTCTGGTAATCTCCTGTTTTATAGAATATATTACCCGTATTTATACGGAGTTCAAACATTTCTGGGTACTTTCCTATGAGCTTATTAAAAACAGTGAGGGCTTCCTTGTATTTTCCTTCCTCAAACAGCTTATTTCCCTTTCTAAGATTTTTCATTGCCTTATTGTCTGAAAGAAGAGCCTCAAGTCCACTCATTTTCCTGAGGGAGAGGGTTATATCGGGATTTCTTCTAAGCTGATGAACGAACTGCGTAGTAGATGAGGGGAAATATCCCTTTGCCCTGGCAGTGATTCTCCACTCCCCTGTGCCAAGGCCCAGTATAGCCCATTTACCCTCTTTGCCGCTCTTTGTGGCTCTTTTAAAACCGCTTTCAAGGTGAATAGCTTCAATTGCAACCCCCTCTACAGGATGGCCAAATTGGTCTAAAACAACCCCCTGAATCCTACCCTTACCCCTTGGGGTATGCTGGGCAAAGAGTCCAAGGGCAAAGAGAAAAATCATAACAAAAGGAATAAATTTCCTCATGTTTCCTCCTTATACAACTTTAAATGGGATTTTCTTTTCTATTTCCTTTCTTGTATTTAGGTCAAGGATTTTTATTACAAGCTCGTAATCGCCCGCTCCTAAAGATTTACCATGAGATTTTAAGGAAATTGGCTGATAAACAACTGTGTAGGTTAAATTCTGCCTGGGGAAGGCAGTTATTTTCTTTCCGTCCTTCTGAATTTCATAAGAAACATTTATGTTGTAAGTATTGGAGGGTTTTTTTGCCTTTGCCCCGAGGATGAAGAAGAAAAGCCCGGGCGTTTCCCCACCCTTGAACTGATTCTCAAGATATGGATATACCATATAAAGTCCGAGGGGAAATTCTCCCCTGTAACATCTAAATTCCCTCACGGCCGCCTCAAGTTTTATCATATTTTTAAGAAATACCACAGGAGTTGTTCCAAGATGCATGTAGTCAATCAACTCTCCACCATTTATTTCCTTATAGATTATTGAGAGTTTCTTCAGATCGTTCGTTGCAACCATAACGGCCAATGTGTATTTCTTAGAATTAAAGCTCACTGCGAAAGAGTAAATATCTGAGACTTCTGTTATCGGTGAATAGAGGTCTTCAACCTTCTTTCCCTTTCTGTCGTATAGGCGAAGAAAAAGATGGGAAGGTTTTCCCTTCTCAATCTTAGGAAGAGATGCCTTGATGAAATTTACAAAATAAATGTTTCCTGCCTGGGCAGGATAGTAAAGGTTTTTTATTGAAGAAAGAGAAAGGTCATCCCTGACCTCCCCAGACTTGAGGCCCTTATCAAGCATCTCTGATACCTTCTTTGGAAATTTAATACCCTTTGCACAAAGAAATCCCAGCGTAAAAAATACTCCAATAACTGCAATAAATTTTCTCATTACTTCCTCCTTTTTATGTTGAATTTTACCTTTTTCGTAGAAATAGCTCCGCTGATTTTATCCTTTAGTTTTACTTCAAGGAAATATTCTCCTGAAACGAAGGGTATCTGGATAAACAGATAGGTTGAGGATTCTTTAACCTTCTTTTTAACCGGTATCTGAAATTCCTTCCTCAAATTCAGTTTCTTATCCCCTGCTCTTCCTGAAACACTAATCTCAACCTTTGAGAAGAATTTACCGTCCTTCTTCTTGTACAACAGATTTCTCAATGGAACTTTCATCTTCAGGAAAAGACCCTCACCCTTAAAAACAGGCAAAACAGTAAATTCAAAAAGAGCAATCGAGCCAGCCTTTGAAAAAGCTGTCCTTGCCTGTTGAAGAGCACTGTAAAAAGCAGCGGAAGCACTCTCGTAAAGCACATAATGCCCGGTCCCAATTCTATCCGCAAAGGTTACTCTGAAGCGTTTATCCTCATAATACCATATTTCATAAGCCTTTACATCGCTACTGTTAGTTACTGGCTGTGTGTATCTATCACTTGGCGGACCAAGCAGGATATAAACCATTCCCCTATCAGTTTCCCATCCTGGCTTTTCACCTTCCCTAAAGAGTTTATCTGCAAATCTCACCCTTGCCATATAGAATTCTTCAAACTCGTTCAATTTAGTTGATGGGTCAGGATCTCTCGCTCTCCAAAAATCCTCAATGAATTTTTTCCTCTGTTCTTGAGTTTTAAGCTCTAAAAATTCCTTCTTTTCTTTCTTGCTAATTATATATTGAACTTGAGAAAGAAAAAGCTTGCTTGCAGGGTCAAGATTACTATATGCCTTAGGATTGCAGAACACAAGGAACAGGCTCAACAAGCTCAGAAAAATATATTTTCTCATCTTAAAGCCTCTAACTCTTTCCTTATTACTTCCTGTTTGGGGTCAATGCTCAAGGACCTTTTAAAGAGAAGCCTTGCATTAGTTTTATTACCAGCTTTCAAATGAGCTTCTGCAAGAAGGTTTATTATCCTGAGGTCAACCGAGTTTTTCCTGAACCCCTGCTCCAGAACTTTTATTGCTTCCTTGAGATTTCCTTCCTCGTAAAGAACTTTTCCTGCTATATAACACATATACGAAGTCTTGTTCTTGGATGAGGCGAAAACTTTCAGGACATTTTCCTTCTTCCCCATCTGAAAATAAGTTTCCATTAGGCCTTCAATGGAAGGAGCTTTATCCTTTGCTAAATTAAATACCTTTTTGTAATACTTCTCCGCCCTTTCAAAATTCCCTGTGTTATACCACTGCTTTGCAAGACTAAGATAAACCTTGAAGAATTCATTCCCCCCTACAATTTTTGATATTATAAATGGGGTGGGTTTGTAATAAAGAGGAGTGATAAGAAAATCGGTTTCTCTCTGGTCCATCTTTAGGTCACCGTAATAAAGGAAAACAGTAGCAGTATAACTGCCTGGCGGTAATTTCCCAAACTTACAGTAGAAAAGGCCTATTGTGGGATCGCTTATCTTGGAGAGAAAGTCATTTTTGTATTTACCCTCTTCCTCCTCTAAGTGGATTTTTAGCCTTACACTCCTTGGGGAATTACCTTTGGGAAGATTAACTTCCCCATAAAGAACAGGCTCTTCTGAACTCCTAAAAGTTTTATCTGAATATGGATAAAACTGGATGTTTCCTGCCCTGAAAGGCTTTATAAAAATGCCAGGAGAAACCTCTTTGAAGGAATTGCTCATCCCAAGAGAAGATATAACAAAGTCTTTTTCCCCTGGAACTTTTATTCTCTTTTCAATTGCAGAGAATTCCTTAGAAGTTTTGTTCTTCAAAAGAATGGTTACATCATATTTGCCCTTCACTACAGGAATTACCCCCTCTATTTGCACCGATGACCTTTTTAGTCTCTGGACCTGGCTCGGAGTAAAATTTAGCTCCATCAAGTTAGTTTGCTCCCACATTGTTTCGCCTTTCTGGTTTACAACTCTGGAATATACCTCCAAAGCTGTGTAATAATTATCCCCGTAAGAAATTATAGAAAATTTTTTAGGGGAAATTGAAAAATGGGCGGTGTAAAATCCCTGGGGATTTTTAAATATTTCAATTTCAGATTGATTCGGTACATATATAGTTGAGGCCTCAACCTCCACTATTCCTTTCATGTTAAGAATCTTATCTGCATATTCTGTATTCACATTCTCGTAAGCACTCCTCTCTATCTGGGAAATAATCAAGCTTGAACGAGCAGAAGAATAATTGGTTGGGGCCTCTCCCGGAATGAGGCTCATTAAAGCATTAGCAAGAGCTGGTTCATATTGTTTTATGATATTATATCCCTCTTCATTGTTGAAAGGGTTACCAGCATAGTTAGGAATTATCTTTTGAGGCCCATCTATTCCAGGATAATAGAGTTTGTATTCCATTGTTCCCGTCTCCTGATAAAACACGATCCTAAACTGTGGAGGTAAATTCCTCGCTGGCGCCCCCTGATAATACCATACTTCAGCAGGGTAAAACTTCCCCATTCCATCGTATCTTTCTATATCCTGAGGCTTTCCCAAAATTATGTAAATCTTACCCCTATCCGTTTTCCATCCTGGCATGCCCTCATCCCTGAATAGCTTTTCAGCCATTGCAAGTCTTCTGTAATGTTCCTCCTTAAATTCGTTCTTTGGAGTTCCCGGGGTTGGATCTCTCATCTTCCAGAACATTTTTATAAAGAAATTCCTTTCTTTATTGGTTTTTAGCTTAAGGAAAACATCCCGTTCCCTGTCAGTGATTATATACCTTGCATCCCTCTCAAGCCACATCCTATACTTAACGGGTAAATCCTTCAGTCTATTCTTTGCGAAGACTAAAGGTGAAAAGGAAATTAAAACGAAAAGCAAAGCTATCTTAATTCTCAACTTCCTCTCCTGCGAAAAGTCTAATTCTTCCCTTTTTTGCCACTTTTCTATTATATCATTACCTTTCAATTACTGAAATATATCATTTTTTATGGAAGGGAAATGTTGTGTGTCACTTTTTTGTTAGGCATGCTAAAATTATAAGAGAAATTATCATGAACCACACAGAAAGTTCTACGTTAAAAAGGAGGCAAAAATGGCACTGATTACCAAGGATATGCTCATAGAAGAAGTTGTTACAAAGTATCCTCAGACGGTTCAGGTGTTCATAGAGCACAAAATACCCGCTCTTGTATGTGGTGACCCTGTCTGGGGAACAGTTGAAGAAGTTGTAACTGAAAACGGAGGTGATCTTGAGCTTATACTTAAAGAACTGAATGAGGTAGCCGAAAAGGGACAAAAGCCTGTTTTCCTGAATATAGGACCAAAAATTGGGGGTGGTCCTAATTTGCCAAGCAAAGGTTGATTTATTCTGAGTTTTTGAATAGAATAATCCAGAACGGTGAGCGTGGCTCAATGGTAGAGCATTGGACTGTGGATCCAAGGGTTGGGGGTTCAAGTCCCCTCGCTCACCCTTTTCCTTATGAAAAACTACCTTAAAAAGATAAAAAAAGCCCTTTCTAAAACGAGAGATAATCTATCTATTTTTGATGCAGGAGAAATGAATTGGGAGGAACTTGAGGAAGCTCTTATCCTTTCCGACGTTGGTCCTCAAACAACAGAGAAAATAATTGAGAAGGCTAAGAATAATCTCAGTGAAAATGCTTCCTCCTATGGAATAAAGCTTGAGCTAAAAAAGGAAATAATGGAGATTCTAAAGGGACTTCCATCTATTGAACACGAGCCCCCAGA
>WFSJ01000028.1 GCA_015486055.1 Acidobacteriota bacterium
ACCCTGTTGATGCGCTTAATTGGAATGGAACTTCCCCTACAATAAAGATGTATGTTGGAAGTATTGATATGAGCATTGATGCAAAGGGGCCCCTTAATAAGACAGGAGTTGCAAAGGTTTTAATTCTTGATGAAAGCGGCGCTCCCCTTGCAGATGCAACAGTCATTGGTCACTGGAGCGGACTTACCTCTGATACAGATAGTGTCGCAACTGACTCCAGTGGATACGCTACTATAAAATCAGATAGGGTTAAAGCCTCATCTGGAACTTTCACCTTCACAGTTGATAATGTTAAGAAATCCGGCTACACATATGACTCAAGCATGAATGTAGAAACCTCAGATTCTATTTCCATCTGAATAAATTCTAATATTGAAGCCCCTGGAGATTTTTCTCCAGGGGTTTTTTCTATAGAGCAAAATCAACAGCAGCTTTTCCGTGAATTTCGGTTGTGTCAAAGATGGGAAGAGGAACATCCCTTTGTTTTATAAGAAGCGGAATTTCCGTGCATCCAAGAACAATGCCTTCACTCCCCCTTTTAATTAGCTTGCCTATTATCTTCTTGAACCCTTCCCTTGAATTTTCCTTTATAACTCCGAGGCAGAGCTCCTTGAAAATTACATTGTGGATGAACTCCCTTTCGTCTTCCTCTGGGATTACTACCTCAATTCCGTGCTTTTCTCTGAGTCTTACCCTGTAGAAATCCTGTTCCATTGTGAATTTTGTCCCGAGAAGGCCGACTATTTTCAGCCCTTTTTCCTTTATCTTTTCTGCCGTGGCATCTGCAATGTGAAGAAGCGGAATATTTATATTTTTCTCTATGTCTTCTGCCATTTTGTGCATTGTATTTGTCGCAATTATTATAAAATCTGCCCCAGCCCTCTCAAGCCTTTTTGCTGCATCAATCATTCTTATCGTGAGCTTTTCCCAGTTTCCCTCATGCTGAAGCCTTTCTATCTCCTCAAAATCAACAGAATACATTATGAGTTCTGCAGAATGAAGCCCGCCAAGTTTCTCTTTCACAGTCTCGTTAATGATTCTGTAATACTCAGCCGAGGATTCCCAGCTCATTCCTCCAATGATACCAATTCTTTTCATAGGAAAATTTTAGCCTAAAAGCAAAGCACATTCAATTTTTATTCATATCTCAAAGCATCTATTGGATTAAGATTTGCAGCTTTTCGGGCTGGATAGAAGCCAAAAAATACACCTATGCCCCCTGAGAAAAGGAAGGATAGGAGGACTATACCAGGATTTATAAGTGCACTTAGTGAGGTAAATCTATTTATTAAGAAAGCAACTCCTATGGAAAGAAGTATTCCAATTATTCCCCCTGTTAAACTCAGCACTGTTGCTTCGGAGAGGAATTGAATGAGGATGTCTCCGCTTCTTGCTCCTACTGAAAGCCTTATTCCTATTTCCCTCGTCCTTTCTGTTACGGATACGAGCATTATGTTCATTATCCCTATTCCACCGACTATGAGGGAAACTGCGGCTATGGCTCCTAAAAGAAGGGTCAGGACTTTTGAGGTTTCGGTTGCCCTTTCTATTATCTCAGTCTGGGTTCTTATCCTGAAGTCATCATCCTGCCAGAGATGTAGTCTGTGAGATTCCCTGAGCAGGGTGCGGATTTCCTCCTGTGCCTGAGTTATCTGATCCTTGGAAACGGCGCTCACAAGGATCATATCTATGTATCTTCCGCCTTTAAGTCTGTAGAGAGCTGTAGTGTATGGAGTAAGTATAACGTCATCCTCATCTGTTCCTCTTGGGCTTTGGCCTTTTTCGGAAAGGACGCCTATCACTGTAAAGGGAATGTTTCTTATGCGAACCCTTTCCCCAACAGGATTTTCGTTAGGAAAAAGCTCATCTGCCACTGTTTTTCCAAGAACAGCTACTTTTCTTTTACCCACAACGTCTCTATCTGTGAAGAATTCTCCCTCCTTAATGGGCCATTCTCTTATTTTTGTATAGTCAGTTGAAACTCCCAGAACCGAGGTGGCCCAGTTGTTCCCACCGCCTATAATCTGCCCTCCAGTTCTTACGATTGCTGACACTCCATTGAAAAGAGTTCCTTCTTCCTTGAGCTTTTTTACATCTTCAAGGGTAAATCTGACATAAGTTCCTGCTCCGAGCTTTACTCCGCCCGTGGCTGCAGAGCCAGGAAATACTATTATAAGATTTTCTCCAAGGGCCGAGATCTGCTCCTCAATTTGGGCTGAGGCTCCCTGTCCTATGGAAACCATTATTATAACTGCGCTCACACCAATGATTATTCCGAGGGAAGTGAGAAGGCTCCTTGTTTTGTTTTTGGCTATGCTTTTTAAAGCGGATTTTAGGAGGTTTTTTATCAATCTCATTGGATTTCCTCCTCAAAAGCTTGACCCTTTTTCAGCTCCTCTAAGTCTTTTTTAGCATCCCTTGGATTTTCCTCAATGATTTCCTTTCTTACCTTCCCATCTCTTATTTTTACAATTCTTCTTGCATAACTGGCTATGTCCCTCTCATGAGTTACAAGTATTATGGTAATTCCCTCGTTGTTTAGCTTTTGAAAAACTGTCATTACATCCACGGAGGTTAAAGTATCAATATTTCCTGTTGGCTCATCTGCAAGGATTATGGCAGGATTGTTTACCAATGCTCTTGCTATAGCTACCCGCTGTTGTTCACCACCTGAAAGTTGATTTGGCTGATGATGGCCACGGTCCGCAATGCCAACCTTATCTAAAGCCTCAAGGGCAGCTTTCCTTGGATTTTTTATTCTTCCCCTCCTGTCGTATATAAGTGGAAGCTCAACATTCTCAAGCGCAGAGGTCCTGGGAAGAAGATTGAATCCCTGAAAGACGAAGCCTATTTTGTGATTTCTTATATCAGCGAGCTGTTTCTTATTGAGAGAGTTTACATTTATTCCCTCAAGGAAATATTCCCCAGAGCTTGGAGTATCAAGACAGCCTAATAGATTCATAAGTGTGGATTTTCCGGAACCTGATGGACCCATTATTGAAACAAATTCCCCTTCATTTACCTTAAAATCTATTCCTCTAAGGGCGTGAACCTTTACTTCCCCCATCTGATATATCTTTGTTATGCTATCCATCTTAATTACATACGCCATAGATACCTCCTTAGAAAAGTCTTCTATGAGGCGGACTGAAGGAGGATTTATTCACTGTTTTCGTTTCAGCTTCTCCAATCCCAATTATTACTTTCATCCCTTCCTTAATGTTTCTACCCCTTACGATTTCCGTCATTTTTCCATCTGTTGAGCCAAGCCTTACAACTGTCATCATAAGGCTTCCGTCCCTGGCAATATACCAAAGCCTACCCATATGCTGAGAGATTCTATTCGTAGGTGTGGCTCCTATTCTAAAGACAGATCTTCCCTCTTTTCCTATTTTTTCCTTAGGCTTTTTCTCCAACTTTTTTCTTACTATATCTATCATTTCCTTAGAAGGCTTGAAGCGAAGTGCTGAATTCGGCACAAGGAGGACACCCTTTTTCTGCTCCACAATGAAATCTATTGTGGCGGTCATCCCTGGGAGAAGAAGTTTTTCCGTGTTTGAAGAATTAACTACCACCGTGTAATTTACAACATTTTGTATGGTAACTGGCTGAAGACGGATTTGTTTTACAGTGCCCTCAAAGGTCCTATCAGGATAAGCTTCAACGGTGAATCTCGCCTTCTGACCATCCTTTATCTCTCCGATGTCGCTTTCGTCCACCTGAGCAAGGATCTGCATCTTTGAAAGGTCCTCTGCTATGATAAAAAGGGTGGGCGTTGCGAAACTTGCAGCAACAGTTTGTCCTTCTTCAATGTTTCTCTCCGTGACTATTCCGTCTATCGGGGAGCGGATATATGCATACTTGAGATTCCTTTCTGCTCGCTTTAAGACAGCTTCTGCTGACATTACCGTTGCCTCCTGAATTTTTAGCTTGGTCTGAACTGATATAAAGTCAGCCCTTGTAATTATTCCCTTTTTGAAGAGTGGAAGATTCTGGTTGTATTCCTCCTGTGCCTCTTCAAGCTGTGCCAGAGCCTTTTTGTAATTTGCCCGGGCATCAATCAAGGCAGCTTTCAGAAGGGAAGTATCAAGCACTGCAAGAAGCTGTCCTTTGCGGACCCTATCGTTGAAATCCGCATAAATATGGGCTATTGTCCCTGAGACCTGAGTTCCAACTTCAACTGTGTGCACAGCGCTCAGGGTTCCTGTAGCGGAGATTGTTCTTTCGAGATTTCCTCTTTTTATTTCTGCGAATTTGTATTTATTAGAGAACTGGCCATTTCTTGCCCTTAATGCTAATCCAGCTCCAATCCCCGCAACGATGATAACGAGAATTAATATGATTATGCCCCTTTTCATGGCATCCCTCCTTTTTTAAACTTTGAGTTTTTTCAATTTGGCCATTAATATGTCTATTAACAATTAACATAGTTTCTTCCTTGAAATAAATTCTTCTTAACTAAGATTTCTAAAAAGCCTGGAAAGTTCATTTAGGAAGTATTTGGATGACCCTGAATAAACGCTAAATAAATTAATGAATTTTTAACAGGGACTTTCCTCTAAAATTTGATTTTATCTTCTTCGAAGACTTTCAGGCAAGCATCAGCTACCCGAGAATCGTAAAGGATACCTTTATTTTTTGAAATCTCCTCCAATGCCTTGCCTATACCAAGAGCTGGACGATAAGGCCTGTGGGATGACATAGCTTCTACTACATCTGCCACACTTAAGATTCTTGCTTCTAAAAGAATATCATCTCCTTTAAGCCCTTGAGGGTAACCAGAGCCGTTAAGTCTTTCGTGGTGCTGAAGCACTATTTCGGCAATCGGCCAAGGAAATTTTATGTTTTTCAAAATCTCATATCCTATTCTTGGATGTGCTTTGACTAACTTAAATTCAAGTTCTGTTAGTTTCCCCGGTTTAACAAGTATTTCGGAAGGCACAGCGATCTTCCCAATATCATGGATCATTCCTGCATAGTATATAGTCTTGATTTTTTCCCCCGACACACCCATTTCTCTGGCAATTTTTCGAGAAAGAAGAGCGACCCTTTTTTGATGCCCTGCAGTATATGGGTCCCTTATTTCAATTGTTCTGGAAAGAGCATAGATAGTCCCTTCCAATGCCTTTTCCAGATTTTTGAGGCCATTTTTTATTTTCCTTTCATTTTTCTTCCTTTGGGTTATATTTTTTAGGGAACCTTCATAATAAGTTAATTTACCGTTTTCGTCTCTTACAGCTCTGGCATTATCTTCAACCCAGATTACCCTTCCATCTTTGGTTTTTAGCTGTGTTTCAAAATTCTCTAAGATTCCGCTTTTTCTAAGAAGCCTCGTCCATTTTACCCTGTCTTCTGCTTTCACGAAAAATTCCCCTGGGTCAGCATTAAGAAATGCTTTGGGGCCCGAATAACCGAGCATTTTTGCCAATGTAGGGTTAGTATTAATTATCCTTCCTTCAGGATTTGTTATGTAAAGGCCTATAAGGACATTATCAAAGAGACTTTTATATCGAAGCTCAGCCTCTCTTAAATCTTTTCTTTGCTGAACCTTTTCAAGCACACACTTCACTGCTACAGGTAACCTCTTGAAGTGCCGCGGAGATTTAATTACATAATCGTCAAGTCCTGCTTTCATAGCTTCAATGGCAATTTCCTGGGTCCCGGTTCCTGTGAACATTATGACAGGGCAATCGGGATGTTTATTCTTAACCTGTCTTACTATTTCAATTCCATTAGTCCAGCGAATTCTGTAATCTGTGATAACGAGGTTGAAATCTCCTTTTCTTAAGTGTTCTTTAAAGCTATTTTCATCAATTATATGAATAACCTTCAGAGCGGGAAATTCCTTTTTTAACTCTCTCTGAATAAGTATTCTATCGTCAGGGTTATCATCCACAAGGAGAATTTTAAGATTGCTTTTCATGGTTAACCTTCTCATAAATCTCAGGTGGCTCGTTTAGAATGATCCAATAAATATGCAGGTTGGCTGTCAGATCCAATAGGGAGTTGAAGCTTACAGGTTTTACAAGATAGGAATTTGCTCCTAAGTCATATGCTTTATTGATGTCAGTGGTTTCCGAGGAGGAGGTGAGCACAACTATTGGAATTCTTCTTAAGCCGTTTTGTCGCCTTACCCATTCAAGAACCTCAAACCCCGATTTCCTGGGGAGCTTAAGGTCAAGGAGAACAAGGACTGGAAGTGGAAAATCTTCCCTGTTTCCATATTTTCTCTTCCCAGAAAGATATGCGATTGCCTCTTCTCCATCATTTGCTACATAGATTGGGTTTGCGATTCTTGCTTTTTTAAATGCTCTTTGCAATAACAAAATATCATCTGGATTGTCTTCAACAATTAGTATCAATCCGTCATTGTAATCTCCCATGACTTTTTTCTCCTTCTTTTGCTCTTTTTATTTCAATGTAGAAGATGCTGCCTTTTCTTAGTCGGGACTCTAAACCGACACTTCCACCAAGTCTTTCAATCCCTTTCCTGACTATGGCGAGGCCGATGCCTGTTCCAGGATAAATATCCTGCCCATGAAGTCTTTCAAAAACTTCAAAGATTCGCTTCTGATGCTTGGGTGCAATGCCTATGCCATTGTCCTTCACATAGAGACGAGCAAGATTACCTTTCTCCTCAGACCATACGACAATATGCGGCTGCACCCCCTTTTCAACAAATTTAATGGCATTAGAGAGAAGATTGAAAATCACCTGAAGAATAACTCCTGAGTGTCCCATTACTTTTGGCAGAGGCCTTATAATATCTATTCTGGCCTTTTTCTCTCTTATTTCCTCTTCGAGCTGATCAATGGCCCTATCCACGACATCTCCGAGGTCCACTGATTTTAAGGAAATTTCCATCCTTGTAAGGCGCGAATAGCTGAGAAGGTCCTGAATCAACTCTTCCATACTCTCAGAGGCTTTCATTATCCTGTGTGCATATTCCCGCCCTTCTTTATTAAGTTTGTCCGCATAGTCTTCAAGAAGGGCATTTGCGAATCCTTCCATAGCCCTTAAAGGAGCTCTAAGGTCATGGGATACTGTAAAGGCAAAGGTTTCCAATTCTTTGTTTATCTCCTGGAGCTTGGCGGTGCGCTGGGCTACGCGCTGCTCAAGTTCCTCGGCATATCTTTGTAGGGATTCGTGAAGTTGAGCCTGACTTAAGGCAGTTCCCAGTGAGTTAGCAATTTCCCTTGTCATTTCCAATTCCTCTTTCCTAAAATGGTGAGGAGAGCTATAGCCTAAATTAAGAGCGCCTAAGAGCTCTTCCTGGAAAATTATGGGAATTGTTGCATAGGACACAATCCCTTCTTTAGCGAGTTTTTTTGCTACTTTAAATGGCTTTTTAATAGAAGATATATCCTCCACAATTTTTATTTTATTCCTCTTAAGGTGTTCGGCATAATGAGAATCTTTTATCGGGAAAGAAACACCGTTCTCTAAAGCTGGAGCCTTTCCGATAGCTGCGAGAATGAAGATTTTATCTTTTTCAAAGTCAAAAACGATCACGCTTGCCCTTGCACATGGAATCAGCTTTTCAATGTAAGAAAGAGTCGCTCTTGCAATTTCCTGAGAGGAACGAGCCTCAAGAATGGCATGATCTATTTCCCTGAGGATATGCAATCTCTGTTCGTTCCTTTTGAGGGCCTCATCGGTTCTTTTTCTGTGTATTGCTATTCCATAAAGTTTGGTGAGTTCCTCAATCGCTTCAATATCTCTTTCTGTATAGTTCTTCTCGGAATTTGCTAAAGCGATCTGTCCAACCGGTTCTTCACCTATTAGAATAGGAGCAGAGAGGAAATTTCTGAGAGCGAGATGGCCTGATGGCAACCCTTTGGATGCCTCATGGGTTTCAGGGGAATTTGTGTAAAATGCCTTTTTAGTGTTCAATGCGTGTCCCCAAAGTGCTGGATAACGCCCATTTAAACCCCTTGAAAAAATTATGGGCCTTCTCTTGCCGGTGTGGATGTTGGTCTCAAACATATTAGTATAAGCATACCATATATTGTCTCCTGTTTCAGGGTCAATCACGGATACGTACCCATCTTTGCTTTCGGTGAGCAATTTAGCATAATCCAGAACCATGTTGGCCACTTCTTCTATAGAGGATAAAGGATTGATCAGAGAATTGGACACCTCAGCCACTGCCTTTTTTACCATAAGCTCCCATCTCAATTTTTCCTCAGTTTTCTTCCTTTCAGTAATATTCCTTGCTGTGATGAGAATTCCAATTGTTTTCCCATTCCTTTTAACGGATGAGGAAGAGATTTCCATTGGAATCCTTTGTTTCGTTCTGGTTACGAATTCTATATCATAAAGGAAGCCCTTTTCCTTTTTTCCGAGTTCGTGATGTATTTCTATTTCGTTAATATATTCAGACGGTATACAATTCCTCGCTGGTTTTCCTATGAGTTCCTCCTTTTTATATCCGCAGAGATTCAGCCCTTCCTGGTTTATATATGTTACATTTTCATCCAGGTCCATCATCAATATTATATCCCTTGTGGTCTCGGCCAGAGTTCGGTATTTTTCCTCACTCTCACGCAGAGCTTCCCTTGCCTTTTTAAACCCTGTGATGTCTGTATAGACAGCAACTAACCCGATTGTCTTGTTTTTTCTCAGTATGGGGGAGGCAGTGAGGATAACATTTACCGGGGAACCGTCCTTGCGATGACGAATGGTATCAATAACTTCCATATTTTTTCCCTCAAGGAGGCTCCGTGTAAAATTGCTTGCCTCCCTGTGTTTTTCCGGATTGGTGCCGGCGATTAAATCGTCAAGATTTCGGCCAACTGCCTCTTTTGTTTTATAGCCGAACAGTCTTTCAGCTTCTGGATTCCACTCCATTACTTTACCCTGAGTGTCCAAAGTGACAATAGCATCAGGAACACTCCTTAACACTCTTTCCAAATAAGACTTACGCTCTTCTATTTCCTGCTGCATTCTTTCTTTTTCGGTAATGTCATAAGCAGTAACCATTACCCCGGTCAATTTTCCTTTATCATAAATAGGACTTGAACCCTCAGTAAGTTTTAAATGCCTAAATTCGCCAGACTTTGCTTTAACTTGAATTTCCATTTCTGGCTGGTGATGGCCGAGAAATTCCTGAGCAAGAGAATAAAAAGCCTTTTTAAAAGAGTTTTTAGTTAAGAAATTGGTGATAGATTTGCCAATCACTTCCTCTTCTGAATAGCCAAAGCTATTCAAGGCTTCTCTATTGGCGAAGAGTATCTTACCTTGCTTGCTGAGAATGAGTATAACCTCCTTTGTATGGTCCACAAGAAATTTGTATTTTTCCTCGCTTTCATGCAATTTCTCCTCAGCCTTTTTGTGTTCTGTTATATCCTCGGCAAAACCACACACTCCTATTATCTTTCCCTCTTTATTTCTTAGAGGGACCCTCGTGGTTTTAAAAATTCGCCTCTTTCCCTTTATAGTGAGAATATCCTCTCTGGTATCAGGCTTTCCATTTTCCTGTATTTTTAAGTCTATTTCCCTGCGCTTTCTTGCTTCTTCCTCTGGGAAAATTTCTTTGTCTGTTTTCCCTATGATTTCTTTTAGCGGCTTTTTAAATATCTTAGAAAATGCAGCATTGACATAGGTATAATGTCCCTCAATGTTCTTAGTGAATATAATCTCCCAGGAAGTATTTAAAATACTTCTAAGATGTTCGTGTAAGTTCTTTAACGATGACTCTTTCTTTTTCACCACATCCTCATCTTATATTGTAGTTCAGTTCTGGAATTTTACAACACGGAATCGTGAGTTAAACATTGCCTTCGCTCTCAACGAACAACATGGCATTTTTGAAAGCGATTTTCCTTTTCCGTGCATTCCAGATTTCATAATCAAAGATGATATAAGAATAGGTGAACAAATCCCAAGGTCAGAGAATAATTCTCCCTGCTTTCCGCTTCTTAAATCTTGCTTCTGCTATAAGGAAAGAGACGAGGGATTTTTATGCTTTTGCCTTACCTCCTTCTATAGAGAGGAAAGAAATCTCCTTGAACGCTCATCTATTTCTCAGGAGGAATTTCTCTAAAACAGGTGCGGTTTCTACCTTTATTTTTTGCTTCGTAAAGAGCATTATCTGCTGTCTTAATCAAAGTCTCCAAAAGCTTCTCGTGGAAAACCTTAACCCTGCTTATAATTCCTATGCCAATGCTTATTGTTATTCTCAGACTTTTGCCTTCAAATTGAAAGTTAGTATCTTCCGTCAGTTTCCTGATGTCCTCCGCTACCACAAGAGCTCCTTTTAAATCGGTGGATGGGAGGACGATTGAAAATTCATCTCCGCCATATCTGGCAAGGACATCACTTGTTCTTATGCGGTTTTTGATAAGGGCAGCTAAATTTTCTAAGACATAATCTCCAGCCCTGTGTCCATAATTATCATTGACATTTTTGAAATGGTCAACATCAAGGATTAGAAGCGAAAGGCTTTCTTCTGACTTTCTTCTGCTCATATTCTTCATCTCCCGGGTCAGGGTTTCCATAAAGAAGCGACGGTTATACACCTGTGTTAAATCATCTGTAATAGCTAAAATATTCAGCATCTCAGTTTTCTTTTCAAGTTCTAAGATTTTCTCATGAACAAGTCTTTTAAGCTTCTTCTTCTCCTTTTTTATGCTGTTAATTCTATATTTATAAGTAGCAGAAACTAATCCAAGAAGGAACAAAATTGCTATTCCTATAAACCACCACCTTTTCCAGAAGGGGGAAAGAATCACAAAAGAAAGCTCAGCAGGAACATTTGACCAGTAACCATCCCCATTCCTTGCCCTCACCTTAAAGGTGTAGTGACCTGGACCGAGATTTGTATAACTTATTTCTCTCTTTTCGCTGAGTTTTGTCCAATCTTTATCATAGCCCTCAAGTTTGTGTTGATAGCGAACATCTGTCTCGTCCTTATATGAGAGAGCAATGTAGGAAAAGCTTACATTGTTCTCGTTGTGTTTCAACTTCAGACCCTCTCTTTTATTTATTGCAGAACCGTTCACTAAGAATTTTTCTATATAAACAGGAGGAGGAACTTTATTTGGAATGTCTTCCCTTGGAATATATTCTGTTACTCCCTTGGGGCTGCCGAACCAGATATTCTGGTTCTTATCAATGTAGAGAGAATTGTAAGTAGAGGCTTCATCTCCTATGAGCCCATTTTTTTTGGTGTAGACTTTGATAATTTTTCCTTTCCTGAATATATTTAAGCCCTTGTCCGTTCCTATCCATAAATTTCCGTTATATTCTATTATAGAAAAGATTTTGTTGTTGCTTAAACCATCTTTTTTGGTAAAAACTTTGAATTTTTTCCCATCAAATCTGTTCAAGCCGAGAGATGTTCCAAACCACAGAATCCCTCTACTGTCCTTGAAGATAGTCCTTATACTATTATTGGACAGTCCGTTTTCTACTGTGTAATTAATAAATTTTTTCCCATCAAAACACGAAGCTCCTCTTTCAGTTGCAAACCAGACCCTGTTGCCGTCCTGGCATATGGACCACACATGATTGGTAGGCAATCCATCTTTAATAGTGAAGTTTTTAAAGCCATTACCGTCAAATTTTGCAACTCCGCCTGCTGTTGAAATCCATAGATTGTTACCGATCGGCAATAAATCTGTGATTGTATTAGAAGGCAAACCCTCTCTCACTGTGTATTTATCAAATTTTTTCCCATCAAAACTATTCAGACCTCCATAAGTCCCAATCCATAATTTGTTCTTAAAAGAAGATAGTGCCCAGACCTGATTACTTAATAATCCATCTTTAACTGTATAATGAGTTAATTTGTTGTTTTCCAATTTATACAAACCTTCCATCATGGTTCCAAACCACATGGCTCCTTTAAACATGTAAATGGAAAGGATTATTTTATCCTTTAGATAGCTGAGAAATTTCTTGGAAATTAGCTTGCTGACACCTTTGACAGTTGTGAACCATACAGAATTTTCTCTATCCACAAGGATTGAATAAATTTTGTTATTTATGAGCCCATTGGCTGTTGTATATTTCTTGAAGTTTCCCTCAAGAGACCAAGCTCCGTCGTCAAAGGTTCCAAACCATAAAGATTTATCCTTAGCAGCAGAGGAGAATCTGCCATTGGGTATTACATTAACAAATTTGCCATTTTCAAATTTAAATAGACCTTTATCTCTTGTTCCAATCCATAAAACGGAATCTTTCTTTATCAAACTCCGGATAACTTTGCCCGTTAATCCATTTTTTTCTCCATAATTTACAAAGTTTTTCCCATCAAATCTTGAAAGTCCTCCTCTCGTCCCAATCCATAAATATTCTCCATCAGAGAGCAGAGGAAGAATGTCATCACTGGGAAGCCCATCTTTGGTGGTATAGACGGTGAATTTTTTCCCATCAAATTTAAAGAGTCCCCCTTCACTTGTGCTAAAATACATAGAACCTTTGAATTTTGTGATGGAGTGAACAACTCCTCTTCCCAATCCATCCTTTGCTGTATAATTTTTGAAGGATTTTCCGTCGAATTTGCTAACTCCGTCATGGGTACCTATCCATAAGGTTCCATTATCTTCAAAAAGAGACCTTACAACATTATTGACAAGACCATCCTCTACAGTATAAACTATAAATTTTGCCCCGTCGAATCTGGCCAAACCTCCTGTGGTTCCGAACCAAATATATCCTTTGCTGTCCTGAAGACTGCACCAAACCTGTGAAGAAGGAAGGCCATCATCCGTAGTGTAATTCTTTATATAGAGTTTTTGCGATAGGAGATAGCTTGCCGAAAGCAAAAACAGAAAGAAAAGATTTCTTATTTTCTTTTTTTGTATTAAACTCATCAAACTTCCTTTTCACAAATTGTATTATAAATAATTTTTTTAGGAAAAACAACCCCATTTTAATTAATACTTTATGATAATGGAACGTAAAAGCTGCCCTTCAGGACTCAAATGGCGCTAACTGCCGATTTCTGAATAACTGCAGACTGTGTTCTTCCCTTTCTCCTTAGCAAAATATAAAGCCCTGTCTGCTTTTTCCATAAATATTTCAAGAGTTTCGTCCTTTTTTGAGAAGTTATTTGAATAAATGCCTATGCTGAGGCTGGTTTTTAATGTTCTTTTTTTGCAGTTTACAACAAGAGAAGAAGCCGACATTCTTATTTTATTTGCGATTTTCCTGGTGTTTTTTTCGTTGGTCCTTATGAGGAGAATTGCAAATTCATCCCCACCATATCTTGCAAGAACATCAAGACTTCTTATTAATTTAAGGATATCAGAAGCCACGCTTTTTAGCACCTTGTCACCACAAGAATGTCCAAATTTATCGTTTATTTCCTTGAAACTATCAATGTCTATAAGGATAAGTGAAATTTCTTCGTCAAATCTTCTGGACCTTTCCATCTCGTAATTTAAGGTCTTCATGAAGTATCTTCTGTTGAAAACCCCTGTTAAATCATCTGAAAAGGAAAATTCCTCAAATTTTCGCTTTTCTTTTTCTATGGATAAAATAATTTTCCGCAGTTTTGATGTTCTTTCCCCCTCTCCTTTTTTTAGAAGTTTTATTGCTTCAATTCCAAGACTTAAATCTGTAGAAAGAACCTTTAATAAAGCAAGGTCTCTTGGATTATAAATTCCTCCTGTGCCTTTTTTGCCCAGTCCAAGCAAGCCCCAGTTTTTTCCATAGCTTTTTATGAAAATCAGGACTTCAATACCTTCCTTTTTTAATAATGGTAAAACTTTGCCTTTTTCTTTTTCACTCAAAAAGTGTATATTTTCCTTTGAGCTTCTTAAAAGCCTTCCACCATATTTTTTTATAGATTCATCAGCCCTTGATGAAAGATTATAACTTTTTGTGTATTTATAAAACTCATAGCTTTCAGCTATAAACAAAAAATAAGATTTTAATTTGAAAGTTTCTGTTATGATCTCGTAAAATCGATTTATTATGTTCTTTCCGTCTGGATGAATTAAAATTTCAGAATTAAACTTTTCTACAATATCCTCAAAACTGTATCCGCCGACATCAAGTTTGGACTTAACGATTTTTTCCATGTGTTCTTTTATGGGATATAGAAGAAATCCAAGCAAGAAGAAAAGCAGATACAGGAAAAATTTAAAGTGAGAGCTATAACCCAAGAATTCGGTAGCGAGGTATATGAGTCCTGCATAGATTATTATAAAAAGTCCAGTGAGGACAAGGTATAGCTTGCTCTTTGTGATATAGTTTTCAAGGCGAAGGGGCTCTTTTCTCAATATTGGAATAGCGAATCCAAATGGCAGAAATAGAATAAATGGAACACCGAGTGAAAAAATTAGAGCTTCAAGATGAGCTGGTCCATGGCTTAATTCCTGAATGGGATGTAAAATTAAAATTATAGGCAGAACCCCTATAGTGATTGTAAATGAAAGAAATTTAAATTTTACTCTGTCCCTCAGGGAAAGGTGCTCTATATTTTTAAGGAGAAAAGGCATTACCATAATTCCAACGAATATTAAGGCAGAGATTATAATAAGAACCCACATGATTGAGAACATTGTGGATTTCCATTTCAGTAAGGATTTCCTCCCTGTAAAGATGAAAATTGAATAAAAGACAGAATAGGCGGCAGCAAAAGAGGAAAAGAGATAAAACAGAACAGGTAGAGTTCTTCTTGTTTTTTGGGAAAGCAGGGAAGAGAACTCTTCAATGCTCAGATGCATCCAGAAAGCAGACGAGAAAAAGAGGGAAACGAAATAAATTATCATCATCCATAATTTATATGGATAAAAAGAGAACAAAATAAGGGCAAGGGCCAGGGAGCCAGCCCCTAAGAGCAGTGATGATTCTTCAAAAGGCTTTTTCAGGAATGAATAAACCCCCAGAGAAATGAGTAATGCTCCAAGGAGAAATACGAGTCCCATAAAGATGATTGAATATTTTTTCTCCACTGTGGTGGTTAATATTACTTCCTTTCCTCCTCGATTAACCATTAGATATAATTTTTCACCGCCAATTAACCTTGAATATATTTGGTGGGGGCTTTTTATTTTGCTCGCATCCACCCATTCCATGCTTTTTAATATGTCACCCTTTTTTATACCCGAAGCAGAATCCTCAGTGGTGCTAACCCATTTTCCATTTTTCTTGGCGAAGTAAAATCCCACTTCTGGAGCTCTGGATAAATAAAAAAAGCTTGCGAAAGCAGAGATTATAACAAGAAGAATTATTATCCAGAAGGAAGCTTGAAAAAATATATTCCATCTCTTCACACTTGAATTATACACTATAATGCCCAGGAGGTTCATCCTCATTATTTGCTACTATGCGAAACTTTTCTAATGGGGCTCCTGAAGACGAGGAACTTATTTTCTGAGAACCGAATTTTTCCTTCGCTTAGGTTGAGGATGAGGTTTTATGATTGGATTGAAAAGGAAATCCGAAAGACCTCCATCTATGAAAGCCGCATCTTTTTCACCGTTTCCGTCTCCAATATCGTAAAATATCCATATTCCGACCTTCCATGTTTTGCATGGAAAAAGGAGAGACTCTATGCCATTTCTCCATTCCTTAAGGGAAGATGCCCCTGAGTATCCAGTTACAACCATCTGGTTCGGATAAAGGCCAGAATATTTTTTAATAAGATTTTTGCTATAAAGCTCTGTTATCACAAGCACATTTTCAGGGAGTCCTAATTCATAGGTTTCTTCTGCTGATTCTGTGTATCCTTCATCAAGCCATATTGCATATCCTGGCCTCATGCCTTCAGGTAGAGAAAAGTAAAAATTTACAATATCTTCGGCATTATCCCTGTATTCCCAGCCATACCAGATGGCGACTTTGTATGTAGCATTGAGGCTGAGGAGATATTTCATATCCCTCAGGACAAGTTTATGCATCTTGCTACCGGGATCTAAGTATCTATCTTCCCTTCCGTATTTTTCCTTCGGGAAAATTGCATAAATTACCCTGAGGCCGAACTCATCCGCAGTTTGATTTATAACATTAAGGTTTTTGAAATACAACTTAGAGTCTTCCGCAGGCAGAACAATGATTACAAACCTATATATTGATGAAATAATCTGGAAATCTTCCTCAATTGCCCATTTGTCCTGGGATAAATTTCCATAAACATAATAATATATCCTGTCCCCATATTTCCTGAACCAGTAATCAGAGCATATCTCATAGGGAAGGATGTAGACAATAGATTTTAAGGGGAAATAAGTCGCTGTTCCTTGTTCAGGTGGGTGTTTCCTGGCAGAAGCTGGAAATAATGTTAAGGCCACCAGGACCAAAACAAGCATTAACAATAATTTTCTCCATCCTTTCATCCTTTTGTATTATACCCCATTCGCTGAAAATATACTACAATCCTCATTATGAATATAATAGAAAGAGTGTTAGGAAAAAGACTTGAGAAGATACCGAAGGAATTTGTTGGGGAAAGCGAGGCAGCAAAGACAATAAGGGAAAAAATAAAAGAAGCAGCAGCGAGCAATGCGAATATTCTTATAGAAGGGGAGAGCGGAGTAGGGAAAGGACTTGCAGGGGAGATAATACATAATCATTCTGGAAGGGCTGGGAAATTTATTGTTGTAAACTGCGCATCAATTCAGCCTGCGCTCTTTGAAAGCGAGCTGTTTGGCCACAGGAAAGGAGCATTTACAGATGCAGAGGAAGACAAACGAGGCCTTATTGAAGAGGCAGAAGGAGGAACACTTCTCCTTGATGAGATAACAGAGATCCCCTTAGATATTCAGGCAAAATTACTTCGGTTTACAGATACAGGGAGATATCGCCGCCTTGGGGAGGAGAAAGAAAACAAAGCAAATGTTCGGATAATAACTGCAACAAACAGAGACATAACCAAAGC
>WFSJ01000029.1 GCA_015486055.1 Acidobacteriota bacterium
ACAATATTTCTTGACATTATCATTTTTTCTTATTACATTATTTTCATGCCAAGGAAAGCGAGACTGAAAGCGACAGGCACCACTTCATATTATCTTATAACCTCCCACACCATATGGACTGCCAACGAGAAGGACAAATTTTTCACCTACTATGAAAAGGAAGAACTTATCAGTATTTTGCGGCGTCTGGTAGGACTTTACCTTATAAAGATAGCCTCCTATGCCATAATGGGAAACCACTACCACATAGTAGTAAAGGCAGAGGATGAAAGAAACTACAGTGAGGAAGAGATATGGAAGAGGGTAGAGGCGTATTACAGGGGAAAGCCTCGCCCCTCAGGTGGGATTGAATACTGGAGGAAGCGCCTGTCGGACATCTCAGAACTTCAAAAGAGCCTCAATGAAATCTACGCCCGGTGGTGGAACAAACGGCACGGAAGGAAAGGGCATCTGTGGAGAGAAAGATTTCATTCACTCATCCTTGAAAAAGGCGAAGCAGTCCTCCAGGCTATGACCTATGTAGAGCTAAACCCCATTCGAGCAGGCCAGGCAAATGCCCTTGCAGATTACCCACATATCTCATATACAGAAAGGTTAAGGAAGAGGGGCTGGCTTCTTTGCCTTAAAGAAATAGGAGTAGAAGGGATAACAGGACTTTCCAGCTACAAGCAATACCTTGAGCAATGGGGAATGGAAGAGAAAGAGGGGAAAGGGAGGTTAAGGAAGAAGGAAGGCAGATTTAAAGAAATGGCCAGGGCATGGAAACATATGCTGTATGGGATAGCATATGGGGGGAAGGGATATGTGGAAGAGCTTCTTTCCAACTGGAGCAAGGGAAGGAGGACAAGGAAGGCAGTGCAGGTACCTGGGCTTGGTCTATGGAGTGGTAAGGTAAGAGGCGAATAGCAAGAGGCGGGATTGAAGATTATGGAAATATAGAGGGTGGATTCTGGGGTTTTTCCAGAAACAACCAGGGAATTTTAGTTTTTCCCCTTTCCTTTTCTCGTTCTTTTTCTTTGTTTTTAGAGATTTCCTTTTTTAATTTTCCTTTTCTGTCTGAGCTGCATTTTTTTTTGTTGTTTTCTTTAATATTGTGTGTCACTTTAGATGAAATAATAAAAAAAATTCAAGGTTCCAACAACTTCTGAGAAGAAGGATGAAGTCTGTAAGGAAATTTGATCTGTTTTATTTTCTCTTTTGATATAATGCTGGAAAAATTTGTATTTCCTAATCCTCTATCCTTGGCAATTTTTAAATAGAGTAATTTCTCCGGTGTTAGTCCGGCTAAGGTCGCAGTCAGTGAATCAAGAAGAACAAAATCCTTGGATGCCGCTGTGAACTGGTGAAACACAGGGGTCCCAGAGATTGGGCCTCTGCCTTCCATTCCGAAGAGCCCATCAACTATTCCTACATCAGGTTTTACCTTCTCAAAAACTTTTATTATGTTTTCACACGCCTGAGGGTAATACAGGGAGGGATCTTCTGGCCAGAGCTCTCCTCCGTACAGAAAGACTCTGTCCTGAGGATGTATCATCCCAAAGGCTATATTATCAATGGATGCTGAAATTATGAGAACAGGATGAGTTTTTGGAGGAGTAAATGAGATAATAAGGTCCCCTTTCAACGCCGAGATTCTTATTTCCCTTGTTCCTTTTGTAGTTTTGACTTCAATTCCTTCGTATTCCCCTTCCTCAAGGGGGAAAAGCTCTGCCCCTTCTCTTTTAGCAAGGGAAAATTTTTGCCTTTTGAAGGCTTCAAGAGTAGATTTGCCCTCTTCAAATGCTATCTGAGAAGCATCGGCTATAACTACATCAATGTTAGAGTTAACTTCCTTTATAAACCGCACAAGTTCCGCCGCTGCTTCGGCACTGCTCATGCCATATTTACCCCTGAAACCTATGAGGTTTACCTTGATTAAAATTAAAGATTTACCTTCAACTTCTTCTGAAAAGCGGCTATTTTCCAGAAGTTTCCGTATATTTTTTGGACTTCTGCTTTCCCTCACGAGGGTTAAATCGCGCATTACGCCAAATTTCCTCCCCGAATAAATCCCCCCCCACAAAGAGGGGGGATTGAATCCTCAAAGAGTTTTAGAGCTTTTCCTGGATTCTTTTTCCTACTTTTGCCTTGATTACTTGCTTGGCAGGTATCCTCATCTTTTCTCGGGTGCGAGGATTGACTCCAGTTCTCGCTGCTCTCTTTACCTTAACAAAGGAGATGTAGCCGGGAACAACAATTCTTGTTCCTTTTGCGGCTTTATCACCTGCCTTCTCAAAGAAGTTCTTGACGATTTTCCTTGCTTTTTCCTGACTGATTCCAAACTCCTTTGCAAGATCCCTGTAAATTTCCTCCATTGTTCACCTCCTATTTTTATTTATGTTTATTCTAACCCCATTTAGAGCGATTTTCAAGGAAAAATCTCATTTTCTCAGGAATTTAAGGGTTGTTTTCAGGAATTCTTTCCTCAATTTACCCATGGATGAGAGCTCTACATGCGGATGAGTTCTACTGAGATATAGGAAAGCCCCCTTCCCATTTAATGGATTTATTGCAAGTGTTCCTCCCGTAAAACCGTGATGAAAGATCACATCCCCCTTAGTATCCCATCCGAAGCTCCTGGTTCCTGAAATGGGTTTACGGACCAGTTCTGCATAATCTTCGAGTTCTTCAATTAGTGCAGGAAATTTCGTCATCTCCGCTGATGTTGAAAAGGCCCCTGCGTTGCCGGCGTCTCCTCCCCAGAAGAAGGAGTTTCCATCGTGAACTTCTCCCCATATGATTTCATCCCTCATCTTGACTTTTACCTTTCCTGCTTTGTTTTTCTCGTATTCATTCCCAAGCTCTGTAGGAAC
>WFSJ01000030.1 GCA_015486055.1 Acidobacteriota bacterium
TATGTGGAATATACAAGGGCATTTCCAGAAGAGGAAAGCTTTGTTACAAAAGCATCCCAGTGCCCTGCGTTGTATGCTTGGAAAGGGTTCTTCGTTGGAAAATCTGTAGAGCCTGTCTCCCCTGTTACATAAGCATTACCAGAAGAGTCAACAGCTATACCCTTACCCTCATCATGGTAACTTCCGCCAAGGTATGTGGAATATACAAGGGCATTTCCAGAAGAGGAAAGTTTTGTTACAAAAACATCATAGCCTGCCTTGTATGCCTGAAATGGGTTCTTCGTTGGAAAATCTGTAGAGTATGTACTCCCTGCTATATAAGCATTTCCAGAAGAGTCAATTGCTATACCTCTGCCCTCATCATAGTCATTTCCACCAAGATACGTGGAATATACAAGGACCACAGGGTCAACAATAAGCTCTTTTGTCTTATCGTAATCGCCCACCTTAAGACCATACCTTACTTGCCCAAACTTCTTAAACTTAACTTCTACCTCCTTCCCGCCCTGTCTTGCAATTGGCCTCCTGTGGAGGAGCTTTCCAAATTCTCCTTCAACTACTATGTTTCCTTCATCGTCTATGTGGGTCTTCACTCGCTCGTATGCAAACTCTATTCGACTTGGATCCCCACCTGGTTTTATTATCCAGTCATATTCTATCTGCGACTCTTTGCCGTATACCTTAAGGTCTATCCCAGGATATACATCCTTGTAGTGAACAGCAAAATAGGTGGGTATCTTTGTCTTCCACCTTGAAGGGTCATTCCCTATAAAGTAGTTTACTGTGTAATTGCTCTTCCCTTCTCCTTTAACCTTGCTTTTCGGGTTCGCTCCTATAATCCTTAGGCGTTGAACCTCTCTTTTAAATTTTACATCCTTTCCTTTTTCTTCCTGAAGTCTTTTCCTTCCCCTTCCCTTGTTTAGGGCTAGATTTTTCTCTCCTGCCTTCTTTACACTGTCAAATACAAGTCCTTCTTTTGTAATCCACAGGGTGTAACTCCTTGTCTTTGCATAATATAGTGCCTTTTTATTCACCTGCCCTTTGTTTTCAATAAAATAAAGTGGAATCTTTCCAAAATCCTGAACCACCTGAACACCTGTCTTTAAGGATTTTTCCTTAACCTTTAAGGCCGCCGAAACTCTTCCCTCATCCTTGTAAGGATAAGAAAGCACAACTACTACTAAAATAAAAGAAAAAAAGAATATTTTCCTCATAATTTCCTCCTTTTCTTTCTTATAATAAAATTATAGTTTCCCTTAGAAAAAAATCAATTCCCATCTCAATCTACTGCAATAGGTTTTGAGCTGGTAGACCGTTCCCCTTAAGAAGTGGAGGGAAGAAAAGTTTAAGACTATAAGGATAAGGAAACCGCAGCAGGGTTTTGTTTACCCCTCACGGTTTGCTATATAAGAGTAAGCTATGAAAGGAGCATAGAATGGCAGGTTTTTCACTCTGGGCTGGGATGTTTAAGTCCCTTGGAGGTGGAGAGAAAATATTATAAAATAATGGAGGAAAATGATGCAGATTACACAAATTCAACTAAAAAACTGTTCACTCTTTAGGGGAACAGCAAAAGAATCATTCTTGGAAGCGTGTTAAATGCTAAAAAACAATAAAAAGGAGGTAAAAGAAATGACCAAGAAAGTCTTGTTTTATGCAATTGTAGTTTTTGCCATGCTGGCACTCTTCACTCCATCCCTTCTTTCCAATGAGGCTGTCTCTCCAAAATGTCTCAATATTGAGCTTCAAAACCTTGAAGGGAGAAGCTTTACATTGGCAGACTTTAAAGGAACACCGACTGTTCTGGTCTTCTGGGCAAGCTGGTGCCCACACTGCAGGCGTGAAATGCCGCAGTTAAAGGAACTCTACGAAGAAGGTGGGGATATTCAGATACTTGCGGTTTCAATGGATAAAGACCAGGAAGCTCTGAGGAACTATCTTGATGAATTAGAGCCCAATTTCCCCATTTTCGTAAGAAATGAAGAACTTGCAAACTGTATAGGGGGCGTAAGGGGAATCCCCACACTCTTTGTTTTAGACAAAGACTTCTCAACTGCTGAAAAATTCGTAGGCGAAACATCCAATGAGAAATTAAAAGGAGCCTTAAAAGAACAAGAATAGAAAATCTTGAACTTGAAGGATGAAATCTTGACTGCATTGATGGAGGGAGACTATTGTATAATAGGATTTTCTGAGGAATATTGCCCAAACTGATGAAAAAGGTAGTTATTGGAATGAGTGGAGGGGTTGATTCCTCCGTGGCAGCTTATCTTCTCGAAAAATGGGGATATGAAGTCATTGGCATCTCCTTGAAGCTTTATCCTGAAGTCTCAAGGTGCTGCAGACCTGAGGATATAGAGGACGCAAAAAAAGTGGCACAGTTCCTTAATATTCCTCACTATGTTCTTGATTATACCGAAATGTTCAAAAAGGAGGTGGTAGATTATTTCGCAGGGGAATATCTTTCGGGAAGAACTCCGAATCCATGTGCTATTTGCAACCTAAAAATAAAGTTCGGACTTCTCCTCAATAAGGCAAAAAAAATGGGGGCAGATTATTTCGCAACAGGCCATTATGCAAATATTCTTCACAAAAAAGGAGAACCATACCTCGCTCCTGCCAAGGACAGGGAAAAATCCCAGGAGTATTTTCTTTCGCTGCTACCACCGGAAGCTCTGAAATATGTAATTTTTCCCTTAGCTGAACTCAACAAAGGTGAGGTTAAGGAAATAGCACTCAAAGTAAATCTACCCCTGAGAGAAAAGAGAGAAAGCCAGGATGTCTGTTTTGTCGGAGAAGGAGGTTACATAGAATTTCTGAGAAGGAATTATAAAATAAAAGAGGAAAAGGGACTTATAATTGACAGCGAGGGCAATCTCCTTGGGAAACATACAGGTTATATCAAATACACAATAGGACAAAGAAAAGGGCTGGGCATAAGTTCAGCCCAACCTTTATATGTAATAAAAATAATCCCTGAGAGAAACCTTATTATTGCAGGAAAAAAGAATGATGTATATCACAAAACTATAAGTGTAAAGCCTTTTTTATGGAGAGGGAAAGAGGAAGGAAAATATAAAGTAAAAATAAGGTATAACCACAAACTCGCATCAGCTGAAGTCTTCTTTACTAAAGAAGAAATTAAAGTGAATTTTGAAAGACCCCAGTTCGCCCCTACCCCTGGACAGCTTGCCGCTTTCTATGACGATGAATATCTTCTAATAGGCTCAGGGTTTATAAAATAAAGAAAGAATAAATGGAATTGACATTCACAGTAACATTTTTCTGTTTTCAAGGACAAGAAATAAAATAATTAAGAAGAAAGCGCTTTTTACCCGCATTCACATTTTTTTACAGGACTGGTAAGTATTTTTCTATTTCATATGTGCTTACTTTCCTTCTGTAGTCATCCCATTGGGCCATCTTTGAGGCTATGAGTTTCTGGAAAGCAGATTCCCCAATTGCCTGTTTCACTATATTTCCCTTTTGTGCTTCAATTATTGCTTCAATGAGGCTTCCTGGAAGAGAGCTTATTCCCTCTTTCTCTCTTTCCTCTGTGGTAAAAGCATAAACATTATCTTCCCTTGCAGGTGGAAGCTTAAGTTTGTTCTTAATCCCTTCAAGCCCTGCAGTGAGAAGAACCGCAAATACAAGGTAAGGATTTGAGGCAGGGTCAGGGGAACGGTATTCAATCCTCATAGAGCTTCTCTTATCCAGTGAAATCGCAGGAATCCTTATCAAGGGAGATCTATTGTATCTTCCCCAGCATATATAAACTGGAGCTTCGTATCCAGGAACAAGCCTTTTGTAAGAATTGACCCATTGATTTGTTATCAGGGTTATTTCTCTTGCATATTTTAAAAGCCCTGCTGTATATCCTTTTGCCACATTGGACATTAGATAAGGGTCTTTTTCATTGAAGAAAGCGTTTTCGCCCCCATGGAAAAGTGATTGATGAAGATGGAGGCCACTTCCATTTATTCCTTCTATCGGCTTCGGCATAAAGGTCGCATAATATCCGTTCTTCTCGGCTACATATTTAACTATAAATTTTGCCGTGGTCAGGGAATCCGCCATTGTCAGAGCATCACTATATTCAAGGTCTATTTCATATTGAGAGGGTGAGACCTCATGATGAAAATATTCTACCCCTATTCCCATAGAAGCGAGAACTTTTATGGTTTCCCTAAGAAGGGATTCCCCTGTATCAGGTGGAACATAGTCAAAATAACTATTATAATCAAGAAACTCAGTAGAAGATGGGGATTTGAAATAGAAAAACTCAAGCTCTGGCCCTACATAGAATTTGAGCCCCATTTTTTCTGCTCTATCAAGAACTCTTTTAAGAATCCTTCTTGGGGCATCTTCATAGTCAGTTCTCTCAGGGTTTTCGATGTCACAAAATACCCTAGCTATCTTCCCACTCTTACCTTCAACTGGAAGGATTGAAAATGTTGAAAGCGCAGGAAATAAGAACATATCGCTTTCTTCTATTCTTGTAAATCCCCTTATGGAGCTTCCGTCAAAAGAAGCTCCGTATCTTAAAATCTCTTCCCATCTCGAAGAAGGGATTGAAACGCTTTTTAAATTCCCTTCCAAATCGCTAAACCACAACTGAATAAAGCTAATCTCCTCTTTCTTTATAATCTCTCTGATTTCTTCTGTTCCCATTTTTCACCTCCTGCTCAGTTTTATTTCAAATTTATCACAGCCTTTTTTACCGCTTTACAAACATTTAAAACATCTTCTTTGCTCATCCATGGGCCAATCGGAAGGGCAAGAAGCTGAGAGGATATCCTCTCAGTATTCGGAAGACATCCCCTATTGCATTTCAGATATGAAAAAACAGGCTGTAGATGAAGGGGCACAGGATAATAAATCCTTGAAGGAATTCCCATCCTTTTAAGTTCTTCCTTGAGCCTGTCCCTCTCCTGGTGAAGGACTACAAAGAGATGATACACAGGTTCTACTCCCTCTGGGATTTTCTGGATTTTTATCTCCTCAACTTTGGAGAGCCTTTCCCGGTATATTGAAGCAAGTTCCCTTCTCTTCTGATTCCAACTGTCTATATATTTCATCTTCTTTAAAAGAATTCCGGCCTGGAGCGCATCCATCCTTCCATTTTCGCCAAGGAAAACTGAGTAATAGGAATCCTTCTGTCCGTGATTCTTGAGCATTGTTATTCTATCAGCGATTTCTCTGGAATCAGTTGTAACAGCTCCCGCCTCGCCAAAGACTGAAAGGTTCTTTGTGGGATAGAAGCTAAAAGCAGCGGAAAGACCAAGGGAACCTGCTTTTTTCCCTTTATAGCTTGCTCCGTGAGCCTGGGCAGCATCTTCTATGACTGCCAAGCCGTGCTTTGCAGCCATTGCATTTATCCTGTCCATGTCAGCAACTGAACCAAATATGTGAACTGGAAGTATGGCCTTCGTCCTTTCTGTTACAGCCTTTCCTACCGACTCTGGGTCTATGAGAAAAGTTTCAGGGTTAACATCAACGAATACAGGTTTTGCACCGAGAAGTGCTATCGTCTCTGCTGTTGCTATAAATGTAAGTGAAGGTGTTATCACCTCGTCTCCCTTCTTAATACCAAGGGCCCACAAGATATACTTTAGGGCGTCTGTGCCTGAACTAACTGAAATTGCGTGTTCAGTCCCTACCCACGATGCAAAAGCCCTCTCAAACTCATCCACAAAATGACCTCCCACATACTGACCTGTTTTCATAATTTCGGCAAAAACACCCTCTATTTCTTTCCCCAACTCCTCTTCCTTTACAATAAGATCCATAAACTTCATAGCCCTTTCTTTAAACTCAGATGGCATTATACTATAATACTCGCTTGAGAGGAAAAAAACTATATTCTAACTCTTTTAGAGATCTTGCGATATTGTCAACTCCCACCTTTTTCTCCTTTCTTCTTCAGAACCTATACTCCATAGTTGACATTTTCTGGATCTCAAGGCTGGGGACAAGCGCCATCGCAGCAGTTTCCCTTGCTTCCGTACTCAGCTTTATGGTATTCACTTTATCCCAGACTATAGCTGTTGGGACGACCGCTTATGTTTCACAATTCAAGGGGAAAGGAAATTGGAAAAGTATAAGAGATTTTTCCTCTCAGTCTTTAAGTTTGTCCTTTTATGGAGGGATAATTTTCACCCTCATTGCATTTGCTTTCCCAAATCAGCTAATGATAATAATGGGGGGAAAGGGAGAGGTCGTATCCCTTGGAAGTGCCTACATAGTTTACGTCTCTGCGTTTATCCCTTTCTTCATGCTCAATTTCGCCATAAATGCTGTATTCAGGGCTACAGGTGATACTTTCACCCCTATGGTTATCCTCATGGGCTCGAATATATTGAATATAATTCTTGACCCTATATTCATATTCACTCTAAAGATGGGGGTAAAAGGAGCTGCCCTTGCAACAGGAATTTCCTACACTTTGGCCTTTTTTTACGGACTTGGAAAACTTGTAAAACTTTTAGAGGCAAAGACTTTTGAGCCGCATAAGCCTGACTTGAAGCTTGGATGGAGAATTTTAAAGGTTGGAATTCCATCTGGAATTCAATTCACGATAATGAGTCTCACAATCTTCATAATCTTGAGGATTGTGGCAGGATATGGTTCTGCTGTGATAGCAGCTGTTGGTATAACCGGGAGGCTCATGCAATTTGTCCAGATTCCTATCATGAGTCTCGCTATCTCGTCATCTATCGTTTGTGGACAGTATTTGGGAATGGAAAACGGAAAAGAAGCCGAAAGAACCGTAAAGAAAACATTGTTTATAAATGAAATTATAATGATAGGTCTTATTCTAATCATATTTCCTCTTGCAAAGGAATTAATGGGCATTTTCTCAAAGGAAACAACAGTTTTAAAAAATGGAGTTACCCTTCTTAAATTTTTCATAATAGCCAGGATTTTCGTCTCAATTAACATAACAATCTCCTCATCTTTCAGGGCCTCGGGGGATACAATGCCACCTCTTTATGTATCAATAGGTAGGATAATTCTCCTTTCTGCTCTCGCCCCAATTCTTGCTCATTATTTCGGCTTGGTAGGGATATGGGCATCCCTCGTTCTCGCCTCGTTCCTATCATCCATAATGTCTATAGCATTCTTCCTAAAGAGGGATTGGAAGGGAAGAGCGGTCACACGGAAATTTGCTATGGGAATAGACTCTGGGAGTCAAAAATGAGCAAGCCTGGATTGCCAAGTAAAAATCACAAACACAAGGAAAAACTAACTATAAGTCAATTTGTCTTTTGGGCTTGATCAAATGTAAAATGTTAAGTTACTCCAAAAAGCTTATTTCATACCAAGCCTTTTCATAATCATATTCAGGGTCGAAGGATTAATTTTAAGAATATTAGCAGCTCTCTTCTGAACCCCTTCTGCTTCTTCAAGGGCCTTCTTTATCACCATCCTTTCAAATTCTTCAACAATCCATTTATAGCTTTTCCCCCTCATATCAAAAGATATCCCGTTGAGCTTGCTCCCTAAAATTTCATTTGGAAGGTCATCAACGCCTATCCAATCCTCTTTGGAAAGAACGACCCCTCTCTCTATCGTATTTTTAAGTTCCCTGATGTTCCCTGGCCAGTTGTATTTAAGGAGCTTCTCCATTGCAGGCTCTTTTATTCCCCTTATTCTTTTACCATATTCCCTTGAAAAAAGATCGAGAAAATGAAATATAAAAAGAGGAATGTCCTCCTTTCTTTCTCTGAGAGGGGGAAGTTTAATCTTCACAACATTTATCCTGTAAAAAAGGTCCTCTCTGAATCTACCCTCTTCCACAGCAGCTTCCACAGATTCATTTGTAGCAATAAGGAGCCTAACATTAACCTTTTGCGCTTTTGTCTCTCCTAACTTTATAAACTCTTTTGTCTCTAAGAACCTTAAGAGTTTGGTCTGGGTTGAAAGAGGAAGCGTTGTTATATCATCAAGGAGAAGGGTACCTCTCTCTGCCTCTTCTATAAAACCTTTTTTATTCTCTGTTGCCCCGGTAAAAGCACCTTTTTTGTGGCCAAAAAGGTGAGATTCAACAAGTTCTGCAGGAACATTCCCACAGTGAAATATTCTGAAAGGACCTCTGCTTCGTTTAGACCTTCTGTGAATTTCCTCTGCAACTACCTCCTTGCCTGTTCCGCTCTCCCCTTCTATCAAAACCGTTGCATCTATAGATGCTACCTTGTCGATAAGTTCATAAACCTCCAACATTCTTCTGTTTTTGCCTATAATATTTCCATAACCTGTTATTTTCTCAAGCTTTTTCTTCAACTCTATATTTTCTCTAAGCAAATCTCTAAGCTTTAAAGCCTTGGTAACGCGGTCAAGGAAAACCTTATTGGAAAATGGTTTCTCTATAAAATCAAAGGCACCATCCTTTATGGATTTTACAGCAGTCTGGACTGTTCCATAGGCTGTAAGAACTATCACAGGAGAATTGGGCTGCATTTCCTTGATCCTGGGAAGGTATTCAAGACCATCCCCATCAGGGAGCTTAAGGTCAAGCAGAATAAGGTCAAAATCCTCATTATTTGCTTTATCCATCGCTTCTGCTATCGTATATGAAGGAATAGGCTCTATATTTTCCCTTTCAAAAAGTCTTTTTATCACATCTTGAACTACTTCCTCGTCATCTATTACCAAAGCCCTATGCATATTGCCTCCATGAAGGAAGGGTTATTAAAAATGTGGTCCCCTTTCCTTCTTCACTTCTTACAACTTCTATTTCCCCTCCATGTTCCTTTATTATGGCAAAGGTTATGGAAAGACCGAGCCCTGTTCCACCTGGCCTCGTGGAAAAGAAAGGGTCGTAGATTTTGTCAAGAGCATCTTTGGGTATTCCTTTCCCAGTGTCGGAAAACTCAATCTTGGTAGTTCCATCTTCTTCACTTGCTTTTATTCTTATCTTTCCTCCCTCATTCATCGCTTCAAGAGAATTTGAAAATAAGTTAAAAAATACTTGCTGCATTCTATCCGGATTAACATAGCCCCATACTTTCCCATCTATGATTACATCAACACCTTTCTTCTTAATTTGGGGACCAAGAACTTCTACCACATCTTTTATTATATCAATAAGATTAGCTCTTACAAATTCTTCGTGGGTTCTCCTTGAGAAATTGAGAAGGCTTCTTACAGTTTTCATTATTCTTTTTATCTGGGCCTGAATCTTCTCTACATATTCCATCTTCTCCCCTTTAAGGCCCTCTGAAAGCATCTCAATATAGCTCATTATTCCGGTTATTGGCGTATTTATCTCATGAGCTATACCCGCAATCAATACTCCGAGAGAGGCAAGCTTTTCGGAAGTAATAAGCCTCTGCTGAAGCATGAAATTCTCCGTGGTATCTTCAAATAGAAAGATATAGCCTTTTGCTACCTTAAAAGAAGTCTTCATTATTGAGAAAAGCCTCTTTTCTCCCTCCCTGTTTTTTATCCATCTCTCATAGTTTCTCTCTTCCTTGCTAAAAAGAAGCTCATTCTTTATAAGAAGTTCAATTTCATCCCTATTGAGATTTTTCTCCGCATTCTCATTCATCCTGAGAATGTTTCCTACTCCATTAGTTATAACGAGAGCGACTGAAAGGCTCTCAACTATGCTTTCGTTAAATTCTTTTAACTCCTCGAGTTCCTTTGCCCTTTTTTTTAAATTCGTATAAAGGAGAGAATTCTCAAGAGCAAGACCAATGTATGGAGAGACAAACTCAAGGAGTTCATAGTCCTCTACATTATAAAATTTTCCTCTTTCCTTAGGGGCAAGCAAAAGAAATCCCATTTCCTTATCTTTCCTTGAAAATTTCCAAAGTTTAATATATCCAGGTATAAGGGCAGGAGTTTTCATCTTAAGAGGACTCCGCATTTTTCCATTCTTTCCTATTAACTCGTAGTCTTTACCATTAAATCCGTAAAAAGCGATCCCCTTTGAAGATAAAGCTCTGGAGAGGGTTTCGGTTAGCTTCTTCCCGAGTCCAAGCCATTCCTTTTCCGCCGCAATTTCTTTTGATATCTCAACAAGATGGGTTCTGTAAAAGAAGCTTTTCCTGTAAAAAACTCTATCTATAAGCTCGCTGGCCTTTTGATAAAGTATAGGAAATACAAGAATAGCGATAAACACTGTGGCCGCCATGGAAAAAATAGCAAGACCCCTTTTCTCGCTGGGAAAAAATCTTATCGCAAAGAAGAGAAATAAAGTTAAAACTATGAGAAAGGAAATAGTGAAAGCTATCCCCTTCTTGAGCAGTATGTCAACATCTGGAAGCCTGAATTTTGTGAGGCTTGAGAGAAAAGAAAGGGGAAGAAAAATTTGAAAGGCAATTGAAAGTTCTCCAAGCTGTCCGACCTGTTTTCCCGTAAGGCTCGGAATCAAATAAAAAAATATAAAGGGTAAGATGGCAATGGCTATCCCTGTAAGCACCCACTTTATCTGAGCCCTTTCCTTTTCTAAATTGACCTTAAAAAGGAGATAGATTAAGAATAATACGGAAAGGAATGAGTAAAAAGCAATGGAGAAATACTGTAAAGCTCCAAGGATATTCTTTAACTTAAGAAAAACTCCGAATGGAATTTTCCCGGACATAATATAAATAACAGACTGAAAGGAAAAAAGGAGAGAGGGAAGAGAAAAAAGCATGAGCTTTTTCCATTTAAAGTCAATCCTGTGGGGAAAAAGAGAAAAGAAAAAGAGAAAATAAGGGGGAAAAAACCAGAGGGAAAAATTCCTCAAAAAATAAAACAGGGAATCCATAAGCGAACCGTCTGAAAGTGTAGAAAAAACATAAAGGGAAAAAAGGAGGGAAACAAGCACAAGAAATTTTTCTTTCACTTCCTCAACATCTATTCTGAAGAAAAGGAAAAAACCGATAAAAAGAGAAAAGAATCCTACAACTGACATAAAGATATAAGATAAAGAAACAGGGACTCTTTTTAAAAGAACAAATTGAAGGGTTCTTTTTCCTGAGGGTTTCTCTACTCTATAAACTACCCCTTCTCCTTCCTCATAAAGCGATATTTCTCTGTGGAGATCAGACAATTTATTTACTTCCTTACCCCCTATCTCAACAAGTCTATCTCCTCGGGAAATTTCGGGAATTGAAGATGAGATGCATACAAGATTGCGACTCCACTGTATGGAATCGCTCAATGAAGAATTAAAGGTTTTCTTGTAGAAATCAACAGAGCCAAGCATGAATATTATCAATGCTACCAATAAAAACCCTTTTCCTCTCAAGTCTATAAAGTGCCGAAGAGGGGACTCGAACCCCTACGAGCTGCGCTCACTAGATCCTGAATCTAGCGCGTCTGCCAATTCCGCCACTTCGGCACAATTTAATTATAACATTAAAGCCAGACTGGAGAAGCTCAGTTTCAGACCCATGAGATCACCAATTTCTATAAAAGCTTTCTCTATTTATTGGAAGATAGTTTTTCCCCCCTGGAAGGTTTTTGACAAGAAGAGCCTGGTGAAGACCAAAATTTTCTGCAGAAAAACCATAGCTGGAACCATTGAGAAAAATTCTCCAGGTTCTGTAAGTAACCTCATCAGCTTTCTTTAAGGCCTCTTCCCTCTTTGCCTCAAGCCTCCTTGCCCAATGCTGTAAGGTCTTTGCATAATGTTCCCTCAGGTTCTCAACATCCCTTACCTCAAACCCGACTTTCTCTGCTACAGATAAAGTATGCGATATGGATTGCAGCTCTCCATCAGGAAAGATGTAGCAATCGGAAAATGACCACCTTCTTGGGGTCTTTTTCCTCTTCCTCCTTGTTATACCGTGATTAAGAAAGAGCCCCCCTGGCTTAAGAAGCCTGTAAGCCCTTGTGAAATATTCTTCCAGCATTTCCCTTCCAACATGCTCAAACATTCCAATGCTGACTATCTTGTCAAAACTTTCCCATTCGTTAATTTCTCTGTAGTCCCTGTAATCAACCTTGATTTTTCCTTCAAGGCCCTTTTCTTTGATCTTCTCATTAGCATATTCGTACTGGTTTTTACTAAGGGTTATGCCATAGCCCTGGATTCCATATTTTTCCCCTGCGTAAATAAGAAATCCTCCCCATCCGCATCCAATGTCAAGTATTTTTTCTCCCTCTTTCAGCATTAACTTCCTGCTTATAAGTTCAAGCTTGTTTCTCTGGGCTGTGTGAATATCCTCCCCCCAGTCCCTGAAATAGGCGCAGGAATAGTTCATAAGTTCATCCAGCCAGAGTGCATAAAACTCATTGGAAACATCATAATGATATGATATTGCTTCTCTGTCTCTTTCTACTGAATGAACCTTGCCTCTGAGACTTGCAGCATTTCTTACACCTTTCAGCCTTTTATATTCAAATTTGGAATTCAATATGCTCAGCACCTTTCCCCAGAAACCCGGTTTTTTTACCATCTCCTTGTATTTCCTCTCAATATGGTCCTCGAGCTTGAAAAGTGACATCATGTCCCCTTCAATATCAAAGTCACCATAAATAAAGCTCTCCCCCAATCTTCTGTCCACAGGAAAATAAAGCATACTTGCCAGAGCTTTCGGGTGATTAAGGACTATAACAAATTCTGTTTTACCTTCCCCATCTGGATTCCATTCCGTGCTATCCCATAGCCTAATTGAAAATTTTTTAAACTCACTATCCCCAAAAAAATCCCTTATTAGTTCAAGATTTTTTCTCTTAAGTTTCTCCTCTCTCATTTATTTACCTCCTTCAATCCTATATTCCTAAGAAGACTTTTCATCCTGACCATATGGGTTCCATCCCAGTAAACTTTCCCACATTCTCTGCAGACTGAAAATTTAGTAGCCATTTTAAAAGCAAGGGGCGGAACAAGCTTCTCAGCATCTTTTCTGCTTATTTTCTTTAATTCCCCATTGCATACAGGACATCTTGTAAATGGCTTAGCCTCCCCTGTAAGATGAAATCTTTGAAAAATCTCTCTCACCTGATTTTCAAGTCCCTTCCCCATTACTAAATATCCACCCTTAGCTGCCAGTTCTCTATCCTTTGTTAGAAGAGCTCTTTCCTCTGACCTCGCAATTTTAAGAAGTTCCTCATCGTTTGCAGAACAATCAAAAAATGTATCGAAGCCGAGGATTCTCAACCATTTTGCAAGTTTTCCCAACATACAGTCAACGGTGAATCTTCTCATTGCTCTTAAATTCCCTTGAAAGCAAAGACAATAAATCAAGATAGTAAAATCCGTATTCTTCTGAGGGCTCAAATTCCGTTCCTTCATGCCACTCATTGAAAGTGGAAGCAAAAATTCCATCAGGACCATAAGATGATATGAGTGCAAAGAGCGCCTCCATAGTTTTTCCCCCTCTTCTTGGAATGAATTTCCCACTCCCACATCCTTTTCTTTTGTCAAACCCTGGAAAAACGGGAAGGAATAAGGGCATATCCTTCAGGATGGAGACTATCTTTGCCCATTTAAAGTACTTTTCCTGCGTTTTAAAAGAGGCATCCCCGAAAAATATGGGGAGGTAAAAATAAAGGCCTCTAAACTCTCCAATAACTGAAGGACCCATAGCATCGGCAAAGGGGTAAAGATAAAAACCCCTTTCCTTTAATATCCGAAAAACCTTCCCCCAGAAAGTTTTTGGAAAGGAATCGGCTGCATAAAGGAAGATGGCAGGTTTTCCTTCCAATCTTATAAAAAGAGGAGAGGACGAAAAGCTTTGAAGAACATTGCTTATTTCATCTGCAGCTACCTCCGGTGTTACCTCTCTGTCATAATCCACAAATGGGAAGGAAAAGGAAAATTTAAAGCCCTGGTTTTCTGCCTCCTTTACAAAAGAAAGAACCCCATGATATGAATGATTATTTTCCCCAAACCAGGGAATTACGAAACCATCTATCCCTGAAGTTTTTGCCCAAAATATATGTTTCTTTATCACATATTCTGAAGCTGAATCGTAAGGACCCAAAATTGGATGGTGAGCAGCATTTATGTCTCCCAAGTCAGGATTATGCCCACAGGAATTCCAGTGTATCCATCTACCTGCAGGACCAGAAGGATTTCCATACCATGTATAATAAAAGCTGAGGACTAATTTTCCAAAATGAGTTTTTCCCTCCTTTTCTATGGCTTCGTAGGGAATTTTTACATTGAATTCTTTGGAGTTTTTCCCATTTCTATGAATATCGTTTACTATCTGGACTTCCTTACCCTTGGAAGAAAAAACAATTTTCACGACCCCAATCCATCCCTTCCTGACCCGGATTTTCAAATTTCCATTGAAGTCATAAAGATAGAGAGTGTTTTTAACCTCGGTTTCCCTTCCTAAAGGTTGATTCAGCGTTATCCTGTCCATAAAACACCTAAAACGAGCCTCTTCAGGCTCTTTCCCATTGCAGTAAGCTATGCTTGCGTTCTCAAGGTTTATTACCGTCCAGTCGCTTGATGAATAAATTTTTATCTGTGTCCTGTAAAAGTTCATGGAGAAGACAAAAGAAGGAATTAAAACAAAAAATATTCCCCTCATAAAAAGATTTTATCACTCTTATCAGGGTAAAGTCAGTGATAATATATAGATGTAAATCCTAAGCAGATGTGGTAAAATTTAATATGGACTTAGCTAATGAACTCATCTTGATGAGGAGGAGCAATGTTTGATAAGGTTTTAAAAAAAATATTCGGGACAAGAAACGAAAGGGAATTAAGAAAATTAGTCCCGGTTGTTGAGGAAATTAACTCTTTAGAACCAGAGGTTCAGAAGCTAACAAATGAACAACTCGCGCAGAAGACCCCTGAATTCAAGGAAAGACTTGAAAATGGAGAGACAATGGATGATATTATGCCAGAAGCCTTTGCAGTGGTGAGGGAAGTTGCCAAAAGAACTATTAACATGCGCCATTTTGATGTCCAGCTAATGGGAGGAATTGTTCTTCATCAGGGAAAAATAGCAGAGATGAAAACAGGGGAAGGAAAAACCCTTGTGGCAACCCTACCAATCTATCTTAACGCTCTTGATGCAAGAGATTCTAATGGAAATCCTGTAGATGGTAAAGGGGTTCAGCTTGTAACCGTAAACGATTATTTAGCAAAAAGAGATGCCCTTTGGATGGGTCCAGTATACCTTTTTTTAGGGCTCACCGTCGGCGTAATCCAGCATGATGAATCCTTCCTAATAGAATGGGAAAGCAAGGAGAGATTTACCACTAAGCTTGTCCCTTGCTCAAGGAAGGAAGCATACCTTGCAGATATAACCTATGGCACAAACAACGAGTTCGGTTTTGATTATCTGAGGGACAACATGAAATACTCCATAGAGGATATAGTTCAGAGGGGACATAATTATGCAATAGTTGATGAAGTTGACTCAATCTTAATAGATGAAGCAAGAACTCCACTTATAATTTCAGGGCCTTCTGAGGAATCAACCTCAATCTATTACAGGATAGATGACATTGTGAGAACACTTAAAGGACATGTAACCAAAGAAGAAGAAAAGAAAAAAGAAGAAGAAGATGACAGTAGAAAAAAGGATGAAGATTATGAAATTGATGAGAAAACAAGGACAGTAGTTCTCACAGAAAGGGGGATTGCAAGAGTTGAAAAAGCATTAAAGGTAGGGAATCTGTACGACATAAGAAATATGAATTTCATCCATATGGTTTACAATGCTCTCAAAGCTCATTCCCTTTTCAAAAGGGATAAGGATTACATTGTTAAGGACGGAAAGGTAATAATTGTTGACGAGTTCACAGGAAGGCTTATGCCAGGGAGAAGATACAGCGAAGGACTTCATCAAGCTCTTGAAGCAAAGGAAAGGGTAAAAATCCAGCAGGAATATCAGACCCTGGCATCCATAACCTTTCAAAACTATTTTAGAATGTACAAGAAGCTGGCTGGAATGACAGGAACAGCGGCAACAGAAGCTGCAGAGTTTTCAGGTATTTACAATTTAGATGTAATTGTTATTCCCACAAATATGCCAATGATAAGGAAGAACTATCCTGATGTTGTATACAGAACAGAAGATGAAAAATGGGATGCTGTTGTAAAGGAAATAGAGGAATTAAACAGAAGGGGACAGCCTGTGCTTGTTGGAACACTCTCCATAGAAAAATCAGAGCATCTCAGCCGTCTTCTTTCAAGGAAAAGAATAAATCATGTTGTCCTGAATGCAAAATATCACGAGAGAGAGGCTGAGGTAGTAGCCCAAGCAGGAAGAGTGGGAGCTGTTACAGTAGCAACCAACATGGCTGGAAGGGGAACTGACATAATCCTTGGAGGAAATCCTGAATTTCTTGCCAAGGAAATGTTAAAAAAGAAGGGGAAAGACCCTGCTAGTGTTTCGCAGGAGGAATGGGAAAAAGTGTATCGGGAAGCCAGGAAAAAAACTGATGAAGAGCACAAAAAGGTGATTGAACTTGGAGGGCTTTTCATTCTCGGAACAGAAAGACACGAAAGTAGAAGGATAGATAACCAGCTCAGAGGAAGGTCAGGAAGACAGGGAGACCCTGGAGAAAACAGATTTTATCTTTCCCTTGAGGATGAGCTCATGAGAATTTTTGGCTCTGACAGGATATCAGGATTGATGAGAACTTTAGGAATGGAAAAAGGGGTTCCTATTGAGAGCAGATTGGTCTCCAAGACTATAGAAAGGGCACAAAAACAGGTTGAAGGTCAGAATTTCTCCATGAGAAAACATGTTCTTGAATATGACGAGGTTATGAATAAGCAGAGGGAAGTAATTTATGGGAAGAGAAGAGAAATTCTTGAGGGAAAAGACCTTGGACCTGAATTAAAGGAAATAATGGAGGATATCCTGAGTTGGTTGATAGATGAAAACTGCAAGGAGAAGATGCCATCCTCGGAGTGGAATTGGGAAGGACTTGAAAAAGTGCTTAATTTCCATTTTATGATTTCTCTAAAGGAATTTGATTTTCATAAAGATTCAATTACCAAGGAAGAACTTAAGGATACCATACTCAAAGAGCTTATGAAAAGGTATGACGAAAAAAGGGAAAGGGCTGGAAAAGCCATGAAAGATATGGAACGCTTCCTCATGCTTCAGCTAATAGATAAATATTGGAAGGACCATCTTCTTGCAATGGACCATTTAAGGGAAGGAATAGGACTCAGGGGTTATGGTCAGAGGGACCCTCTTATTGAGTACAAAAAGGAAGGATTCCGAATGTTTACCCAGATGTTAAACAGGATTGAAGAGGATGCTATAAGATATGTATTCCTCTACGAGCCAATCTCAGAAGAAGAAATGGAAAGGATAAAACAACGGCAGAGACAGCCCAAGGCAAAACCTGTGGCTTCAAGGAAGAAAAAAAGGAGGAAACATGGATAATAAAATAGCCGGAGAAGCTTTGACCTTTGATGATGTTTTAATACTTCCTGCATATTCCGAGGTCTTGCCTGCAGACACTGAAGTTTCCACGAGACTCACAAGAAAGTTTAACCTTTACATTCCCATAATCTCTGCAGCTATGGACACTGTGACAGAATCAAAAATGGCAATTGCAATGGCACAGCTTGGAGGAATAGGGGTAATTCATAGAAATATGGAAATAGATGAACAGGCTGAGGAAGTCGACAGGGTAAAAAGGTCTGAGAGCGGGATGATATTTAGACCAATAACTGTCCATCCTGAAGAAACAGTTTCCGACGCCCTATCAATCATGGAAAAATACAAAATTTCTGGTGTGCCGGTAGTGGAAAAAGAAAATAAACTTGTAGGAATATTGACAAACAGGGATATAAGATTCATAACCGATTATTCAGTAAAGGTTAAAGACACAATGACAAAGGAGAATCTCGTAACTGTTCAGGAGGGTATAAGTCTTGAGGAGGCCAAGAAAAAGCTTCACGAACACAGGATAGAAAAGCTCCTTGTGGTTGATGAAAATTTTAAGCTGAAGGGCCTCATAACAGTGAAGGATATAATGAAGAAGATAAAATATCCCTATGCAAGTAAGGATAAACTTGGGAGGCCGATGGTTACAGCAGCAGTTGGAGTTGGAAAGGATACGGAAGCAAGAGCCAAGGCCCTTGTTGATGCTGGTGTAGATGCTCTCGTTATAGATACTGCCCATGGGCATTCAAAAAAGGTCCTGGACACAGTCTCCCTTCTCAGGGACAAATTTCCTGATACCCAAATAATCGCAGGGAATATTGCAACATCTCAGGCAGCAAAAGCCCTTATAGAAAGAGGTGTTGATGCTGTGAAGGTAGGCGTGGGACCAGGCTCCATTTGCACAACAAGGATTGTAACAGGGATTGGCGTTCCTCAGGTGACTGCAATATTCCAGGTAGCCAAGGTGGCCAAGGAACATAACATTCCTGTAATAGCAGATGGAGGGATAAAGAGTTCTGGGGATATAACAAAGGCCATAGCAGCAGGAGCGGATTCAGTTATGATAGGCAGCCTGCTTGCAGGCACTGATGAAAGTCCTGGAGAGTTAGTGCTTTTTCAGGGAAGAAGCTATAAAGTTTACAGGGGAATGGGTTCAATTGAGGCAATGAGAAAAGGGAAGAGCAAGGATAGGTATTTCCAGGAGGACCAGACCAATGAGGCAAAGCTTGTCCCTGAGGGGATAGAGGGCAGGGTGCCTTATAGAGGTTCTGTTATGCAGCTCGTTCCCCTTCTTGTTGGAGGTCTCCGTTCAGGAATGGGCTATGCTGGTTGCAGGACAATTGAAGAACTCAAGGAAAAGGCAAAGTTTGTAAGGATAACTCCTGCAGGATTCAAGGAAAGCCATGTCCACGATATAATAATAACCAAGGAGGCTCCAAACTACAGGCTTGAATGAACATACTCCTTGCCATTTCTATAGCTCTTCAGCTCTTCAACAGGGGAATTGATCTCTATTATCAGGGAAAGTACAGAGAAGCAGCGGCAGCATTTACCGAAGCTGTAAGGCATGACTCTAAACTTTGGGAGGCTTACAGAGAAAGGGCAAAGTGCGAGGAAAAACTCAGCATTAATGAGAAAGCATTAGAGGATGTAAACACATATATTAAGAGCAATGGTAGCGATCAATCTTCTCTCTATCTAAGATTAAGGATTTTTCTCAAGCTAAAAAAATACGATGAGGCTCTTAAAGATTCAGATGAACTTCTGACAATGGACCCTAATGACCCCTATTATATTTATTCCAAGGCATTGATCCTTGAAATCATGGGAAAACTTGAGGAATCCTCTGAATTATTCCGAAAAGCATCAGGTATATTTCTTGATGAGAACCTGAAGAGAACTTCATCGATTAAGGGAAAAATAGATAAGGATGCAGAAATATTATCCTCCTCTAAGAACCTACAAGAAAGGACCTCTGCTTTACAGGAAATTAATATCCTTCTTGAGTCAGAAAACCCAATTCATATTTCCCCGGCCATTCCATATATTATAAAATCATTTTTCTACAGCCAGGGGATAGAATGGTTCCTTTCAAAGACAATATTAATTGAGTATTCAAGAAAACTCCCTGCAGACAGGAGCTGGGTCTGGTATCTTATGGACAAGGAATACGAGAACTGGAAAAAAGGGAAAAACAAGAAGGAAAAGAAGAAGATGCTTAAAGAACTTAAGAACTTCTTTTCCCTAACCGGCAGAAGGGTGAAAACAAAGAAATAAGAGGAAATTTTATAAAAAATATAGAATTTTTGCCTCAGAACTGTATAATATTAATGGAGTAATCAAAAAGGAGGGAAAAATGAGAAAAATAGCCTATTTCGTTATGGTGACCCTGTTGGTTTCGCTATCATTCTCCCAAACTGTGGATGAGATAATCTCAAAAAATTTAAAGTCAAGGGGAGGAATTGAAAAACTCAGGCGAATAAAGACCCTTATGATAAAGGGAAAAATTGTAAACCAGAGTATGGAGATGCCTTTTGTTCTGTGGACCAAGAAGCCAAATATGGTTAGAACAGAAATAACTATTCAGAAAAATAAGATGATTCAGGCATACGACGGAAAGAACGCATGGTGGGTAATGCCACTTCTCAACATAAATGAACCCCAGCCCATGCCCGAAGATTATGCCAAACAAGTAAAGGAGCAACAGGATTATGATAGCCCTTTCCTTGATTACAAAAAGAAAGGGTATAAAATAGAATTTCTTGGGAAGGATAACCTTGAGGGAACAGGAGTTTACAAGCTCAAGTTGACTAAAAAGAACGGGAAGGAATACATATATTATCTTGACGAGGCCTCGTGCATTGAGCTCAAGATGGAGGGAACTACTGTAAAAGATGGTAAAGAAATCAGGGGGGAAACTATATTTGGGGATTATAAAGAAGTTGATGGTATATTCTTTCCCTTCTCAATGGAAATGAAATCCCCATCATCTCAAGGTGGAAGCCAGATGATTATAGAGGGAATAAAAATAAATCCCTCCATTTCAGACGGATTCTTCAAGATGGAAAATTACAAGAAGGATTAATTATTTTTTCTCCTTCTTTTTGTATTCTTTAAAACTCAATATGTGCAGGGGTTTAATCCTCTTTTTTCTCAGCTTTGAGTTCATTCTTGGAACCTTTCTGTCTATGATATTATTGAATTTTCCTCCTTCCTCTTTCATCTGTTCTTCAAGCCATCCAAGATATCGGAGCTGAGCATCAGTTGGCTTTCCTCCATAACTTAAAATGGACCCGTACAATCCAATGACTTTTTCCCTTAATCTGTCTGCTTGAAGCATACCACCAGAAATTAACTGGTCCCTGAAGTCTTTCAGTCCTTTTGAGAAAGCTGCAAGCTCTTTTTTCAGCTTTTTACCTGATTTCTTCTCCTTTTCCTCACTCTGTTTCACAAGCTCATTTATCGTATCAACTATATAGGCAAGCCTTTCCTGCATTCTATAAAGTTTCATTATAGCCTCATGCCTTATTCTTCTCTCTTCCTTTGAGTATTTCTGGAGGGGATAATCTTTTACTTCAATCTTTCCTTCGTAGGCTTCCTTCCCCTTTATTAATTTGACCTTATATGTTCCCTCTGGAAGCATTGGGCCTAAAAGAATTCCCGCAGAAAGCGAAGGCGAAGGAGATGTTTTTTGGAGGTTTCAACCTCATATCCCAGTAAACTCTGTTTATACCCTTATGCTTTGTAGTTGGAATTGTCTTAATTAATTTTCCTTTACCGTCATAAACCTCCAACTTCAGAGTGCCGAATATATGCCTTTTCTTAAGATAATAATTTATCATTGCCCCATTTGGCGGATTTGGTCCTGAATACTGCCCATCCCCTAGGAATTCCATAATCCAGGCTTTAGCCTTCTTGAGAACAGGCCTTGAGGGAAGAACTTCTGCACTTTTGGATAAGACATCTGGATTTAATGCTCTCAAAGGGGTAATATCATCAATTATCTGAATCCCAAGACCATGGGTAGCAAGTATAAGGTCTGCCTCTCTCGGATGAATCGCTATGTCCCTCACAGCAACCTTTGGTAGATTTTTAAACCTCGCCCAGCTTTTTCCTCCATCTATGGATATATAAAGCCCAAATTCTGTGCCCAGAAAAAGTAGATTTGGATTTACAGAATCTTCCTTGATTTTAAAGCAGTATCCATCAATGTCGGCTGTTGCAAGGGATTCCCAAGTTTTTCCAAGGTCTCTTGTCCTGAAAACATAGGACCTCTTGTCCCCTGTTCTGTGACCGTCGAATGTGACATAGGCCGTGTTTTTCCAGTGACTGCTTGCCTCGACAGAGGAACACCATGTCCCTCTTGGAAGGCCATTTATATTGGAAACGACATTTTCCCATGTTTTCCCATTATCCTTTGTAACCTGAAGGTTCCCATCATCTGTTCCTACCCAGATTATATCCTTATCCAATGGGGATTCTGAAATTGTATATATTGTGCAGTAATTCTCCGCAGTTGATACATCAAGGGTGAGTCCTCCTGATTTGTCCTGCTTAAGTTTTGAGGGATCATTTGTTGTAAGGTCAGGGGAAATCCTCTCCCAGCTTTCTCCTTTATTCCTCGTTCTCAGAAGAAATTGGGAGCCAATATAAATAATCTCTGGGTCATTTGGGCTGAGCGCAACTGCAGCATTCCAGTTAAATCTGTATTCTGGTTCACCTTTTTCAGGAAGAGGTGTTATGTCCTTTGCTTCCCATGTTTTCCTGTTAAATCTCTCAATTTTCCCTCCCTGCCAGGTTGAGTAAACTATTTCCGGAGACTCAGGGTCAAAGAAGGCATAGAAACCATCTCCTATTCCAACAGGGAACCAGTCCTTGTTCCTTATTCTGTCAGAAATGCTTTCAGAGGGACCGCACCAGGAACCATTATCCTGAAGACCAGTGCATACCCTATAAGGATAGCTCATATCATAATTCACATGGTAAGCCTGAGCAACTGGAAGGCTTCCGACAAATCTGAAACGATTCCCTCTATCATAAGATACATATATACCCCCATCTGTTCCGAGGATAAGGTTATCCGGATTTTCAGGGTTTATCCATAGAGCATGGTCATCGGGATGAATTCCTCCAGAAATTCCAAAATTGGATGAAATAGAGGACTGAGAAAAGCTCTTGCCTCCATCATCGCTGACCCAGAGAGAAAAGTTAGGGCTGTAAACTCTATTGTGGTCCTTCGGACTGACATAGAGATTGGCAAGATAAAACGGACGAGCTGATACGAAAAAAGAAGAGTTAACCCTTTTCCAATTCTCACCCATGTCATCAGAACGGTAAAGCCCTGTCTTTTTCGCCTCAACAATCGCATAAATCGTGGAAGGCCTTGAGGGAGCAATTGCGAGTTCTATTCTACCGAGTTCTCCCTCTGGAAGTCCCCTCTTCAGCTTTACCCATTTTTTTCCGCCGTCAGAAGTTTTATACAAACCACTTCCAGGACCACCGGAACGGAAGAAATAAGGCCATCTTCTTACCTGCCACATCGCAGCATAGAGAATATTTGGCTCCTGAGGATCCATCTCAAGGTCAGCACATCCCGTTTTCTCATCAACATAAAGTATCTTTTCCCAGTTCTTTCCACCGTCTGTTGTTTTATAAAGTCCCCTTTCCTTATTAGAATCCCACAAATGACCGAGAACGCAGACATAAACTGTTTTTGAATCTTCAGGCTCTATGACTATTTTAGCTATCCTCTCTGAATCCTTGAATCCAACGAACTCCCAGTTCTTACCTCCATCATCGGTTCTGTAAAGCCCTGTTCCAACCGAAACCGTATTCCTTACATTTGTCTCTCCTGTTCCCACCCACACAGTCTTTGGTCTTTTCTGATCTATTGTAAGGGAGCCTATAGACATTGTATATCTTTCAAATACCGGGTAAAAACTCACTCCCCCATCATCAGATTTCCATACCCCTCCACCTGCTGTTCCCACATAAATTATCTTGGGATTGCTGTTTACAACATCAATAGCCGTTATTCTCCCGCTTGTTACTGCAGGGCCTATTGCCCTCGGTTTGAGACCGGTGAAAAGATAGGACTCGGTCTTAAAGCCTCCCGAAAAAAGCCCAACCGCAAAAATTAGCGAAATTAATATTTTATTTCTCATCTTCGCTTCCAAATCATGGTTTTATCATTTAAGTTTTTCTTTTACCTTATTTATCATGTCCTCAGTCATTGATGAGAGGTCATAATCAGGCTTCCATCCCCATTCTTCCCTTGCAGCGGAGTCATCTATTGATTGGGGCCATGAATCTGCAATTTCCTGACGGAAATCCGGCTTATACTCACAGGTGAATTCGGGAATGTGCTTTTTTATCTCCTTAGCAAGCTCCTCTACAGAAAAGCTCATGCCCGAAAGATTGAAATCGCCATGGTGCTTTAACTTGGAGAGGTCAGCCTCCATAAGCATAACAGTTGCTTTAAGACAGTCAGGCATATACATCATCGGGAGTCTTGTTTCCTTCCTCAAAAAAGCAGTATATCTTTTATTCTCCACTGCCTCGTAGAATATTTCCACTGCGTAATCTGTTGTTCCTCCTCCTGGGAGGGTTTTGCTGCTTATTATTCCAGGATATCTTATTCCTCTTACATCCAACCCGAATTTCCAGAAATAATATTCTCCAAGTCTTTCAACAATAACTTTGGTAACGCCATAAATTGTCCGGGGTTTCAGGACAGTTTCCTGGGGTGTCTTAACTCTCGGAGTCTCCGGACCAAAGGCAGCTATCGAACTCGGGATAAATACCCTCTCCATATTCTTCTCTCTGGCTATTTCAAGGATATTATATAAACCGTTAACATTAACATCCCAGGCAAGCCATGGATTCTTCTCGCCATTGGCGGAAAGTATCGCTGCCATATGAAATAAAGTATCAATGGAGTATTTATCAACGACCTCTTTTAAGGTTTTCTTATCCCTGACATCCAGAATTTCATATATTCCTGACTCCTCAGTATCCTTCAGGGGCTCCTTTATATCAGAGGCTATAACATTCTCTGCTCCGTACCTCCTCCTGAGGAAAGATGTCAGCTCACTACCTATTTGACCGCATGCCCCAGTAATAAGTATCCTTTTCATCAGTTCAACCTCTCTTTTATTTATTCTAAGGAGAATTTACCGCTGGAGAATTTTACTGTCAAGAATCATATTCTAAACAGGTAAGAGAACTTAACGAAAAATGTGAAGTTTCTGGTATCCCATATGCCATTTTCTCTGTAGAACTCAGAGGAGGCACCAAGATAAAAAACTGTTCCTGGTGAATATTCATAGGCAAGGAGCAGGCTCCCGTAGTGGTCCTTATAATAATCGTTATATTCCCAGATAGCCCTGAGAGAGAATTCTCTTGTAAATAGAAATACAGCTTTGTTTCTGAATATATTCATTTTGTAAACGAGACTTCCTCCTCGCTTTTCATAAAAATAATCTAAAATATACGAAGAATTTATGGCCAATCTTTTCAAAGGATAAAAGGTCATATGAAGATTTCCGGAAATGTCATAGCCGAGATATGGGTCATCGCTGTAGTAAATGGAATCGCCTATAAACATTCCCCCTCCAAGGGATAAATATTTACTCGGAGATGAGTTGAGAAACATCCCTACTCTATTCTTGTTGAAGCCAATATCATTGTATTTCTCATAGGAATTACTGAGGAAAACATTCAGGAACGAGTTAGCAAGGGAAATTAAATGAAACCCTAATCTAACACTCTGATCTGTCTTTTCCCCTTTCCAATCTGTTATGTATTTTACAAAAAGATTCGGTCCTCCTTGGATGAAAAGTTTCCTTTCTGGATAGAAATCATAACCCATCCAGGAATAATAGCTTATCATATCTTTTCTCTTTATAAATCCCTCTTGGGCATCAAAACCAGGGGATATCATTTTTGTCCCAATCATAAAATTGAAATGTTCTTCCCCATAACTGAACTCCCCTTCAAATGCCTGTCCACTGGTTTGCTCTTCCTTGGCAGTTCTTGAGAGAAGTCCCTGGAAGGAAAACACAAAGTTATTATTTCTCAGGTAACCGTCTATGCCTCCAACTGAGTTGTAAAAACCATCTCCCCATCTCTTGTCCGTCAAGGAAAACCCTAAGAAGCTTCCCTTCCACACCTCATATTTGTATCTTCCTATGTTTACATAAGCGCTGTCTTCGCCTCCTTGAGTCACATCCCAGAGGTTTTCAAAGGAGGATATGTCGTAGGCGGATATAACCCCAAAGGAAGAGCGGACATACCTTCCGGTAAGCTTCACCCCGTATCTCGGCTGTGCTATTCTTCTTGAATAAAAAACCTGAATCGGAGTTTTGAAAATCTCCGCAGCCTCAAGGAAAAATGGCCTTTTCTCTTCATAATAGAGAGCATATCTCTGGTTAACATTGATCTGACCAGCATCCGCTTCTATCTGGGAGAAATCAGGATGATATGCAAGGTCAAAGGTTATATCAGAAGTGAGACTATCCTTGAAGGAGAATCCGAACTCCGGCTTAAAGTTCTGTTCTTCTGCCCTCAGTCCGGTCAGTGTCGGTATAAGTTCAAGGTGAAGGCCAGGCTTTATATTATCTTCTATAACGAGCGTCCCTTCCTGATGAACCAATCCCCTTATTTTCCTGTCCAAATGAACAAGGGAGTCTAACTCGTTATTTCTTATTATTTTCCTGAAAGCGTGGAATCCCCATTTGTGAATTTTCCCCTCAGAAGGAAATCTCAGGGACTTAAAGGGTATTTTTGCCTCAACAAAATATCCCCATGGGTATACTTTCCCTTTTGAATACCATATTGCATCCCATGAAAAATCCTCCTGGTTACGATAAGAACTGTCATCATGAACCCCCTCGCCCTGAATTCCGTAAGGATTCATAAGAAAGATGAACGCTTTTACTCTGGTATTAAATGGATCTATTAATATACCAACTAAATCATCGTTGAAGAAATCCTCCCTTTTTGAGATCCTCGCCCTTATCTTTTTAGGATCATCATAAGCTTTAAATGCAATGTATAAGTTCTTTGAATCATACCCAATATAGAACTCTGTTTTCTCCGATGGAGATTCGTTATATTTCGGCTGAAACTGCTGAAATTTGTCAAGCTTAAGGAAATTCTTATAAACATCATCAATCTTCCCGTCTATCTTTGGCGGGGTATTGATTCTTGGAATCTCAAAGCTAACCTCTTTTGCCAATGCTAATGAAATGAGAATGAAAAATAGTATAAATTTCTTCATCTTAGCCTCTTAATAATATACGAAAAAAAGGGATTGTAGTTTCGGGGAATCTCAGCCTATCGCGGATTTAAGACGGGAAAGAAGTTCCTCCATCTCAAAGGGTTTTTGAATCACATCATCTATACCTTCTCGTCTTAATGTCTCCATTTCTTTTTGTGTTATATAACCACTGATAACAATGACTTTGACCTTAGGGTTTATGCTCTTTACTTTTCTTGCAAGCTCAATCCCTCCCATTTTTGGCATTGTAAGATCGGTAAGAACAGCAGAGACCCTATCTTTGACTTTCTTATAGAGAATCAGAGCTTCCTTTCCATTCCTGGCCTCCTTCAATTCATATCCACTGAGACTCAGTATTTCTTTCTCAACTTCAAGGACTTCCATATCATCCTCCACAAGAAGGAGCATCTTCTTGTGTGGGGCAGAAGGTTTGGTTAGTTCTGTTTTTCTTTTCCCCCTTTCCTTCAGAATTGGTAGATAGATGGTAAGCTTGGTTCCTTTCTCCAGCTCACTCTCTAAAGAAACATACCCCCCATGTTTTTTTACTATGCCGTATGTTTGGGAAAGACCAAGGCCTGGATTTTCTTTCCCCTTTGTTGTAAAGAAAGGTTCAAATGCCCTTTTCCTTTCCTCTTTGTCCATTCCTTTCCCTGTATCCTCTATAACTATTTCAGCGTATTCTTCTCCCTGCTTAATTCCTTCTATTTGTCCAACTTCCTCTGACCTAACCCTTCTTAACCCTATTAATATTTTCCCATATTCAGGAATAGCATCTTTCGAATTGATTATTATGTTGTTTATTGCTGTTTTTAAGCTTTTTGGATTTCCCAATAAAAATATTTCCTTCTCCTCAGCAGAATATAAAATATTTATTCTCTCCGGAACAACCTTCCTTAAAAATTTCAAGTGCTCCTTCAAAAACGAATTAAGCTCTATGGTCGTTCTTTCAGGTATAGCTGCTTCTCCCAACTCCATAATCTGCGAGACAAAATCTGAAGCAGAAAGCGCATTCCTCTTGACTCTCCTCCACGATGGATCTTCCGGGTTTTCCTTCAGCTTAATTTCAGCTGTTGAAAGAATAACATCGAGAATATTGTTAAGTTCATGGGCAAGTCCCCCTGTAAACTGCCCAATCATCGTCAACTTGGAAGTTCTCTCTGCCTTTTCCCTTGCCCTTATTTCCTCAGTAATATCCCTGAAAAGTCCTACTATCTCTTTAACATTTCCATCTTTATCAAAAATTGGTCCCCTACTCACAAATAAAGACCTCTTTCCATAGCCTGTATGATATTCCTCGATAGTGGTCAAGGGCTTTTTTGATCCAATTATCTTCTTAACTATAGCTTTTGCTTTCTCCGCCTCAGGAGGAGAAAAGACTTCCTCAGGGGTTTTCCCCTCAATGTTCACCCCGAGTATTTCCTTCCCTTTAGGATTTACCATCTTATATACAATTTTCCCACCCTCAATAGAAACTAAGTAAATTCCCATCATAGAAAAATCATATATTGCCCTTAGACTCTCCTGAAGAGATTTAACTTTCTCTTCAAGAAACTTCCTCTGGGTAATATCAAAGGCAATGCCGAGATTTGCAGGCTTTCTCTCATATTCTATAGGAGTCCCCTTAAATTCCATCCACCGGATATCCCCGTTCTTCCTCAATATCTTAAACTCATAAGTCTCAGGAAACACTTTCTCACCCCGCTGTCTCCTTATTCCTCTTTCTTTTACAACCTCTTTATCGTCAGGATGAATCAACTCCCAAAAATTAATACGATATGCCTCTTCCTTTGTATAGCCTGTAATTTTCTCAGAAGCAGGATTTACAAACTTGAATTTATCATCCTGAACTATAAAAATAGCTGCAGGAGACCTTTCAAATATGAGTTTTAATTTGTCTTCTTCTTCCCTAAGCTCCTGATAAAGTTTCATATTATGGAGGAATGATCCAAGATAGGAAGCAGCAATTTTTCCTATGGAAATTTCCTCCTCAGAAAAACTCCTCGGCTTACGAAAATACAGGGCAAGTACCCCAACGGATTTGTTCTGGAATATAAGGGGAAAAATTATAATCGCCCTTATACCTCCTGTTTCCATAAGCTTCCTTATAGAGGAAAACCTATCGTCTTTCTTTATATCTTCCGAAAACATTATCTCCTGGGTGAAAAAGGCCTGGGCCCCTGGAAGTTTCACAGTTTTCTCTCTTATAAAATTTCTGTATTCATCAGGGACCCCCTTTGTCCATACAGCATAAACACCTGGTGGATTTGGCAAGAAAAACAGAGAAAATCCAGATGCTTTAAAAAACTCTTCGATTCTCTCTGCTAAATTCTCGCCAATTTTTTCAGAATCTGATTCTATACTATGAGATATTATATCTTCAAGAACCTGGAATAAGTTCCCCTTGACTTTCCCCATTTTTTTCTAATCCAAGGCAGTATCCAAAGGACTTACAGCAGTTATTTTTATCTGCTTTTTAAGAGTCCAGAAAAGCATGTTCTTCTCAATAGGATATTTTACCTCAATGTAGAGGTTATCTTTGTCCCTTGATATGTATACATTATCCTCATCTACATCCATTCTGAATCTGTCGGCTATTCCCATAACCCTATCCAATATTTCCCCGTCAGTCAGCTCTCTTCCTCCTTTTGTGGCCTCAACAATAGCTTTTCTGAAAACCTTTGCGTCTATGTTAATCCTTGCATAGGAATATGCTACAAACCCTGCATATACTATAATGAGAAGCAATACAATATTGAAAAAGCTTGAGCTTCCTTTATTCATTTCCACCTCCTTATTTTTTATATTATAATTACAATTATATTATAACTTAACAAGAAGGAGGAAAAAATGAAGAAAATTTTTTCAATCCTCTCAATATTCGCCTTAAGCTTTTTCCTATTTTCTACGGAGTGGCTCCACTTAGGACCAATACAGGAGCAATCCCCTCAGGTATTAAAGGGAAAGGATGCACAGGAGGAAGTTTTAAATTCAGGGTTAGGCATTCTACCTTTTTCACCAGTTGAGGGCAAAGAAGTGGAAATATACAATGGCCGAAATCTAAAATGGGAAAAGGTAAAGGGAAAAATTTCCGGAACTGAAACACTGTCTCTCCACTTCTTCGCAATTTATCTTTCACTAAACAAATGGGTCAATATTCCAATAAAGATAGAATCTCCTCATCCTTTTGTGGCATTTCTCGATGGGAAACTCATAGGAAAAGCAGGAGGAGAACCATTAGAAAAAAAAGAACTACTTGAACCGGGAAAGCATTCTCTTGTTATAAAACTTCTATACGATCCAAAAAAAGGCGAGGGTATATCACTAAAATTGAACGCGAAGGGAACAGAACTTTCATTCAACCCCAGAAGACCCCTTTCCCTTCGGGAAATAATGAATCTTGAACGGATAAGTGGAATTCTGGTCTCTCCCTGTGGGAAGTTCGTCTCCCTCGGCCTTAACAAATGGAACTATGATGGAAAGAGGGAAAATTGGGTGGAGATAATAAGACTCAAGGATAAGAAAGTCATAAGGTCCTTTAGAGGTCTGAAAATAAGCAGCTTTCTGTGGAGACCCCACAGCTGCCAGTTTTCTTACATTATAAGGAACAAAGATAAAGCCTCAATATGGATCTCGGGAATGAGCGGGGATACAAAGAAAATTGTCGAGGAGAAGGATCTTGGAAGTTATTCATGGTCAAAGGATGGCGAATTTATCGTTTATTACATAGTGAAGAAAGGCAAGGAATTTGACAATAATGGCCTTAAAAGGGTTAAGAACCCTCCTGACAGACAGAAAGGCTTCAGGAGAACTTATAAGATATATCAGATATTCCCTGATACAGGTTTTAAGAGAATCCTCGGTATAACAAAATCATATCCTGCTGCCATTAGCCCCGACGGAAAAAATATTCTAATGGAGAGAGAAATTTTTGATAGAACAAAAAGGCCGTATTCAATAGTAAAATTTTCATTGCTTGAACTCAAGAACCTCAAGGAAAAGGAGCTTATAAAAGAACCGTGGGTTAATTATGGAGTGTGGTCCCCGGATAGTAAGAAACTCCTCTTTGTCGGAGGCCCATCAGCTTTTGGTGGGGCTGGAAATGTTCTTCCAAAGGGAAGAATACCCAATGAATACGACAATCAAGCATATATTTACGATTTTAAGACAGGAAAAGTGGAGGTTATAACGAAGAATTTTAAGCCGAGCCTGAACAATGTTGTTTGGGCCGATGACGGTAATATATATTTCACAGCAGAGGATAAAACTTTTGTACACCTCTATAAATATAACCCTGTAGAGAAAAAAATATCCCTTCTTCCATCCGGAGCAGAAGTGGTGAGGGGCCTTGATATTGGGGAAAGTGGGCTAATATCATATATTGGAACAGGGACAAATTTTCCCAAAAGAGCATATGTAATAAAGCCGGGAGAAAGTAAACCCTTCTTTGTGTATTTCCCTGCTGCGAAAGAGTATTCCACAGTAAATTTCGGGAAGATTGAGGATTGGGACACAAAAGTTGGAAAATTCATGTTAAAGGGAAGAATATACTACCCACCAAATTTCGATCCTCACGAGAAATACCCCCTTATAATTTATTATTATGGAGGAACCAGCCCAATAACCAGGGATTTTGACGGAAGATACCCGAAGGAATGGTGGGCCTCAAAAGGCTATGTTGTATATACAATGGTCCCAGCAGGTTCAACGGGTTTCGGAGAGGAATTTTCTTCCTATCATGTGAACGACTGGGGAAAATTAGCAGGGAAACAGATAATAAATGCAAGCAAAAAATTCATGAAGACTCATTCCTTCGTGGGAAAGGTTGGGATAATCGGTGCCTCTTTTGGAGGCTTTATGACTCAGTATCTCATTACAAAAACTAGCATTTATGCATGCGCGGTTTCTCATGCAGGAATAAATCTAATACCTCATTACTGGGGTGAAGGATACTGGGGATACACTTACAATGCAATATCCGCTGCCTTCAGCTTTCCATGGAATAGAAAAGATCTCTATGTTAATCAGAGCCCTCTATTTTTCGCAGATAGGATAAAAACTCCCCTGCTCCTTCTCCACGGAACCTCAGATACAAATGTTCCTCCAGGAGAAAGTGACCAGATGTTCACAGCACTCAAACTTCTTGGAAGTCCAGTTGAACTTGTAAAAATAAAGGGGGAAAATCACTGGATCATGGGATACAAACACAGAATTGGATGGTATAAAGCAATAATCGGGTGGTTTGACAAATGGCTTAAGGGAGATCCCACCCTCTGGAATTCCATGTTCAAGGAGAAATGAGAGCAATATTTTTAATTCTCATTTTTTCTCTTAGCGGAGCAAATACATATCCCATTGCTGAGGGTAAAAAAATTACTCAGGGATGGGAGAGGGTTTCAGAATTCAGAATAACACAGCCGGGGTGGATTTTCCTCAGCGGAGAGGGAGATGCCCTAATAATAAATCCTTTTGGGGAGATACTCCCATTTTCAAGAGATACTAAAATTCCATCCCATTTAGTTTCTCCTGGTAGATACTTCCTCCTCTTGAAGTCCCCCACCAGCTGGAAAATTCTATTCCTACCGAGTGCTGAATGGAAAAAAGTTAATAGACCTCTTACAGGTAATGAATGTTCAAGATGGTTAAGGAAAAAGGACTTCCTTGAAGAGGGAAAAACTGTCTCCGAGAAGCTTGAGAAATTGGGCATCGTTGCTTTATATCAACTTAAAGCTAAGCTTCCCGAGAAAATAGAATTCACCCCTGATTGGCTTTCATGGTGGGATGAGAAACCCAGAAAATTCAAGGATTTCAATCCGACACAGGATGCTTCTTCTGCTGATTATATTTACAAGCTTCCCCTAATAATGGAGGCTGAAAGGAAAAGAACAGGAAAAGTCTTCTGTATACCCGGCCTTGAAGCAGAGGAACCTTTTCTCCCTTCAATTTACAGATACTTGGGATGGGATAATGTAAATTCAAGGACACTCAACAGCGTTGCCATAAGGTTGAGCCTATACATTAAACTCAGGGAAAAAGAATTTTCTCCTGAGGATGCCTATCTAAGAGCAGAATCCCAGGCAAGGGAAGAGTATTACGGAACACAGGAGAGTTTTTCTGATCTTCCCGAAATATTCGAAAAAATATATAGGAGATTCTTCCAATGGTAAGTTCTCTGCTCCTTTCACTTCTAATTTCTCTTCCATTCAAGACTTATCTGAACCAGCAAAAATGTGGAAATCCTGAGATTTTCGCAGTTAAAAATGCAATAGTCCTCAACTGTGAGGCATCCAACTGGAAAAAAGATGATATCACGAACAGAACCCTTAAGCTATTATCAGCCCTATTGCTCGAACACCCCTACAGTGAAAACCTCTCCCTGATTCTCAGAAAATCAGATGTTCCTGTGATTGAAATAATAAGTCAAAGACAGGATTTACTCCAATTCTTCAAAGGGAAAATCAGCTCTGAGGAAGTCGTCAAAAGATTTAAGGCATATCATCTTGAGGGAAAACTCTACAAATTTACAGGAATACCTCAGTCAATAGGAAAAAAGGAAATAAAGGAAAGTGAGATAGAAAATAAAGGTGAAGTCCAGCTTCTATCCGTAAATTGTCTTAAGGGCAAAATACAGGCTGAAATTTCATATTCCTTTGAAGAAAGAGGAAGAGTCCTTCTTGTCCTTTACAAAGAGGATAAAATATTCAAAACAAAATACATAGAAGTTGAGGGAGGTGGGACAAAAAGCATTCAAATAGAGGGAAAAGGGGGAGAGTTTCTCATTCGTCTTATGGTCTGGAGGGGAAAATGGAAAATTCTCAATGAAAAGAAAATCCAATGTAAAATTGACAGGGGAAAATATAATCAGTAAACTTTAGAAAGAGAGGTGAAAATGAAAAGATTTCTTATACTAATATTGCTTCCTGTGTTTTTATGGGCAGGAAAAAGCCCGCAATACACACTTTCAGGCTTTTTTACCTACAGGAGCCTCAATGCCAAAATAGGGAAACAGGAAGTTTCCCTAAATATAACTCAAGGCGGGATTAAAACTTCAATCCTAATGGATGAGACGAAAGAGCTATATTTTAGCGCTTCTTATGGAAAGTTTTCCTTTGGAAATGGAATAGTCTTTTCTTCTCTTCCGGTTTCGGTTTCAACAAAGTTTTCAAAGCCGGGTTTTTCAATCTCAGTGGGTGGATTCCTTGAACCCTACAGCTTTTCAGAGGATTTTTCCTTTGTTATAAATCCCGAACTTTCATATAGTTATTCAAGCCATCAGTGGGACATATCTCAAGGGCCATATCTTAAGGGGACTGTAAATGGAAAGATCTACTTTATAGAGGGAAAAATAGGCTTACTCGGGATGTATGAGGGAAGTGATAACTTTGAACCCTATATGGGGTTATATCTTGACTATTTCTGCGGAATTGCTGGATTTAGCGAGAAAATGAAGGATCTTACTGGAGATGAGAACGAGATAATAAAACCTAAACTTCCCATTATGTTTCTCGTTGGCCTTAATTTTTACTATGGAGACAATCTGAGCGGTGGAATATCCGTTGGCCTTCTCAATGGTTTAAGCACAAGTGGAAGGTTAGGGTTTACTTTCTAAGGGAGTAAAAAATGAAAAAAATATTTCTCATAACTACAATAGCCCTAATTTTATTGGGGTGGGCATACTGGAAAGATGGCGTGGATAACTCACCCAGGAGGCCAATAAATTCCAATATCACCCACAGAATCCTGATAAAGTTTTATTCTGACATCAGGGGAAAAGAGGAGATAATCAAAGGCTATGGACTTAAAAGGATTGGTTCCATATTGAAGGGAAAATGGGAGGTAGCCAGATGCCCTGATAATGTAAACCTGAAGGAAGCCATAAATAAACTGCTAAATGACAAGAGGGTAATCTGGGCAGAACCCGATTACATTGTAAAAATAGCCGAAGAAACCATACCCAATGATTCTCTTTTCGGTCAGCAGTGGTATTTGAAAAACGAAGGAACGGTTCAGGGCTATGTAAAAGGCGCAGATGTAAAGGCAACCTATGGATGGGATTTTACAACTGGAAGTGAAAATGTAATAATAGGAGTAGTGGACACAGGAGTGGATTATAATCACCCTGACCTTGAGAATAAAGTTATAAAAGGATATGACTTTGTAAATAGCGATTCCGATCCAATGGATGATAACGGACATGGGACAATGGTTGCAGGGATAATAGGTGCAGATTCAAACAACGAAGAAGGAATCGCCGGCGTGTGTTGGAAATGCAAGATACTTGCAGTAAAGGCCATCGATTCACAGGGAACTGGATACTATTCCTGGATATCAGATGGCATTGAATACGCAGTTGATCAGGGAGCAAATGTAATAAATATATCAGCAGGGGGGAATTCGCCAGGAGTTGTGCTTGAGGAAGCCCTTGACTATGCAATCTCAAGGAATTCCTTGGTGGTAGCTGCAGCAGGAAACTCAGGAGGCCAGCTCCTCTACCCTGCTGGATATTCTCCGAAGTGTATATCCGTGGGAGCAACTGATTATGCAGATAAAAGGGCAAGCTTCTCAAATTATGGACCAAACCTTGATATAATGGCTCCAGGGGTGGATATAGTTTCAACTTTGAATGGGGGAGCTTATGCAGTAGGCAGTGGAACCTCTTTTTCTGCCCCAATTGTAAGCGGTGCAGCAGGACTGCTAATCTCTCTGAAACCTGGGTTGAATGTTGAACAATTAAGGAAAACTTTAATATACACCAGCGATGATGTAAATTCTCAAAGTCTTCCTGGTTTTGACTACTATATGGGCTATGGCAGGCTCAATCTACAAACGGTATTCTCACCAATCCACCTGGAATAGAGCCTTCAGGCTCGAATCCCCTTTCTCCCCTACAGGAGACCAGCCCCAGGCCATTGACAGGATAGTAAGGCATTTCCAAAAGGGGAAAAAGCATGTAGTTCTCTTAGGTGTGACAGGTTCAGGAAAAACCTTTACAATGGCAAATGTAATAGAAAGGCTACAGAGACCTGTCCTCGTCATTTCCCACAATAAAACCCTTGCCGCTCAGCTCTATCAGGAGTTCAGGAGATTCTTTCCTAAAAATGCAGTTGAATACTTCGTAAGCTATTACGATTACTACCAGCCAGAGGCTTACATTCCCCAGACAGATACATACATAGCAAAGGAAGCCACGATAAACGAGGAACTGGACAAATTCAGACTGAGAGCAACTCAGTCCCTCCATGAAAGAAGGGATGTAATAGTTGTAGCTTCGGTCTCCTGTATATATGGAATGGGCGACCCTGAAGTTTATTTCGGAATGGTAATAAGGCTGAGAACCGGTGAGAAAGTGAAAAGAGAGGATTTAATATCAAAGCTTGTGGAAATTCAATATAAAAGAAGTGAAGAACTCCTTCCAGGGTCCTTCAGGGTGAGGGGTGACCAGATAGAAGTATTTCCCCCTTCCGAAGAAAACGGCTTCAGGATTGAGTTGTTCAGCGGTGAAATAGACGCAATATTTGAGATAGATTCCCTATCAGGTAAGGCAATATCCCTGAGAAAACTGCTGAGAATTTATCCTGTAAACTATTTTGTCACCCCTGAAGATCGTTTAAAAAAGGCAATAGAATCAATTGAAAAGGAACTTCAGAAAAGGGTAGATGAACTGATTAAAATGGGTAAAACATTTGAAGCAGACAGGCTTGAAAGAAGGACAAGATATGACCTTCTTCTCTTAAAAGAGACAGGACGCTGCCCCGGGATAGAGAATTACTCAAGGCATCTGAGCGGAAGATTGCCGGGTCAGCCTCCCTTCACGCTAATGGATTACATTCCCTCAGATTCTCTCATAATAATAGATGAAAGCCATATGACAGTCCCCCAGCTAAAAGCAATGTATGAAGGTGACAGATCAAGAAAACAAAAGCTCGTAGAGAACGGTTTTAGACTTCCATCCGCTCTTGACAATAGACCCCTTAGATTTGAGGAATTTGAGGATAGGGTCGGCCAAGTTCTCTATGTTTCCGCAACCCCAGGACCTTATGAGCTAAGGAAGGCGGGAGAAACAATCGTTGAGCAGCTTATAAGACCAACCGGGCTTCTGGACCCAGAAATTGAAATAAGACCTACAAGGGGACAGATCGAAGACTTTATAAAAGAGGTTAAGAAAAGAACTGAGATGAGAAACAGGGTACTGGTTACGACCCTTACAAAAAGGCTGGCAGAAGAGCTTACATCTTTCCTCCATTCGGTGGGGATAAGAGCGACATACCTTCATTCGGACATAGACACTCTTGATAGGATGAAAATAATAAGCTCTCTGAGAAGGGGAGATGTTGATGTTATAGTCGGGATAAACCTTTTAAGAGAGGGACTTGATCTTCCAGAGGTCTCCCTTGTTGTTATTTTTGACGCTGACAGAGAAGGATTCCTGCGCTCAACAACTGCTCTTATCCAGACCTTTGGAAGAGCAGCAAGGAACCAGAGGGGAAAGGTTATAATGTTTGCGGACAGGGTAACATCAGCAATGAAAGAAGCCGTTAAGGAAACAAGAAGGAGAAGAAGAATTCAGAATGCCTATAATAATAAAATGGGTATAACCCCAAGGACAGTGAAAAAGGAAATTGCATACGAAATGTCGGCCTCAGATTACCTTGACATAAACAAGGTAGCAGAAGGGGCTGAGGATTATATAACGGCAGAAGACAGGCATAAGATGATGGAGAAACTTCAAAGAAAGATGAAGGAAGCATCCTCAAAGATGAATTTTGAGTTAGCTGCAAGATATAGAGATAAAATAGAGCGATTGAAACAAATAGAGGTAATCATGGGGTAGTTCTTGGAATCTCTTTTCTTTTAACACTTGCATCCCTTTTTATTTTCCCATACTCTTATTATAATTTTCTATTCAGGCTCTTTTTCCTTTTAGCCTTTGCCAGTTCCCTTCTCATTGCTTATAAAGGTAAAAAAATTAACCTCAACATTGGGAAGGTGCTCCTTCTCTCAGCACTTCTCACAGTATATTCTGTTTTCTCAATGAAAAATCTCGGATTCAGCGGGGATGAACCTCATTATCTTCTCCTGACAAAGTCCATAATTTACGATGGGGATCTTGATGTAAAAAACCAGTTTATGGAAAAGCAGTGGCAAGAATTTTACAGAATGAAGGTAAATCTGGTCCCCCATGCACATTCAGTAAGGGGAGGATGGTATTCAATCCATCTTCCAGCCCTATCCATACTTGTCTCCCCCTTTTATTTACTATCAAAGCCTTTCCCAACTGAAATTAAGAAAATAATAATCAGACTCGGCTTCTCCTTATATGGATTGCTCTTTCTTTTACTTCTCTATCATTTTCTAAGAAGGGAATTCGGAGAGGAAATTTCCTTAAAGGCGACATTAATAACAGCTATTACTGTTCCTGCATTCCCTTTCTTCTTCCACATCTACCCTGAAGTACCAGCAGCTCTTTTAACACTTTTTTCTCTCTACACGATTCTTTACTTGAAGAACAAATATTTCCTCGGAGTAATTGGGCTTCTTTCAGGATTCTTTCCATGGTTCGGGGTTAAATACTTCATATATTTGTTTGCCCTTCTGATAATTGCAATATTTATATTGAAAAAAGACAGTCCTATTTTCATCATGCCTCAGGTCCTTTCTACAATCCCATTTTTCGCATACCTTAAAATTCACTATGGCACTTTCTCCACCCTTCCTGTATATTTCGGAATACTTCCGCCTGAAAAAAAGGCAGAACTTGTAAAGGCTATAATATACAAAATCCCAATGGAATTGAGGATAGGCTCCTTCCTTGATTATTTCCTTGACCAGAGGGATGGGCTTCTTCCCTATGCTCCAGTTGCAATATTTGCCTTAGCAGCTTTAATTAAATACTGGAAGAAGAAACCCGCAATCATAGGACTTCTCTTCTTTCTTCCCTTTGTTTTCAGCTACGGCTGGCAGACCCAGAGAGGAGGTTATTCTCCACCTGCAAGGCCTCTGGCCTCTTTAGTCTGGGTTCTTGCAATTGGATATGCAATTTTCATAAAGGAAGCAAGGAACAAAAACTTAAGGTTTGCCTTCTGGTCAATGGTTTCTTTATCTGTCCTTCTTTCAATACTCCTTTCCTCAAATCCCTTTGCTTACTATGGTCCAACAACCCATGATGTCGCAAACAGGGTCGGTCTCCTTTTTCACAAGCTCTCTACCCCTTTAATATACCTTCCAAATTATCTCCCTTCATTCCTTAAGCATCCCTCTGCCCCCATAACAAAATGGGCTCCGAACTACTTCTGGACATTATTTCTCGTTTTAGTTCTTACTTACATGATAATTTCATTCAACAAAACTTCTAAGGATAGTAGAATTACATTTTCTTCTTTATTATTTGTAATTCTCCTTCCTTTTCTTGTAATGCCTCAGATTCCACTCTCAAATGGAAGACTTTTTATGGGAAGAAAAGGAAGGGCACTCATTTACAACTGGAGGAAAATTCAGGGAAGATGCATTAAAGGAATGAAAGATGAATCAATAGTGATCGTCACAAAATCCCCAATAGAAATTTCAGGAAAGGGAAAAGTCTTAATCCAGGGCCTTAAAAAGATAGATCTCAGTGGAAAAAAAACAATTAACCCATGGGAATTTCCCCACTTCAAATTCAAAGGTGGATATTTTATTGAGATCAGGCTGATAAAGGGAGAATCAATATTTATCTGCCCTTAATGTTATAATCTCTATATGGAAATTGATTCTCTCCTTTGCGGAAAACATTCAGACCCTCACAGAATCCTTGGAATCCATAGAAGGGGAAATAGATATACAATAAGGGCGGTTTTCCCATGGGCAAAGGAGGCATGGGTTCTTAGCGAAGGGAAAAGATACAGAATGGAAAGATATGGAGACACTCCTCTTTTTAAGCTTAACCTTGGGGAGAAAATTTCATCTTACTTCTATGAGGTGGAATACGAAGGGGGAAAGAAAAAGATAGAGGACCCATACAGGTTTCTTCCAAACCTTGGAGAACAGGATCTATATCTTTTCAACGAGGGAAAGCACTATGAATTGTGGAATAAAATGGGAGCCCAGGTTAAAGAAACTAATGGAATAAAGGGAACCTCCTTTGCGGTATGGGCACCGAATGCTAAGGGAATTTCAGTTGTTGGAAATTTTAACCGATGGCATCCTTTGGCCCATCCAATGAGGGAACTGGGAAATTCCGGGGTCTGGGAGCTTTTCCTCCCAGGAATATCAGAGAAAGAACTATACAAGTTCAGGATAATGGGAAGAAATGGGGAGGAACTTTTCAAGACAGATCCTTACGGTTTTTATTTTGAAATACCTCCAAAATCGGCTTCAATAGTTTGGGACTCAAATAAATATACATGGCAGGACGGGGAATGGATAAAAAAAAGGCGAGAATACAATCTTTATAAAAATCCCCTATCAATTTATGAGGTTCACCTCGGTTCCTGGGCAAGGGTTCCTGAAGAAGGAAACAGATGGCTCACTTATAGGGAAACCGCTCATAAGCTAATACCTTATGTCAAAAAAATGGGATTCACCCATATTGAACTTCTTCCTGTTATGGAGCATCCATTCTATGGCTCCTGGGGTTACCAAACAACAGGATATTTCGCTCCTACCTCAAGATATGGAAATCCTGATGATTTCAAATATTTGGTAGATTATGCACATCAAAACGGATTAGGAATAATTCTTGACTGGACACCTGCCCATTTCCCTACAGACCCTTATGGGCTTGCAAGATTTGATGGGACAGCCTTATATGAACATGAAGATCCAAAGAAGGGTTATCATCCTGATTGGCATTCTTTTATATTTAATTATGGAAGAAAGGAGGTTTCAAATTTCCTTACGGCCTCAGCCCTCTTCTGGACAAAGGAATATCATGTCGATGGACTAAGAGTTGATGGTGTAGCCTCAATGTTATATCTTGATTACAGCAGAAAACCTGGTGAGTGGAGCCCAAATAAATACGGAGGAAGGGAAAATTTAGAGGCCATAGAGTTCATAAGGGAAATGAACAAAGAAATATATGCAAGAGGGGAGGGAACTTTCACAATTGCAGAGGAATCAACTGCCTGGCCGATGGTATCCAAACCTGTTCATCTTGGAGGGTTGGGATTTGGGTTTAAATGGAATATGGGCTGGATGAATGACACACTTTTCTATTTTTCAAAGGATCCGATTTACAGGAAATATCACCATAATAAATTAACATTTTCCATATGGTATGCCTTCTCAGAAAACTTTATACTTCCCCTTTCTCATGATGAAGTCGCTCACGGAAAGGGTTCTCTGCTTGGAAAAATGCCCGGGGATATATGGCAGAAATTCGCAAATCTAAGGCTTCTTTTAGCCTATCATTTTGCCCATCCAGGAAAAAAGCTACTTTTTATGGGGGGAGAAATAGCCCAGTGGAAGGAATGGAACCATGAGGAAAGCATTGACTGGCACCTCCTTAAATATGAGTCCCACAGGGGGATACAAAAACTAACACAGGAGTTGAATAAAATTTACAGGAATGAGCCTTCTCTGCATCAGAGAGACTGTGAGGCCCAGGGGTTTCGCTGGATTGACCTTGGTGATTCCCTTCAAAGCGTCGTATCATTTGCAAGAACAGGGGATAATGGGGAGTTTATAGTTTGCGTGTTCAATTTCACCCCTGCAATAAGACATAATTACAGGATAGGAGTTCCCGAATCGGGGTTTTACAGAGAATTGCTAAACACAGATTCCGAGATCTTTGGAGGTTCAAATGTTGGAAATTTCGGAGGGGTTTATTCTCAAAAAATTCCATCCCATGGTTTCCCATGTTCCCTGGAGCTTACCCTCCCTCCTTTAGCCGCTCTTTACCTCAAAAAAGGAAAAGAATGAGAGTTTTGTAGTTTAAAGTGGACATTTCTGATGGAACTCATTGAAGATGTAAGAGAGTTTATTCTGCACGGCGGAGGGTTTAATCCAGATCTTGCTCTTGAAATAGCTAATTATCAACTAAAAAAAATCCCCCTCTATAGAGAATACTGTGGAAAATTGGGATTTTCTCGATTCAAAAACTTAGGGGATATAGTTTTTTTCCCTGCGGAATTCCTCAAATATGAGAAAATATTTTCCTTCCGAAATCCAGAAGGTTATTTTCTATCAAGTGGGACAACCGGAAACCAAAGCAGAGTTTTTTATAATAAAGATTCCCTTTCCCTGTATAAAATTTCGGCCCTCCGTTCCTTTCCATTCAGAGAAAAAATACTTTCTCTAATACCGAGATTTGAGTTTTCTCCTCATTCTTCTCTATCTTTTATGATGAAAATCTTTGAGGAAAAAATGAAGGTTGATTATTTAAACGACAGTTACGAACTCAAACCAGAAAATGTTTACCCTCTTATTAAAGATGAATCTGGAATATTATTCATGACATCAACGCAGCTTTATAAAATGGCCAAATGGCTGGAAAAAAAGGGCAGTTTCGTGGACAGTAAATTTATTATAATAGACACAGGGGGATACAAAGGCCTAAACCAGAAATATGACAGGGGAGAACTTCAGAGATACTCCTCAAAATTTTTTCCAAATTCTGAGTTCTGGACAGAATATGGAATGAGCGAGCTTTTCTCTCAGTTTTATACTCCTTATCAAGGATTATACAAGGACTATCCCTATGCGAAAGTTTTTACTGAGGGCAAAGGTCTCCTAAGTATATTTGACTTTTCAAATTTCTGCACAGTCTCCGCTCTTTTAGTCCCAGACATCGTTGAAATAAAAAAAGAAGGATTTAATGTTATTGGAAGAACAGCTAAAGGAATAAAGGGATGCGGATATGTTTTCAGGTAAGCTTTTAGAAAAGGGAGCAAGGGCAGCGAGAAAAATCGCCTTAATGATTGAGAAAGGAGAGGAAGTGAGCGACAGGGGATATCAAAAAAAACTCCTAAAAGAAATCCTTCTTTATACCGCCTCTGAACTTGAAAAATTAAAGATGGATAGGTTCAAGGGACCGCAAAAAGTATTTGTCTTTCTCCCTGAAAATGTTCCTGTGATTCCTTTCCAGCTCTTGACCCTAATTGAAACATATTCTCTTGAGGTTTTATTCAAAGCTCCCTCATCCGAAAGGCTCTTTTACGAGATTCTCAGTAAAGAAATGGGGCTTAACTTTATATGGACAGACCACGAAATAGCTTTAAAAAAGGCGAAAGAATTCGATTTCATAATAGGATTTGGAGAGGAAGGGCTGGGAAAAATATTAAAGAACTTAGGAAAACCATATAGATTCTTCGGGCCTAAATTCTCAATAGGGGTTATAAATGGGAAAAACCAAGATGAACTTAACAAAGTCCTACTTGATTCTCTTTCATTTGATGGAGAAGCATGTCTTTCACCTGTTTTTCTTTTCCTAAGAGATATTGAATTAGAGGTTCTCTGGGAGATGATGGGAGAAGCTTCAAGAAAAAGGCCGCCTCAAAAAAGCTTTAATAAATATGCTTTACAATATGCGGCATCTTTCCTTCTTTACTATAGCAAGGATTTCAAAATAAATAAGGACAGAGCTTTATTCCTTGTTGATAAATTTCCCAAGTTTATTCCTCAAAGGACAATCTTTGTTGTTAAGGCAAACACCCAAGAGGAAATTTTAAACTTCCTTGGGGATAAAGCCCAGAAAGTTCAGGGAATAATCACGATGAAAAGACCTGAGCTTCTCTTTTCCGAAACCAGCGTTTCAATTGTGCTCCCTCCTGGAAGTTCTCAATTCCCATCTTTAACATGGTTTTTTCGGAGGGGAATTACAATGGAAAATTTCTTCTCAATTTAATACCCATTTTATCTTTCCTCAATTTTGTTTTAGAATAACACTGACTAAATCTGAGAGGTGAAAGATGTTGGATATCAAGAAAGTGGAGGGTAAAAAGGACATTAAACGGTTCATAATGCTCCCGTGGAAAATTTACAAGGGAGATAAGAATTGGGTTCCACCCTTAATCTCCGATGTAAAAAAGCTCCTTGATAGGGAACGCCATCCATTCCACAAGCACGCTGAAGTGGAATACTTTTTAGCCTTTAAAGACGGTAAGATCGCTGGCAGAATATCTGCTTTCATCAATCACCGCCATAACGAATACTGGAATGACAAAGTCGGATTTTTCGGATTTTTTGAGTCAATAAATGACAAAGAAGTATCAAGAGCCCTGTTCGAAAAAGCAGAGGAATGGCTCAGAGAAAGGGAAATGGAGAGTATGAGGGGACCCATGAACTTTTCAACCAATGAAACCTGCGGCCTCTTGTACAAGGGATTTGATTCTCCACCGGTAGTTGAGATGACCTATAACCCAAGATATTATGTCAATCTTTTTGAAGATTACGGAATGAAAATAGTTAGATTTCTGTACTCCTACAGACTTTCAAAGGATACTCCAATCCCGGAAAAACTCAAGAGAGTGGCAGAGTACAGGCTAAAGAAAATCCCTGTAAGGAAGGCAAACGTAAAGGATTTTAGAAACGAAATTGAAAGATTTAAGCTTATATACAATGAAGCGTGGGGAAAGAATTGGGGATTTGTTCCTCTCACAAACGAGGAAATAGATTTCATTGCAGAGGAACTAAAACCAATACTTGATCCTCATATAGTTTTCTTTGCGGAAATAGACGGAGAACCTGCTGGGGCTTCTCTTTCCCTTCCTGATTTCAATCAGATCCTTAAGTATGCAAATGGAAGACTTTTTCCATTTGGGCTGATAAAGCTTCTGCTCCACAAAAAGGAGATAAACATGCTCAGAACCTATGCTATGGGAGTCAGAGAAAAATTCAGGTTCAGGGGACTTGAGGCTTTAATGATATATAAAACTATAAAGGAAGGAATAAAAAGAGGTTATCTTGGTGCTGATATGGGGTGGATTCTTGATTCGAACTATCAGATGAACAAAATCTTGGAGGATCTTGGTTCTGAAAAATACAAGGAATATGCAATCTACGAGAAGGAATTCTGAGTGAAAAAATTTGTCCTTTTGGGAATTGATGGGGTCCCCTTTGAGCTCGTGGAGGATTTTTCTAAAAAAGGGATAACGCCGAATCTCGGAAAACTTGCAAGAAAAGGAAGCTTCATAAAAACTCAGGCTCCCTTCCCTGAAGTTTCCTCTGTCTCTTGGAGCTCATTTATGACCGCTAAAAATCCAGGTGCCCATGGGATATACGGATTTGTTGAGCTTGATGGAAGGACATATGAATACAGGTTTCCGAATTTCCTGAATTTGAAGGAAAAACCATTTTGGGAAAAGGAAAGCAGAAGAGCAGTAATCATAAATCTTCCCCAAACCTATCCTGCAAGAAGAATAAATGGAATTTTGATCTCTGGCTTTGTTGCCCTTTCCTTAGAAAAAGCGGTCTATCCTCCTGCTCTTCTCCCCTTACTTCGGAGGTTGAAATATAAGGTTGATGTAAACGCATCCCTTGGAAAAAGCGATAAAGATAAATTTATAAATGAGCTCTTCGATATTCTAAAGATCAGGGAAAAGGTCATGAAAAAATTATGGAAGAAAGACTGGGACATTTTCTTCCTGGTAATCACAGGGACTGATAGGCTTCACCATTTCCTATTTGATGCATACGAAAGCGAATCTCATCCTTATAGAAAAGCCTTTGAGAGTTATTATAGAGAGGTTGATAGGATAGCTGGAAAGCTTGCTGATATGGCGGAGAGAAGAGATCTTCCCTTGGCTATATTGTCAGACCATGGTTTCTGCGGAATAAAACAAGAAGTATATCTATCTCAATATCTAAGGAAATGGGGATTTCTTAATTTTGATGAGAATAAGCCAGGAAATCTCACCTCAATAAGTCCTTCTTCCAGGGTTTTTGCACTTGACCCATCCAGGATTTACATTCACCTTAAGGGAAAATATTCAAGGGGAAAAGTTGAGCCTTCAGAATATGAAAAGCTAATTGAGGAACTCAAAAAGAAATTTCTCTCAATAGAAATTGATGGGCAAAAGGTCATAAAAGCTGTTTTCCATAAGGATGAAATATACTCAGGCCCGTATCTGAACTCTGCCCCTGATCTTGTTCTTCTTTCAAATCACGGATTTGACCTGAAATCAGGGACAAAGGCAGAGGTTCTTCATGGCAAAACCCACTTTACAGGGATGCATACCCAGGATAATGCCTTCCTTATAACTTATCCGAAGATGGAATTTCCCTTTCACCCTTTTATCTACCAGGTTTCTGCTCGCATCACCTCCACAATTGAGACTCCAAACTCTCCTATATGCTAAAATATTCTTATGTTTACAGGGATAATTTGCAAAAAGGGAAAAATAAGATCAATATCTCCAAATCACATTTCCGTTGAAGCGGAGCTTAAGGTAGCTCCAGGGGAAAGCATAGCTGTTGATGGCGTATGCCTTACAGTTACCAGAATAAAGGGGAAAATCATTCAGTTCGACCTTCTTCCTCAAACATGGGATATAACCGCCTTTAAGTCCAGAAAAACTGGGGAAGAAGTGAATATAGAACTTCCTGTTACCCCTCAAAGTTTCCTTTCCGGACACATTGTCCAGGGCCATGTTGACAGTGTTGGAAAAGTTTCCAGAACCGAGAAAATTGGAAACTCTACAAGAGTAAAGTTTTCAACGGAAAAGGAAATTCTTAAATACCTTGTTCCCAAGGGATCAATCGCTGTTAATGGGGTAAGCTTAACTATTTCAGAGCTTTCAAGGGACGGTTTCTATGCCGAATTGATCCCTGAAACCCAGAAGAGAACCAATCTCAATAACTTAAGGATAGGTTATATTGTAAACTTGGAAGCCGATATCATAGGAAAATATATTTACACCTATTTACGAACTCTCAGTGAATCAAAGTAAACAAACGAGAGTATAAGGATAAACATTAAAAGCCCAAGCCAGTTCCCCAGTTTTCCAGTATTCCCGATAACCGGAATGATATGGACTTTTGACTCTTCCTCAATGTATTTCAGGAGGGCTCCTACCACCCCAATTAGCGCACCGCCAGCAATAAGCCCTGAGGATATCAATATTCCCTTTTTGTGGGCTCTTTCCCCACCTTTCTTCTTCACAAAATAGGCGACAAGAGCTCCGAATAGTATGGGTGAATTAAGCTCAATCGGTATATACATCCCAAGGGCAAAGGCAAGGGAACTTATTCCGAAAAGCTCAACGACAATTGCTATCCCTGCTCCTGCAAGATAAAGTGCCCAAGGTATCCCTCCACTTCCCATCATTCCTTTTATAACTGCTGCCATGGCATTGGGCTGCGGAGCTGGAAGCGGGTTGGGATGCGGAGGGGAAAAACCATAAACTTTTGCAAGGAGGATAATCACATATGTTACAACAACAGAAGAAACAACAGAACCAAGAATATTCCAGATTTGAATCTTGTTTGGCGATGCTCCAACCCAGTATCCTATTTTAAACTGTGTGATAAGGCTTCCTGCCATTGAAAGAGCTGTACAGACAACACCGCCGATAAGAAGGATTTCAAGCATTCCCCTGTGTCCATGAAGGCCAAGTTCCATCATAACAAAAGCAGAAACTATAAGCGTCATCAAGGTCATCCCGGAAATTGGAGTTACGCTTATCATGGCTATCGCCCATGCTGAGACGCTCGTAAAAAGAAAACCTATTATGAACACGAGAAGAACTGCTGCTATGGAAAGTAGAACAGAATGGGGTATATTACTTAGGACAGAAAACTTGAAGTAAGCAAAGAGAACCACCAAGGTAAGACCCATTATAGAAAGGACAGTCCCCATGGGGATATCTCTATCATATCTTAAAGTCTCTTTTCCTTCTGAATGTTTCTTGCTTCCCTTCTTAAATTGTGAAAATCCTACTCCAATGGCTTGCTTTATCACCTTCCTCATCTTCCAGATTGAAATGAGACCTGCCATAAAAATTCCTCCTATTCCCATATACCGAGCATAGTTAAGAAAAAGCTGATTCTGTGTAAGAGAAGGGTGATAAAAGGAAAAGACGGGTACTATTATAAATGTTGAAAGAAAAGAACCCCCGAAAATCATGGCTGCATAATCGACCCCTATTATATATCCAAGACCTGCGATTGCAGCGGTTGTATCAAGAGAAAATATGGCCTTGAACTTCTTTGTCAGGGGTGCAAATAGGCCAATTAAGGATGTTGCAAAAACCTCCCTCCATGCTTCAATAGAAATGGCAAGGAAATCGTATATCATTCCTATGAGCATTGAATAACCTAAAACTACGGCATCCTTCCCACCTTTTTCTCCCGCCATAAGAATCTCCGTTGTGGCAGTCGCTTCAGGAAATGGGAGTTTCCCGTGCATGTCTGCAACGAAATATCTCCTGAACGGGATAAGAAAAACTACTCCAAGAATTGCCCCTAAAAATGGAACGAAAAATACCTGAAATGGTGATGAAAGCTTCTCTATTCCGAGGACAAAAATCGCTGGCATAGTAAAGACAGAACCGCCTGCAATTATCCCTGAAGTTGCTCCTATTGCCAAAACATTAACATTCTCAAGAAGGGTTGATTTTCTCCTGAAAAGAGCTGAAAGCCCAACTGCTAAGATGGCTATCGGTATTGCCGATTCTATGCCCTGCCCCAGCTTAAGAGCAATATAGGTAACAGCTGCAGAGAATATAATTCCCATTATAATACCTATAACAATGGACCTGAAAGTAACCTCAGGCACTTTCCCCGTTATTATAGGCGTATACTTTTCCCCTTCTTTAAGTTCCCTGTAAGCATTTTCTGGAAGACCATTATTCATAAGAACTTATTAAACCAAAAATTCAAATAGGAGTAAAATATTTATGTGCTTTTGAGAATATACAACGAGAGAAAAATAAATACAATAAAAAGAGAGGGAACTATATGATGAAAAATTCGCAATTCTCTTCATTCTTTCTTTTGCCATTGCTTCTATTTTCAGGAAAGCAAATGATTATTGTCCCGGAGAAAACACATGATATTTGACTACGAGGACGAAAAAAAGTCATGGGATAAATTCCCATCATGGTTAGTATTCCTTGCCTTCTTTATTATCCTGTGTCTCTTAATCACCACAGGTTATTCAATTCTTTACCATTCAGTAACACTAAAACAGTTCTTAACTGGGTTGAGCATCGGGCTTGTTTTCTCAATAGGTTCAATACTATACTTGAGGGTTGAATTCTCAAATGAGGATGTCATAAAAACCTTTGGAAATTCTCTGCTTTTAACCTTGGCAATGTTTTTAATTTCAGGATTTATAGTCATGATGGTTGTAATTATAGGGCCAAATATAGCACATGGGTTAAGAATAGAAGCTATGAAAATACTCATCTTCAGCTTTCAGCAGATAGCGACATCTTTCCTCTTCGCTTCAGCGGCTTTCCTTGCATTATTCTCCCTCGTAAGAATAATAATTAAAAGATGAAATATTACAGACTTGCACTTCCGATACCCGTACTATCTCTGTTTACTTACTCCTCGGAGGAAGAAGTAAATACTGGAACTGTAGTAGAGGTGGAATTCAGGGGAAAGAAAATGATTGGAATAGTCTGGGAAGAAGGCAAGGAGGAAAACTTTGCTATAAAACCCATTCTGAAGATATTTAAGGAAAAACTTGAAGCCAAGATGATGAAACTTGCGGAAAGGTTAGAGGAAATGTATCTCCATCCAAGAGGTTTGTATGCTCAGCTCATGCTTCCGCCAGGTTCTCTTACCTCATCAACAAGAAGATTTACCCCTACTGTAAGAGGGATTTTCCTTTCAATTACAGGTTCAGACATTGAAAAAGCTATAATAAAACTTCTTATAAAATTCCCTTACACAAAATCCTATGTCAGAAAAAAGCTTGGCAGAAGGACGAATTACTATTTGAAGAAGCTGTTATCCTCGGGATTTTTAGAATATTTTGAGGAGGAGAGGCGAAAGCCCTTATGGTCAAATAAAAGCGACCCCTACCTTTATCCTGAAATGCCAAAAACAGAGTTGAACGAGGAAGGAAAAGAAATAGCAGGGAAAATTATCTCTTCTCTTGGGGAATTTTCAGTCCATCTGATCTTCGGAATTACAGGGAGCGGAAAGACCTTTATTGCAATGAAGATAATAGAGGAAGTTCTGAAAAAAGGTGGTGGTGTTATATATCTTGTCCCTGAAATTTCAATGGTGCCCTTCCCTTACCAGCTGCTTTCAGACAAATTCGGTAAAGTTGAAATAATTCATTCCCTTCAGAGCAAAGGTATGAAAGGGGGAAGCTGGGAAAGGTTGAGGAGAGGCGAGCCAAAGATAGCGCTTGGAGCTCGCTCTGCCCTATTTTCCCCGGTAAAAAATCTGAAGCTCATAGTTATAGACGAAGAACATGATCTCTCATACGCCCAAGAAACTTCCCCAAGATACAGGGCAGTAGAGACAGCAATTGAAAGGGGGAAAATAGAGGGAGCAACTGTGCTTCTTTTAAGCGCGACGCCAAGCGTTGAAACTTTCCTGAAAGCGAAAAATGGTGAATTTAAACTTCATAGACTCACAAAAAGAATAAATGATCTTCCTCTCCCGAGGGCAGAGATAATTTCTATGCAGAGAAAAAAACATCTAATCTCAGACGAATTCGCAAGAGCCCTCGATGAGGAAAGTGGGAAGGGAAATCAAGCACTTGTTATGTTGAACAGGAGAGGATTTTCTTCTTATTATTATTGCCCTAACTGCGGATACATTGCAACATGCCCCCATTGTGAGCTTCCACTTACTTATCACAAGGAGGAAAATTATCTCGAATGTCATTACTGCGGATACAGGGAGGGACCTCCGTCATTATGTCCTGTTTGTGGGTCAGAGATGAAGCCATCAGGAACACCGGGACTTCAGCGCCTTGTAGAATCTTTTAAGGAAAGGTTTACTGACCTTAAAGTAGAAAGATTCGATGCCGATATTGGAAGAAAAAAGAGGGAGGCAAGGAGAATATTGAGGGAATTCTATGAAGGTAAAATAGATCTGATTGTGGGAACACAACTCATATCAAAAGGACACAATTTTCCAGGAGTCACTTTAGTTGGTGTCTTCTTCCCAGACATTCTCTTGAATTTTCCTGATTTCACAGCATCTGAGAGGACCTTTCAGCTTATAACACAAATGATAGGAAGAGCTGGGAGAAACAGGGAAGGAAGGGCTATGATTCAAACATATTTCCCAGCACACCACGCAATAAAACTCGCAGCTTTGCAGGACTATGAGGGTTTTTTTAAAGCCGAAATTGAGTTCAGAAAAAGGTTGCTTTATCCCCCTTTTGTTAAGTTAATAAGAATTCTCATGGAGGACAAGGATAGAAAAGCTCTGGGGGAAAAATCCAGGAAAGTCTTGAATCTTCTTTCAGGCCTCAGGACAAGAGGACCTGCCATGGCACCCTTCAGAAAAATCGCGGGGAAATGGAGAGCCCACATCTTTGTTGAGATAGAAAAAAATGAATCCTGGGAAAAATTCTCAAAACTTTACAAAGAAAGTTTCAACGACTTCAAAGGAATTTCAATCATAGTCTCACCTTCTCAGGTTTTATAGGCCAAGAGCTGTTATTATTGCATCTGACCTTCTTATTGAACTGTTGGAGCATCCCTTCTTGCTGCAAAAGGTTATCGCATTGTTAAAACTAAAAGTCTTATCCAAGAATAGAACATAAATTTTCCCTTCACCGCAAATATTACATGTGGAAAGAACTGGAAGCTCCCTATCACATACAGGACATCGGAACTTTACAACCTCCCCATCATCAACTTTTCCTCTGAGAAACACAGCATTAAAATCCCCAAGAATAGGGGATAGCACAACTATCCCTTCCTCCCCATTTTTCTTCCTGAAAGCGAGTTCAATCCCAGGATGGTCGCTTACTTTGTGTTCCTTGGATATAAGATTATGTCCCTCAGGACAATAAACCTCCTTAACAATAAGTTCTTCCCTGTTCAGTTCCTTTGCCGGAATTTTTAATTTCCCTTCAGTATCAAATATTTCGCTCATTTTTTCCCTCTTATAATTTTATTATAGTTCGTTTCAGTTTTCAACCTTTTTGTACAGTTCCTAATTTAGAGCAATGGTCTTTTTCTTGCAATTTTTTTCTTATTGTGTTATTTTTCTTTCATTATTTGGAGGCATTTATGGGAATTCAAAATTTGATTTTTTCCCTTCAGGAATTTTGGGTCAAACAGGGATGTTACATAACTCAACCTTACGATATTGAAGTTGGAGCCGGGACAATGGCCCCCGAAACTTTCTTTGGGGTTCTCAAAGAAGAAGCAGTTAAAGTCGCATATGTTCAGCCTTCAAGAAGACCAACCGATGGAAGATATGGAGAAAATCCCCACAGGGTTGAAAAACATCTTCAATTTCAGGTTATAACCAAGCCCGCTCCCGAAAATATAATAAGCATATATTTACAGAGTCTTGAAGGTCTTGGTATAAATCTTATTGAGCATGACCTAAGATTTGCCGAAGACGATTGGGAATCTCCCACAATAGGTGCATGGGGTATAGGATGGCAGGTTCTTCTTGATGGTCTTGAAATAACCCAATTCACTTATTTCCAGCAAAACGGAGGAATAGAGCTCAAGGAAATACCTGTTGAAATAACCTATGGAATAGAAAGATTGGAGATGTTTCTAGAAAGGAAAGACAATCTATATGATCTTGAATGGGGGGGAGGAAAAACTTATGGAGATCTCAGATTGAAGGGGGAAAAGGAATTCTCAACTTACGATTTTGATGAATCGGATAAGGATATGTTGTTTGAGATTTTTAAAAAATATGAAGCAGAGGCTAAAAGATTAACGGAAATTGGCCTCATACTTCCTGCTTATGATTATGTTCTTAAGTGCTCCCACACTTTTAATCTTCTTGATGCAAGAAGGGCTATAAGTGTGGGGGAAAGGACAAAATATATCCTGAGAATAAGAGATATTGCCTGCAAGATTGCAGAGAAAGCTGCAGGAGTAAAGGATGAGTGAATTTTTCTTTGAGCTTTTAGTAGAAGAAATGCCGCCTTCTCATCAGTGGATAGCGAAGGAATACCTTCAGGAAAAGATAAAGAATTTTCTCGAAGAAAAAGCATTTTCATACGACAGGTTTGATCTTAACACTACACCCAGAAGAATCATTATAAATATTGAGGGAAAACTCAAGTCTTCAACCGCAAAGGAAACTATTTTCGGCCCCCCTGTAAATGCAGGTTTTGATGAGGAAGGGAATCCAACCCAGGCTGCTCTTGGATTTGCAAAGAGGCTCGGGATAGAAGTATCACAGCTTGAAAGGATAGAAAAGGATAAGGGTGAATACTTAGCTTACTCAAGAGAGATAAAAGCACCTGAATTCAAGGTTATTTTCCCTAAAGCCCTTGTGGAATTTCTCTACTCTATTCCCTTCCCAAAAATAATGAGGTGGGGAGAATTCAGATTCTCAAGAAAGGTGAAGAACATTTTAACCATAATGGATGGTGAAAAGCTTGAAATGGAAGCTTTTGGTCTGAGCTCAAATAACATAAGTCAGGGACACAGGATTTTTTCTCCTATCCTTACCGAAATTTCATCTTCAAAGGAGTATTTCTCTCTTCTTAAACAATCCCATGTTATAGCAAAAAATGAAGAAAGGGAAAAAATGATAAAAGAGGCTCTTTCATCCAAGATAGAAAATAGTACTCCCCCTTCCGAAGAATTTATGAACTACTGGAGAGATTCGGTTGAATATCCAAATGTCTTCAAAGGAGAATTTTCCAAGGCTTATATGGAACTTCCCGAAGAAATAATCTCCACATCTCTTGAAAAGGAAATGGGATTATACGTTCTGAGAAACAAGGAGGGTTTAAGTAATGAATTCGTAGGTGTGGCAGATAATCCCAATTTAGATCTTTCACTCATTATAGAAGGATACAAAAGAGTGGCAAAGGCAAAACTCGAGGACGCATTTTACTTCTGGAAAAAAGACAGGAAAAAATCTCTATCAGAATTAAGAAAGGGACTGAAAGATGTAATCTATAACGATATTCTTGGAAATTATTATGAAAAGACCGAAAGGCTGGAAGAATTATCTAGCAAAATCGCCGAAATGCTTGGAGTTGAACCTGAACCTGTAAGAAAGGCAGCAAGACTTTCAAAGGCGGATTTAATTTCTGAATTAGTAGGGGAATTTCCCTCCCTTCAAGGTATAGCAGGAGGTCTTATACTCTCCTATCAGGGCGAAGACGAAACTGTGTGGAAGCCAGTCTATGAGCATTACAGGCCTGATTCATATAAGCACGAGCTCCCATCAACCATGGGAGGTTCTATACTCTCCCTTGCGGACAAAATAGATGATCTTTTATGCGCTTTCGCTACAGGATACAGGCCCAGTGGCAGCGGAGATCCATTGGGAACAAGAAGAGCTGCCCTCGGAATAATAAGGCTGATTACGGAAAAGCAACTTCCTGTTAGTCTTGAGGAATTGATAGAACTCGATATGGGAATCCTATCTCAAAAAATCACATTGGCGGATAGGCTTCTCCAGGATATAAAGGATTTTATAGTGAAAAGATTCGAGAATAAATTAGTCAGTGAAGGAACCGATGTAGGAATAATAAGAGCAGTTGTTTCCTCATCAGAGTTTGACCTGCTAAAAATACAAAGGAAAATAAATGCCCTGAAAAACCTCAAGGAAAGAGGTCTGCTTTCAACATTGACTCAAACACACAAGAGAATAACAAACATATTAACTGGTAAAGAAGCAGGGAAATTAGATAGCTCCCTTTTCTCAACTTCACAGGAGAAAGAGCTTTATGAAATTCTATCCGCTGTAAAGGAGGAGGTAGAAGGGATAAAAGAAAAGGAAGATTTTCGCCAGATTCTTGACGGTCTTCTCTGGCTCTGTCCCTTCATAGATGAACTCTTTAATAATGTGATGATAATGGACAAAGATGAAAAAATCAGGGAAAACAGAATTTCTCTTCTTCATGTGGCTGATGAAATCTTCAAGGAATTCGCAGATTTCAGCTTGATTCAGGAAAATTGAATACAAAAACCCTTAAGGATATCCAAATAAGTGAAATAGCTCCAGGGAAAAATCAACCAAGAGATTTGCTTGGAAACCTGACAGAATTGGCTAATTCAATAAGAGAAAAGGGGATAATAGAACCTTTAATAGTCAGAAAAAAGGGGGGGAAATACGAGATAATTTCCGGGGAAAGAAGATACAGAGCCGCACTTATTGCAGGTCTCACTCATGTTCCATGTATTGAACTTGATATTAACGATAAAGAGGCGCTTGAGGTTGCTTTAATAGAGAACATACACAGGAAAGATCTTACCCCATTTGAGATAGCTGAGGCATATAGAGCTTTGGTTGCTATTTATGGATATACCCATGGGGAAGTAGGCAAAAGAGTCGGAAAAGCCAGGTCAACAGTGACAGAAATGATAGAAATAGCCAACATTCCCCCAAGGATAAAAACTCTCTGCGTAGAACTGGGAATCAATGCTTACTCTGTGCTTCTTCTAATTGCCAAGCAAAAGGACGAAAGGTCTATGGAGGAACTGGCAAGAAGAATAGCCGCTGAAAATCTCTCAAGGGAAGAGGCGAGAAGGTTCGCAAGAAAAGAAAGGCCAAGGAAAAAAGTGCTGAGCTTTTCTCCTGAGAAAGGAAATTTTTCAGTCAGAATAAACCTGAAGAAGGAAACAGACAGAGAGGAAATAATAAATTTCCTCGAAACAATAATAGAAAAACTGAAAAAAGAAGAAGGATCTCTTTAATCCCCTGGTTCCATTGCCTTCCTTATCAGATGACGGGTAAGTCCAAGGTCAACTTTCTTTCCAAGAAGAAGTGAAATCCAGAACCTCTTTCTAAGCTTTGAAATTAATAGAACTTTCTTCTTTCCTTCAAAACTCATCATTTCTAAACCTTCTGGTAAGACTTCCCCAAGCTCTTTGCTTAGTTTCACAAGATCAAGTGATTTTTCTACAAGTTCTCCCACCTCACCTTCCTTAGCTATTAGCTTTCCATCCTCTCCAAAAATACAAATGCTGAGGGATTCTTCAATCCTGAGAAGGGAAGAAATCAGCTTTTCATACCCCGGAATTTCTTCTTCTTTTATCACTTCCCACTCATCAATTTCCCTGAGAATTTCCTCGGGGGATCTTTTTATGGACCTTGTCGCTTTCTTGCCTCTTGTTATCTTAAATATAGGGTTTCCAAACCTCGCAATTTTCTTAAAAGCCTCTTCACCTTTGAAATCCCCCACCTCCGCATCAATGAGCTTCCCTTTCTCAATGAATAATATGCCTTTATTCTTCTCACCTTCTACAATAAGCTTAGCATCGCGCCCACTCAGTCTTAATATCTCTAAAACCTCTGGAAGCGAAATTTTCTCTAAAGTTCTTATTTCCTGCTTCGCTATTTTTAAGGAGGATTTTATCTCATCAGCAAGGGATTTGAGTTCTACAGGCTTCTCTATATATTTTACAGCTCCCAATCTCTGAGCATCACTTTCAACCTTGGGCGTTCCAAAAGCAGTCATAAATATAACAGCTATCTCCGGATAATATTTGGAAATCTGAGATAAAAGCTCGAGACCTGACATCCCTGGCATTTTAAGATCAGTAATAACAACATCCACTTTCCTATTATTCAGGATTTTCAGGGCCTCTTCCCCATTTGTTGCGGTTATCAAATCCACATCATATAGATAAAATTTCAAGCCCTCCTGAATGCTTAAAAGAAAACTCGTATCATCATCAACTATTAATACGCTCGCCATAAAAGAATTATATCATCCCTCTGGAAGTTCTATAAAAATTTCTGTCCAGCTTCCTTCCTCGCTTTCAATCCACATCCTTCCACCCATTGTTTCCACCATTTTCTTAGCCTGATACAATCCAACTCCTTCTCCTCTTTCTTTCGTTGAAAAGAAAAGTTCAAAAGCTCTTTCCATTTCCTCCTTATTTATACCTTTCCCTGAGTCAAAAAAGCTGATAAGCAAGTTATTCTTCTCTCTCTTTATCTTAAGTTCAATCATCCTCTTTTCCTTCTCCTTTAAGGCATCGATGGAATTTTCAAGAAGAACAAGAAGTGTGGAAAAAATCCAATCGGGATTCCCGTGAACAATTATTTTTTCAGGGATTATATCATAAACAAAATCAATCCCCAGCAAAAAACACCGCTGCTGAGCTCTTTTTATAAACTCCATCACTATGGCATTGAGCTCAAAATCCAGAAAGTCGTATTCTCCTATATATGATAACTCCTTAAGATGTCCAAGAAATCTCTCAAGCCTTCGGACATCTTCTAACAATCTGGAGATATATTCTATCTTTTTTTCCTCAGAAATTCTTGAGTAGAAATCACTAAAAACCTGAAGGGAAACCTTCATTGAGTTAAGAGCATTTCCCAGGCTATGTCTTATCATCAATATCAAATTTTCAATGGACTCTTTCTCTATTTCACGAACAATGAGGAGAAAACCTGAGGAGATTTTTTTGAAGAAACTTTCATAGCCAATTCCTTTATGGTTGAAGAAAAGTTCTCCCTTTTCCTTCTCATAAAGAGGGCAATCCTGACATTTTTCTTTCTTTTCCCTTATAATTTCCCAGCAGGGTTTCCCTATAACTTCCTTGGGGTCTTTGCCCATAAGAGCAATTGAATTTACCTTTTTTATATTCAAATTCTTTTCCAGAATATAAATCCTCTCGGGCAAGTTCTCAAATATTTCTTTCCATTCCTCATTGAGTATCATTGCTTTTATTTCCCGCTAAACTATGTAAAAACCTTCGGATATCTTTTTTGGCTTCTTGTTTTTAATTCTACCCCAATACTTTTCTACAAATTCAAGTTTCCCAAATACTAATCCTTCTGGATTGTAATTCAATGCGAGTTCCACTTCTTCCGGTATTTTCTTTTTCTTTACCTTGCCCTCCTCTCTCATCCTTGCCACATTCTTAAGAATCCTTTTGTACTCCTTGAAATTTAAGCCTTCTTTAAGCACGGAGAGAGGAGTAAGCCAATTCAATCCTTCTTGCCTGGTTGCATAAGAACAATAAGGATATTTTCTTAAATTTCCTTCCATCCCTATTTCCTCAGGCAAAAGATCTATGTATGCGGCAACAGCCAATGCGATTTTCCCTTCCTCTATAAGAATGGACTTAAACCTTGCCGTCCACAAATTCCCTTTGCATTTATTCCTACGGTTATACCATTGGGTAAAACGTTGTTTCAAACCTTTTACAAAGGCTGAAATATCAGAGAGTTTTTCCCTCCAGTATTGAACTGGTTTTTCCTCTATTATATGCCCGAACAATGATCTTGCCCTTTCCATAATTTCTTTATCCCCATATTTTACAGGATTCCGGATTTTTACAAGAAGGTGAAATTGGTCGGGAAGCACAGTATATGCAATAACATTTACAAGATAATACTGACTTAGTTCTTGAAACAACTTAATGAATTGGTCTCTTTCGTATCCGTTGAATTCTTTACTTCCCTCCCACAAAGTGCGAGAGATTATGTGATAATATGCTGTTCCTTCCTTAACTTTCATCCTTGGCTTTCTTGCCATAACTTACCTCCAAGAAAAAAGTTTAACACAAAGGGGAAAGCGGGAAAAGAAGTTTAGCCCTTATGAAATGCCCAATTAAAATGGCATAATATTTCTATGTATATTTATTCAATACTCCTGAGTGGGTTCAAGTCATTCCCTCAGAGGACTATCATAAAGTTTCATCCAGGAGTTACGGCTATAATAGGGCCCAATGGTTCAGGGAAAAGCAATATTGTAGATGCAATACTCTGGGCAATGGGAGAAGGGAGGTCGTCCATTTTAAGAACATCAATCATAGAGGATGTAATATTCAAGGGTTCAAAGACAAGGGCACCCCTGGCAAGGGCAGAGGTTCTTATAAATTTGAATGATCTTGAGGATACAATAACCATAGGGAGGAGGATTTACAAAGACGGGGAAAGCGAATTCCTGTTGAACGGAAAAGTGATGCGACTCAGGGAAGTTCAGGATAAGCTATGGGAAATCGGAATAGAATCAAGAGAATATGTAGTCATAGAACAGGGACAGGTTGAGCAACTTCTTTCAATGTCCTCTGAGGAAAGGATGGTTTTTCTGGAATCTGCAGCAGGGGTGAGAAAATATAAGGAAAGAAGGAGAGAGGCACTCAGGAAAATATGGGACATAGAAAAAGAACTGGAAATTGTAAGGATGAAAGAAAACGAAATGGAGGAAAGCTATCAGAGGACAAAGGAGCAACTTCAAAGGCTGAACAATTACAGGAAGCTCACAAAGGAGAAAGAAGAATTAATATCCACACTCATAGCCATAAAAAGAGATAAGATCGAGGAAGGCTTGGAAAATCTGAGACTGGAACGAGAAAATCTTAGAGGGAATCTTGAGACATTACGGATAAGAAAGGAAGAACTTCTCAGAAAATTGAGGAGCTTCGAAGAGAAAAAAACTTCCGTTCTTGGTAAGATAAATTCTATGGAGGAAGCGCTCTCCGAACTTAAAGACAGGGAATTAGAATTAAAACCAGCACTGATAAAACTAAGGGAAGATGTTGCTACATCAAGGGAAAAACTCAAGTCCTTAACTTTAAAGGAAGAAGAACTTGCGAAAAGAGTGGTTTCTCTTGAAGAAAGGATAAAAGATCTTGAATCAGAAGAAAAAGAGGAAAAATTAATATACAGTAAATTGAGTTCTCAGCTGAAAGATGCCCGAGAAAAATTGAATGAAAAAGAGGAAGAGGTGGAAGTTCAAAGAAAAAACTATTTAACCATTCTCTCCAATTTAAGGGAGAAAGAAACAATAGCCCAGCAGGAAAGGGAAAAGAAGAACGAGAGAAAGAAAAGGCTGGAATTTCTGAGAGAAGAAGGAGAAAGAATAGGCAATGAGATTAGAAAACTGGAGGAGGAAAAAGATTTAACAGAGCTTCACAACCATGTCGAAGCACTCAGAAAAAGAAAGCATTCGCTGGAAAATGAGATAGCCCAAGATAAAAATAAGGCAACAATTTTAAGAGACAGGGAAAACCAGCTAAAAAAATCCCTTAGGGTTATGGAAAAGGCTCTAAAGGGAAAGGGTCCTCCAAAGATAAATATAAAAATAAAAAAGGAATATGCGGATCTTGCTGAGCTCCTGTGGGAGAGGGAAATGCGCAGTCAAACTATAGAAAAGATAGAAGGAAATCTTCCCTCTGGATTCTACTTACTCAAAAAAGAATGGTCAAGGGAAGAATTCTCTTCAATTTCAGGAGCTGATGTAAAACTCAGGGATGCTCTCTGGAGGGAAAACCTTGAGAAAGCAATGGAAACATGGAATCTCACTGGAAAACCCGTTGTATTTCCCGAAGGGGTTATATTTCCAGAAGGAGTGCTCAGGATAAAAGGGGAAGAGCAGGGAACTCTTTCCCTCAGAATTGAAGAGGAAAAAATAAAGGAAGAGTTAGAAAGAACAAAGTGGAAAAGGAAAGAAATAGAGGAAAAAATATATGATGATGAAAATAAATTAAGAGAGATAGAGAAA
>WFSJ01000031.1 GCA_015486055.1 Acidobacteriota bacterium
AAAGCTACAGAGACAGAAAAAGGAGAATTTGCAAAAGGCCTTCAGGAAAAGGTGACAGAGCTCCTGACAGCGTATGAGAAAGGCATAATTGAGGTGATTAAATAAGGCTTGCCGACATTTTTGCTTTTTTACCCTCTAATACTCTATAAGTCTCCGTTTGTCCTTTTCACCTCAAGCTGACCTTATAGGGAAACCAATTTCTCAAAAGATCTTATGGCCAAGTTTGACTCCTGTCAGAGTGCAAATTGACTTATGAAGGTGTAGAACAGGCATGGCTTTCCCAAAATGGGATGACCAACAATCCCTATCAAAGGTGAGTTCAAACTGCAGGAAATTGAATTATTTATATGATATAATTCTTCTTAAATTAAGGAGGGTTAAGGTATGAATTACAAGATATCTATATTTGTTATATTTCTGGTCTTAGCAGGAATGGGAATTTTCCAAGTTCAAGCAGGGGAAGAAAAGGAAATTTCGGGAAACGGAGGAAAATTGCAGGGAACCATAGCAAGGATAAGATTGAAAAAGCAGGTTATAAAAACAAAAGCAGAAGGAGAAATTATTCATTATTTCCAGGAATCTTTTTATTCCGAGGATGACTTTTCAGCAATTGCAGAAAACAAAGAGAAATTCAAGTCTGACCAGATTAAGATCCTTAAAAAAGAACTGATAGGAGTATCTGCCGAGAATATTGAATTTAACCTCGACCAAGCTAAAAACTCTGTGATTCTTAAATGCGATATAAAAGGAGCTATGTATAATACCAATTCTTATTCGATGCATTTTCTCTTAGGAAATTGGCCTTTTGATCTATATCAATTCAAAGAATACGAGAGGAAATTAGTTTATGAGGGAAAAATAGCTGGGGTTCCTACAAAAATTGTATTTGAATTTCCTTACCCGCTCAGTCATTGCCATGAGCATGTTTGGCCTAAACAATAAGAATTAATGTATTTCTATTGCTTGACAACGGATACTCATTCCTCATTGACACGAGAAAATACAGCTAAAATTAATGCCTGATGTGGGGTGGCGAGGAGAGCCCATATTTATAAATAGAGATTTATACTAAGAAGTGCTGGTTTACTTATTGATAGCAAAGGCCAGATCTGCCACTAAATTCCACAGTCAGCACTCAGTGAGGAAGCCTTAGAACCTTAATGTGTATTGAAGCTTTATCTGGGCTTTTCTGTAGAGGACAGACCAGCGGTCCAGAATATCACCCCAGCCCTGATTGAAAACTATGAAAAGGTTATTACCCTCCTTTATTATCCATCGCAGCCTTGAGTTTATTCCCCAGCTTCTGGTTACATTGTCATACTGGATGTAATTCTGAAACATAAGTTTAGGGGAAAAGTAAAAATCAAATTTCATCTGAATAACCTGGGCATTAAAGCTTCCCTCTTTCAGTTTCACATAGTTTCCTTGTCTTGAAAGCTCAATAAATAAATGGTTCCCGGGTTTTATCTGCAGCCCTGTTGCCAGCGTCAAAGAATGGCCTGTATAATATTCCCCGAATCTCATGGACAGGTCGAATACAATCGGCCGTTTTTTTGATGTGTTTAGTTCAAATCTGAACCTGTCCATTGTGTATTTGCCAGGTGGAATAACTATGCCCTCATACACCTCAAATGGATAATCAAGGTAGTCATAGTAGGGCATATAGTTGAACTCAATGTGCTCTCCTGACTCTGTTCTAACATTGAAAGGCGCAAGGAAAAGTCTCCATTCAACAAGGTTTCCGTTGAGGTCTGTAGTATACGAACCGGAGAATTCAAAGAAAAATTGCCTGATAAGCTTGAATTTAGGTCTCGGATTGTAGGATAGATAGGTTCTGTAATTCCTTATTCCTGTTCTCTCCACAAACCCAAGCGCAGGATTAAAACTGTCCCCTGTGGAAGAAAAGTTAAAGTTGACATTAACGGTGTCGTTAGGATAATCTATGGCAAAACCGTAAAGAGAATCATCGCCCACATCCTCAGAAAAGCTCCTGAGATAATAGCCAATTGCAGCAAAATTCTTGTTTTTCAAAAACTTTGAGGTTCCATATTTAAAATCAATCCCGAAAAGAGAATCTTTGTAACTCGAAGAAGGATTTCCATAGGTATAAATGAGTCCTATGAGGGATTCATCCCAGATATCTCTGGAGATTCTTGCAACAAAGAAGTTTTTCCCAGGAAGTTCGTCCCAATCCTTTGTGGCAATATCGAGAACACCTATATTATATGGGCCTGCCCTTCCGGTGATTTTCCCTCCCCCAAGGATTGGGATTTGTTCACCTTTAACCAGTCCTATTCTTCTCGAATAAAAGGGCAGAAAAGAACGCGGACTGGCTCCTGAGAAGCTGAATATTCCGCTCCCTTCCAGGAAAAATTGCCTTTTCTCTGGATAAAATAGTGGAAATCTCGTAAGGTTTATTCTTCTTTCGTCCACCTCTGTCTCTGCAAAATCCGTATTATAGGTAAGCGATGTTTTAAGGGCAGGAGTAATGTTGTAGAAAAGGTCAATACCTCCGTTGTAGATGAATTTATCCGTGGTTTCCCCTTCCTCTCTTTCCTCACCCAAAAGACCATATGGCCTTATGTCCAATCCCCTGCCTTGCTTCACTCCATTTATGCCTGTAATGTACCCTGCTTCAGCCACTTTAGTGAAATAAACCTGAAGAAACGGAGAAGCCCATCTGTCCTCTTCCATTTTCCGCTTTATATACCTTTTTATATTAAACCCCCATTTTGTCTCGCCAGGCTTAAAGGAAAGGGTCTTAAATGGAATGGCCATTTCAACATACCAACCCTTAGAATCCCTGCTTGCCTCAGCATACCATATCCCGTCCCAGGAGCGAGATTCCCTCTGTGAATTATTGACAACAAGACCGTCGTGCTTTGCTCCGTTGGGATTAACAGCAAAGCTGAAGGCATTTCTTCTATCATTGAACGGGTCTATTATGACCTGGATATGATCATCCTGGCGCAGCTCAAAATCCCTTACCATATTGTAGGCAGTGATCTTATTGGGTTTGCGGTCAAAGCATTTCACTCCGATGTAGAGATAGTTTGAGTTGTAGAAAATGTAAACCTCTGTTTTTTCGCTCGGGGCCGAGTTTTCCTTCGGTTCTCTTTGTCTGAGGTTTTTTATAACCGCTGCCTTTGACCATACAGGCTCGTTCAACTCGCCGTCAATTTTTATCTTGCCATCAAGCCTCGGAATCTTCAGGCTGGGAACCTCACTTGAAAAAAGGAAAAAGGAGAAAGCAAAGATAAAAACGAACTTAATCCATTTCTCCATGCTATAACTCCTTTACAAAGAATAAATCCGAGTAATTATTGTAAAGAGAATTTTTCTTAAAGTCAATTAGAACTCCTTAACAAAGTTCGAAGGAATTTTTCCCTTGCTGACATGTCAAATTTATATAATACAGGCTATTTCTCTCAATAACTTTCCCTTTTTTAAGTTCATACTCGGTTAGAAAAGAACTGAATCCAAAAAAGTGAAGGATAATTCCTCATTCTTTAGTGTTTTTCCAGAACCTTCAATCTGGTAAAATTAAAGAATGAAAATTTTGGTCTTTGAATATGAGATAAAGGATAAGGAAGGAAGAATTTTAGGGGCATCAAAATTTGAAGGGCCGATGAGGGTGAAGTTAGGAACAGGGGAAATATGGGAAGAACTTGAGAAAAAACTCAAGGTCCTAAACACAGGACAAGAGGCCAGTTTCTGGATTAAGGTTCCCTTTGATAGAAAAAAGGTAAAAAAGGTGGAAAAGGAGGAAATACCCCAGGATGTTAAGGCTGGCGAGAACTTTTATATAGAAACCCCTGCAGGGACATGGCCTGCAAAGTTGCTTGGCTATGAAGGGCAAAATGCCCTAATTGACCTTAATCCTTCCTATGCAGGAGAAGAGGTCTTCTACTGGGTAAAACTAACCTACGAGGAGGATATTTAAGTTCAACCTTCAGCTATTGTTAGAAAGACAGAGGCTCTTGAGTATTTCTTCGCTGCTTCTTCCACTTCCTCAGGAGAAGATGAGCTTTTCAAAATCTCAAATGCTTCTTTCCTCTCCTTTTCCAGCTCTTTCCTCTTTAGTTCCTCAGGCCTCCATGCTAATTTTGAAAGAAGGGTAAGTTTCTCATCCTTCCATTGGAAGAATCCCCCCTCAAGGGCATATTTCTCCTTTTTTGAATTCTTAATTAGCTTCAATATCCCAATATCAAGTATGCCTATCATAGGTAAGTGCTCGGGAAGTATACCAAGATACCCTGATTTTGACGGAAATTCTATATAGTCCACCTTTTTTTCAAGAAACAGTTTCCTCTCTGGGGTCAAGAGTTCAACCTTCAAGAGGTTTTACCTCCTTTTTTCATTTTCTCCCAGTTCTCAATGACTTCTTCAATGGTTCCCATCATATAGAATGCCTGCTCCGGAATTTCATCGTGCTTGCCCTCTATTATTTCTTTGAATCCTTTTATCGTCTCTGCTACCGGGACATATCTCCCTTCCCTTCCTGTAAATTCACTTGCCACAAAGAAAGGTTGAGAAAGAAATCTCTGAATCTTCCTCGCCCTCTCAACTGTCAATTTATCTTCCTCTGACAACTCTTCCATCCCGAGAATTGCTATTATATCCTGAAGATCTTTATACCTTTGAAGTATTCTCTTAACTTCCATTGCCACATTGTAATGCTCCTGTCCGACTATCCTTGGGTCAAGAATCCTTGAATAGGATGTCAGAGGATCAACAGCAGGATAAATCCCCATTTCTGAGAGGCTGCGGGAAAGGTTTGTTGTAGCATCCAAGTGGGCAAAGGCAGTCGCAGGGGCCGGGTCTGTAAAGTCATCTGCAGGAACATATATTGCCTGAACCGATGTTATTGAGCCCTTCTTTGTTGATGTTATCCTTTCTTGAAGCTCCCCCATTTCAGTTGCGAGGTTCGGCTGATAACCCACAGCAGAAGGTATCCTCCCGAGAAGAGCTGAAACCTCTGAGCCTGCCTGGGTAAATCTGAATATATTATCTATAAAAAGAAGCACATCGGCTCCTTCCACATCTCTAAAGTATTCAACCTGGGTAACTGCTGAAAGCCCTACCCTCAACCTTGCTCCTGGAGGCTCTGTCATCTGCCCATAGACAAGAACTGCCTTATCAAGAACCCCTGAGTGTTTCATCTCAAGCCAGAGGTCGTTTCCCTCCCTTGTCCTTTCTCCTACACCGCCGAAGGCAGAGACACCTCCATGCTTGAGGGCTACATTGTGAATTAGCTCCATTATTATGACCGTCTTTCCAACTCCAGCTCCTCCAAACAGCCCTGTTTTTCCTCCTTTAAGGTATGGCTCAAGAAGATCAACTACCTTGATACCTGTCTCAAACATTTCCATCTCCGTGGACTGTTCGTCAAGAGGAGGGGCAGGCCTGTGAATGGGATAATAATCATCACCTTCAATCGGCCCGAGATGGTCTATAGGTTCTCCAACGACATTAAGCATTCTCCCAAGGACTTTCTTTCCAACGGGAATTTTTATCGGTCCGCCGAGATCATAAGCTTTCATTCCCCTTACAAGCCCCTCTGTAGGATGCATGGAAACTGTCCTAACCATCTTTTCCCCGAGTATTAATTCCACCTCCGTGATTATGTTTATTGGTTCTGGAACATCAAAATCCTCTGATGTAATTTTTATTGCATCGTGTATTTCGGGAACTCTCCCGTCAGGAAATTCAATATCAACAACAGGCCCCATAACCTGAGCAACTCTTCCTATGTTTCTATACTCCATTCTCCCTCCTATGTTTGGGTCTTTTTCATAGCCTCTATGGCTGTTACTATGTCAAGAAGTTCTTTTGTGATCTTTTCTTGACGGAGCTTGTTCATCTCAAGAGTTAAATCCTTCACCATATCCTGGGCATTCCTAGTTGCCTGATCCATGGCTATCATCCTTGCAGCATGCTCTGCAGTAGAGCTTTCAAGGAGAATTCTCCATACCTCAAGCTCTATGTAATGTTTTATAAGATCATCAACGACTTCCTTTTCGCTTGGCTCGTAAATACATTCCTCGTATTCCCCCTCTTTAACCCCACCTATTGGGATGAATCTTTCTATTGTTGGATAATGTCTTGCTGCTGAGAAGAACTGGGTATATATAATGAAGACAGAATCCCAATCTTCCTTTTTAAATCCATCTATCAAAATCTTCGTGATCTCCATTGCATGGGAAAAATTCAGCTTAAAAAATATATTCTTGAAGGTTTTCTCTATGGGATGAATCCTCTTCAGTCCCTCTTCTCCTTTTCTTCCGACAACCATTAGTCTGAGGCCTTCCCTTTCTTTAATGTATTTTTCGCTTTCCTTTACTATATTATAGTTAAATGAACCACAAAGGCCTTTATCCGATGAAATTACAAGGAGCAGCGGTTTTTCCTCAGGGGTGGGAGAAAGGAGAGGATGAGCTTCTGGTATCGTTGAGGCAAGGTGAGCAAGCATATCTCTTATTTTTGCGGCATAGGGCTTGAAATTTATAACCTTATTCTGCGTTCGTCTCAGCCTGGCTGCCGAGACAGTCTTCATGGCCTTGGTTACCTGAATAAGGTCTTTTACCGAGGTTATTCTTCTTCTATACTCCTGAAGGTTCCTCATTCAGTCCTCTCTTCTTTTTAAAAAGCTTCAGAAATTCATCTATTGCTTCTGAAATTCTCTTGTCAAGGTCTTCACTTATGTCCTTTTTCTCCTTTAACTCCTTATAAATATCTGGATGGAGTCTTTCTATATACTCTGTAAGTTCCTTCTCAAAATCCTTTACAAGATTCACTGGAAGAGAATCAAGAAACCCTCTTGTTCCCGCATATATGGAGACTATCTGCTTGCCAACTTGAACTGGAGAATATTGAGGCTGGTTTAGAAGCTCTGTAAGTCTTGCTCCCCTCTCAAGCTGAGCCTGGGTTGTGGGATCAAGTTCTGAACCGAACTGCGCAAAAGCCTCAAGTTCCCTGTACTGGGCAAGCTCAAGACGGAGTTTTCCTGCAACCTTTTTCATCCCTTTTATCTGAGCATTTCCTCCTACCCTGGAAACTGAGATACCCACATTAATTGCAGGCCTAATTCCCCTGTTAAATAGATCAGTTTGAAGGTATATCTGTCCATCGGTAATTGAAATTACATTGGTTGGAATATACGCAGAAACATCTCCTGCTTGAGTCTCTATAATTGGAAGGGCTGTGAGCGAGCCACCACCTTTCTCATCATTGAGCTTTGCAGCCCTCTCCAAAAGTCTTGAATGAAGGTAGAATATATCTCCTGGATAAGCTTCTCTTCCAGGAGGACGGCGAAGAAGCAAGGAAATTTCCCTATAAGCCGCAGCGTGCTTAGAAAGATCATCGTAAATTACAAGGGTATGTCTCCCACCATCCCTGAAATATTCACCCATAGTACACCCAGCGTAGGGAGCAAGATACTGGAGAGCTGCTGGCTCAGAGGCCGTAGCAGCAACAACTATTGTATAATCCATTGCCCCATAATCCTGAAATTTCTTTATAACCTGAGCAACAGTGGACGCTTTCTGCCCTATGGCAACATATATACAAATTACATCTTCTCCCTTTTGATTTATTATTGCATCAACTGCAATGGCTGTCTTACCTGTCTGCCTATCACCAATTATAAGTTCTCTCTGTCCCCTGCCTATAGGAATCATTGCATCTATTGCCTTGAGACCTGTCTGCAAAGGTTCTTTAACAGGAAGCCTATCAACAATCCCTGGTGCCAGTCTTTCCACTGGCATAAACTTATCAGTTTTTACCGGTCCTCTATCATCTAAGGGCATACCCAACGGATTTACAACCCTTCCCACAAGAGCTTCTCCAACCGGAACCTGAAAAATCTTCTTTGTTCTCCTTGCTTTGTCTCCTTCCATAATCTTTTCGTATTCTCCAAAAAGAATCGCCCCGACATTATCCTCTTCAAGCTGAAGGGCAAGCCCTGCAACATTGTGAGGAAACTCAAGAAGCTCCCCATACATCACATTTTCAAGTCCATACATCCTTGCTATCCCATCCCCTGCCTGAACAACAATTCCCTCTTCTTCGACATCAATTTCTGGTTTAAATTCCGAGATCCTCTGCTGGATTAACTTGCTGAGCTCTTCAATCTTTATTTCCATTCTATTCCCCCTCTACTATTTTTCTTTTTATAAGCTCAAGCTGTCTTCTTATTGAGCCGTCGTAAATTATATATCCCTTTTTAAGAACAACACCGCCTATTATTGAAGGGTCAGCTTTTGGAGTGATTCTGATTTCCCCCTTAAATTTCCCTTCTAAAGCTTTCCTGACCCTTTCAACGGTAGTATTGTTAATCTTGATTGCTGTGATCATTTCAAAGGTATGAATATTATGTTTCTGGTCCCAGAATTGATGAAAGGAATCCATAACCAAGGGAAAAATTTCCATTCTGTTTCTTTCAAGCAATAAAATGAGAAAGTTCCTTGTTTTCTTGTGAAAATCGTATCTTGAGACTAACTCTTCTATCATTTCCTTCTTCCTCTTCATTGGGATAAAATATGATACAAGAATTTCTCCGAGTTTAGTTTCCTGAAAAGCTCTGTAAAAGCTTTCTAACTCCCTATTTATTCTCTCATATTCCCTATCAAGGACAGACACGGTGAGTCCCACCCCATACCTTCTTGCTATCAATGTCCCCTTCAATTTTCAAGCTCCCTTATATATCTGTTTATCAATTCCTTATGAATATCGGAAGTCATTCTCTTCTTAATTCTCTCCTCAGCTTCGGATATTGCAAGCTCTGCTGCAAATCTCCTTATTTCCCTCGTTCCTCTCTCATATATAGCTTCAATTTCCATCTCTGCGGCCTTCTTTATTTTCTCCGCCTCCAATTCAGCTTCTTTTATTATTCTTTCCCTTTCCCTGGTTGCACTCTCCATTGCTTCAGCTTTTATTCTGCTCACTTCCGTATCTAATTCCTTCCATCTTTTTTCTGTCTCCTTCCATTTCTCCTCAGCTTCTTTGGCTTCTCTATCACTATTCTCCACCTTCTTTTTCTGCGAGGAAGCGTAATTTAAGATAGCTTCTCTGAAAGGTTTTGCAAGATAATAAAATAGGATTCCAGCAAGAACAATAAAATTCACACTTCTCCAGAGAAAATCGCTCAGTTCAGATGCACGAAGAACCTCAGGTAAGAGAAACAATATTATGAATGCTAAATAAGCCTTTTCTCTATTTCTTTTGCCAGCCATTGGGATATTTCCTTAATTTTTTCTTTGGATTCTTGGAGCTGCTTCTCCAATCTCTTCTTATATCTTTCCCTTTCCTCTACGAGTACCTTCTTTTTTTCTTCAATCCTCCTGTTCTTATCCTCTATTGCCTTCGCTCTTAAAGAATTCACCTCATTAAGAATGCTGAGCCTCACTTCCTCAAGAGCTTTGTCTATTTTCTTCGTTCTATCTTCATAAAGCAAAAGAGCCTTTTGCTTTCTTTCTTCCCTAACTTTGAGATAATTCTCCCTTTCTTCTATTGCTTTCCTGTAAGGGTCAAAATAGAGCTTTTTAAGAAGTAGAAAAGTAATCCAGAAAATAATGAATATCGCTATTAAAGACCCATCAAGCTTTATCATGGGGTATAATAATATCAAAAAATGGTATTATGTCAAGAAAAGTTTATGGGTTTCCCATATAAGATTCCCTCATAAAAAGCAGTGATCTGGAAGGTATATCTTTTGCTTGTCTTAAGATTGTTATTTTTGTACTTCAGCTTTATATAATTCTCAAGAAGAGCTTCGCCCTCTCTTATAACAGTTCCTTCTATTTCTTTTCCAACAAGAGTTTCCAAGAAGAGTTTCTTCTTTCCCTTCGCAATTTCCCTGAGAATTGCAGACCTTTCCTTGGATACCCTCTCTGGCACCTTCGGCCTCATATTCACTGCTTTTGTCCCTGGCCGAGGGGAAAAGGAAAAAACATGAAGATAAGTAAAGGGAGAGGATTTTACGAAGTCCAGAAGAATTTTAAAGTCTTCATCTTCCTCTCCTGGGAACCCAACGAGGAAATCCGCCCCTATCCCTGCTATTTCCTTTCGAGATCTTATTTCCTCCATTATTTCCTTAAATACCTTATTGTTTCCCCTTCCCATCCTTCCAAGAACTTTATTTGAATAGTGCTGAAATGAGAGGTGGAAACTGGGCATTATATGTTTAGATTTGAGTATATAATCAAGGAGTTCCTTGCTGAGAAATCTGGGATCGAGAGATGAAATTCTGAACCTCACTTGGGGATGAAACTTCTCAAGATAAAAAAGGAGCTTTTTAAATCCGTCCTTCATTCCAAGGTCAAGGCCATAAGATTCAAGGTGAATTCCAGTCACGATGACCTCTTCATAACCGAGGTTAAGGAATTCTTCCATTCTTTGGCCTATGCTCATAAGGGAAACGCTTCTTGACTTTCCCCTGAGCTTTGGGATTATGCAATAAGTGCATGCCAAATCACATCCTTCCTGTACCTTGAGAAATCCCCTTGCCCTCCATCTTTTATTCTGTTCTCCATTTGAACCTGAAAACATCTCAGGGATATTCATTTTCTCGCTGTTCTTCAGATAAATATCCGCAAGAGAAGCCTCTTCAGGATTTAAATCAACAAGGCATCCAGCAGCTATTATTTTTGCTTCTGGGTTTTCTCTTCTAATTCTCCTTACAATTTTCCTGAAATCGGACTCTGCCCTATGGGTAACAGCACAGGTGTTAATTATCACTAAAGAGGAATCATTTATATCAGAAAGCTTAAATCCTTTCCTCTGGAGTTTCTCAATTAAAATCTGGGACTCGGCAGCATTGAGCCGACAGCCTTGGTTCACTATGGAAAATTTACTCCACAACTTCCTCTTCTACCTTCTTCCTCATCTCATCTCTATATTTAATGAGCTTTTCTTCTACCCCAGGATACTTTATGCTCAGGATTTCAGCAGCAAATACCGCAGAATTAATCCCTCCCCATTTCCCTGCTGAAACCACACCAACAGGAATTCCCTTTGGCATCTGAACCATTGAAAAGAGAGAGTCCATTCCCTTGAAGGGTTCAGCAGAGACAGGAAGACCTATTACGGGTTTTATTGTAAATGCAGCCACAAAACCAGGAAGATGTGCAGCCCCACCTGCTACAGTGATAAAGACATCGGTAATCTTTTCCTCCTCCTTTATTATCTTCATTGTTCTCTCAGGAGTTCTATGAGCTGACGATATGAATATTCTCGCCTCAACTCCAAAGGAGTGGAGAAGCTTTACTCCTTCTTCAATTATGGGATAATCGGACTTGCTCCCAAGTATATATGTTACCCTCATTTTCCCATTCCTATATCTTTCCTGTAATACATCCCATCAAATTTTATCTTTTCTATTGCTCTATATACTTTATTCCTTGCCTGAGTTAAGTCTTCCCCTACTGAGGCAAGATTAAGAACTCTTCCCCCTGATGTATAGAATTTCCCATCCCTGAATTCAGTGCCTGCATGAAATACTATGATGTCCTCAGTAAGATTATCCAGTCCTGCAATCTCCTTCCCTTTTTTGTATTTCCCTGGGTAACCTTCGGAAGCAAGCACCACATCAACTGATGGCTTTGTGTTCCAATCAAGTTTAACTCCTGAAATATCACCATTCGCCCCTGCTTCAAGCAAATCGAGTAAGTCGCTTTTAAGCCTTAATAATATTGCTTCTGTTTCAGGATCTCCGAACCTTACATTAAATTCAAGGACTTTGGGCCCATCTTCTACGAGCATTAAACCCGCATAAAGAACCCCTGTAAATTTTCTTCCTTCCTCCATCATCCCATCAACAGCAGGCCTTATTATCTCATTCATTATCTTTTTATATAGAGAAGCGTCAACATAGGGACAGGGGGATATTGCCCCCATCCCTCCGGTATTGGGTCCCACATCCCCATCATAAGCCTTCTTATGGTCAAGGGAGGTTACGATAGGTACTATCCAGCTTCCATCAGTAACAACCGTAAAGGAAATTTCCCTCCCTGGCAAAAACCTCTCTATTACAACACTATCCCCTGCGTTCCCAAATATTCTCTTATTCATAAGATAATCAAGGGCAATAAGGGCTTCTTTGTCGCTCTTGCAGACAAAGCTTCCCTTTCCTCTTGCAAGCCCATCTGCCTTAACTACAACAGGATTACCATATTTACCGCTTTTAATTATTTCTTCTCCTGAAACATAGTCGGTTACGACACTAAAATCAGCCGTCGGAATATTGTGCCTCCTCATAAATTCCTTGGCAAAAACTTTGCTGACTTCAAGTTCTGCTCCCAGCTTTTCCGGACCGAAGACTTTAAGTCCCCTCCTTTTGAACTCGTCCACGATGCCGAGGGAAAGTGGAAGTTCTGGCCCCACAACTGTAAGTCCTATTCCGTTTGCTTCGGCGAAGTCGGCCAATGCGACTATCTCATGGGTTTTTATATCAACCCTTTCTACTCCCTCCATCCCACCGTTTCCAGGAGCAACATATATCTTTTCAACTCTGGAAGATTGGCTGAGCTTCCAAACAAGCGCGTGTTCTCTTCCTCCAGAACCAATGACAAGAAGCTTCATCATTTCCTCCTTAAATCGTTTAGAATTTTATCATAATAATTGAGCTTCCACAAGATATTAAAGTTTTGTGAAGACAATATAGAATACAGCATAGAAAAAAGGAAATAAAATTTCATATTAGATGAAGATATTGCATGTCATTTTATTGGAATTGACAGTTAATTTATAATTTTTTCTATGTATGACATAGTGGCGATTGGAAATCCAGTATACGACATGATAAGAACTCCCAAACTGAACACTAAAGAGAGAGAAGTTTCAGGATGTTCCACCAATGCAGCAGTTTTTGCAGCTTCTCTTGGTGCAAATGTACTTTTGATCGGCTCCATTGGAAGAGACTATAAGTCTCATTTTGAAAAGGAAATGGAAAAACAGAAGATTGAAACTTATCTTCTCCCTTCAAGGGAAACAGGTGGGTTCGACCTTTTTTACTTTCCAAATGGGGATAGGAAACTGAGGGTAATAGGAGTGGCAGATCCAATAAAGGACATTCCTAAGAAATTTCTTGAGGCAAAGGTAATCTTTTTTGGTCCTGTTCTCCAGGAAATAAGTGTTGAACTCATCAAGAAAATAAGAAATTCCACAGATGCCATGATATTCGTTGACCCCCAGGGATTTATAAGGTATACAGATGAGGAAAGGGTGTGGAGAGCGCCAAACCCACAATTTTATTCCTATTTCAAATACATTGACTTTCTCAAACCAAATGAGTTCGAAGCAGAGATAATAACAGGAATTTACCCGCTTGGAAAGGAGAAGGAAAGTCTTGAAAAACTAAAGAGCAACGGAGTTAAAAATCCAATAATAACTTTGGGAGCAAATGGTTCAGCTCTTCTTGATGGGAAAAATTATTTCAGAATATCGGCTTATCCCACTGAGGAAATTGACCCTACAGGTGCAGGTGACAGTTATGCAGGCGCCTTCATTTATTATTATCTTAAGACCGGCAATATCCTGTGCTCAGGGATCTTTGCCTCTGCCGCAGCTTCCTTCATGGTAGAAGACCTCCCATCCAGGGTTAAGATAAATTTCAATAATGTAACGGAAAGGTTTAAGGAGATAGATGATGCTTGCGAGATGGAGAAGTTCTTATAATAAATTCAGTAAAAAAATGATGGGCGGGGTTGCCTCTACAGGAATACATCCCAATACTATTACAGTTTTCACCCTTTTTTACAATATAGGGGTCTCCTTTCTCATTTGGAAAGGAAGATATTTTATTTCAGGATGGCTGCTGATAATATCACTTTTCCTGGATAGTTTTGACGGGGCAGTGGCAAGGGCCCAGGGAAGGTCAAGCCCGAAGGGAACCCTTATAGACCATGTCAGCGATAGAACCTCGGAGTTCTTTGTATTCCTTGCCCTGGGGTTTTCAGGACTTATTCCATTGTGGCTTTCCTTCACTGATTTTTTCCTATCAATTATGACAAGCTATGTGAGGGCAAGGGCAGAAAGCCTATCAGGAAAGAACTGCGAGATCGGCCTCGTGGGTAGACTTGAAAAATTCA
>WFSJ01000032.1 GCA_015486055.1 Acidobacteriota bacterium
ATATCCAGAAATAAGGGGTAGCACAATGAGCTGCTATAAGAGTAACCCCAAGGTCAAGGGCAGGCTTAAGAAAAATTGGGTCATTGTATTTATTGTAGCTCTCATCGCTGGTTGGTATTGCGTATTCAGGGCCTGTATGGGCAAGAACAGGGATCTCAGCTTCTGCGGCTTTCTTCCAGAAGGCCTTAGCCCTCTTTGATGAAGGATTGAACATTTGGGCCGAGGGAATCAATTTTAAAAGCACAGCCTCTTGCTTTACCCTATCTATCTCTTCCTTGAAATCCTTCCTATAGGGATGGAGGGAATAACCCTTCAGAACTTTATTATTTTCCTCAGCAATTTCCTTTATATAATCATTGGATACATAAAAGTTTGTGAGCTCCTTCCTTGCCCTTCCATCTTCGTCATATACCTCATCAAGAGCGAGAAGAACAGCTTTTTCCACCTTCTCGGAACCGCTTATTACATCAATAAGATACTTTCTTATCCTATCCTCTGTTGAAGGCTTAAAAAGGTTTCCTGTCATTGCCTTCATTGCAAAAAAGGCAGCTGTTCGTTCAAATTTTCCTGACCAATAGGCTAAACCCTCAGGATTTTCAGGGGCGCCTATATGTATGTGAATGTCAACTATCACTTTCCCCTCCATAACTTTACTCTGCATTTGAACATTTCTTTAAATATTTTAAAGATTATTGAGAAATTTGCGAGGGTTGATTTTCCCCTCAGCCTTGGAAAATAATCTGTTCCAAATTGAAGTATCGTAAAGCCATTTCTTTTTGCCTTTATCAATATTTCTGCATCTATGAAGGAGCCATCTGAGATAAGTTTAATGGTATCCAGGACTTTTCTCTTTATAAATTTACAGGCAAAGTTTACATCTCTAACTTCCAGACCAAAGAGAATTCTTATAATCAAATTGTAGGTTTTTGAATAAACGAACCTTAAGAAACCCTCTGAACTCCTATCAAACCTATAGGCCGAAACCACATCAGCATTGTAGACCTCAATTATTCTAAGGGCATAAGAAATTTTTTCTGGAAGACAGGGGAGATCACAATCTGTATAAAAAATTACATCTCCCTTTGCCTCCCTGAATCCTCTCCTTAGAGTGTATCCTAACTTCCTGTTTCTCTCATTCCTAAAAACCCTTACCTCTGAGAATTTATCCTTCAACCTCTGGAGGATTTCTGGAGTATTATCGTTGGAAGCATCGTCAACTAAAATCATCTCCCAGTCTGTACCATTTTTTGAAAGCTCAGAAGCTATTGAATTTACAGTGTTTCCTATATTTTCCTCCTCATTGTAGACAGGAATCACCACAGAAAGTTTATTTCCCAGTATCTGTGAATTCTTCAAGTTTTTTCAACTCCACTTTTAGTGTTTTTTCGGGATCGAAGTAGAAAAATAAATTCATTGGCAATATATCCTCGGCCAAAATGAATTCTGCCCACCCAGGCTTGTCTATTCTAAAAATTCTGTTTTTAGGGATTATTTTCTCTCCATCGGTCAGAATATAACCGTGGGGTTCCTTATTGAACTCATAAACTCCGGGGAAGATATAAAAAGGTTTGCTTTTCCTTTTTCTTCTTTTAAATTCTGGGTAAACTCTCTGGGAAAGTTCAATATATTTTTTATCGAAACCATCTTTAAAGTACTCTTTGGAGAAATCTGAGGAAAGCTTTATTAAAAACTTCTCGGATATATTCTTTATACTTAAATAACTTTCCCTCGCCATTTTTTCCCTGCCGGTATTTTTATAAAGTTCCATTAGAAGTCTTGTTGCCTCAAAATAAAATTTTCTATTCTTTTTGAGCTTCAGCAGAAACTTTTCAGCCATTTTCGGGGATTTCTCTATAAGTATCTGGGCGAGATTCAAAGGAGAGGAGGTTACATATACATTAAGAAAAGCTCCCTCAGATTTTACATCTATTTTTCCTATTCCCTCGTCTGCCCTTTCGCATTCTGCAAATATTTTTCCTGTTCTTCCTTTAAAGTTCTTACTTAGAATTTTTACGTTGTAACTGCCCTTAGTTAATGCCTCAACTAACACACAAGCATAATCTTTCTCACTGGAAAAAATCATTCTTTCAAAACTTCTGTAATTTTTTAGGAATGCAATCCCGAAATCCTTTACATAATAATTTCCAGGGAAAAGAAATTTACCCGCTCCCTGAAGCTTAACAAGCGCAGGATAAACAATCTTAGGTTTTCTCATTTTGACATGGCAAGGCCTTCGTTTAAGAAGAGTAATGGGGTAATCGAAGGCATATCCTCCATGAATCCCAATATCCTTAAGGTTGAGGATAATATAATAGTGCTTAAGCCTTTTTTTGAATGTGCTACAGAAACCTATAAATGTGCTTTCAGGTTCACAAAAGTATTTTTCATAGTTACCGAATATAAAGAACCTTGGGAATTTTTTCCTTTTGGCGAATTTATCAAAGAACAGATAATGGGCTCCGTAAAGTTTATAAGCGTGATAAGATGTTATCATTCCTGAGGCAGGGATGCTGTTCCTTATAAAATCATTCATGATTTCCATATTAGTCTTTCCCTGAGCAAGCCAAGAAGCGGCTTTTAAAGAAGGTATAGCTCCAGGCAAGACGAAAAGAATAGCTAAAGCAAGGGCAAATCCCCTTCTTTTTACAAGTTTAACCAGAGCATAGGAAGCATAAAGGGAAATATAGGGGAAAAGATAGAGGAGGTATCTTGGGCCGTACACTTTTGAAATAGAGAGCATGAAGAGATAAACTGCGGAGAAGGAAAGAATGATCAGGTGAATTTTCCAATCCTTTTTCAGGGCGAAAAAAATCCCTATAAGAAGTAATAGGAATATTCCATAGCCCGAGTAATGAAAAAGGTCCTTCGCCACAAGAATATAAGTATTCCTCACAGGAATCGTATAGCCCTTTGCAAAGTTCTGTGCTCCTGTAAATGTTTTTATAACTATTTTGTAATCAATTATGCAATAGGGGCAAGAAAGAACGAAGGCAAGGATTGAAATACCACCCCCAATGAAAAGTTCTTTTACTCTTTTCTTAAGAGGGGCTTTCCTTAAAAGCACTGCAAAGATCAAAGGGAAACAAGCTATGAAAAAATATTTCGCTGAAATTGATAATCCAACAAACAATGAAGCAAGATAAAGGAATTTATATTTCCCTTTCATATAGAATTTCAAGCTAAAGAAAATAGAGAGAAAAATTATGAGATTCGTGAGGCTATCTGGCTTTGCAAGCCTTGAATTTATAACATCTATATAGGAAAATGCCAAGAAGAGAGTCGCAATAAGAGCTGTTGTCTCATTGAAGTTTTCAAGGGCTAATCTAAAAAGTAGGAAAAAGAGTATTATTGTGAAAATTACTGATATTAGCCTTCCGGTTATATAAACATTGCGCCAAAACATCTTTGAACCGAGGAAATTCGGTACTGAGGGATAAACTCCGAGACCATAGAGAGTATAGAAAAAAACCTTCTGTGTAAAAAATGAAGCATAATAATAAAGGGAAGGGTAGGCATATTCTTCCTGCTCAATGGTTCCTCTTGACCACATATAGGAAGAATTTCCCAGAATGTTTCCCTCGGCAGGAAGTTCCTTCTCAAATGAGAAACTGCCTGCAAGCCTTATCCCAGCAGCCAGGATAATAATGAGTATAAATAGTCTTTTAGTTCTTGAGCTTTCCATTAAACTAAATTTTATGAAAAACAACTTCGGCAGTCAACTGCAGTAATACTCAATCTTTGGGGACTGTCCTTTCAAGTGCACTTAAAAAATCAGGAACTAAATTCTGTAAGAGCTCCTTATTCTTTCTTCATTAATGAAAAATATTTCTTAGATTCCTTAAGAACAATAGGAGATAGAAATAGGATCGCAATTAAATTGGGAATTGTCATAAATGTAATTACCATATCAACAAAATGCCAGACAATATCTATACCCCAAATTGCGCCAAGAAAGACAAATACCCCATAAACATATCTATATGGTTTAATTGATTTTTTCCCAAAGAGATATTCGGCAGCCTGTGTTCCATAATATGACCAGCTAATAGTGGTGGAGAAAGCAAAAAGAAGTAATCCTCCGGCTACAATATGTTTTCCAGCAAATCCCAGTCCAATACGGGAAAGTCCAGCAGTAAAACCATTTACAGTCATTCCAACCCCCTTAATGCCAGAAGTCCAAGCTCCTGTTATAACAATTACAAGGGCTGTCATTGTACAGATAATTAATGTGTCAACAAGTGGTCCGACTGATGCGACAAGACCTTCTCTTATGGGATATTTTGTCTTTGCAGCAGAATGAGCTATAGCTGCTGAACCTTGTCCTGCTTCATTTGAAAATAATCCTCTTGCTATACCATATCTAGCAGTGACAAGGAATCCTGAGCCAATAAAACCGCCAACTGCAGCAGTCCCTGTAAATGCATCATGAAAAATAATGTAAAGTGAAGATGGTATCTTTTGATAATTAATCAGGATGATAAGGATTGCAGCGGCAAAATAGGAAAAAGCCATGAATGGAACAAGTTTTGATGTAACTTCTGCAATTCTTTTGATTCCCCCAACAATTACGAGTAAAACAAGAGAAGCAACAACGATCCCTGTGATCCATGTTGGAACCGCATAGTTTGACTTCATAACATCCGACATTGAATTGGTTTGGGCCATATTTCCAGTCCCCATTGAACATAATATTGTGGCTGAAGCAAAAAACACAGCAAGCACTTTTGAAAATGATCCGAATTTTTCTTTCAAACCATATTCCATATAGTACATTGGACCACCAGAAATTGAGCCATCCTCGTGAACTTTCCTGAATTTTGTGGAAAGGGAACATTCAACAAATTTAATAATCATTCCGAAGAAACCTGTTACCCACATCCAAAATATTGCACCAGGCCCTCCAAAATAAATTGCGAGGGCCACTCCAACGATATTTCCGGTTCCTATTGTAGCAGATAGGGCAGTGGTGAGCGCACGAAAATGGTTTATCTCTCCTGCATCTTCAGGCCTGTCATACTTCCCACTGATTACATCTATTGAATGAGGAAGTTTTGTTACATGAAGGAACTTAAATTTGAAGGCAAAGTAAATTCCGGTTGGAACTAATAAAAACAGCAATAGATATCCGCCAACAAATTCGTTATATCCCACCATCACATTATCAAAGAGTTTTAAAATATGGGTCATAGTGCTTTAACCCCCTTAAATTAGAGGAAATTCTAACATATGAATTGCCAATTGTATAATTTCCTTTCCTTTAGGCTTTTTCAATAGCCAAGAAAAATTGTAACAAGCTGCTCAAAGTTGGTAAAATTACTCCTCATGAGTGGGATGATAGAGATCCAGAGAGTAACCAAATTTTTTGATGGTTTGAGAGCATTGGATAATTTTAGCCTTTCCATACCTGAGGGAACAATTTACGGAGTTCTGGGTCCCAATGGGGCAGGGAAGACAACCACCCTGAGGATTATGCTTAATATAATAGAGCCCGATTCTGGAGAGGTATTCTTTGAAGGCAAGAAGGTAACCCTTGATCTCTTATCCAGGGTGGGATACCTTCCAGAAGAAAGGGGAATTTATCAAAAGGAAAGAGTCATAGATGTTCTGGTTTATCTTGCCAGGCTAAAGGGTGTAAGAAAAGGAAAAGCTGTGGAGAAAGCCTCTGAGCTCCTTGAGAAGTTCGGCCTTAAAGATAGAGTAAACTCAAGAGTCGAAGAACTATCAAAGGGAATGCAGCAGAAACTCCAGTTTATCTCTGTCCTTATCCATGACCCGGATATCCTCTTTCTTGATGAACCATTCTCGGGTCTCGACCCAATAAATGCGGAACTTCTAAGGAAAACTGTGCTCGAGAAAAAGGGCAGGGGAAAGACCATTGTGTTTTCAACCCATATTCTTGAACAAGCCGAGAAGATGTGCGAGTATGTCGCCCTTGTATCTCATGGTAAAAAGGTTGTGGATGGGAAAATTTCAGACATCAAAAGAACTTACGGGAAAAGGACAGTAAAAATTGAATTTGAGGGTAAGGGTGAAGCACTGAATGAAATTCCTCACAGTTCTTTAAGACTATATGAAAGGTTTGCAGAGCTGGAAACTACCTTAGAGATTAACGAAATTCTAAAAATAGTTGTTGACAAAGTGAAAATCCTGAAGATAGAAAGAACAGAGCCCACTCTGAATCAAATATACTTTAGTCTTATAGGGGGAGAGGGTGAAAATACCTATAATAACTGAATTCGAATTAAAGAGGGTCGTAAAGAAAAAATGGTTTTTGATATCAACAATACTAACACCGTTTCTCATAATATTTTATGCGGCGTTCCCTGTAATGTTAGGAAAGGCAGCTCAGAAGAAGAGGGTTATAGGATTTGTAGATAGAACTGGAAGAGTGATAGCCCATTTTTCCTCTAAAAAAAACGCGGTCAAAATTTCCCTTAGGACATTAAAAAGCCTTAAAGGAGGTGAGGCTCTTCTTGATGCGAAGAAGATAGATTGTGTTATCGTTATAGATAAAAATTTCCTTAAGAATAAAAAGGCTACCCTCTACATGAGGAATGTTGCTGATATAGCTTTGATTACCTTTATTCGCTCCACGCTTACCCAAATTACAGAAAGGTTTGAGCTGGAAAACATGGGAATTGATCCCAATAAGCTGAAAGAAATTCTTAGAGAAGTTAAGCTAAAAACCCTTAAATTTGAGAAAGGCAAAATTAGCAAGGAAACCATGCAGTCAGTTTTTGTTCTTTATATGATATTTTCAATGCTCCTTTTCATGGGGCTCATCGGATATGGACAGATACTCCTCCGCAGGGTTATAGAGGACAAGAGGTCAAGGATAGTTGAGGTCCTATACTCTTCTGCAACCCCATATCAGCTCTTTATGGGGAAACTGCTCGGTGTTGGAATAGCGGGAATAATTCAGATCGCCATCTGGCTTTTCCTCGCAGTGATAGGATATTTCTATGGTTCTTCCTTGCTCCCCAATATAGCAATTAACTCTTTCTTCTCTAAGTTTGTCCTTTTTCTAATATTTTTCTTTTCCGGCTTCTTTTTATACTCAACAATTTTCCTGACAGTGGGCTCATTGGTTGATACAGAGGAAGATGCCCAGCATCTTATGGGTCCTATAATGATGGTGATCACCCTTCCCTTTGCCCTTAGCTTCATTCTTATGCAGGTGCCTGAGAGCTGGGTCACAATTTTCTTTTCATACTTCCCATATTCTGCCCCTTATTTTATGATGATGAGAGCGACTATTTCATCGGTTTCAATAGTAGAGATAATTCTTTCAGTGATTGTTGTTATTTTAACCTCAATGGGCTCGGTTTGGGCTTCCTCGAGGATATTCAGAGTTGGGATGTTGCACACTGGTAAAAGACCAACAATCTCAGAAGTAATAAGGTGGATTTCAAAATGAGGAGTATGAATTTTGCATTTTCTTCACGGATAAAACTCATGAATATAGTCCTTGACACAATAGAGATTCTCTTAGAGAAAATGGGATTGGACACTGAAAAGCACTGGAAGATCCTTCTTGCTCTCAGAGAGATAGTAACAAATAGTGTTATCCATGGGAATAAAGAAAGACCCGAAAAGATGGTGAAAATTTCTATAGAATATGGAGAATTCATCAATTTCACAGTGAAAGATGAAGGTCAACCATTTGATTTCAAAGCAGAGGAAAAAATCCCTAAGAATATTCTTTCCACTGAGGGAAGAGGAATATTCCTTGCGACTCATATAATGGATAGTGTTAAATACAAATTCCAAAATGGTAATATAATTGAAATGATTAAGAGGTTATAATGTGTGGAATTTTCGGATACATAGGAAAAGGGGAAGCTTCTAAGATCACTGCCATGGGTCTTTTTATGCTTCAACACAGGGGGCAGGAAAGCTGCGGGATAGCGGTGAGCAATGGAAAAAAAATAAAACTAATAAAGGAATTGGGCTATGTAAAAGAAGTTTTTTATGAGGAAAGGGTTGATGAACTTGATGGATTCGCTGCTATAGGCCATGTGAGATATCCAACAAGGGGGAAGCCCACCATAGAAAATTCTCAGCCACATCTTATAGAGACCCTTAGTGGGCCTGCTTACGCATTTGCAAGCAATGGGGATGTTGTAAATTACAAAATGTTACGGGAAAAATACGAAGGGAAGGGAGTTTTCTTTCACTCTGATAATGACGGTGAGCTAATAGGAAGAATGCTTGTTTACAAAGTAGAGAGAGAAAATAAAAGCACAGAAGACGCTGTAGAAGAAATTATGGAGGAAGTGAAGGGAGCTTTTTCTGCTCTCTTTATGACAAAGGATAGAATTTATGCCTTTAGAGATCCTTTTGGCTTCAGGCCCATGATTTTCGGGAAAACGGAAGACGGCCTTGCAATAGCTTCGGAAAGCGTTGCAATGGATATATTAAGGATAAAAAATTGGAGAGAGGTGGAACCTGCTGAGCTTCTGATACTTACAAAGAATGGCGCCAGGGATGTAAAATTCAACGGGGAAAAGCTCAGAAAAAGGAAGGAAACAGCACATTGTTCATTTGAAATAATTTATTTTGCAAGACCTGACAGCTATCAGTATCATCAGTTTGTCCATGACAAAAGGGTTCTCCTTGGGGAAAAGCTGGCAGAGAAGGATAATGTTGAGGCAGATGCTGTGGTTCCAGTCCCTGATTCTTCAAACTTCATGGCTCTCGGATACTCAAGAAAGAGAAGAATTCCTCTGTGCTTTGGTCTTATAAGGAGCCACTATATCGGAAGAACATTTATAACACCTTCTCAGAGTGTAAGGGACGAATCGGTAAGACAGAAATTCAACCCTCTATATAGATTCTTCCACGAAAAGAGAATCATTCTTGTGGACGATTCCATAGTGAGGGGAACTACAATAAGGAAAATTGTAAGGATGATAAAAGGGGCAGGAGCGAAGGAAGTCCATGTTAGAATAGCTTCGCCTCCTGTGAAGTTTCCATGCAGATACGGAATTGATACTCCTACCTTTGAGGAACTTATAGCTAATAGAATGACTGTGGAGGAGATAAGGAAATTTATTGAAGCAGATTCCCTCCTCTATCTAACCGTTGATGAACTTAAGGAAGTTCTTGACAGCCCCCAGGACTTCTGCTATGCATGCTTCAATGGGGAATATCCTATTCTGGAGAAAGAATGAGATGCTTTATGTTTCCTGGGCAGGGAAGTCAGTTTGTGGGAATGGGAAAGGAGGTGTACGAGAATTATCCTGAGGCAAGAAAAATATTCAAAAAAGCAAACGATGTCCTTGGTTTCGATCTGACAAAGATAATATTTGAGGGACCTGAAGAAGAGCTAACAAAAACCTCCAATGCTCAGCCTGCACTTCTTACAGTAAGCTATGCCATATATTCTCTTCTTGGAGAGAGGCCGGATTGCGCAGCAGGCCATAGCCTTGGGGAATGGACTGCCTTTGTTGTAGCAAAAACTCTCAGTTTTGAAGACGGGCTCTACTTAGTAAGGAAAAGGGGGGAATTCATGAATCAAGCAACGCCTCCTGGATTTGGGAGCATGCTCGCAATAATAGGGGGGAATATGAAAGAAATTGAAAGCGCTGTTTCTGAAATAAAAGGTGTTGAAATAGCAAATTACAATTCTCCTGCCCAGGTAGTTCTTTCAGGAAAAACTGAATCCTTAAGGGAAATAGAATCCGCAATAAACGCAAAAAGAAAAATATATCTCAGGGTTTCAGCGCCCTTTCATTCAAGTTTTATGAAAGAGGTGGGGGATAAACTCTGGAAAGAAATGGAACCAAGACAGTTTAGTAACCCGGAATTTCCCATCTATGTAAACGCATGGGCAAAACCTGTAAATGAGGGGAAGGAGGCAAGAAATGCCCTTAGGGCCCAGATTTGCTCCCCTGTGCTCTGGACCCAATCTGTCCAGAAAATGGTGGAGAATGGAGTTACAAATTTTATAGAAATAGGCCCAAAAAAGGTTCTTACAGGACTTGTAAAAAGAATAACTCCAGCAGTGGCACTGAACAATATAGACGGAAAAGGGAAAATAGAAATCTGATCCATGACCCTGCCCAAAGTTACAATTATAGGCCTTCCAAATGTTGGAAAGTCCACTCTCTTTAACAAAATAATAGGAAAGAAAAGGGCTCTTGTCCACAGGAAACCGGGCATGACAAGGGATGTTATCTCAGAAATTGCAGAATGGGATGGATATTGCTTCGAGCTCATAGACACCGGCGGAATTTTTGAAAACCCATCTCTGTCTTTGAACGAGAAAATTACTAAAAAGGCACTTGAATACGCCGAATCTTCTAATTTAGTTCTTTTTCTCGTTGATGGAACAAGGCCTCCTCTTCCTTGGGAGAAAGAAATTGCGAGAAGGCTGAGAAAAATGGGAAGACAGGTGATTCTTGTAGTTAATAAATTAGATGTCTCTACAAAATTTGACCTTTCTCCCCATTTTTCCTTTGGATTTAGCCCTCTGTGTCCTATCTCTGCGGAACACAACATGGGGCTTGCTGAGCTTTTAGACGGGGTAATTTCTTTTATCCCCCCAAAAAAATGCGAGGAAAAAGAAGAGAGGAAGATTCTTATCCTTGGAAGACCGAATGTGGGAAAGTCCTCCATAGTAAACAGGCTTGCGGGGAAGGAGAGGATAATAATTGATTCTGCTCCAGGAACAACAAGAGATGTAATAGATGTGAATGTAAAATTCAGGGGAAGAAGCTATAGAATTCTTGACACAGCGGGCATAAGGAGACTTTCAAGGACAAGAGATTCCGTTGAAGCAGCGGGGATAATAAAGGCAAAGAAGGCAATATCATTTTCTCACCTATGTCTGTTGGTTATGGACTCAACTCAGGGACCAACCCATTATGATGCGAGAATTGCACAAATGGTGATAGATGAGAAGAAACCCTTAGTTCTTGTTGCCAATAAATGGGACCTCATCCCCAATGCTAACGCAGTTTATTCCAAAATAAGGAAAATCTTTGAGAATAAGCTGAAATTTGTATCATTTGCACCTTTACTCTTCGCGTCAGCCCTTACTGGAAGGAAAGTGCCAGACATAATGGAAGAAGTTGAGGATGTGCTTCAGGAAGGCTCAAAGAGGATAAAAACACAAGAACTGAATGAGTATCTTCTTCCAATACTGAGGGAAAATCCCCCAAGAACAGGGAAAGGAGAGGAAGTTAAATTTATATATGCAGTCCAGAGCGAAATTTTCCCTGCGACTTTTGTTCTTTTTGCTACGAGGAGGATAAGGCTTGAAAAGAATTATCTCAGGTTTATTGAAAGAAGAATAAGGGAGAAATGGGAATTCAAGGGCAACCCTATAAGGATAAAATCCAAGAGAAAGTAAATGGAAAAACAAATAAAGAAAATTCCCTCTGAATTAACATTCAGCATGGACCCAAGGGAACTCAGAATAAAAATCGGTGGAATATGATAAATTTTGCTGTTATTATTTATAAGTAATGATAGAGCTTAATAAGATTTTTCCTTCGCAAAAGGAGAGACGGCTTAGGAAGGAAGGTCGAAGGGTAAAGCCCATCCTTCCTATAAGGTTTAAATATCTCCTTGAGAAAGGTGCAAAGAGTGTTTCCCTAAAAATTGCCAAGGAGGCTTATAATCTTTATTTAAAGGGTGAAATTGAACTTTTAGGTTTCGGGAAGCTCTCAAAGGATGAGATTGGGCGAATAAGAAAAAGAAGGTATCAGGAGTTTGAAAGAGAAATCCCTTATGTATTTTCAAGGTTGGGCTGGCTTGTGCTACCATCTATAAATTATCATTTTTTTCCTTCTGACAAAGCCTATTCTCTCATAAAAAAGGATATTCTTGATTGGATAACAAGAAATCCGCCTCTCAGGGGAATAGGCTGGGAAAAGCTTGAAGATATATCAATAAGGGCAGCCACAATTCCTCTGATTTATGATGCTCTGAGTAATGAATCACTTGGGGACAGAAAATTAACCGAAAAGCTCTCTGCTTCGCTTGTTGAACATTACCTTTATCTTGAGGATTTTAATGGGCTAAAAGGCCTTGAAAGGATGCTTCTTTTAACAGGACTCCTTCATTCAAGTGTATTCTTGAGGAAGTTTTCAATCCCGACCCCAAATTTTGACCCTGCTATGGAGGATTTCCTCTCTGCCATATATGATGAACTGGATAAGGATGGATTTTTCAAAGGAGCTTCAATTGAAGATCATCTAATCTTCTTTGAGCTCTCTTTATTTACTGCTACTCTTCTTCAAAAGAATAAATACCTTTTTGGGGAAGCCTGGGAAAGGATGGAAAGGGCTGCTTCTATTATATACGAGTTAAGGACTGACGATGGCCTTCCAAGGATAGGGGAAGAGAAAAACTTTTATCTCTTCCCGATCTATTCTCTGAATAGAAGGGCTGATTTTCTTCTCTCTCTCTTCTGTTCTATTTATCCCCGTACGGCTAAAAATTTCCCATCCCTTGATGATGTATCAATTTTTACCAAACCAATAAAAGGAAGCGTTAAGAAGAAAGGTCTTTGCATGAAAGAGGCGGGAATTGCGGCCCTGCACAATGAAAATAAGATGATAGTCCTGAGCTGTATGAAAACAGCGGAGAATGATAATCTCTCAATAATTCTTGCAGTGGATGAGAAAGAGATAATCACTGATCCTGGAACTTATTCCAAAGAAGGCCAGTACAGTGAAAGAATGCGCTCTACTCTTTACCATTCAACCCTTATGATCGGTGGAAAGGAACAGCCATCAGGGAAAAAAGCCAAAATGTTAAGCTGTAAAAAAACAGAGACTGAGGGAGAATTTCTATGGGGCGAAGGGATCGTCCATAGAAGGAGGGTAACAAGAGAAGAGAACGGATTCTCCATAGAGGATGAGGTAATCAGCCAAAAAGATGTCGAGCTCGCATGGTCATTCGTCCTTCATCCCGGAGTCAGATTAGGGTTTGAGGAAGGAATATCTCTTGAGAGAGGTTCTTCAAAGGTAGTTTTAAAATACCCTGAAGGCGTAAGGATAGAAGTGGACAAGATCCAATATTCTCCAGTCTATGGGGAGATGGCAAAGACAAGAAGAATAATCCTTAAAAAGAGAGGAAGAGGAAAATTTAAGTTTTCAATCGTATAATGGGGTCGTGTCTTGACATTTTATATTCATCAGGTTTCACTGCGTTTAAGAAATATAAAATTTATATAAAAAAGGCGTGTTGCCTCATTTAATTTTCTATACGAAATTCATGTGGTTGCCTCATTGAAATTATATATGAAATCTTTAGAATTTAGACCACGATGATTTCTCTTCTTTTTGTTGTATTGCTTCCAC
>WFSJ01000033.1 GCA_015486055.1 Acidobacteriota bacterium
AGAGAGATAGATGAACTTCAAAGAGAGCTGTGGAAGCAATACAACAAAAAGAAGAGAAATCATCGTGGTCTAAATTCTAAAGATTTCATATATAATTTCAATGAGGCAACCACATGAATTTCGTATAGAAAATTAAATGAGGCAACACGCCCTTTTGACTTTTTTTCTGAAGAGAAAGAATTTTGCTGGGAGCACTTGAAATTTTATTCTCTGTGAACTATCCTTTAATTACTATGAGAAAGATAAAATTGTTTGCGACAATTTTCTTAAGTGCTTTGATTTTGGCTCAGGGTAAGTATATAAAAATTCCTGTAAAGCTCAATGTAGGTTTACTTATTTCTAAAGCCGGGAAATCCATAGGATTCCCAGGAAGATTCACTATGGATTCCTCTGGTAATTTTTACATTCAGGATATGGATACAGGCAATATCCACAAATTCGCATCAAGTGGGATATTTCTTAAAGACCTTCTAAATATAGGCATAGGCAGGGAAAAGATTTCTTCATTAAAAGATTTCTTCATTTATGGAGACAGACTCTATGTGATTGATGCTTCTTTCAAGGGGGCAAAAGTCTTTGACCTTAATGGAAAATTCCTTTTTTCCTTCAAAACCAAAGATATTCCGAACTCCCTGGCTGTTTCTACTGCGGGAGAGATTTTTATCCCAGATTATACCCCAAAAAGTAATTCTATAATTTCAGTTTTTGATTCAAAAGGGGTTTTCCTCCGAAATATTGGAACGCCCTTTCAAGATTCCAGGTTCACCGACCCAAAGAAATTCTATTATCTTAATAGGACTCTTACTATAAAAGTAAGTACGAGGGGAGGAATTTATGTTCTTTCAAACATAATTCCTGCAGTTAGAAAGTATTCCCCTACAGGAGAGCTGATTTTTGAGAAAAAGATTGAGGGGAAGGAAGTTACCCCGGGTGCGATTGATATTTATGAGGATACAGTTAGTACGGCCAATTCAGCTGTTGATCTTGGGGTAGATAATGATGGGTATTTTATTGTTTCTCTCTCTTCTACCTGTGCATACCTTTATTCTTCACAGGGAAATCTTGTTGCAAAATTTGGAGTGAACATGGGTAATTACATAGAATCCCCACAGAAATTTTCCCTTGTATCTGGAAAAATTGCTTCTGTTATTGTTAATAAAATATTTGTTCTTAACTATGCTGTAATAAAGAGAAGAATATGAACGAAGAGCTGCTATCTTTAAAAAAGAAGGATACCTTTGTAAAAATAATTAAAGGAGACATAACAGAAGAGAATGTTGATGCCATAGTAAATGCTGCAAATTCGTATTTAAAACATGGTGGTGGAGTAGCAGGTGCAATACTTAGGAAAGGAGGAAGAATCATTCAGGAGGAAAGTGACAAAATAGGATATGTCCCGGTTGGCAATGCTGCCGTAACCTCCGCGGGGAACCTGAAGGCTAAGTTTGTAATTCACACAGTTGGACCAGTATGGGGAGATGGAAATGAGGATAGCAAATTGAGAAGTGCTGTGCTTTCAGCTCTGAGATTAGGGGAGGAAAAAGGAGTAAAGTCTATCTCCCTTCCTGCTATAAGCACTGGAATATTTGGATTTCCAAAAGAAAGGGGAGCGAAAGTTATTCTGAAAGCTATAATGGATTTCATAGAAGATGGGACCTCAATCCAGGAAATAAGAATATGTAATATAGATAATCTTACGAGTAATATCTTTCTTGAAAAGGCTAAATCTTTTTCCTGATGGCTATATATGGGTCTTTAAAGACAATGGAGCTTGGAGATATCCTCCAATGGTTATATCTCAGAGGGAAAACAGGAGTTCTTCTTCTCAAGAGTGGTGATTACGAGAAGAAGCTCGCGATAAGAGAAGGGAAACTCAGGTATGGGACATCTGAGAATCCAAAGGAGAGACTCGGACCTTATCTGAGAAAGTTTGCAGGAGTACCTGAAAAAGAGCTTAAATCTGCCATTAAGTTGAGTAAAGACCAGAATATTTCCTTAGGCGCTGCAATAGTCTCTACAGGAATTATGAGCAAGGAAAAGGTGAATGAAATCTTAACCCGCTTGATAGAAGAAATTGTTTATAATTCCTTTGTTGACAGCGAAGGTTACTTCAGGTTTGAGGAAAGGGAGGAGGAAATACCCTTTGAAGTGAATGTGGAAGTTCAGGAGCTTCTTCTTGAGGGTTATGAAAGGAAGGACGAACTGAGTGAGATAAAGAAATACATTCCATCAATGGATATAAAATTCACAGTTATAAGGGAGCCCGAGGACAATGATGAATTTATTTCTCTGATAAAGGATGGAAAAACTTTAAAACAGATATCAGACAAACTTCAGATGGTAGATTTTGATGTTTTAAAAAAAGCGCATGAACTTGTACAAACAGGAGTTCTGAAAAAAGCAGGAGAAGCAAGTGAGGAAGTAATGAAGGAAAGGACTTCTTTCCTTCAGCTAAAAGCGGGAGCCGAGGCTTTTTACAGAGAAGGAAGGCTGAGAGAATCCCTTTCTCTTTACGAAAAATTGCTTGAGCTGGATCCTGGTGATATGGAAACCGCCAATAGAATTGAGGAGATAAACAGAATAATGAAAATGGGCGAGGTAGATGGAAAAGATGTTCCAAAGCTTAAAATTCAGGGTGATGAATTTCAAAATCTTGAGCTTTCTCCTCAAGAAGGATTTGTTGTTTCAAGAATAAATGGGGCATGGAATATTTCTCAGATAGTTAAGCTGTGTCCCTTTCCTGAGGAAACCACAAAGGGTATAATAAAGATTTTGATTGCCAGGGGAATTGTAGGGATTTGAACAGAGCCGTATTCATATACTACGAAGGAAAATTAACTGCCACTCTACTAATAGAAAATAAGGAAGAATCCTTTATTATCTTTCCTTCCGGGAAAAGAAGACGGAAAGGTAAAATCTTTGCTAAAACCAACTTTAGAGTCAAATACGACCCCTCTACTTTGAAGGAAGAGCTCAGGAAGATTGAAAGAGAGGCTAAGAAAATGGAAGATGAAATAGACGACGAACTTATATGGGAAGCCTCTAAAGGGGAAATGAGCTTAGATGAAATTTCACATATCTATTTTGGAGAGGTAATTTCAGACGAGAGAAAAGTAGCTCTTTTCAGGAAGCTTTCGAATTCCATTTTCTTTAAGAGGAAGGGTGAAAAATTCCAGAAAAGGGGAAAAGAGGAAATTGAGAGAATTATGGCGAAAGAAAAAGCGCAAGAGAAAAAACGGCGGGAAATAGAGGAATTTACCTCTTTTCTGAAAGGAGAAGGGGAAAAGTCAGAAAGCGTAAATAGGATACTGTCGATTATAAAGTCCTATGTTATTGAAGATGGGAACATCTCCGAGAAAAAATTGGTGGAAAGCCTTATGGAAACACTTGGGGTAAAGCGAATTGAGGATTTAATAGGAATTCTTGCCGAAATTGGAGAATGGGAGGTAGAAGATGATCCCCTCATGCTTAAGTTGAAAATAGGAAGGCCTTTCAAAGCAAAGAACATAGAGGAAGCAATGGAAGTTGAGGCACACGATGAAGGTAGGGAAAATTACGGAGAAACTATAGCCATAGATGACGAGGACACAATTGAGGTAGATGATTCCCTCAGCATTGAAGAGGAAGGTGAAGATTTCGTAATAGGAATTCATGTTGCAGATATCGCATCGTTTCTTCCTGAAGGTAGTGGCCTTGACAATGAAGCTTTAAAAAGGACTCAGACAATTTATCTTCCTAAAGGGAGATATTTTATGCTCCCAGCCGAGCTCGTAGTTCAAAGATACAGCCTCAGCGAGGCAAGGCCTTCAAGGGCATTAAGCCTTTTTTTGAAAGTTAATAGAGATTTTCGTATTTTAAGATGGGAGTTTAAAAGAACAATGATTTCAGTAAAAAGAAGGACATACGAGAATTCGTTGGATATCTTTCAGAGAGAGGGCAAGTTCCTTCTTGATTTCTTAAATGAAAGAAGAAAAAGAAGGAAGGAAAGGGGAGCTTTGATGGTGAACCTCCCGGAAGTTGAAATTAAAGTGGAAGGCTCTCAAATAGAAATAGAATTGAAGGAATTTAACACAATCCCTCATAAGGTAGTACAGGAGGCAATGATACTTTATAACGAAAAAGCTGCAGAATTTCTTGCAAGGGAGGGTATCCCTGCAATATATAGGACACAGCCATTTGAGCCTCAGGAAAGGCCGCAGGTGAATGAAAACGATCCCCTATTCCCGGTTAAGATAATACCTTACTTAAAATCTTCCCAGCTTACATCCCAACCTCAGCCCAATCTTTCCCTTGGGGTGAATCTATATGTTCAGGCAAGCTCTCCCCTTAGAAGATATGGTGACCTTGCAATGCAGAGACAAATGCTGAAGGCAATGGGTTTGGAAAGGGGAAAGACTCGTGAAAGTAATGAATTATTATCAGTTTTCCAGCGCATAGAGGAGAAATCAAGATTAATCAAGGAACTTGTGAAATCAAGGAAAACCTACTGGATAATGAAGTATCTGGCAACGAAGGAGGGAGAACATATTGAAGGCTATTATTCAAGGTTGAAGAATGGGCGACATATGGTATTTTTCCCAAATTTTATGCTGGAACTCCCAGTGAGCCTTCCCTGGAAAAATCCTCAGAGAGAGGGTAGAAAGATGATGTTCAGAATAGGCAAAATAGAAACCAAAATGAAAAGGCCAATCCTAACCTTTATTGCTTGAGCACGAGAAAATTCTCAGTTTTCCGTGGGATGAAATTTACAGATAAATCATTTTCTTATTCTTTTTCTTCTTGGGGGTTTAATTGAATGTCCCATCGGATTTGGAAATCTTCTTTTTGTCCCTGAATCTTTAAAAGATGAGCCTGTCTTTCGCTCAATCGTTATCTTTGCAGTGCCGCCGGCCATCGTCTCATTGCTTAAATTCCACACGCATATTCTATTATTTTTTGAATCTGCAACAAGAACATTTCCATTATCGTAAACTGCTATTCCTATAGGAGAATTTAATTGTCCATTCCCGCTTCCTTTCCTTCCGAAATTAAGGATATACTTTCCATCCCCTGTGAATTTATAAATAGTATTTTCACTGTAGGAAGCCACATATACATTCCCAAAGGAGTCGATTGCGATTCCCGAAGGGCAATAAATAAATTTGGAAAATTCCCCCTTTTTAACCCCAGCTTTTGAATAGATTATCACTTCTCCTAAGGCGCAGGCAGAAACATAAACATTCCCTTTCTTTGAGGTCTCTACATCCATTGGAAGACTACCCTCTTTAATCACAACCCATTTTTTTATAATATTTCCCCTTGGGTCTGTCTTAATTACGAGGGAATTATCCGCTTCTGCTATGTAAATATTTCCCGCGCTGTCCACACCAAGTCCTGTTGGCTCCCAAAGCCCAAGATTTCTTTTCCAGTTTGGCGTTAAATTCAGGCTAAAATTGCTTAATTCTGAGAAAGAGCCACGGTAAGACTGGACCGCATAAATTGATTTGGTAGGCGGTGAAAATTTTATCCCTGTTGGGAATTTAATACCAGCATCGCGTAGAGTATTTCCCTCACGGTTGAATTTCAAGATTTTATTGTTTAGATAGTCAGAAACATAAAAATTGCCTGAGTTATCAATGGTTATATCCCATGGAATATTGAATTTCCCTCCACCTCCAAAGCATCTGTCAAATTTATATTTGTAAGGGGCAAGAACGGCATTAATATTGTATTCTTGATATCCTTTCACATTTATTTTGTCCTCCCATTTTCCGTAAAGTGGGATTTCAGCCTTTATCGTGTGGTTGCCGGGAGATACATTTTCTATCGTAAGAGGAGTTTCTCCTTTTTTCTGACCGTCCAAAAAGACAGTTGCACCTTCAGGGTTAGAAGTTATTTTTATTGTGCCTGTTCCCTTGTTTAGAATCCCCCCCTTCCTGAAAAGGACTGCGGCTGTCAGCAGAGCTAATCCTGTGCCACCTATAATGTAAAGGGCCTTTCCATGCCTCTTTTTTCCCTCCTTTACCTTCACACCCTTTTCTGAAACCGCGGGTTTCTTTTCTTCTTTCGCTTTTTTTATCACGGGTTTTTTCGCCGGAAGCTTTGCCAGATTTAGTATAACCTTCTGATTCTGTTCCTTTATTGTAATCTGTTTTTTCATTGTCTTGTAACCTTCGGCCCTTGCCATAAAATTGTGAGAATCCTTGGTAAGGTCAAGTGTGAATAGCTGTCCTTCACCTATAAGATTTCCGTCCACATATATTTTGCAGGTTGCATTCGTTGAAACTACAACTCTCACTATGAATTTCCCTCTTACTTCTTCAACAAGAGATATAAACTTTGGTGGATAATATTCAGGGTCCAGAGTCTGCTTCGGATTTATGGAAAGGGCTTTTACTATGTTTTCCCTTGCCTTTTCTTCTTTCCCTATTGTGAAGTAGGTAAGTGAAAGTGCAAGATAAGCATCTAAAAGGTCCGCCTTGTTTTTTATAAGAGTTACAGCTTGAGAAAGTTTTTGGATGGCTAAATCAAATTTTCCTTCAGCATAGGCCTTTTTCCCCATCTCAAGGAGTTTTTCAACATCGGAATTTTGAGAATATGTTGGGGTATTCAAAGATAAGATAAGCAATAAAATTGCAAATAAACCCAGAATCTTTCTCATCTTTCCTCCTTATTAGATTTCTATATTTAAATCTTAAAGTCAGTTTAATGTTTAGTCAAATTCTGAAGATGCTATTTCTATTTCTTGATTTTCCTTGGGCGGTGGAATCTTTCGCTGTGGCCTAATGAGCCGTGGAATCCTCTTCTGAAGCTGTTTCCGTTAAAGGAGGAACCATTTCTGCGAGAGGTTGTTATCTTTGCAGTCGCTGCGGTTGTTGTCTTGTTTGTTATCTTCCAGCGGCATATACGGTTGTTCTCCATATCAGCCACAACGACATCTCCATTGTCATAAACTGCAATTCCAGTAGGTCCTCTAAATTGTCCATTTCCCCTTCCATATCTTCCGAAATCTAAAACATAGGTTCCATCCGGAAGGAATTTGTAGACCCTACTTTCAGGGTACTCAAATCCAGTTACATAAACATTTCCCATCCTATCCACTTCTATTCCATGAGGACAACCGATTTTTCTTGGAAATTCACCCTTTTTTGTCCCAGATGAAGAATAAATTACAACTTTACCCTTCCAGCATGCTGAGACATAGACATTTCCATTCGGTCCGGGTTCTGCATCTACTGGATAGCTTTCACCTCCCTCAACTATCCATGTGGTTAGAAGATTTCCATCTGTATCTGTTTTTACTATCCTGCTGTTTCTCGCGTCTGCAATATAAACTTTTCCTGTGGAATCAATCCCAAGACTGCAGGGGAATGAGAGCCCAATGGATTTCCCAAATTTCAAAGAAAGGAGCGAAGTGGGCATTATTGCTATATTATCTTGATTGTAAAGTGTTAGATATATTTTGTTGTTGTACGGGGAAAATTCAATACCTACGGGATAATCTGAAAATCTTATCTGGTTAATATATCCACCAGCGCTTGTAAACTTTTGCACTCGCATATTGTGATCATCTGCAACATAAATGTTTCCGCTGTTGTCTATTGTAAGATCTACGGGGTACTCAAACTGGCCATTTCCAGTTCCATGGGAACCGAAGCAGCTGTCAAAATTGTATTTAAAAGGGGCAAGGACTGCTTCTATATTGTATTCCTGATAACCCTTAAGGTCCATCTCCTGCTCCCATTTTCCGTATAGTTCCCTTTCTACCTTAATTTTATGCTTTCCAGGGGCTACATTTTCCACAGTGCATGGGGTTGTGCATTTCTCCGTCCCATCAACATATACTTTTGCCTCAGATGGATTTGATGTTACTTTCAGTGTTGCTGTCCCTTTGTTTAGAAGCCCTCCTTTTCTTAAGAGGAAGTATGCAGCTCCACCTGCTAAGGCAAGTCCTCCAATAAAATAAAAGGCTGTCATTGAACGCTTTTTCCCCTCTTTTACCTGTGTCCCTGCCTGTGGGGCTGCGATGGGTTTTACTGTTGTTGGCTGGGCAGGTTGAACTGGTTTTACTGCTGCTGGTTGAGCTGTTGGTGCCTCTTTTACTGTTTTTTCAATCTCAACCCGCACGAGTTTTGACCATACAAAGCCTGTTCTCCCATCCTTGAGCTTGACCTTTAGCCATACTCCAAGGTCCTCCGCCAATTCAAGCCTTTCCCCGGATTTTGCAACATAGATTATCTCACCCTTTGTTGAGGGCATTGTCCTTATGTTTGCTCCTGCCGAGATTACAACTGCCCATTTTTTTACCTGGACCTGCTGGGCAAAACCTTTAAATCCCCCTGTGAAGATTAATAAAACTAAGATGAAGGGATAAATCATCCCTTTTGAGGAAAATTTCTTCATCTTTCACCTCCTATTATTTTTTGTGACCCCAATTTTCTTTTTTCTCCTTTGATTTATAGATTTTCAAAGCTGAAGGAGTGGCTATAAACAGGCATGGAGACTTTCACTCCTGCACAGGAAACCGAACCTTTAGCTTCATTTCCCAAACCTTTTATACTGTCATATTTAATAAAATATCCTCCACTTGCTCCGACTGCTCCTGCTTCTGCTTTTAGGCCAACCCCAATTTTCACACCCCAGCCTTTTTTCCCTGCACTGAATCCGAGTATGACTCCTTCCCCAATACTGAATTTTATTGCCCCTGTAGGGTCATTTGGGTCTATGCTGAAACTTAATCCGTCAAACCCAATAGACAATGGTGGCATTTTCCATTCGGGTCTCATACCCTTTATAGGGTTGTAATCCTCTGGCCTATGGGGAATTCTATTGAAAGCGTCCCCAACAATTTCTCCTGATTTGTCCCATGAGCCAGTTATGTCAGCGATGTATCCCCTACACAGGAAAGCCATTGCACCCCATGCCTTTGCCCCGAGTTCGTGCTCCGTTTTTAAAACTTCGTGTTCTTGGGCGGCTTTTTTTCTGTGCCACTCTGCCTCTCTTAAGAATTGTCCAGCAGCATACGAGAGACCCGGGATAAATCTTCCGAGCACCTGCATATCAGAGTTATAGTTACTTCCCATTTTTGAAAGAAGCGTTTGTTCATCTCTGGTTAAATTCCTATCTTGATAAGAACGCGAAGGAACAGTTCCTCCAGAAGGATTTGTTCCCGACCGCTGTTGTTTTCTCCTGTTGAGTATATCCAGAGCTTTATCTAATTTTGCAGTATCTGAGCTTTTTTTGTCCCCTGATTTTTCATAGATATTTAAAAGAGCCTTGCGATAATCTTCTATCTCAGGATTAAGTCCTATTGCAATTTGATAAGCTTTTTTTGCATCCTTGTAATTCCCAAGGTTTTTCTGGGCATAGCCGATATTTACCCACACCGAAGGATAAGAAGGGTCAAGTAGAATAGCATAATTTAGGAAGGTGAGAGCATCCTTGTAATTTCCAAGATAATTCAGTGTAAAGGCAGTGTTTGAAAGGAATACAGGACAGTCAGGATTTATCTTTACAGCTTTTAAAAAGCACCATTCTGCTACCTTTATTTTTCCCTTGAACACGGCTTCAAAGCCAGCCTGAAGGAAAGCTCCACCCTTATTGGTTGTTTTTACATGGGCAATTCCTTTCTCAAATTTATACCCTGGACAGCTATTATCTGATGAAGAATAGCCCTTTGCATATTCAAGAATTTTATTCTTCTGGGTAGTTGAAATCTTGCTGTCTATTCTGGTTAATAGTCTTTCTGTAAGATCTGCAACTTTCTTTCTTGTGGGAAGCGCTGCTGGTAAAAGAAAAGCAAGGATAAAAAATATTAAAAAGGATTTCAGAAGTTTATTTCTCATTTCTGATAGTGATAATAATGCTGCGGCGTCCTTGTGATTATGTAATTTACAGCAGTCCTTATCATTTTCCTTATTGCGACCTCAACAGGAGTGTTTTTGTAACCTTCAAGTGTTGTTGGAAGACCTATGGTCTCTGTTCTGTTTGCTCCCCCGAATCCCACATTGGTGGCACTTCCCCTAACCGTGGTGACAGAAACTATCCTTCCTGTCCTTACATCAACAATTCTGAGATCCATGGCAACATGGGCTTTCTTGTATCTCACCTTTACATCGTAGGTTGTTCCAAAGGCAGGAATGGGAATTGTGATGCCTCCCCCTTCCTTTGTTGCCTTAAATTCAGTAAGGGCTCCATAGATAAGGAGCTCAACCCCTTCAAGTTCCCCTTTTTGTATAGCTGCCCGGGGATTTGCTGCTGTGGAAGAGGAAAGCTGCTGCTCTGCGAGTATTGTATCAATGTTTTCCCTCTCATAGACGAGAAATCTGTTGCAGTTAACAAGTTCACTTACCAGCATATCCTTTATTCCAGTGCTTATTGGATCCTGATATGCAGCCCATGCAGTCATTAAATTAGAGTAGGCTGTCCCTCCCTGCTGTTTATTAATGTTTTGCATCGCTTTCGCCATTTGAGCCTGAGCCTGAATCATGATTCGCGCCATTTGCCTCTGGAATTGCATCCACATGTCACCGCTAACCTTATTTTCAAACCTTGCTACTGCTATCCTCGCCTTGGGTCCATTATAAGGAACACTTAATACATCTTTAATGGTTGGACCCCTGTCTGAAACAGAGGCAGTGGTGCAGGCCGAAAGCAGAATGGCGAGCGCAGCAAAGGAAGAAAAAATCCCTGCTTTCATTTTTCCCCTCCTTTTTTCATGCTGTAATTGACTATAAAGTCCACGGCCTTGTCAATGCAGATTCGTATCGCCTTATCAATCGGAGTGTTTGACCATGCTCTGAGGCTCGAGGCGAGAGGCCCGGCTCCCACCCATCTCAGCATTCCTGTGCTTATAAGAGAATCTGTGGCTTTTCCCTCAACAGTAACAGTGGAGACCACCCTGCCGGTTTTTGAGTCAATTATTCTTAAGTCCACTGCGACATAGGACTGCTTTGCTCCTCCTACTGCTGTCTTTACTCCTCTATAATTGGGTTCAAAGCCTGTGATTGCACCCACGACAAGGAATTCTGCCCCTTCAAGCATTCCCGCCGGTACCGCCGTTCTTTTATCTATAACCCCAACACTTGAGAGTTTTTGCTCCTGAAGGACAACATCAAGGTTTTCCCTTTCAAGGACAATAAATTTTCCCGTATTGAAAAGGGCAGAAGTCAACATATCTGTCATTCCCTCGCTTACAAGATAAGGAGTTTTGTTATTAAACCTGGCTACCGCTATCCTGCTTTTTTCATAGGGTGTTGTTCTTTGAACCTGCGAGATCGTTGGCCCACCCCTTGTGGTCACTGTGGCAGTTGGACCACACATAAAGAGGAACAGTGACGAGATAAATCCTAAAATAAAGAGTTTCTTCATTTTTATCTCCTATTTTTTTATCTTATCTCCCCTGAGGCTATATCCACAGGGAATGTGAATCTCCCATAATTCGTATCATAAGTTGCCCTTCCCCTCAGTCTGTAAAGAGCTTCCTTTCTCTTTATTGCCCTCACAATGGCTATCCCTGTCCTTATATACGATAGCCTTACTGTGTGTTCAATAACAGAGGTTCCACCTGCAGGTATTGTGATTCTTGACGGCATATCACCTGTAAATACCCTTGATTGGTTCACAAAGAGGTCAAAACCAAGCCTGTCAAGGACAACATTTATAGGATTGGGATTGTCAACCTGTATTGCAAGCTTGAGGTCCATTGAGGTAAGCCCAACCCTTGTGGGAGCAACATTCAGGAATGAGTATTTGCAGTTAGCAACTGCAAGCCGCTGTGCGACCTGGCAGGAAGATAAGATAAAAATTACCGCTGTTAAAAGGAAAATTTTTTTCACCGTAAACCTCCTGAAAAAAGGGGGCAGAGTCCCCCTTGAAATGTTATTTATCTGTCAAATGTGAAGGCGCAACCCCTATTTCTTGATTTTCCTCGGGCGATGGAATCTTATGCCGTGGCCTAATGAGCCGTGGAATCCTCTTCTGAAGCCGTTTCCGCTAAAGGAAGAACCCTTCCTGCGAGAGGTTGTTATCTTTGCAGTTGCTGCTGCTGTCGTCTCTGAGGAGAGTGTCCAGCGGCATATACGGTGGTTCCACACATCGGCCACAACTATGTCTCCGTTGTCATAAACTGCTATTCCAAAAGGGTAATTAAATTGTCCGTTTCCACTTCCATGGCTTCCGAAATTCAAAACATAGGTTCCATCCGAAAGGAATTTGTAAACTTTATGTCCATAGTATGAAGTTACATAAACATGTCCCATTCTATCCACCGCTATTCCTCCAGGGCCGGTAATTGTCCTTGAAAATTCACCCTTCTTTGTCCCTGACGAAGAGTAAATTACAACTTTATTCTTCCAGTATGCGGAGACATAAACATTCCCATTTGACCCGGGCTCTGCATCCGTTGGAGAGCTTACTGTCCATTGGGTAAGGTAATTTCCGCTGGCATCTGTCTTTACTATTCTGTTATTTCCTCCATCTGCAATATAGACATTTCCAGAACTGTCAACTCCAAGACTGTAGGGATGTGAAAGACCGAGGCTTGCAGAATGTGAC
>WFSJ01000034.1 GCA_015486055.1 Acidobacteriota bacterium
CAAATTCAACTCAAAAACTGCCTACTTTTTAGGAGAGCGTTATACAGCCAATGTGTTAATTTAAAACATGACCCTCATTTTTTCCTTATAGGAGGAGAAGAATGAAGAAAGGTTTTCTTTTTCTCGTGATTTTAATTTTCTCTACAGGTCTATTTGCCAAGTGGACAAAAGATTACAGTAAATTTCCTATTATAAAGCTTTTTTCAAAAGATGGGAAAAATACTGGTTCAAGCGATGGTTTTGTGGAAATATCCATAACAGATGCTGGAAAATATACCGGACAGATTTGTCCAGGAGTAACAGCTGGATTCATAATGACGAAAATCGCCCTCGAGAAGCTTTACAATGGCATAGCTGAGAAGGGAGAAATAAAACTTACTGGAAGTAAAAACTCTGGAGAACCTCTTGGGATAGCAGTTTACATTACAGGAGCCAACTTTCTTAAGGAAGATGTAAAAATAGATCCTTCCCTTGTGCTGAAGGATCCTATGGACATAATGATAATTTTTGAAAGGAAAGACACGGGGAAAAAGGTGAAAGTTGTGTATCATAAAGGTAAACTCTTTGGAAGCTCATATACCAAGCTTAAAGCAATTTATAAAAAAATGGAAAAAGGAAAAGCTACAGAGACAGAAAAAGGAGAATTTGCAAAAGGCCTTCAGGAAAAGGTGACAGAGCTCCTGACAGCGTATGAGAAAGGCATAATTGAGGTGATTAAATAAGGCTTGCCGACATTTTTGCTTTTTTATCCTCTAATACTCTATAAGTCTCCGTTTGTCCTTTTCACCTCAAGCTGACCTTATAGGGAAACCAATTTCTCAAAAAATCTTATGGCCTTGCACAAACTTGATAAACCCTGAATTTTCTGGTAAAAATTCTCTATGAGAAAATATCTCTTTCTTGTCTTACTTTTGTCCTTCTTTCTTGTCTCATGCAAACCGAAACTTATAAAATGGAAGGAGCTATCCATAAAGTATAAAATCTCGGGTGCAGTTGAAGGAATAGAAGTTGAAAGGCTGAAGGATTATGGATGGGTCTGGGAGATGGAATCCGAAATAACCAAAGGCGGAGGAAGCGATTTCATCCCCGGAAAATCTTTTGTTCATATTGATTATTACAAAGGGAAGGGGTTCAAGATAATAAACGAGGTAAAGGGTAAAATCCCTGAGAGCGTTTTTAAAAGGGCAACAAGAGAAAAGATAAGAAAGGAAACTGATTTTGAAGGACTGGTAAAGATATACAAAAAGCTGGGCTTCAAGAAAAAGGCGGAGGAAAAGTTCCTTTCAAGGAACTGTATAGTATTGGAAAAACAGACCTCAAATTCTGCAGAAACTGTATATTTATGGAAGGAACTTCCCTTTAATATGCCCCTTTATTATAAAAAAACGACCTGTGCAACTTATGAAAAAAAGGCTGTTGAAATAAGGGAGGTAAAATGAAGAGGGTTCTTGTTTCGGTTTACGAGAAAAGGGGGGTTGAAAGCTTTGTTAAAGGCTTAATTGAGGAAGGATGGGAAATTTATTCAACAGGAGGAACTTATAAGTTTCTGAAAGGTGAAGGAGCTGATGTCAAAAGGCTCGACGAGATAACAGGGTTTACAGAGCTTCTCGGAGGAAGGGTAAAAACCCTTCATCCTGGAGTCTTCGCTGGAATCCTGGCAAGAAGGGACAGGGATACAGAAGAAATGGAAGGGCTCGGACTCCCTCTTTTTGATATGGTTGTCGTGAATCTTTACCCATTCAGCTCGGGACTTATGAAAAATGAAGAGGAACAGGAGCTTATAGAAAAAATAGATATAGGCGGAGTCGCTCTTGTAAGGGCAGCGGCAAAAAATTTCAAATGGGTAACGGTTGTAATTACTACGGATGACTACCTCCCGATTCTTGAGGAAATACAGAAATTTGGAAACACAACAGAGGAAACGAGAAGAAGGCTCGCTGCCAAGGCTTTTTCAATAACTTCCTATTACGATTCCCTGATTTTCTCAAGATTCAATCAGGAACTTTTTCCCGAGCATATAACCTTTCCAATGAGGCTTTATGAAAAGCTTAGATATGGGGAAAATCCTCATCAAAGAGGGGCTTTTTATATTTCCCCCACTTCAATATGGAGGGAAATGAAAGTGCTCCAAGGAAAAAAGCTTTCTTTCAATAACATAGCTGATATCGCAAGCGCATGGGGACTCGCTCTTGATTTTGAGGAACCTTTTTGCGGCATAATGAAGCACCAAAACCCATGTGGCGCAGCAATATCTGAAAACCCAAAGGATGCTTTTTTAGGAGCCCTCAGCGGAGACCCGCAATCTGCCTTTGGTGGAATAGTTGTCTTCAATATGGAAGTAAACAGTGAGGCAGCCCTTGAGATGAAGAAAATTTTTCTTGAGGTAATTGTTGCGCCTTCATTCACAAAGAAAGCAAAGGAGTACCTTTCCAAAAAGAAAAACCTTAGGCTCGTTGCACTACCATTTGAGAGGAAAAATATCTATGAAGGAAAATTCTTCGAGGGAGGAATGCTCGTTCAGGAAAGGGATAAATTCTGTGAGGAAGATTTTCCAATAGAATGGGTAGTAAAACCGCAAAAAGATAGAACTGCAGATATATATATGGCAATAAGACTTTCCAAAGCTTTAAAGTCAAATTCGGCTGTTCTTGTAAAGGATAAAAAAATGCTTGGAGGATGCGGAGGACAGACAAGTAGAGTCGATGCAGTCAGGATAGCATGTGAAAGATCAGGCAAAGACGTAAAGGATGCTGTTTTAGCTACAGATGGATTCTTTCCCTTCCCGGATTCCATAGAGGTCGCTCATTCCTTTGGGGTTGGTGTTGTTGTTGCACCTGGCGGTTCCAAAAGGGACAATATAGTGGCAGAAAAAGCAAAGGAGCTCGGTATTTTATTTGGATTCACAGTAAGGAGGCATTTCAGGCATTAGAAAGTTATTTATCATATTGTCTCTTGGAAGTTTCCTTTTTGGCCAGGAAATATTGTTCCCCCCTGTCCAAAAATTTTTTTCTTTTCCTCATTTCTCAAAAGACAAAAATTATTTTTCCCTTCAGTTTTCTCAAGCAAACATATTTGAGACGGGAAAGGGTTATGAAACTGACTTCGGTCTGACCAAAATCTCTTTTCTTTTCTCAAAGTCTTTCGGGAAGAACCTGGGCATACAGGTATACACTCCTTTTGTTTGTGCCTGGGGAGGGTTTATGGACTCATTCATAGACAATTTCCACAAAACTTTCAACTTCCCTGGTGGAGGTAGGAAAAACTTCCCATATTGGAGGATAGTTTATTCTGTTAAAGATGAGGTTTATCTAAACGGAAAACCATATTTAGGGATAAGCGAACCTGAGCTGTTTTTATCTCTTGGAAAAAACGAAGCAAAACTAAGGATTGGCACGAAAATTCCGCTAAGAGAAAACGGATTTTCCTCAGGAAAATTCTCATTTTATCTCGGTGGAGAATATAGAGGAAAAATCGGGGAAATTTCCCTCTGGACAGAAGCAGGTGGGGTCTTTTTGCCATTTAGTCGGGATTTAAGGAGTGCGTTCTTCCATCTTAAAGCAGGGGCAAAATACAAAAGGCTCCTGCTGGAATTCATATGGAGGAGTTCACCATACAGGGAAGGGGAAATCTCTCACCATGGTGATGCTCTGAGCATGGGGTTTAACATGGGAAAAGGTATTACCCTTGGGGCCGTAGAGGACCTTGCTCCCTACGACACTTCTGCTGATTTTACAATATTCGTTATTAAAAAAATAAAAATCAGGAGGTAAAAATGGAGATTATTGAGGCGAAGCTGAACTCAATGAAGGGATGGCTTAAATTTCTGGGTATTCTGAGCATAATTGGCGGAGCACTCTATGTTCTTACAATCGTGGGAATCCTTTTTGCCTGGCTCCCCATATGGCTTGGTGTTGTTCTTTACCAAGCGGGGGACAGGGCAGAACAATACGCAAAGTCAAAGGATGAAGGAACACTTGGGGAGTTTTTCGCAAAATTAAATACCTATTTCACAGTTCTCGGAGTGGTGGCACTCATTTCAATAGCTTTTACAGTGCTTGGTCTTGTCCTGGTGTTCACAGCAGGAATATCCCTTCCTCATTACTTCTCCCATTATCACTGGAAATTCTAAAGGGAGACAATTTTTGATATACTCAGGGAGGAGGCTAAAATGAGAATATCAAATAGAGCAAAAAGGCTTCAATGGTCACCGATAAGGAAGCTCATCCCCTATGCGGATAAGGCAAAATCAGAGGGCGTCAGGGTATATCATCTCAATATTGGACAGCCGGACATAAAAACCCCGCCCGAGGTCCTGCTTGCCCTAAAGGAATTTAAAACAAATGTTATAAGCTACGGTCCCTCCCAGGGAATTCCTGAATTAAGGGAGGCTATATCAAATTATCTCGGGAAATATGGACTTGATGTTGAACCCGACGAAGTAGTAATTACAAATGGAGGAAGCGAGGCACTCCTTTTTACATTTTCCATAGTAGCCGATGATGAGGATGAGATAATAGTTCCTGAGCCTTTTTACACAAATTACAACGGAATAGCACAGATCCTTGGCGTAAATCTTGTCCCTATTACAACAAAGGCAGAGGAGGGATTTCACCTTCCACCAATTGAAGAATTTGAAAGGGCATTTTCAAAAAAAACAAGAGCTGTCCTCCTATGTTCTCCAAATAACCCAACAGGGACAATACTCAGCGAAGAGGAAATGAAGAAGGTTATTGATTTTATCGTAAAAAAGGGAATTTTCCTTATAACCGATGAGGTTTACAGGGAATTCACATTTGACGGAAGGAAACATGTGAGTGCACTCAAGTTTAAAGAAGCACTGGACCAGATAATAGTTGTTGATTCTGTTTCAAAGAGATTCTCAATGTGTGGAGCAAGAATAGGAAGCATATATGCAAAAAACAGGGAGATAATTACAGAGGGGATAAAATTCGCTCAGGCAAGGCTTTGTCCTCCGACAGTAGAACAGCACCTTGCAATTGCCGCTTACGGTCTTCCAATGGAATATTTTGACGGGGTAAAAAGGGAATACCAGAGAAGAAGAGATGTTGTTTGGAATGCCTTAAAGGGCAAAGAAGGGATAGTTCTCCAGAAGCCAGAAGGTGCTTTTTATACAGTTGTAAAGCTTCCAGTCAACGACTCAGAAGAATTCTCAAAATGGTTGCTCACAGACTACAGAAGTAAGGGAGAAACGGTTATGGTGGCTCCTGCTGGAGGATTTTATGCGACTCCTGGGCGGGGAAAGAATGAGGTAAGAATTGCCTATGTGCTTGAAGCCGAAAAGCTGAAAAGGGCAATGAATATGCTTCTCGAAGCTCTTGAGATTTATCCAGGAAGAACCTCCTGACCTTTTGACGATATTTCCCATGCCTTCGGCAAACAATTGAATAGAACATCCAGTGAGGAGAGATTCTTTACGAAATCGCCCCAGAGTTGTGGATAAACAGGAAAGCGGTATTTAACAATTTCTATCCTCAGTCCTGTGTTCTTCAATTTATCAATATCAAGATGAGCTTTAGCCTCGCCCTGAAGGATTATCTCATCCGCGCCGAGCTTTTCTGCAACATCAAATATTAGCTTTTCCTTTTTGCTCTTAATCCCGAGCGCTGAAAGGAGAATCCAGTTTCCATTTATATGAAAAAGAGAAAAAATAAGCTCAATGAGTGGGATCAAGAAATCCAGAAGATACTTTTCCCTTTTGAGGTAAATTTTCTGCAACTCAGGAAAAATGTCTCCAAAATAAGGAGAATTTTTGTATGTATGCTCAAAGGTTCTGAGATGCTTCTTTACCCAGTCCTCACCGTAGTATATTTCAATGTCATTTATTCTCTGTAGTCCCCTTCCCTTCCTGTGAATAGGCACTGTAAGCCATAATTGCCCATCCTTTCCCTTTATTCTATTTCTTGTTATCCATGTAAATCCTCTGGGAAACTGAACTGAATCCATTATCACAAATCTGTCGGACAGGGACGCCCTGAGGAAAAACTCTGGCCATGCAATAAAATACGGCTGGGAATATGATATTCTCATAACTTCTCCAAAGAGTTTAAAAACTCTTCCCCTGCTATCTCCCACGAGAAGAGTTTAACCCTGTCTTTTGCTCTTTCTACAATTTTGTCCCTGAACCCCCTGTCTTTAAGCTTTTTCAGGGATTTAACGAAATCATCCGGCGTTTCACAAAAGATAACCGAATCTCCTGCTATCTCCGAAACTGCTCCTCTTGATAGAGAAAGAACAGGGAGACCAAAATTCATCGCTTCAATAACTGGGAGTCCGAACCCTTCATCAAAGGAGGGAAAAATAAGGGCAAAGGCATTTTCATAAAGAAACCTGAGTTTTCCGTCCGAGATATAAGGAAATCCAATGACGCCTTCTGGATATTTCTCACATTCCCCTACAACCACAAGGGGTATTTTGCTGAGCCGAGATATCTCAACTGCAAGGGGAAGATTCTTCCTGTGAATACAGCCCCCTGTAAATAGAAGAAACTCTCCTATAAGTCCTTCAATTTTTTCGCTTTCAGGAAATTCCCTTAAACCTTCGTAGATCACTTTTAATTTCTCCGTTACCTCAGGGAAATAGCTTAAAACCTTATCCCCTGTGTATTTAGAAACAGCTATTACAAGGTCAGCCTCGTTCATGCTTCTTTTGAGCTTTCTTGTATAGATTGTAAACTTCCCTGCTTTTTTCCTTCTCTCGTAAAAATAAAGGTCATGAACTGTTATTATCTTTTTTCCTCTTGTGGGAAAATATATCGGTGTTGGAGAAAGCGTAACATCCACTTCCTCCCCTGTTAGGGCCTCAAAGCTTGGCCATAGGAAATTTAAGAGAAGAAAATCAAGCAGTTTTCCGGGAAACCTTCTATGTATAAATTTTCCGTCGGGAAGCTTACGCTTCAGCTCAAAGGATTTCCCTTTAAGGGAAGTTGAAAAATATATGAAGCTGTGGTTTGATTTTCCATTTATAGATTCCAAAAGACTTAGGAGCCATATGCCAACACCTGTGGGTTTCAAGAACAACGGTCTAATGTCAATTCCAATTTTCATTTGACCACCCCAGGAGTTCTACTGTAATATAGAAAGTTACCATGCTTCTATACATTTTAATAATTCTATTTATAGCATATCTCCTTTTCTGGCCAAAGGGAAGTTCTAAGAGAAAATCTGCCCGAACGAAGAAAGATGCTGGCCCTGTGAAACTCGTGAAGGACCCGGTCTGCGGAATTTATATAGATGAGCGTGAAGCTATAAAGCTCCGCTGGGAAGGAAAAACCTATTATTTCTGTTCAAATGAATGTAAGGAAAAATTTATTCATATGAAAAAGGAAAAGGTTAATCAGGCATAATTTTCTTAAAATTCTTCCCAAGACGAAGGTGAAGGTATTTCTCAATGAGCCATCTCTGAACAGGTCCTTTCCATTTCCTGTAATATATTAGCTGGCTCCTCTTTGCCTCAATAAATACTTTTGAATGAGCCATGCTTTTGCCAAGGTGATGAATTACCTTGCACCCCGGATTTATTAGGAGCCTGTAGCCAGCTTCTCTAAATCTCTTGCACAGATCAACATCCTCCATATAAAGAAAATAAGCAGGGTCAAAACAACCTCCGATTTTTTCAAGGACATCCTTCCTTGTCATAACCGCTGCTGCAGAGATCCATTTTACTGGAAAAGGGGAATTCCTGCGCTTTATGTAGAGAGGAATAAATGCCTTTGAAAGAAATTTGTCAAAGGCTTCCCCTAATATTCCCTTTTCGATGATTCCAAAGGAGGGTTGAAGTTTCCCATTCCCATAAACGAGTCTGCATGCAGAGGCGCCTATTCTCTCTTCTTTCAATAAGTCTGCCATAGAATCTAAACTTTTTGGAAGGACTTCGGCATCGGAATTAAGAAATAGGATAAGCTTGCCCTTTGCCTTTTCAACTCCTAAATTATTTCCCCTTCCAAAACCTATATTTTTGGAAAGTTTTATAATAACAGCATCTTCTATTCCATTAAGAGAACTATCGCAGGAAGCATTGTCCACTATTATTATTTCATAAGGAAAGGAAGGTGGATATTTTTTCAAGGATTCCACTGCCCTTCTAAGGTAATCCCCTGAGTTGTAATTAACTATTATCACAGAAAGGGTCAAGCTCAAACATTACTCCTTTTATCTTTTCTGCTGCATTCTTCCATGAATACAGCTTTATCCTTTCCTTTAGCCTTAAAATCATCTTTTCTCTCAATTCACTATCCCGAAGGAGTTTTCCCATTTTTTCTCCGACTTCCTTCCCGCTCTTGCTTTCAATATAGCAAGCTGCATCCCCATATATTTCTTTCAGCGCCTCGGCAGGATAAAAAAGGAGCGGAGTATTGCAGGAGGCTGCCTCCATTGGGGTCATACCAAATCCTTCATATTCTGAAAGATAAACGAAAAGGTCTGCCGCAGAATAGGCACCTATGAGTTCCTCCTCTGAAAGATAAGAGAAATAGTGCACCCCTGCCATACCTCTGGCTATCTCTTCTATACCAAGCCTTGGCCAGCCTCTATCCTCTCCAACTATTACAAGTTCTGCTTCTTGTCTTCCCCCCAAATAGGAAAATCCTTCAAGGAGAAGAGGAATGTTTCTCCTTCTAAATATTGCACCTACATAGAGAATAATCTTCTCATTTATTCCGTATTTTTCCCTGAACCTCAGAGCCCCTTCCTTACTGTATTTTATCGCTGGGGCAAGGCCTTGCTGAGCAATTATTATTCTCTCCTCCGGAACTTTGAGCCTCTCCATTATCCTTTTCCTCGAAAAATTCGATACTGTAAATATAAAATTTGCCCTTTTTGAGGACAATCTTGTAAGAATATTAAGCTTCAGCCTTTCAGTTGGATTAAGCCATCTTGGATGGTCAATGAAAGATATATCGTGAAGGACAAAAGCCGAAGAATTCTTTATTGAAATTGGAATTGTATATCCCGGGGTAAAATACGGACATTCCTTCCTTGAGTTAAGAAATTTTCTTAAGGTAAAATTCTCCCATTTCCATTTTCCATCTCCTTCAACTATAACGTAAGGATAATTCGGGGAAACCGACGGCTCCCTCGAAAAGATCAAGGTGAAGCATTTTGAGCTTTCTTCCCATTCCCTGAGCAAATTCCTCAGGTATGTGCCTACCCCGTAAACCTTGCCCTCTAGTTCCCTCGCATCGACAAAAATCATTAGAACAAGGATATTCCAAATGAAAGCAAGAAGGCAACTGAAAATGATAGGGCAATAGAGAGAACAACAACCTTCCAGCCAAATTCTTTCCACTGGGTAGCAACGGACGAAAGGCATGGAATATAAAATGTGACAAAGGTTGTGAATATCAATATCTGCTTTATGGCAAGGACAGAATTCAGCTTAAGAACATCAACCCCAAGGGCCTCAGATGCCATAACAAGGGTGAGTTCCTTCCTGAGAAATCCAAATATAAGGGTTATCCCGAGATTGGGGGGAAGCGAGAGAATCTTCATGAAGGGAGCAAATATGTAATTCGCATAATTTGTTATTCCAAAAACCTGAAGAAGCCCAAGGAAAATGCTCCCTGCAATCAAAATTGGCCAGGCATAAAATACAAATTCCTCTACCTGAAAAAGAACCTTCTTTAAGATTATCTTCAGAGACGGAGCCTTGTATGAAGGAACCTCTATTATTAGCTCAGGTGAAGGTTCTCTCTTAAAAGAGGAAAGAATTCTTCCAAGAATTCCTATAACAACTATGTCAGCGAAATAGAAGGCAATAGCATACCAGAGGCCAAGAAAATAACCTATCAGAGCAAGAATGACCGCTGTCCTCGCGGAGCATGGAACAAAGGGGATAAGGAGCGCTGAAAGTATCCTGTCCCTCTTGTTCTCAATTATCCTTGTGGACATAAGAGCTGGCACTGTGCAGCCATATCCAAGAATGAACGGAACAACTGCCTTTCCATGAAGGCCCATCTTGTGCATAACTACATCAGTAAGAAAAGCCACCCTTGAAAGATATCCTACCTCCTCAAAGAGGGAAATTAAAAATATAAGGGGAAGAAAATAGGGAAGAACTATCCCTACACCTCCTATTATCCCGTCCATTGTAGATGAGATTATCTCCTTGAATGCAGGAGAAGATACTGAAGATGCGAGGGAAACAGAAAAGCCCTCAAGGGGTTCCACCAGAAGATCTTCTATCAAGCTTCCGAACCAGAAAGCAATGGCAAATATGAAGGCAAAGGAAATTAGGAGAAAGAAATATCCCAAAAAGGGATGAAGTAAAAATCTATCAAGCTTTTCATCAAGCTCTATTTTTTTTCTGAATTTCTTTTCAGTAACCTGCTCGGCTATTTTCATTGAAAGGTGATGCCTCTCTGCAGATATGACTTCATAGGAGGGAATCCCGTGAAATTCTGTAAATCTCTCCTGGATCTCTTTTACATCCCTAACAAATTCCTTTGGAGAAGGAATAACACCTTCTATATATTTAATGGCAAGAAACCTGTTGTTTCTCCTTTTCTCTATTCTCTCAACAGCTTCTTCCACATGTTTTGTAAAGTGAATCTCTTTTGGTTTTACTGCCATTGAGAAACTCTTCACAGCATCGTAAATTCCCTTACCGTGGATTGCAATAACAGGAATTACAGGGACACCGAGCAATTCCTGTAGTTTCTCTATATGAATTTTTATACCTTTTCTTTCGGCCTCATCCATCATATTCAGTATTACCACCATTGGCTTGCCAAGCTCTGTTAGCTCAAGGGTAAACTCAAGAGACCTCCATATAAGGGACGCATCCATTATATTTACAACAATGTCAAAGTCTTCGTCCAGGATAAAGTTCAGTGCTGCTTTCTCCGCATCATCTGTTGGGAAAAGAGAATATGTCCCAGGAAGGTCTATAACCTCGTATTCAGAGGAATGAAATCTAACCCTTGCCCTTGATAGTTTCACTGTCGTCCCAGGGAAATTTGAGGTCTGAACCCTCAAACCTGAAATCTGGGAAAAAAAGGAGGATTTTCCGCAATTTGGCTGGCCAACAAGGACTGCCTTTTTCATAGAGGCACCACAAAAATTCTCCTTGCCATCCCCCTTCCAACAGCTATTTGAGAACCATTAGAGATATTCTTTACAAGAATAGGCCCACCAAAGGCCCCTTTATATAAAAGTTCAATTGTATCCCCTTCTCTCAAACCTATGGCCATCACTCTTCTCCTGCTCATTCTCCCCTGAATACCCGATATTCTTGCTCTTGTGCCTATCGGAAGCTCTAAAAGTGACATTTTCCCTCCAAAGATGGTAATTATAATTTCAAATTTTTCCTCCGTCAAGTAAATTATATCAAAAAGGTAGGGAATCAAGTCTTGAAAAAATGTTTTTTTTGTCTTATCCTTACTTAAGAAGGAGGAAAAAATGAAAATATTCACTGAAAAACAAAAAGATGTTCTCGTAATGAGACCTGAAGGAAGATTTGTTATAGGAGATGACGTCCAAGAGTTCAGAAACATCCTCAATGACATGGTAAAGAAAGGCGAGAAGAAGATCGTGGTTGATCTCTCAAAGCTTTCCTATATGGACAGCACAGGCTTAGGTGAGCTTGTCCGTTCCTACACTACAGCGAAGAAAAACGGAGGGAAGCTCAAGCTTGCTAGTATGACAAAAAAGGTTAGGGATCTGATGTTTATGACAAAACTTCTTACCGTTTTTGACAATTATGATACAACTGAGGAGGCTGTCAAATCCTTTGAATGAAAAAATTCTTCATAATCCTTCCCCTTGTTTATCTTTTCTTTGCCATAACTGCTGATTTTCAAGTCCTTAAGAGGGGCTATGCTCACGGAGAGGAAGGTTCATACATTCTTACACAGCTCAGCTTCGGACATGAGCTAAGCGAGTCAGCCGTGGATGAACTGGCGAAATTTTATCCTAAGGGAGGAAGAATAGTTTTAACCTGGCGGGGAAAGCCTTATGTATATTCTCCCTGGGTTTACGATTATCTCATGATGCCTTTCTTCTCGCTTTTTTCCGAGAGGGGTTTTTACATATTTAATGCAGTATTCATCTTCCTGTCTTTCCTCCTCCTATCAGGGCTTTTCAGAAAATCATATGCACCTTTTTTTGTCCTCTTAGGGTCAAGCTTCCCAGTTTTCCTGATTCTCGAGGGTCCCTATTCCTTAGAGTTTTTCCTATCTTCTTTGCTTCTTTACGGATTCATGAAAAAGAATTCTCTAATAATTGGGATTTCCGGAGGAATTTTAGCCTTTTTTTCTCCTCTGTTTTTTTTCTTAGTCCCTCTTTTCTCTATTTTAGGAAAGAAAAGGCCTGTTCTCAGCTCCATTATTTCTTTTTCCCTTTTCTTTGCCCTTGTCTTTTCAGGCATTAAACTTGGGGGTTCTCTTCCCTGGGATTCTCCTGTTCTTGCTTCAACGGTAAAAGAGGCCTCAAATTTTATAGTAAATCCTTTTGTTCCTATTAAAACTTCATTCCCTATTTTTCCCTTCCTTTTCGGAAGATTCACCGGGCTTTTTTTATATTTTCCTGTGGTTTTTCTCCTTGTTCCGAAAAGAAAAGAATGGGGATACTTCATAACGGGTTTGGGTTTAATTCTGATTTTTCTCGCAATAAACTCTGTCTACGCCCCATTCGGTTTTGTCGGGAATCCATGGGCATTTCCAATTATTCCTCTTCTTTTACCGCTTTCATTAAGAAGGTTCTCAAGGCCTCTAATTCTTCTCTCTATACTTTCCCTCTCCATAATATTACTCTTGCCACTGAGGTGCCTTTCAAATCCCCTGCTCCACACTTCATCTTTTCCTTTCAATATCTTTCCCCCTGAAACGGCCATAATTCAATCCCTCCCTGTAGTTAAAATAGGAGAAAATTATCATTTCGATCTGAACTTTTTTACCTATAAAGGAAATTCCCTGAGGCCAAGAGGAAAATCAAGGGTTGAATTTATAAGGCTTTCCAGCTTTCCCTCAATGACTATAACGGTAAGGAATCTTGCTGATGAAAACTCTATTTCCCTAAAAGTGAACGGATCCTCAAGAAGGCTCAAACTTAAGGAAGGGGAAAGCTTTAAGGAAACTTTCAATGGGAAAATCTTTGGGAGCCAATATCTATACAGAGTGATTTTAAAACCTGAGAAATGCAGAGTATACTTTCCATCTAAAGTTTGTCTTGGAGCCGAACTGAAATGGAAATGAAATGCCCGCTCTGCGGAAGCACTAATGTAGAATTATGGAGAAGTGGAAATTTTGACTATTCTAAGGCAAGGGCCGAGGACTTCAAAATAACAGATTCAGATTATGGGCTTTTCCCAGACTTCTTAAAATGCAATACCTGCGACCTCAGGTTTGCAAGGAAAATGCCCACAACTGGACAGCTAATTCGTCACTATTCAGGGGTCGTTGACCCCGAATATAACCAGGAAAGTGAAGGGAGAGGCGAAAACTTCATAAGAATATTGAAACTTATGGAAAAGCTCAGGAGAAAAGGAGACTTGCTGGATGTAGGAGCAGCAACAGGCATATTAATGGAACTTGCAGAAAAAAGGGGATGGAAAACATGGGGAGTTGAAGCATCAAAATGGGCTTTTAGCATAGCGAAAAAAAGGGGACTCAGGGTTTTAAACGGTGATTTTCTCTCCTATCCCGAGGATAAAAGATTCGACGCAATAACAATGGTGGATATAATAGAGCATATGGCAACTCCAGGAAAAACTCTTGAGAAGGCAAGAAACCTTCTTAAAGAAGGTGGGCTCCTCGTAATAGTAACCCCTGACATAGGAAGTCTTACAGCCAAAATCATGGGGAAAAGATGGTGGCACCTGAGACCAGCACATGTTAATTTCTTTTCTAAAAAAACGATAAAATGGTCTGAAAACTTTGGATTCAGGATTTTAAGGCTCAGAAACTATATATGGAATTTTTCCCTTCATTACCTTGTAACAAGGTTTAAATGGGGAAGGAAATACTTCAACTGGGAATGGCTAAAAAAGTTGAGATTAAAACTTATCCTTTTAGACTCATTAGAGGCCTATCTTGAAAGATTATCTTAAAGCACTCAGGCTCGGACGCTGGCCGAGAAGCGCTTCCATAATAATAGGAACAGGAGCTTATTGGGCAATAGCAATGAAATTTTCCCTCCCTGACTGGATTGAGGTTATTAAAGTGTTGGCGGCCTTTCTCTTAACATGGGCAATTTCAACATCAAATTACATAATAAACGAGATAGCCGACGCTCCATACGATAAGTTTCATCCTGACAAGCGGGAAAGACCCGTCGTTTCCGGAAAGGTAAATTCACTGCTCCTGATTTTTGTATTTTTGGTTCTATCCACAATTTCCATTCTCATTGCATATATTTATTTCAACAGGATTTTCTTTTATTCCTTGCTCTCACTTCTTGCAGCGGGATTTCTCTATAATTTAAGGCCGATAAGGCTTAAGGATAGGCCCTATATAGACTCAATTTCAGAATCAATTAATAACCCCATAAGATTTCTTGTTGGTTGGGCTGCCATCTCTCCAAGTTTTCCAAATGTTTTTATACTTCTTTCTTGGTGGAGCTTCGGAAACTTTCTAATGGTCGGCAAAAGGTTATCAGAGCTAATCTATCTCGGAGCGAATAGGGCAGGAAAATACAGAAAGTCAATGAAAACCTATACAAGTTCGTCCCTTAAAACTTTCATCCTGATCTCAGGTATCCTTTTTATCATTTTCTTCTTGATCTTCTGCTTTATGGAATCTTTGCCCATCACAGGGCTTGCTTTTCTGTTCTCCATACCATTCTTGCTCAATTTCTATAAAAAAGCATCAATGGAAAGCGTTGAAGAACCAGAAAATGCCCTTGTGAAAGGTTCCCTTCTTTTCTCCCTTGTTATCTTCTCGGCCCTGTTAATTTTCGGAATTTTTCTTGATAATTTCTTGAAAACTGTAATATAAATTTCATACCTGATATAATCTCTCTATGCTTGATATCCTTGCGAAACTCATTCTTTCGGGTTCACTCGGGGGTTTAATAGGACTTGAGAGGGAACAAAGCAACAAGCCCGCAGGACTCAGGACCAATGTTCTTATTGCAATGGGAACCACCGCTTTTGCGCTGCTTTCTCTTAATGTTCCTTCCCCCTCAGTATTTGACCCCTCAAGAATAGCCGCCCAGATTATAACAGGTATCGGATTTATAGGAGCTGGGGTCATAATAAGGGCAAAGGCATCTGTCCATGGTGTAACCACTGCTGCAACGATCTGGGCCGTTACAGCAATCGGAATGGCAGTCGGCTTTGGTAAATATCCCCTTGCAGTTTTCCTGACATTTTTAGCATACATTGTCCTCACTATATTGAAGGAAGCTGACAAAAAAATAAGAGGAATACACAAGCAGGTAACCCTTCAAATTCTTCTTTCGGAAAGGAGAGAAATACCAATCTTGAGAAGCATTGCAGAGGAGATTGGGGCAGAGACAGAGGAAATCAAGGTCAGGAAAAGGGAAGATAGAAAATATGATGTAGAGCTTTCAGTAACCATTGATTCCAGATTTGAAGGGGAGCTCATCTCACGAATATTCGAGCTCAGGTCAGCGGAGAAGGTTGAAAACATTTAACATTTATCTTGCAAGCAAAAACAGGAAAAAAGCGGAAGAAATGGGAAAATTTCTCCGTGGACTTGTGGAATTTAAAATTTATGAAGGATATCTTTCTCCTCCTGAAACAGGGAATTCTTTCCGGGAAAATGCAAAAATAAAGGCAGAAAGTCTTTCAGCGCTTATTTCTGATGACTATGTTCTGAGCGAAGATTCTGGCCTTATCGTTCCACATCTCGGAGGCACACCAGGAATTCTATCACATAGATTTTCCCGGTCAGGAACCGATGAGGAAAATATAAAGCTTCTTCTTAAAAAAATGAGAGAAGCCTGTGGAGAGCAGAGAAAAGCTTATTTCGTAAGTTATGGCATCCTCATGAAAGGAGAAAAAATCATATGGGAAGGGGAAGAAAGAGTTTATGGATACATTGCTGAAAAGGCCATAGGTGAAGGAGGATTCGGTTACGACCCTGTGTTTTTTTACCCGCCCTTAGGCAAAACCTTTGCTCAACTTTCAAAAGAAGAGAAAAATAGTGTTAGCCATAGAGGCAAAATGCTAAAAAAACTCAGGAAATTTCTCTTAAGCCTTTAGCTAATGACCTCAGGAAACTTAGGGTTTTAAGCCATATGTTACTCTCTGGAGTCAATTTTTTCGCTCTTGCAATTAAACAAGCGGCATTTTGAATCTGAAATTCCTCGGAATAAAGGCTTTAAAGTGCTCGTCGTAATGGTAATCTATTCTATCTCTTGAGATAGCTTCCTTCAGGGCTTTTTTTAACACAGCTATTTCCTTTTCGGTATTATAAAACCCAAGGCTCACTCTTACGGCCCCTTTCGCTGGAAATTTTCCATCCATAAGGGCATTTTTTATCTTATCGCTTTCTTCCTTGGTAACCGAGAGTAAGTTTTTCACATAGGGCTGGGCACAAAAACATCCTGTCCTTACCCCGATTCCATATTCAAAGGAAAGGACAGAAGATAAAATATAAGGGGAAATTCTCTCTGGAACAAATGAAATTACAGGGAGGTCCTCTTCTGTCCTTTTTCCACCTAAAATTTTTATACTATCTATAGATCTCAATGTATCATAAAGCTCTCTGTGAAGTTGAGTTTCCCTTTTTTCCATATTTCCCATTCCCCACTTTTCCATCTCTTCTATTGCAGCCATAAGGGCAATGGCTCCTATTATGCCAGGTGTTCCAGCCTCCTCTTTCTCTGGAAGATCTGTCCATACGACTTCATCAAGGCTTACAAACTTAATTGTGCCTCCTCCGACGCTTTCAGGATCGCCTTTGGATAAAAAATCTTTCCTCCCCACAAGTGCTCCGGACCCGAAGGGAGCATAAAATTTATGGGCAGAAAAGGAAAGAAAATCAAGCTTATCACCCATATCAATTTTTCTATGGGGAACAAGTTGAGCACCGTCTATGGAAATCAAAGCTCCGTATTTGTGAACTATATCTGCAACCTCATATATAGGATTAACAAAACCAGTGACATTTGAAGCCCCTGTTACTGCCACGAGTTTGATTGCGCCTTTTGCATTCTTTAATCTATCCTCAAGAAGATTAAGATTTAATCTTCCATTTCTTCCCACAGGAAGAATCTCTGTAGAAAAATTTTTTAGCCATGGAAGGAGGTTTGAATGATGTTCCATTTCGGTTACAAGAACTCTACCATCGCTCATACTATACTTTAGCTTCCTTGCCAGCTTATTTATAGCTTCTGTTGTGTTCTTTACAAAGATGACGGTGTGGTCCTTTGTTGCACCCACAAAGGAATGTACCACTTCTCTTGCCTTCTCGAACATTTCGGTGGAAACAAAGGACTTATATCCTATTCCCCTTTCAACATTGGAATAATAAGGAAGAAACCAGGAAATCTTCTCAAAAACTGCCTTAAGAGAAGGAGTGGATGCTGCATTATCAAAGAAAACATAGGGTTTTTCACCTTGAAGCGTCTTCACCATGGTATTTTTTCCAACTATTCTGGGTATTCTCATAGAAATATTCTAAAAGAAATTCTCTTAGGAAAGCAACTTGGCATAAAAAATTCTTTATTCAGTAAAATTGGAGAAGGAGCACTGTGCCCCTTTCTGTATCTAAAACAAGGGCTGTGGCTTTCCCTGTAAGATAGCCACAAGCTTCCCCAGGATTCAGGACCATCGTGTTTCCTTCCTTCCTCTTCACAACCTCATGTGTATGCCCGTAAATTACATAGTCAAAAAGGCCACTCTTTGCAAAGGGATTAAGGGCATATGGCTCATGCATAAGGGCGAATTTCTTCCCGTTAATCTCAAGTTCTATTGGTCCTTGCTTTATTTTCCCTCCGAATTCCTCAATTGTGTCCCTCAGAAAAAGCTTTTCTCCGCAGTTATTTCCGAAAACTGCCGTGAAATTAAAATCAGCAAAGGGCTTCGCTGCAAAAGGTGAGATTATATCCCCTGCGTGAAGAACAATCTTGACTCCCTGCTTTTTGAATTCATCAACAAACCATTTTATCGCTTCCATCCTGTCGTGAGTGTCTGAGATTATCCCTATTTTCATCCCTTTGCTTCTGTCCAGTTTTTCCCGTAGGCTATATCAACCACCAATGGGACGCTCAGTTTAAAGGTTCCTTCCATCTCTCTCTTAATAAGTTCTCTGACAGGTTCTATCTCATTTTCAGGAATTTCAAATATAAGCTCATCATGGACTTGCATTATTATTTTTGTTTTGTATTTCCCTTTCTTTAATGCCCTCCACACATCTATCATCGCCTTTTTCATTATATCCGCCGCTGTTCCCTGAATCGGTGTATTCATTGCTATTCTTTCCCCTGCTGCCTGAACATTCTTATTGGCAGATCTGAGCTCCGGGATTTTCCTCTTCCTACCGAAAAGGGTTTTGACATATCCCTTTTCTTTGGCATCATTGACTGTTTTTTCTATAAATTCCCTTACTTTTGGATATTTCTCAAAATATCTCTTTATAAAGTCCGTTGCCTCGTGGACATCTACCCCGAGTTCCTTTGAAAGAGAGTAGGCAGAGGTTCCATAAATTATGCTGAAATTTATTATCTTCGCCCTCCTTCTCTTTTCGTCCGGGGGAAGGTCCACTTCCCCAAAAACTTCTCTTGCAGTTGCGCTGTGGATGTCTTCTCCCACTTTAAAAGCATTAATAAGGTTGTCATCTCCGCTCATATGAGCCATAACCCTTAGTTCAATCTGAGAATAATCTGCAGAAAGAAGGAGATTGCCTTGCTCTGCAATAAAGGCTTCCCTTACCTTCTTTCCGAGCTCTCCCCTTATGGGTATGTTTTGCAGGTTTGGATCAGAAGAGGAAAGCCTTCCTGTAGCTGTGACTGTCTGGTTATAAGAGGTGTGAATTCTCTTAGTTTCAGGATTTATCATCCTGGGAAGGGCATCAATATATGTTGATTTTACTTTGGAGAGCTGGCGGTATTTTAAGACAAGGGCAGGAACTTCGTGCCGAGCTGCAAGTTCAGTTAGAACCCCTACATCAGTGGAGTAACCCTTTGTCTTCTTTGTCTTTTTTACCAATGGAAGGTTGAGCTTCTCGAAAAGAATTTCTCCGAGTTGCTTTGGGGAATTTATGTTGAACTTTATCCCTACCTTTTTGTAGATCTCATCTTCAAGTCTCATAAGCTCCCCCCCAAGTTCTCCTGAAAGCTCCGTTAGCTTCTTCACATCAAGCTTTACACCTGTCATCTCCATGTTTGCAAGGACTTCAATAAGGGGAAGTTCAATATTACGGTATAGATTCTCAAGACCCTCTTCGCATATCTTAGGATAGAACACCTTCCCGAGCCTGAAAGCATAGTCCGCATCCCCACAGCTGTATTTAGCAGCAACCTCAAGTGGTAGGGAATCAAATGAAAGCTTTCCCTTTGAGGTTACATCATTATAGCTTTTTTTTGTTTTCCCGAATACATCGAGGACAAGACTTTCGAGGTTGTGTCTCCTCCTTTCAGGGGAAATAAGGTATGAAAGAATCATTGAATCTTTATCAAGCCCGTTAACCTCAATTCCCTCCCTTTTAAGAACAATAATGTCGTATTTCAGATTGTGTCCGTATTTCCTTACCTTCTTATTTGAGAGGACTTTTGATAACTCCTTTAAAGCCTCTTCTTTAGGAAGGCTAAATTCCCTGTGGGCAATAGGTATATAGAAAGCATGGCCTTCCTTAAAGGAAATTGAAATCCCAATGAGCTCCGCCCAAACTGGCCTCTGGTCAGTTGTTTCTGTATCAAAGGAAATTTCATCTTTCACATTGCTCAAAACTTTCCTCAGTTCATCCATACTCTTTATCAGCTTGTAGTCACTTTCCTCAACTTTTTCTTTTGTGTACTCCTTCAGCAAAGACGAGAACTCAAGCTCCCTTAAAAGGGGAATAAGGGAATCAATGTCAGGCTCCCTGATTTTGTAAGCATCTATATTTATCTTAATGGGAAGTGAACTCTCTATTTCAACGAGTTCCCTGCTGAGCTTGAGATCATCCATATGCTCCTGGATAGCTTCTCTAACCTTTGGTTTTAATTTATCAAGATTTCCAAGGAGATTATCAAGGTTTCCAAATTCACCTATAAGTTCCTCCGCTGTCTTCTTTCCTATACCTTTCACTCCTGGAATATTGTCTACAGGGTCTCCCATCAGTGAGAGAACATCAACAACCTGCTCTGGCTCAGCCCCAAAATACTCTTTGCAATTTTCCCTTGTTATATAACTTTCCTTTCCAGGGTTATAGATTTTTACCCCCTCATCGAGAATCTGGAGAAGGTCCTTGTCGGATGTTACTATTACAGCTTCGTATCCCATTTTCTTGAGTTTATTAGCTATGGAAGCCATAAGGTCATCTGCTTCGTAACGGGGATTCTCAATGTAGGGAAGTTTCATTGCATCAAGAAGCTTCTTTACATATGGGATCTGGAGCTCAAGCTCACCCGGCATGGGCTTCCTCTGCGCTTTATATTTCTCAAACAGTTCATGCCTTAAGGTTTTTCCTTTAACATCAAAAGCTACTACAAGATATTCTGGTTTCTCCTCTTTTATTAGCTTCCTTATTATGTTGTGGAAACCATAAATTGCATTTGTTGGGATGCCCATAGAATTTGTGAACCTCGGAAGGGCATAGAAACTTCTATAAAGAACAGAGCTCCCATCTATTATGAAAACTCTCCCCTTCATTAATCAACCTTAAACCATTTCTCGTCTCTACCCACTTCCTTTACTTCAACTGAAACTATTATTATGTATGGTTTCTCTAATTGAGGAGCAGGGATAGAAATAGAAACTCTCCCAGCTTCATCCGTGAGCTCTTTTGCCAGGAACATCCTTTTTCCATCAGGAAGCTTAAGATAAATCTCAACAAATTTTTCCTCAACAGGCTCAAGGGACGCAGATTTTACCGCAGCATCTATCTTTAAATATATGTCCTTAATGGAAAATCTCTCTACATCCAGACTTATTCTCTTGAATTTCTCAATATTCTCAAGAAAAAGCTCCTCCAGTTCGTCTTCACCCTTTTCTTCTTCCTTTGTCCCAAGGAGTAGTTCATCAAAAACCCCTTTTCTAAGGTCCATTATCATCTCCTGGTGCTGCCTGATCATAAGTTTTTTTACCTTCTCCCCAACATGTTCATCATTGAGAATGTGATGATAGGGGGTTTTCCTTGTAGCAAGGATCATTCCCTTATGATATAAAAGGGTCTCAACTACTGGATTCTTAGGCCCTTTGTCCTCTGTTTGAACATGAAAACTCAGGCTTCTGTACCTTACATCTGAGTTATATCCTGTAATCATTAAGAGCTATTTTAATACAAGGAAATGTTTTAATCAAGGAATTCAAGATTAACCATATCTTTAACGAAGGTTAAAACTCGCCCATCTTTTAGCTTAACTGTTATCCTATCCCCCACTATGTTTATAATCTCTCCGTAGCCAAGAACAGGATGCTTTATCCTTCTTCTGAAGGAAGAGGAAAAGATTTCCTCTGGAAATTCTATTTCATTGACAATATCCTTTGGAATCCCTTTAAGAAAAGGGGATGGAACATAAGTAGCTGAACTCAGTAGTAGAAATTTCTTTGCCCTTGTCATACCAACATAAAGGAGTCTCCTTTCCTCCTCTATGCCCTCAGCGTCATTAACCTTACTGTGGGGAATAAATCCTTCATCAACACTTATTATTATTACGGATTCAAACTCGAGACCTTTTGCTGCATGAAGGGTTGAAAGAACAACATCTCCTCCTTCCTGATCAAGGGATGTTGTAAGAGAGACTTTCTGGAGAAAATCCCCAAGGGAAATCCCGAGCTTCTCAGCTTCCTCCCCCATTTTTAGCAGTTCTTCTACATTTTCAGCCCTTGCTCCAGAAGGGTCCACACCCTCAAGATAATTCTTTAAATCGGTCTCTTCAACTATATATTCAAGGGCTGAACCTATTCCTCGCTTTTTTACTTTCTCCTCCGCATTCTCCAAAAGGGATAGGAAATCGTCAATGCCCTTCTTCCTTCTTCCCCCTACTTTCTCTGCAACTTTTGATGCAGCATCAAAAAGAGTAAAACCATCCCTTAAAAAGTTCAGTATCATTCCGTCAGTTGTTCTACCAACACCTCTGGGAATATGATGAAGTGCCCTCAAAAATGAAACCTCATCTTCAGTATTGGCAATTATTCTGAGATAAGATATCAGGTCCTTAACCTCTTTTCTATCAAAAAAACCCTTGCTCCCGATTAGCTTGTAACCAATACCCTTGATGGTCAGAGCCTCTTCTATCAATCTTGACTGATAATTTGCCCTATAAAAGATAGCCACCGGAAGATATTCCCTCTTGGAAACCATCCTTTCTACTATCTCTCCTACAAATTCAGCTTCTTCCTCTCTTGTATAGCTCCTCCTGTAAAATATAGGTAATGAACCTTCCTTAACATTTTTAAGCTCTTTCTCGTGTCTAAATCTATTCTGGGCAATCATAGAAGAGGCAGCCTTTATTATGGCAGGAAGCGAGCGGTAATTCAAAGCAAGGATAATGACTTTTACTCCCCTGTAATCATTCTCAAACTTGAAAATGTTCTCCATTGTTGCCCCTCTCCAGGAATAGATAGACTGATCTTCATCTCCCACTACACAAATATTATCAATTCCCGATATAAGTCCAAGTATATCGTATTGGTTTGGACTCGTATCCTGAAATTCGTCAACGAGTATATATCCATAAAGGTTACTTAAAGATTTTGCGACATCTGGTTCTTCCTCAAGGAGGATAAGGGTTTTTGCTATAAGGTCATCAAAATCGGCCGAATCAGTTTCCTCAAGTCTTTTCTGATATTCATCATAGATGTCCATCTCCTCTACCTTTATTCCAATCTTTTGAAGTTCCATCTCATCCGAGGGATAAATAAGCTTCGATTTCGCCCTTGCTATCTTCTCCATAAGAGCGGGGGCCTTCTCTGCCTTCAAGCCTAAATCCTTTGCTATTCTCTTTATCAGAGCTATGGAATCCTGTCTATCAAATATCGTCTTCAGTCCGGCATATTTCCTCAAAAGTCTGGCACCAAAAGCATGAAAGGTCATAAGGTCAACCTCTCTGGTCTGTCCCACAAGAGAAATTACCCTTTCTTTCATTTCACCTGCTGCCTTATTTGTAAAAGTAACAGCAAGGATTTTTCTGAATGGTATGGGTCTTTTCCATAGGATATAGGCAATCTTATGGGCAATTACCCTGGTTTTCCCGGCACCTGGCCCTGCAAGAACAAGGAGAGGGTTTCCAAAAGAGATTACTGCTTCAAGTTGTGCTTCGTTTAAGGGGCCTAAGATTTTTTCAGCTTTTCCTTCCAAAATTTCCTCTTTTTAAGAACCCATTTTTCTTTTATAACTTGGCGGGCCCTCGCTATGGCAAGGGAGAAACTCGGAACTCTTTCTGTTACAGTTGAGCCAGCCCCTATATAGACATCATCTTCTACCTCGACAGGGGCAACGAGTTCAACTCCCGAACCGACGAATACTCTTTTGCCAATTTTTGTCTTATTCTTTTGAAATCCATCGTAATTACAGGTTATTGTTCCAGCCCCAATATTAGATCTTTCCCCAATTTCTGCATCTCCTATATATGTAAGGTGAAGTGCCTTCACTCCCTTCTCGATCGTACTTTTCTTAACTTCAACGAAGTTTCCTATCCTTGCTTCTTCTCCTATCTCTGTTTCCTTTCTTAATCTTGAAAATGGGCCAACGGAAGCATTTTTCCTTATTATTATCGGTTTTTCAGGCTTTTCCATATTTTCCGGGACATTCTCTATATAGGTATAGCTTTTAACCATTGCTCCTTTCTCTATTTTTACCCATCCCTTTATGGTAACGTTCGGTTCTATAACGGCACCTTCCTCTACTCCAACATCCTCATCTATCCAGGTAGAATAAGGATCAAGAATCAGGCCTCCTTCTGATATTATTTCCTCTATTTTCCTGAACCTCAAAATTTCAAGGGCCTCTATAAAACTGAAGTTGTTCTCCACCCTCACACCTTCTACTTCTATTTTCCTGCGTATCTCCGAAACCTTCTCCCCTTTCTTTAATATACCCCCAGCTGTTTTCCCCTTCAGTGTAAACAGACAGCTTCCGCTCTCTCTTGCTTCAATCACATCCTCTGAAAAAATCCCAACAACAGAAGGATAGGAAAAGAATATTTCTTCTCCATCCTCAATTTCCTTGAAGAGCTCCTCGGCAGAAAATATGTCCTTTCTCTCTGCAAAGCTTAAATCAATTCCGCTTATGTAAACCTCGGAGAAAACCTTTTTTGCTTCCTTAACAGGGAAATAAGCAAGGGGCCTTCCAAGAACTTGTTTCAAAATAAAAGGATTCTCCTCCTTAAGGAAAACTGCTACTCCCATGGTTTGTTCCTATTGAATATCTTCAAGAAGTCCGCTGTCCCAGAGAGGGAAGAGATCGGGTTCCTTCTTTGCCAGAAAATAATACCTCTTCTCCTTTGAAATTGCTTCTTTTAGGCTTTGAACAGCTTCTTCTTTTCTATCAAGCATGGTGAAAGCCAGGGCCTTTAGATAATCTATAGAGGCATCTTTAACTTTAAGAGACTTTGCTATCTCAAGAGCCCTGTCTGGCTCCTTTTCATTTATAGACCTTACAATTTCATAGATCCTTTCCCTGTTGGTCTCAAACTTCTTTTCTTTAATATCCATCTTTTCCATTATTTCTAAATAAGTATCAGCCTTGCCTTTAAACTCGGGAATGGGAGCAGATCTGAGTTTCTGAAAGATTGGCTTTGCCTGTACAAATTTCTTTTGATTAAACAAGCTAAGAGCTTTCTCCAATAATTTCGAAGTTTCTTCATAAACCTTCTCTGTCTCTGTTTTCATTTTTTTACCTCCTGAGGAGTAATTATACTACAGTTACAGGAGCTTTCCCCTGGTAAGAATCTCCTTCGCAAGAGCTATGTGAAGCCTATGGCCTGCTTTGTAAGCCTCTATTTTTACAAAGGGCTTATATCTTAGAAAGGATAAATCTCCAATCAGATCGAGAGTCTTGTGTCTTACAAATTCATCCTTGAATCTGAGTTTCGTTCCATTATAAAGGCCTTCATTGGTAAGCACTATAACCCCTGAAGGAGAACGCTTCATCGCAAGACCATTCTTTCTCAGCCTTTCTACATCTCTTATATGAACAAAGGTCCTGGCTGAGGAAAGTTCCTTTATAAATCCTTCCTCTGTAAACGGAAAATAGAGGGTTTGTTTCCCTATCAAAGGATGATTGAATATGATTGTATACTCTATCTCGAAATTGTCACTTGGTATCGCTCTTATATACCTGTCATCCTCCCTGATCTCTATCGGAGACTCTATTACCCAATGCCTATCTTCATCCTCAAATCTCTCAAGAGTAGAGGAAAGAATATTCACAAATTCCTTTGAGCTTCCATCAAGAAGAGGTATCTCAGAGCCTTCTTCTACTACGATTCTTGCCCCTCTAAGAGAAAGACCGTAAAATGCTGCAAGAAGGTGCTCTATGGTGGATACCGAAAAACCATTATGGGCAAAATTCGTTGCCCACTTTGTTTCCACCTTGGTTATATCAAGGGGAAATGCCTTACCGTCTTTCTCAAAAATTATCCAATCAGTATAGTCGTAAACCCTTATCTTGGCCCATTTCCCTGTATGTGCTCCTTCACCTTCAAACTCTGCATTCTTTACTATTTTATTCATAGGCTTATTAAGTAGCAATTATTATACCAAAAAAATCTCAAGTTATAAAGCGAATCTGCTGTTTTCACCAGTGGATTATTCTAAACAATATGTTGTATAATTGCAACAGTGAAGGAAAAATTGTTCAAAATCTTGAATTCAGTCAGCCATGGGGAACTCTCACCGGAAGAAGCATTAAAGAAATTGAAGTCTCTTCCTTTTAAGCAAGTGGAAGGAGCAAAAGTAGATACTCACCGAAGGATAAGGAAAGGAATCCCAGAGATAATTTATGGAGAGGGAAAAAGGACCGACTCCATTATTGAGATAGCAAGGGCCTTACTTGAAGAAGACGAGGATGTTATAATAACAAGGCTTTCGCCTGACAAATTCAGGGAAATTAACAAATCTATAAGCCTAAATTACTTTGGAAAAGGGAGGATAGCTTCAAATCTTTTTCCTCATGGGGAAAAGGGGCTTGTTCCTGTGGTAACTGCTGGCACCTCAGATGAATCAGTGGCAGAAGAGGCAGCAATTACCCTTGAGATACTTGGAATAAAGGTTGAAAGGATCTATGATGTCGGTGCTGCAGGTATCCATAGACTTCTTCCATACATAGAGGAGCTCTCGGAATGCTCCGTTGTAATAACGGTGGCTGGAATGGAAGGAGCTTTACCTACCATAGTTTCGTCTTTGATACCGACACCTGTAATAGGTGTTCCGACGAGCGTCGGATACGGAACGAACTTTTCAGGTGTAGCACCCCTTATTACAATGCTAAACTCTTGCTCAAATGGGATAGCTGTCGTAAATATAGACAACGGAATATCCGCAGCGATATTCGCTTTCCTTATTCAGGAGAAAATCAATGAAAAGAGAAAAATACGAGGAATTTGAGATAAAATATCTTCATCCAAAGGCACAAAAGAGCAGATTTTCCAAGGGAAGAGAAAAATTAGAGGAGTTATGCTCCATAAGAACGGATTTTCAGAGGGACAGGGATAGGATAATCCATTGTAAGGCTTTTAGAAGGCTGATGCATAAAACCCAGGTATTTCTTGCTCCTGCCGGAGACCACTATAGAACAAGACTTACCCATACCCTTGAGGTCTCTCAGATTTCAAGAACAATATCAAGGGCTTTAAGGCTTAATGAAGACCTAACTGAGGCAATAGCTCTTGGCCATGACATTGGTCACACCCCATTTGGACATGCAGGAGAGGAGGCTCTCAATTCTGCCCTCAGGGAGGTGGGTTTCGAGGAGGGATTCGCCCATGAGGCCCAGTCCCTCAGAATAGTTGAAAAATTGGAAAGAGATGGGGCAGGGCTTAATTTAACCTGGGAAGTAAGGGAAGGAATTCTCAAGCATTCCAAAGGGCTGAATGGAGACATAATTTCCCCTGAAGGACCTTTAACTCTTGAAGGTCAGACTGTAAGAATCTCCGATGTCATAGCCTATGTAAATCACGATATAGACGATGCAATAAGGGCAGGTATAATAAAGGACATACCGAAAAAATTCCACGAAAATATAGGGAGAACCCATGCGAAGAGGATAGACAGACTCGTTCGGGATGTCATAGATGCCACAGAGGAAAATGATTATTCAATGGTCCTAATGCATCAGGAGCTTTATTCTCATCTATTAAAACTCAGGGAATTTCTCAAAAATGAAGTATATTTCAATCCAAAAAAGGCGAGAGAATTCCACAAGGCAAAAAGGGTGGTAAGAGACCTTTTTCTCTTCTTCCTTGAGGATTGCCAAGGTAGAGGGAAATACTGCAAAAAATTCATAAGGGAAGGAAATGACCCATTGGAAAGGAGAATTGCAGATTTTATATCTGGAGCCACTGATAGGTTTGCTCTCTATCTTTATGATGAGATTTTCATTCCAAAGCCTTGGGAAAAATTCTAAATTCTGATAGAATAACAGCGGAGGTAAACATGAAAAAAGTTCTCCTTTTTTTATTAACTCTTCCATTAGTGGCTTCGGTAAACTTTACTTTATCCGGCGGGATGTTTTCTCCCAGGGCATCTTATTTTAAGGAGGTCTATGGAAGCTCCATTTTTAACCCTGAAGCAGAAGGAGAGGTAAGCTTTGGGCCATTCGGAGCATTTCTCGGTGTTGACTACATAAGAAAGCAGGGAAAGCTTACTTACTCAAAGGAAAAAGTAAATTTGTCAATTATTCCCATAAGCCTTGGCATGAGGTTCTATTTTATGAAAATGTTTTTTGCTGATGCTGGAATTGGGACCTGGTCCTACAGTGAGAAAACAAATTTTATAAGTGCCTCAGGTTCATCCATGGGATTTTTCGCTGGCTTAGGGATGAAATACGAATTTGGTGGTTCAACATATTTCAGACTCAGAACTAAATACTCAATATCAAAGAAAAAACAAAACAAAATTGAGAGTGACCTTAGCGGTTTTCAAGGGGAAGTCGGCGTAGGATTTTCTTTCTGAGGCTCTCCTTCCTTAGCCTCCTTTGAGGAAATTATCTTTTTTAGGCCAATGTAAATAAATATCAAGGGCCAGAACTTAAATATAAGTTCCCAGACAGGTTTCATATCAACTCCGAGATTTTCTATAAGAAGAAGAATTCCTATTGCTGTTAAAACAATCCCAAGAAGCATCTTACCAAGGTCAGGCTTTGTGCTTTTCATCTCTTCCCTCCCTTTTAAGTCCCTTAATCATCAGGTAAATCCCCAGTATTACAAGGAGCAAGGGCCAATATTCAAGTGTTTTCCTTAGCCGCAGATAACCGAGAGTCTGAAGCTGGAAAATAAGTCCCAAGAGCAGCCAGAAGATTCCCCATCCAAGATTGGATTTTTTCTCCATTTTAACCTCCGTTCTTTCAGCATCTTTGTAGGCATCGACAACGGCAAATGTCCAGAAAATCACAAGAAAAAGCCATGCTTCTGCTCCATTTGAAAGGGCATAAACAGAATAGAAGAAAACGGCCATATATGAAATACCTTTTGCGGCTGCCCCAGCATATATACTTCCAATTCCCGGAAAGATCAGGGAAAGGAAGCCTGCAACAATTGGAGATTTATGTTCCATTTTCGCCTCCGTTTATATTATACGGTTAAGCTGAAAAAAGTTCACCTCTTAACCTTAGATAAGAAAATCAATATATCTTATAATCTACATTTAAGGAGGAGAAAAATGAGAAATGAGTTCAAGGAAATAAGCCTCTCAACAAAGGGCTTCAGCGACATGCACGATTTAAGCAATCCCATAAGGGAATTTCTCTCTGAGACGAATGCGAAGGATGGCCTTTTGACGGTTATAGTTCCAGGATCAACGGCAGGGGTAACCACCATAGAATTTGAACCAGGCCTGAGGAAAGATTTCCCGGAACTGATCGAGAGGCTCATCCCACAGGGAAAATACCATCATGACAGCACCTGGGGGGATGGAAACGGATTCTCCCATCTCAGGGCATCGGTTATCGGTGCCGCCTTTTCTGTTCCAGTAAAGAGTGGCTCCCCTGTTCTTGGTACCTGGCAGCAGGTAGTCTTAATTGACTTCGACAATAGACCGAGAAATAGAAAAGTGGTCTTTCATTACATAGGAGAATAAACTTTCACTGATTTTCCATCATGGTAAGAACTGTAGAATCATCTCTCCATCTTTTTTTTACCTTCACAACAATGTCAAGATAAATCTTCTTGCCAAATATGAATTCGAGCTCTCCCCTTGCTCTTGTTCCCACAATTTTAAGATTGCTTCCGCCCTTGCCTATGATTATTCCTTTGTGGCTTTCCTTTTCCACATAAACAATGGCATAAATATAAAGAACTTCCTCTCTATCCTCAAGGTTCTCCACAAAAACCCCAATGGAATAGGGGAGTTCTTCTCTTGATCTGTGAAGCAATTTCTCTCTTATTATCTCTGAGATCAGGAAACGGTCTGATATATTTGTTGTTGTTTCTGGGGGAAAGAGAAGTTCGCCTTCTGGAAGGTATTTATATATAAGCTCCTCAAGAAGCTCAAGATTAGTTCCATTAAGAGCTGAAATGGGGATTATCTCTTTAAAATTTAGAATTTCCCTGTAAAGGTCTATTACAGGAAGAATTTTACCTTTGGAAATAATGTCTATTTTATTTATTAAAAGGAACTTCGGGTGTTTAGCTTCCCTGAGCAAATTCACCACAAATTCATCACCCTTACCATAGGCCTGGGTTACATCTACGATCAAAAGTATCAGGTCGCTGTCTTTTAGGGATTCGTAAACTCTTTCCATCATGATTTCGTTAAGCTTATGGAGAGGTTTGTGGATTCCTGGATTATCTACGAATACGAGCTGTCCCTTTTCTGATGTTTTTATTCCGAGGATTCTATGCCTTGTTGTCTGAGGAGTTCTGGATACTATAGCAACTTTCTTCCCCATCAACGAATTCAGAAGAGTTGATTTCCCCACATTTGGTCTTCCTATTATAGAAACAAAACCCGATTTCAATTTTCTTCCTTTACTATCCGCAATTTCTTTATGCTCCTTTTGTCTGCATCTATTATTTTGAACCTGAAACCCCCATAGGAAAATTCTTCTCCTCTATGAGCTATCCTCCCGAGATGAAACATCACAAAACCTGCAAGAGTTGAATAATCTCCATCTGGAAACTCTATCCCAAGTTCGTCCTCAAGCTTCTCAATGTCATAATCTCCGCTTACTCTTATTACTTTCCCCTTTTTCGATAAGGTCTCGTTTTTCTCCTCTTCTTCCTCGTCTACCTCTCTTATTTCCCCTACTATTTCCTCTACTATGTCCTCCATAGTAATTAGGCCAGAGACTCCACCATATTCATCAACGGCTATGGCTATCTTGGTTTTCTTATCCTTCATTATTTTCATTGCCTCAGAAATTCTGAGGTTTTCAGGGACAAATATGGCATCTCTCAAAAGTTCCTTAGCCTGCTTTTCAATATTTCCGAAGCAGTATCCCGCGATGTCCTTCGCATAAATAACCCCTTCTATGTGGTCAACGACATCCCTGTAAACTGGGAGTCTTGACTTCTTTTCTCTCTCAATAATCCTTGCAACCTCTCTTATACTCATATTATAAGGCACCACCACCATTTCACTGTGAGGGGTCATTATTTCCTTAACAATCGTATCTGAAAATTCTATAACATTCCTGAGCATTTCCTCTTCTTCTTCGTCTATTATGTTCTCCTCCTTCCCTTCCTCTATAAATGCTTCAACCTCCCCATCACTGACTTCTTCCTCTTCTTCCTCTTCTTCTCTTTCCTCTTTGAGGAATAATTTCATAATGGGTATAAGAAGCAATACCATGGAAATCCCCTGAAGCCTAAAGCTTTTACAAAGGAATTTGGGAAGGATTACATAAAAGATTACAAACAGAGCGGCTATTAAAAGAAGTTCTCCGTAAAGATTAAATCTGAAAGAATATGAAAAATATCCTATAAAAAAGAGGAAGAAAAGATTACCAAGAAAGGAGTAAGCAGGGGCACTGTTCTCAAGGAATTTTGAATATTCAGCAGGGATTGATCTCTCCCATAAAATTCCTGAAAGCTTTATCCTTGAAATTGAGGACAAACTTCCATAAAGCCAGAAGAAGAAAATAGATGGAAAAAGAAAGAGGAGTAAAATCAAGAGGTGGTTTACAGGAACTTCTTCCATAATTTCCTTTCCAATCCTCTCATCTGGCCAGAATCCCTTTCATGGTCATAATTAAGAAGGTGAAGAAATCCATGAATAATCAGAATCTTCATCTCCTTCTCAAGAGAATGTCCCATTTCTTCAGCCTGTCTCTCTGAGGTTTCCACAGATATTACTATATCACCTAGGTAATCATCCATATCATATGAAAAGCTGAGGACATCTGTTGGACCCTTCTTTCCCCTATATTTTCTGTTCAATTTCTCAATCTTTCTATCGCTTACAAGAACAACAGAAAAAGGGGATTTTATCCCAAATTCTTTCGAAAGTTTCACAGAAAGTTCTTCAAGGGGTTTCTTATCTATCCTTATTTTTCTCTGTCTGTTTTGAACCATTACGAATTTCCTCCTCAGGATACTCAATCCTCTTATGATAAATAGCTGAAAGTATTTTTATAACCTCTCCCTTCACAATTCTTATCTCTTTAAATGTAATCGGGGCCTCATCAAACTGACCCTCTCCCATTAGATACTTAATAACCCCATCAACAGTCTCCCTTATTCTTTCCTCGTCCTGATCTTCTAAGGAGTTTACAGCTGCTTCACATCCATCGGCTATCATAACTATGGCAGTTTCCTTGGTCCTTGGCCTTGGACCGGGATATCTAAAAGCTGATTCATCTACTTCCATCTTCATTTCTTTAGCCTTGAGATAAAAGAACTTCACAAGGGTTGTGCCATGGTGCTGAGCAATAAAATCAATAATCTCTTGGGGAAGGCCAAGATTCCTGCCCATTTCTATTCCTTCTTTAACATGGTTAATTATTATAAGGCTACTCAGTGAAGGAGGCTTCCCTGCATGAGGATTGGGTATGTTAACCTGATTCTCTGTAAAATACTGAGGCATCTTCAACTTCCCTATATCATGATAAAGAGCACCAACCCTCGCAAGAAGAGAGTTAGCACCTATAGCATCTGCTGCCCTTTCAGAGATCGTTGCTACCATAAGGGAATGATGAAATGTTCCTGGGGCCTCCAATGCCATTTTCTTGAATATTTCAAGGTTTGTATTTGAAAGCTCAACAAGTCTGAGGGGGGAAACAATTTTAAAGACGTATTCAAGAACAGGGATAAGAAAAGAAGCAAGAAAGGCAAGAATTATTACATTGATGAATATGGCCAACCCATTAATGGCAAGATCTTTTGAGCTGTAAGAAAAAAGGTTTATTAGTAATAGGAAGACAATTGAGATCGGCAAAATCACTAAAAATATAGTTCTATATATTGAGCCCCTTTTCATTCTTGAGTAATGAACTACACCATAAATAGAGGAAAGGCCTGTTATAAAAGAAAACAGAGAAAAAGCTGGATTGCCCGTTATACCAAGAACACCCAAGGAAATTATTATTGTCAGGTAAAGGGAAATGATTGGTTCAAATAGAAAAGCAAGGACAAGGGGACTAAAGGCATAGGGAATGGAAAAATATACGAAATCTGTTGTCATTCTAATATTTAATTTTTCAATGAGTGCTTTCTGTAAAAAAAACCACAGTAATGTTCCTACAAATGTAAAAAGTAGGATGTTGAATTTCTTTATAGGTTCGTCAGTGCTTTCCTTAAGAAATTTCCTTATAAAGTAAAGCAACCCGATAAAATATACAAATGAGAATGGAGAATACTTGGGTTCGAATCCGAAATAAACAACAAGAGAAAAGGCAGAGGATACAAGGATAATTTCAAGCCAGAAAAATAATTGGCCCTTTTCTCTCTCCCTGGGAAGTTTGCCCCTCCTTGGTTTACTCATTTTCTTCCTTCCTCTCGTAGGCCTCTATTATTTTCTGCACAAGCGGGTGTCTTACCACATCTTTCTTCAAAAATTCAATTATTTTTATACCCTCAATATCCTTGAGAAGATGTATGGCCTCAACCATGCCTGACGGAGTGCCTTTTGGAAGGTCTATCTGGGTAATGTCACCCGTAATAATTGCTTTCGAATCAAAGCCTATCCTCGTAAGGAACATCTTCATCTGCTCAGAAGTTGTGTTTTGGGCCTCATCAAGTATCACAACTGAATCATTCAGGGTTCTCCCCCTCATAAAAGCGAGAGGAGCTATTTCTATGGTACCTCTCTCCATTAATCTCATTGCCTTTTCAATATCCAGAAGGTCATACAATGCATCATAAAGAGGCCTCAAATATGGATTCACTTTATCTTCCATTGTCCCTGGGAGATATCCTATCTTTTCCCCTGCTTCCAATGCAGGCCTTGCAAGGACTATCCTGCCATACTTCCTCTCAAATAATAGATAAAGGGACATTGCCATGGCAAGATATGTTTTTCCGGTTCCTGCAGGACCTACTGAGAAGACCATATCATACTTGTCTATTAATTCCATATAAATTTTCTGATGGAGATTTTTCGGCCTCACAGGCTTTCTTGTTCCTCTGAATCTTATTTCCTTCCCGAAGATCTGTTCAATATCTGCGTCTGAATTTTCCTCAAAAAGATCAAGGGCCATCACAAAATCTTCCTCTCTCAGGATGTGAAACCTTGAAGCATCTGCCATTTTCTTAAAATAAGATCTTGCAAAGGCCACCTTATCTGCTGGCCCTTTAAGAACTATGGTATCGCCTCTTGCTGTTATATTAATTTGAAGTCTCTTCTCAATTATAAAAAGAGTCCTATTAAGCGACCCCGATAATAATCTTACATAGTCTTCTGGAACCTTAATTTTCTCCATTCAGAATTTCAGCATCAGGATTCTTTCAACCTGAATACAGGACATGTGAGCGTTTTTTCCACTCCCTTTAAACCCTGAACTTTTTCTGCCACAAACTCTCCAAGGACATCAAAATCAAGGCAAGAAACAACTACTATCAAATCATAGGGACCTGTAACAGCATCGTATCTTTTCACTTCTTTCATCTTACCGAGTTGCTCAAGAACATTATAACCTGCCCCTGCTTTTACATTTATTAAAACATATGCCTCAACCACTTATTTCTTCCTTACGCTCTTATTTATATATTTTTTTCTGTAATGATTGCGTAACATCCTCCTTCTGTAAGAAAATTTATATTCTCTATTTTCTCTCCTCATACTTTAATTATAGACCAAAAAATAAAATTTTCAATAGTTTCATTTCATTCTTCTTATCTCACTTATAAGGTTAGGGATTATTTTATGAAGGTCCCCTACAAAACCATAAGTGGCTATATCAAAAATTGGCGCTCCTGGATCTATATTAATTGCTATTATCGCATCGGAAGACCTCATTCCAACTTGATGCTGTATCGCTCCAGAGATTCCACATGCTATATAGAGCTTTGGAGAAACTGTTGTTCCAGTTTGACCCACCTGATGAGGGTAGGAGACCCATCCGGCATCTACTGCAGCACGGGAAGCTCCAACTGCAGCGTTTAATTCCTTCGCAAGATCAAAAATTATCTTAAATTTTTCCTTCCCCCCGACTCCTCTTCCACCCGAAACGATTATTTCAGCATCTGCCAAATTTATTCCTTCCTCCTTAATTTTTACAGAATCCCTTATGGTCTTAGCGATCTTCACTGAATCAGAGTTGAAATCGAATTTTTCAATTGTCCCTTTCCTGTTTTCATCGCAGGAAGGAACTTTCATTACCCTCGGTCTTATAGTTGCTATTTGCGGCCTATGATTCGGAGTAAGAATGGTTGCCATTATATTCCCACCAAAAGCAGGCCTTGTCTGAAGGAGATTTCCTCCCTCATCAATGTCAAGTTCTGTGCAGTCAGCGGTAAGCCCGACTCTGAGTGAAGCTGCTACCCTTGGAAGAAGTGCCCTTCCCTGGGACGTCGCTCCTCCTATAAAAACCTCGGGGGATTTCTCACTTATAAGAGAAGTTAAAGCTTCTGAAAATAGTTCATCGTTGAAGTATCGGAACTCTGAATTTTCAATTATATAAACCCTATCAGCCCCATGCTTGATCAGTTTCTCCGCATGAGGAGTAAGGTTTCCATTTCCTATAATCACAGAACTCAGGGTTGTCCCCCTCTTTTCGGCTATCTCCCTTCCAATTGAAAGCATTTCAAGGGCTACCCTTGATAATTCTCCATGAGCAAACTCGGCAAAGGTCATTACACCCTTAAATTCCTCTTTCTTGGGAAATATTTCAGTTTCCTCCCCCTTCTTCATTTCAATAGCTTCAAAAGGGCATGACTCGACACACGCACCACAAAGGGTGCATGTCTCCTCATCTATTACCGCTACATCATTCTGTATCTCTATTGCTCCAAAGGGGCAGTTGGATTCGCAAATTCCGCACCCTGTACAGTTTTCTATGATGATTCTTATACCTATGATTCCCATCTTTCTCTCCTAAATAAGCTTAAGCCCTTTTATCCTCTCTGCAAGAATTTTTGCAAGGTTTTCAGGGTCTCCCTCGTATTTTTCCCCTGCCTTCCTGAGCTCAGGCTGGAAAATTCTCTTCACATTTGTTGGTGAACCTGCAAGTCCTATCTTGGATTCGTCCACATCAAGGTCAGATGACGTAAAAAGCTTGGGTTTGAAATTTCTTGCCTTCATCTTTCCCCTGAGAGAAGGGAGGCGAGGTTCATTTATCTCCTTAACAACAGTAAAAAGAACAGGAAGCTGGGTTTCCACCACATCATAACCGTAATCTGTTAACCTCTCAACCACTGCTTTTTCCTCATCTATCTCAGCAATCTTTCTAACATAAGTAACCTGGGGAATGGCAAGCATTGCTGCAAGCTCAGGACCCACTTGAGCAGTGTCACCATCTATTGCCTGTTTTCCTGCAAGAACCACGCCGACATTACCGACCTTTTCTATGGCTTTTGCAAGGGTATAAGAAGTTGCGAGGGTATCAGCACCGGCAAAAGCTCTATCTGAAATTAGAATTCCATCATCAACCCCCATTGATATCGCTTCTTTAAGAATTTCCTCTGCTTGAGGAGGTCCCATCGTTAAAGCTATCACATTTCCCTTCTTTAGCCTCTCCTTTATCCTTATACCTTCTTCAATTGCATAAAGGTCAAAAGGATTGCATATAGATTCCACACCTTCCCTTATCAATGTTCCCTTTTCAAAATCCCATCTTACTTCGGCAGTATTCGGAACCTGTTTCACGCATACGAATATATTCATCTTGTTTCTTTAATTATCCTTGTTGCTATTATATTCCTCATTATTTGATTTGTTCCCTCATAAATCTGGGTAATTTTAGCATCCCTCATCATCTTCTCAACAGGATACTCCTTCATATAGCCATAACCCCCAAAGATCTGGACAGCATTGGTTGCAACCTCCATAGCTACATCTGAAGCAAGAACCTTTGTCATTGCAGATTCTTTCGGAGAATAGCTCCCTTTGTCGATTGCCCTTGCAACAGAGTATATAAGAGCTCTTGCCGCCTCTATTTTCGTCCCCATATCAGCGAACATATGCTGGATTGCCTGAAAAGAAGCTATGGGTTTTCCAAATTGATGCCTCTGCTTTGCATATTTTACAGCAGCGTCAAGGGCAGCTTGGGCTATCCCAAGAGCCTGCGAAGCAACACCAGGCCTTGTATGGTCAAAAGTCTTCATGGCAAGCATAAATCCTCTTCCCTCCTTCCCAAGAATCTGGCTTTTATGAACCCTTAAATCCTTCATAACCACTTCTCTCGTTACAGATGCCCTTATCCCCATTTTGTTTTCTTTTTTACCAAATTCAAGGCCTTTCATTCCCTTTTCAAGTATAAAGGCTGTTGCTCCCCTTGCCCCTTTCAGTGGATTTGTAAGAGCAATAACCGTGTATATCTCAGCTTCCCCTGCATTTGTTATAAATTGCTTTGTCCCATTTAAAATGTAATAATCTCCGTCCTTCTTTGCTCTCGTCTTTATGTTTGCAGCATCACTTCCAGCATCAGCTTCTGTCAGAGCAAATGCGGCAAGGGTTCCATTAGCAATTTTAGGAAGATACTTCTTTTTCTGGTCATCATTACCAAACAGTATTATGGGGAAGGCACCAAGAGCAGTCCCTGCATATGCAAGGGCAATTCCCCCACATCCCCATGAAAGTTCTTCAACGGCAAGAACCATTGGTAAGACTCCGCCTCCTAAACCTTCGTATTCCTCGGGGATGAAAATTCTAAAAAGATCGCTTTCTCTCAGAATTTCTACTATGTCATAAGGAAAAATCCCTTCATCATCATATTTCTGTCTTACAGGTATTATCTTCTCCTCAGCAATCTTATGTGCCAGTTCCTTTATCATCTGTTCTTCCTCTGTAAAAAAGTAGTTCATATAAACCTCCTTTTTAAGGATGTTGAGTAATTATATAGCCAAATTCCCCCCCAAAAAAATCAACCATGCCTCTTAGGAAGAAATGACAGGGAGAAGGGATGGACAAAGACCCTTTTTTAGAAGGGTGGTTCTTCCTCAATCCCGGAAGGAGAAGATTCTCCTCCTGAATATTCCATATCTGACGCAGGTCCTTCTATATCTGCTTTTCTATCGAGCAGAATTATCTTGCTTGCTTCTATCTCAGTTTTGCTTCTCTTCTGGCCCTCGGTTTCCCACTTTCTTGTTCTCAGTTTCCCTTCCACAAGAACCTGTCTTCCCTTCTTCAAATAGTCCTTTACAAAATTTGCAAGTTTTCCCCATACATATACAGAATGCCACTCGGTAAGTTCCTTTCTATCCCCATCCTTTCCTATGTAAATTTCTGATGTGGCAATGGAGAACCTTGCGACAGCTCTTTCTCCTTCCCTGGAAGGGACATACCTTATTTCAGGGTCCCTGCCCAACCTTCCTACAAGTATCACTTTGTTTAACGACGCTCTTTCCCTTGACAAATTAACCTCCTTATCTAATAGAAGAAGCTTCCTTTGAATTTGGATATTTTTTCTTTAACTGGTTCAGGACCTCCTTGGCTTCCTTTCCCCTCCCCATTTTATTGTAGCATTTTGAAAGTTTAAGAAGTGCTGCTGGCGCTTTATCACTATCAGGATACAGACTCAGCATTTTCTCAAAGCAGGAGGAGGCGGGTAAGAAATTATTCATTCTGAAATAACTTTCCCCGCACCAGAAAAGTGAATTGTCGGCAAGTGAACTATTAGGATATTCATCCGAATATTTTTTGAAATAAGTTATTGCTTCTTCATAATTCTCATGGATATAGCAGTCAAAGCCCTTCTTGTAAATTTCAGGGGCGGAAGAACCCGAAGCAACATTCCCTTTCTCCATACCGAGCTTCAGCGAAAGCTCGTCAATCTTACTTTCCAAAGAAGAGAGTCTACTTTCTAAACTCCCAAACTTCTTCATCATCTCAGAGTTTACCTGTTCATTTGTCTGTAAAGCCTCTTCCAAGGTTTTTATCCTTTCTTTGAGCTGATTTACCTCGGCTTTAAGAAGGTTAAATTCCTCAGAGAGGGTTTCCACTGAAATTTCGTTAGTTTCTTTCTTCTTTTCCTTCCGCCTCCTTAAAGCCCACACTGGCGATATAAGCAACAGGACTATAAGGATGGATAAAGCTTTCCTCATTTTGCTATGATTACAAATTCAGCTCTTCTGTTCTTTGCCCAAGCCTCTTCATTGTGACCAGGATCTATGGGACGGCTCTTCCCATAGCTTACTATTTTTATCCTATCGTAGGAAATTCCTAAGCTTACTAAATAGTTTCTCGTAGCCTTTGCCCTTTTCTCTCCAAGGGCAATATTGTATTCCTCCGTCCCTCTCTCGTCACAATGACCTTCAATCAAGACCTTAACGGTTGGATGTGAGCTCAACCATAAATAATCCCTCTGGAGAATGGGTTTCTGATCATCCCTTATGTTGTACTTGTCAAAGTCAAAATGAATCCTGCGAAGATAGCCTTTCCTGTTTATCTCCTCAAGACTCATGGCCTCAATGTTCTCTTCCTCTACAGCAGGTTTAACTATGGGCTTTTCCTCCACAACCTCTGCTTTTTTCTCCGCCTTCTTACTAATCGGCGGCACCACCTTCACTTCTTGCTTTTTCTTACACCCACCTAAGGCGATAAGAAAAGCAACTGTTAAAATCCCAAGGGCTAATTTCTTCATTTATTTACCTCCTATATTTTATTTTAGACCAAGCTGGCATAAGGTTATTCCCCATTTGAGTGAGCTGACGAAGGTTCTTCCCGTCGTAATCCATTACATATATCTGATACTTTCCACTTCGGTTGGAGGAAAAAACTATATGCCTACCATCAGGAGAAAAGCAGGGATTCTCATTCATGGCAAATCCTGAACTCAATTTTATAACTTCTGAAGTTGATAGATAAAACAAGTATATATTAAACTTTCCTTCTATCCTGCTGACATAGATTATTCTATCACCATCTGGTGCCCAACAGGGGGAAGCATTGTAACTACCCTGAAAAGTTATTCTCCTTACATTGCTTCCATCCTTATCCATTATGTAAATCTGAGGATAGCCACTTCTGTCTGAGGTAAATAGTATTTTCCTCCCATCAGGGGACCATTTCGGGGAAAGGTCAGCCGCATGGGAGAAGGTTATCCTCCTTTTCCGTTCTGTCCTGAAGTTGTAAATATAAATCTCGGGATTTCCAGGAAGAGAAGAGGAGTAAAGAAGGAGATTATCATCGGAGGAAAAATCAGGGGTTATATTTGAACCCCCGGTTGCGATAAGCTTGTCCTTCCCTTCATATATATATCTTACATAGAGCTCCGGAGTTCCTCTTCTATAAGAAGTATAAGCTATTTTCTCTCCATCGTGGCTCCATGCAGGGAGCATTTCCATTCCCTTGGTATATGTGAGCCTTATCTGGTTAGCACCGTCATAATCCATAATATAGAGTTCCCTGTTTCCGTCCCTATCAGATATGAAAGCTATTTTTGAGGTAAATATGGGGGATTGACCGAAAAACTTAAGGAGTTCGTCTCCCATCCTGTGAGCCATGAGTCTTGAAAATTTCTCATCCCCATAATAACTTTTCCCGAGAATAAAATTTCCTGTTCTGGTGTCATAGAGCTTTCCTGAAAATCTCAATTTCCCGTCTTTTTCTTCAACCTTCCCAACAAAAACAACAGTTGCCCCCACAGACTCCCATGCTTTAAGGTCAGGTTTTTCGGGATTCCTGTTTTTCACGAGGGAAAGAAGAGAAGGGGAAAGAGGGTCAAAGACTCTTGAAAAACTCAGGTCAGATTTAAATGTATCTTCAAGCTCGAGAGCAGACATCTCTCCCCTTTCTGTTTTTACCTTCCTCACGAAATCAGGAACCGCAATCCTTATTGCAGGAACTCCTCCCTTTATCTTTATCGTAATCTCCTGCTGGGCAAATAGCCCAAAAATCAGAAAAAATAATGCAAATTTCCTCATCTGAAAAATTTTACTCAAATATCACCCTTATAGCCAAATATTCTCCATCATAATTCTTAGGGAGCATGGGGAAAGGTTCTGCGTCTTTTATGGACTTAAGGGCGTAGGTATCTAATCTTGAGACCCCGCAGGATTTCTCAAGTTCAATTTCTATTATATGGCCGTCTCTCGCCACTTTAAAATAAACCCATATCTCTCTGCCAAGTCTCTTCCCTCCTACAAGATGGTTCCAGTTAAGCCCAATTTTCTCCTTTACTGTTATAAGGTAAAAAGGATAGGGAAAATTGCCGATCTGAAGGGATTCGCCCGGACCAAACCCTGCACTTTCTCCTGAAAATGATATTGTAGGACCCTGACTGCCTGAGCTTTCTTCAGATTTAGACTTCGCACCTGCTCTTTTCTTTACTATAACGCTTCTTTCCTTTTTTCTATAAATCCTTTTTCTCGGCTGTTTTTCCCTTGTTGGATATGTAAGTTTTGCCTCTTGCTCAACCTTTGAAAATTCACCGAGTTCCCTAACATGCCCTGTTTTTCCGCTACCCCCTCCCGAAGGAAGTTGAACAAGGGATACAAAATACTTAAACCCTTCTTCCTCCTTTTTGTTCCACGTTTTTATGCTAAATATCGTTATGAGGGTCACGTGGAGAAGAATGGAAAAGATTATTCCCTTTTCCAAAATTCCCTTCTGTTCCATTATTCCTTTGGCTCCACAACCATCCCAACAGTCTCAATCCCGCTCTTTTTTATTATGTCAAGGACCTCTATCACCTTCCCATAAGGAACGGATTTATCGGCTTTGAGGAAGACTACTTTCTTAGTGGAACCGTAGAAATAAGCTTTTAGCTGCTGGCCAAGCAGGGCTTTGTGAATAATCTTTTTGCCAAAAAATATGTATCCTTTACTATTTATTGTTATTATAAGCCTAGCCTGGGCTGGATTCCTCGCTGTTTCTGCCTTTGGAAGGTCAACCTGAATTCCTGATTGAAGCATAGGAGCTGTAATCATAAATATTATAAGAAGAACTAACATAACATCAACTAAGGGGGTTACATTTATTTCAGCCATAGCCTTGGGGAAGCTATATCTTCTTTTCCTCATTGGATGAGAACCTCTCAGCTAAGTTAAGGAACTCCTGGGAGAAGTTTTCAGCTTCATCAGAAAGGACCCTTATCTTTGCTGAAAAATAGTTATATGCTATTACCGCAGGAACCGCAGCAAAAAGGCCTCCAGCAGTTGTTATCAAAGCCTCCGCAATCCCTGGAGCAACCGTAACAAGGGAGGCCGATTTTCTAATCCCGATCTGATGAAAAGCATTCATTATGCCCCAGACAGTCCCGAAAAGGCCTATAAATGGGGCTGAGCTTGCTGTTATAGCAAGGAATGATACATAGGACTCAAGCCTCCTTACTTCCTGTGAAAGTTCCTGCATAAGAGCTCTCTCAAGGGAATCCATCGTACCAATCCTCTTGTTCTTTATACCTCGATATACTTCCCTGAAAACTCTTGAGAATGAGGAACTCGGATATCTTCTGGATATAGCATCGAGCTCTTTTATGCTCTTAGCCCTATAAAGAACTCTTTTTACAAGATTGTTCTCCCTTCTTACAGCTTTGAGATATATATATTTTGCAATTATTATTGCCCAGGAATAAAAAGAAAAAAATAATAATATCAGCAGCACAAGCTTTGCTACCAGGCTCGTCTGTTGATAAAGGGAAACAATACTCATTTTAACGATTTTATAACTTTTTACTCAGCCTGTAAACCGTTATAATTATAACAGTGAAAAAAATTTTTATATATATTGAGGTTACGGAATAAGGAGTGGAAATGAAAGAATTTCTTATAAGGACTTCAAAAAAACTAAAGGAGAAGGGATTTCTGAGGCTTTCAATCTGGTTTCTCAAAAAAGCTCAGAAGCTAAACGGGAAAGAGGTTGAGAGACTCCTTCAGGAACATAAGAATGACTATGCTAAATGTCTAAAGAAAAAAGCCAGGGATTATGAGAAAAAAGGAGATCCTACAGAAGCTCTTATTCTCCTTGAAAGGGTCAAAGAACTCGGAGGGGAAGTTGATGAAGAATGGGAAGAAGGATTGAGGTTAAAATCGAGGAAGCAGAAAAGCTTTGAAACAAAGTTGCTTTTAAACCCTGCATCCATAGGATTCAATTTTGCAAGGAGCTACAGAAAACAGCTTTTTTCCATATCAGGAACCCCAAGCTTTTCCGATGAGGATGACAGCTCAAGGAAGGTAATCCCTCCAGAACTTCTAAAAGTCTGGAAAAAAGCTGTTAAGAGTTCCCAAGATTATGAGAAACAGTATAGGCTTGCAGTTAATATGGCAATTTACGGCTACATCTGGGAGGCCAAAATTCAAGGGGAAAAGACTGAGGAAATAAAAAAGACAACAGAGATAGAGCTTCTTCTCGGGATTTTAAACATGGACCTCGGCGAAAAGGAAAAAGCAGCAGAAAAGCTAATGTACGCCCTGGAGTTAGACCCAAAAAATCAAGAAGCATATTGTCATCTTGGAAAAATATTCTCAGAAATTGATGAGGAAACTGCAATACAATATCTCAGGAAGTGTATAGAGATAGACCCCACTACTGAGACTGCGGAAAACGCAATCGAGATTTTGGAGGAGATAAAAGATGAAATTGAAGTTTGAGCCTTACAGAATAAGGATTGTTGAAAAGATTAAATCCACAACAGAAGTGGAAAGGGAAAATTACCTCAGGGTTGTCGGATATAATCTGTTGAATATACCTTTTCCTACTATAATCGTTGACCTTTTCTCAGACCTTGGAATCTCTGCCCTTGACATAAGCCAATTTACCCATTTCTTCCCAGAGGAGCTTACCTTCACCCACATGGAAACCTACCAGAATCTGAGAAAAACTGTGGATTCCCTTTTCGGTTTTGACAATGTCATCCCAACTCCTGTTGGAAGAATTGCATCAATGGTTCTTGCCCTCTCCTTCATCAGTTTAAATTCTGATAGAAAGCTCGTTGTTTCAAACAGAATTTCTCCGGTTCACAGGAAAAATCTCGAAAGGGCAGGGATGGAAATCATGGAGATTCCCGGATATTTTCCTTTCGAAGATTATGAATTTAAAGGGGACATTGACACTGAAAAGCTAAAAAAAATCCTCAAGGAAAGAGAAAAAGAAATAGCCTTCGTCAGCATTACATTGACCGATGAACCATGGGGATTTCCTGTATCCATTGAAAATATAAAAGCAACAAGGGAAATAACCGAGAGCATGGGGGTTCTGCTGGTAGCTGATTGTTCAAGGTTTGCTGAAAATCTGTATTTCAATCTTGAGGAAGGAACCCTTTATGAAAAGAGCTTTCAATACGGCGTAAGGAGATTGTTTGAGAATTTTGATCTCATCACCCTCAGCGGAAGAAAATCAGCTTTCGCCTTCTCAGGGGGACTTCTAGCATTTAGTGAAGGGAGAATCCCAAAAGATCTAAGGAGAAACTTCAGAAGGTTAACTGAGGAAATGAGCGGGTATCCCACAGGGGGCGGCCTCAGCGGAAAAGAATTGGCTATGATGGAATCAGGACTGAGAGAAATCCTCCACGAAGAAAGCATTGCCCACAGAATAGAACAGGTAGGATACCTAAGAAGAAGGTTGAAGGATATGGGATATCCAATTATCCCGTCAAGAAGTTCCTATTCTGTATTCATAAGGGCCGGGGAATTCATCCCAGAAAAGAAGGGAAAATTCCCCGCTTTGGGAATAAATGTTTTCCTCTACAGGAAATTTGCGATTAGAGGAAGGGAAATAATTATAAAAACTAATGGAAAAAGTGAAGAATTCCTTACATTATCCGTCCCAAAAAGGATTTATACCAATTCTCACATTGAATATGTGGCAGAAGCTTTTTCAGAAATGATAGAGAGCAAAACAAAAATAAGGGGATTTTCAAAGCTGAGGGGTAATTACCCTTCAGATGTTAATGCTGAGTTCCAGCCTCTTTAAGCACAGTTTTAATCATAGCTTTGAGGTTTATCATGTACGCTTTCTTTGGCTGTCTTAGTCTTAATCTTTCATACTCCCTTTTATATATGATTTCTGCCACTCTATCCTCGTTTCCCTCGCGGGAATAGAGACGCTCTATTTCTTTCCCGAACTCAAGACTCCTTTTAAAAGCTTCCCCAAGAAATTCAGGAGTTTCCCCTGGCTCAAAAATCCCCCCATGCCCAAGTGCAAGGGAAAAATTTGACCATTTTTTTATCTTTTCAAGAGAGGAAATATAGGCAGGATAATCAGAGAGAAACTGTGGCCTTACAATTCCATTATCGATCACTCCAGCTGCATCTCCTACAAAGATTATCCTCTTTTCAGAAAAAATGAAAGAAACAGAACACTTAGTATGTCCTGGCGTTTCTATAACCTGAAATTCTTCCACCTTATCTCCTTCGCCAACTATGATGTCAATATTGAAGGTTTTGAACTCATAAGGGGAAGCCCCATAGGCTCTTTCAGCTTCATTTTCAAGGCTTCTTATAAACTCTATCGCCTTCGGCTTCGCAAGAATTTCTGCTGTTCTTTTAGAGGCAACTATCTTCATCGCTGGAAATTTTTCTCTCAAAACAGGAGCGGACCCAACATGGTCATAATGAGAATGGGTGAGAAGAAGGTAATCAGGGACAAAATTTTCCCTTTCAAGGTCCTCCATAATTTTGTCCGCCAGAAATGTAAAGGCAGAATCCACAAGATAATTTTTCTTTCCCCTTACACCGTAAACTGGCATTTCTTCATTAACAAAGATGAAAATTCCATCTTTAAAATATCCCCTTTCACTGAACATGATAAGAATATACAAGATGAAAAACCTTTTTTCAAGGGCAAGAGAATGTTATAATAAAAACATGAGATTTCTCGGGATAAATGGCTCCTACAGAAAATATGGATTGAATGCGAAGATGTTGAATTTTCTCAAGAAAGAATTCCTTACGCAGGATTACAATTTTGAAATTGTCCACCTTGTGGATTTCAATATAAAACACTGCAGAGCCTGTCTTTCAGACGATTTAAAACTATGCAAGCCCGAAAAGTGTTTTGAAGAAGGGGATGACTTTGAACTCTTAGTTTCAAAGATGATAAAGAGTCAGGGTATAGTGTTTTCAACCCCAGCCTATTGGTATGCTCCTTCAGCAATAATGTGGAATCTTATAGAAAGAATGACCTCTCTTGAAAACACAGAGACAAAATTCCTCGATGGGAAACCAGCTGGGGTAATTGCTGCAACCGGGGAAGATGGGGCTCAAAGTGCCATAAGTTCCCTCGTAGTTCCCCTAATCCACATGGGAATGTTTATAGTCCCTTTTGGGATGACTTATTACTCTGGAAAGGAAGATGACCCTGAAACAGAAGCATACCTTAGGAGATTAGCTAAAAATCTTGTCTTCTCGGCTAAGAAAATTCCACCTTACTGCTGGTGGAAGAACAAGGAGGAAAAATGTCTATCCTGAACTACACAGCAAGGGAGATGACTGTAAAAATTGTTTATTATGGTCCGGCTCTTTCAGGCAAGACCACAAATGTCAGGATTATCTCTGACAGGTTGCCTGAGGAAAAGAAGGGTAAGATGGTAACTCTTCCCACAAAGGAAGACAGAACTTTGTTCTTCGACTTCCTTCCATTTTCCCTCGGCACCAGAAAAAATTACAAGGTAAGAATACAACTTTACACTGTTCCAGGACAGGTATTTTACGAGTCCACAAGAAGACTTGTCCTTCAAGGAGCAGATGGGGTAGTATTCATTGCAGATTCTCAGAAGGAACTTTTAGAAAATAACATAGACAGCTTCGATAGCATGAAGAAAAATCTCCGTTTGAACGGATTAAATTACACGACTATACCCCTTGTCGTCCAGTATAACAAGAGAGACCTTCCCAATATTTTGCCGGTGAAAAAATTAAATTCAGAGGTAAACGATCTCAACAGGCCCTTCTTCCCTGCAATCGCTATAAGAGGAGAAGGTGTAATGGAAACTCTTTACACAATTACCGAGCTGACATTAGAATCTCTAAGAAAAAAATACAGACTACTTGCGGACATGGAACCTGGGTCTCTGGTAAGCGAGCTAAAAAGATTCTTTGAGCTGCCAAAGGAGCCTTTTGAATTATTAAAGGAAACGGAAAAGGAATTACCCACAAAGCCCCCTGGAATGGGAGTTTCAGAGGATGACATAAGCATAAAGAAAATAAAAATAGAAGGAAAAACCCCACCCAATCAAGAAAAGATGTTTCAACATTTGGAAGAACCCTTGGAAATAGAAGAGGAAATGCCCGAAGAGGAACTCTTTGAAGAGCCCTCAGAAAAGCTTCCAGAGGAAGAATTACCATCCAAATTCAAAAAGGAAGCAGAAGAACAAACTGAAACTTACAAAAAAGATAGATTAATTGGTAAAGCTCAGGAAGGAAGACCTATGTCTAAAAAAGTGCCTGCCCAGAAAGAAGTTGGGGGCAAGAAGCTTGAAGAATTAACTGGGGAAGAGGGGACGGGGACAATGGAAATTCCGATCAAAATAAGCACAAAGGAAGGCGAGGAAACAGAGCTTATAATAAAGATAAGAATTGAAGTAAGGAGGAAAGGATCAGGCTAAAATAAGTTCCACTGACTCTCCAATTTTAGCTTTCAAAAGTCCCTGAGCAAATTTCATCTTCGCCCCTATTTCAAGGAACCCAAGGCTGTTTATCAAAAGCCCTAATTCCTCCCCTTTAAGCTCATCATAGGTATTTACTCTCCTGGAAACCTTTATGTCCTTTATAATCGCAAAAGATATCCCTCTGCCCTTAAGATGCTCAGGCCTTATGTTCAGGTCAAGATTTCCAAACCTATCAATGTTGATCACTATTCCTCTTAATATATTCCCCTCAAGCCTTGGCTGGGGAAATTTAAATCTTCTGTAATCATCTGTGGGTTCTCCAAACCTTTCAGGAGGAAGTCCCTTTGAGAGCCAAGCAGCAACTGGCGCCATTTTATCCCTTGCTTCAAAGGTGTGACTCGGATTTGAGAGAAAAAAATGCTCAGAGGTTATAGTATAAACGGTGAAAAACTCACTAAGCTGATAAACAGGGGCAAATACCCCATTGTCAGGCCCAATATAATATTTCCCATCAGCTGATATAAGAATGATTTTTCTTTCGCTACCGACCCTTGGATCAACAATTGTTAGAAATATGGTGTCCCTCGGGAAATAATTCATAACACCCATAAGAACATAAGCAGCGGAAATCGGATGAAATGGGGTAATTTCATGACTGACATCAATTATGTTTGCCTCCGGATTTATTGAGAGAATTACTCCTTTAAGTGCACCGACATAATAATCCTTTTCCCCGAAATCTGTTATAAGAGCAATGTTCCTCATAAAATTAATATAATATCCTTAATAGAAAACTTCAAGAAAATCTTCCTACTGTGTTATAATATATTTAAAGCTAATAGCTTTACACTTTTGACATTCTCACCATCCTTCACCCCCCCATAGGGGGGTGCTTTATATGAAAAAAGATGGGAAGCCCTTTTACTGAGTAATTTAAGCTTTAACTTGCGTGGGTCATAGTCTCACTCGTAAAACGGTTTATCACCGCCAAAAGCCGCTTTAAAGACAGAAAGGTCCAATGGTCACCCATTTAAGGGGATTATAACAGGAATTTCTGCAACATAGGAAATTATTACTTTTATTCCATAAACCTCTTGTATATTCTCTTCTGTAATAATCTCATGGCCTCCTCTTGCAAAAATTTTTCCTTTCTTCATCAAAACAAATCGGTGGCTAAATCTAACGGAAAGATTTATATCATGCATCACAACCAGAATGGTAATTTTTCGGGCCTTCGAAATCTCAGCTATAAGTTTCATAACCTCCATTTGATTCCTAAGATCAAGGTTTGATGTAGGCTCATCCAGCAAGAGAATCTGAGGCTCCTGAGCCAATGCCCTTGCCAGCATGACTTTTTGCAATTCTCCTCCGCTAAGTTGAGATAGTGATCTAAAACCAACTTCCTGAAGGCCCATGGTTTTTATAACTTTCTCGGTTATTTCTATATCCTTCGAAGATACATCCCAGTTTATGTAGGGTTTCCTTCCAAGAAGAACTGCTTCAAAAACCCTTATTGAATTTCTCTCGGAAAATTGAGGGACATAGGCTATCCGCCTTGCAATTTCCTTTCCTCTCAGCTTGCTGAGGTCACTTCCATCAAGAAGGATCCTTCCCTTTTGGGGTTTTAATATAGAGTTAATACATTTTAAGAGTGTGGTTTTTCCTACCCCATTTTCTCCGAGGATTGAAAGTATTTCTCCCTCCTCAACCTCAAGATTAATTCCCTTCAGAACTTCTTTGGCTCCATAAGAAAAACCTAAGCTCTCTACTTGAAGCAGGCTCATTTCTCCCCTTTAACTAATATATACAAAAAGAGCGGAGTTCCCATGAACGCTGTTATTATTCCCACAGGAAGAATAACAGGGGAAATCACTATTCTGGAAAGAGCATCAGAAAAAATGAGCAAAATAGCTCCCCAAAGAGCAGAAGAGGGGATTAAAAATCTGTGGTCCTCTCCCACGAATCCTCTCACCATATGTGGCCCGAGAAGGCCTATAAAACCGATTATTCCAACAAAAGCTACAGAAACCGATGTTATAAGGGAAGCAAAGAACATACCAGTAAGCCTGACTTTCCATGTATTAACTCCAAGGCTTTTAGCCACATCTTCTCCGCTTTGCAAGGCATTGTAATTCCACCTATTGGCAAAAATATAAATCAGAGCTGGGATAGTCACTCCTGTCATTATCCCGAGTTCTTTCCACGAAACCCTTCCCAGATCTCCAAATGTCCAAAATACTATGGCAGCGAGTTCTGTATCGCTGGCGAGAAACTGCAGTAAAGTGGTCCCCGCCATAAAAAGAAAGCCCATTGCCACTCCAGCAAGAATAAGAGACTGAGGAGATATTCCCTTTAGTCTTGCCAGCATTATTACAACAATTACCCCCAGTAAAGATCCAATAAAAGCAAAAGCAGTGATTTTATACGGACTTGAAATCATAAGGGCTCTGGAAGCACTGTTTTGAATCTCGCCTGCTTTTAAAACTACAATTGAAAAGGCTGCACCGAAAGCTGCACCGTGAGATATTCCCATTGTGAATGGAGACGCAAGAGGATTGTTCAAAACGCATTGCATGACTGTTCCTGCTATTGCCAGACTCAATCCTACAATAACAGCTGACAATACCCTGACTAATCTAATCTCCCAGATTATACTTGAGGCAAGTTCTCCGGTTCTGTGAAAGATTGAGTTGAAAACCTGGAAAAAGTCCAAATGAACACTCCCCACATTCAAGGCCACCAGAAGGAAAACAAAAAGAAAAAATGCCTCGGCAAAAAGCGTTAATAATTTCTTCCTGACAAAAAGCTTATACTTGCTCATTCAATAAGTTTTATTTTCGCAAAGCCAGGGTAATACTCTTTCAATTTTTCATAAACAGATTCTCCCACGAAGAATTTGAATATTTCATTAGCTTTTTCTTCAGGGTCTATCTCTAAAAACTTCTGAGGATAAAGAATTTTCCCGCAAAAATAAGCATTCGCAAGGGCAATCTCTATATTGGTTGTGTAGTAATTAAAGGGAAAAAGTCCATAAACCTTCCCTTCCCTAAAGGCTTTTAAAGACCTGTAAAAAGATGGGGTTTTCTTCATATCATTCATAACCAGCTTTAATCCGCCTTCATCTATAAATATATAGTCTGGATCCCATTGCAGCAATTTTTCTCGGTCAACTGAAATCCAGCCGTTTATCCTAAGATTGTCGGTCAAATTTTCCGCATTAATAACCCGAAAAACAGGGAAGTTTGTCATGGTACTGTCTATTCCATGGGAACCTTTGTAGCCTAATCCTCCAATGTAAACTTTTGGTTTTTCTCTTATATTTTTTGTTCTTTTCCTGAGATCTTTTTCTAAAAACTTTATGTAAGATACAATTTTCCTGGCTCTTTCCTCCCTTCCAAGGATTTCCCCTGCAAGGAGAAGCGAACCAAAAAGTTTATCATTATCAAAGGTAGCGAGTCCACCATAGCTAAGGATTATTACAGGAATCTTAAGCTTTCTCTGTAATCTATCAGCAAATTCTCTATCCATGTAAGCAGCAAAAATCACCTGAGGGGACAACGCAAGCACCTCCTCTTCATTCAGAGGATTCTGACCCGGGGGGCCGCCTTTGGCAAAGGTGGGAAGTTTTTTAAGTTCGGGATTAGCTATTATATAGGGCCTTCCCTCTGGATATTTTTTCTCTATGTCCTCAACTCCAATTACTTTATCCTGGGCATTAAGATAGACAATTAACCTTAATGCACCAGGTCCAGTGCATATTATGCGATTAACCTTGTGTGGCACTTCTACTCTCCTTCCTGAAAGATCAGTGAAAGTAGCTGCCCATAAAGTGGAAGCAATTAATATAAATAACAGCCCTTTAGTATTATTCACACAGAAAAAATAACACCAAACTAAGGAAAAAATCAACCCAGCTCTTGCTTTAGTAATAATTTTTTAAAAAAAATAATACAAAATATAAATTAATCGTTGAAAACCAATGAAAATGTAATTATACTCTTACAATAAAGGAGGTGCAAAATGAAGACGGTTTTTGTTCATCCTGAAAATTGCATTGGTTGCCGTCATTGCGAAATAGCATGCCTCATTGAACATTCCCAAACCAAGGATCTTTTTGGAGCTCTATTTGAAAATCCTAAACCTCACCCAAGAATTCATGTAGAAGTTGGCCTTGACTTTCACACTTTCCCTAATAGGTGTCGTCATTGTGATCCTGCACCCTGCATGCAGGTCTGCCCAACTGGTGCTTTATCCAGAGATAAAGAGACTGGCTCTGTGCTTGTGAACTATGACAAATGTATAGGGTGTGCTATGTGTGCTATGGTGTGTCCATTCGATATTATTTCTTTCCATAAAGTATGGAATGTTAGCTTTGACCACGAAGTTAATGCCAAATGCGACCATTGTATTGACAGACAACGTAGAGGCGAAGTTCCTGCCTGTGTGGAGGCGTGTAAAACAGGTGCTCTTGAGTTTGGTGATGCTAACGAAATTATAAGGAACTCAAGAAAAGATTTTACTTTAAGAACAACCATTGCTCTTGAAGGCGAAGAGGCACCTGCTGTACCCTCAAACATTAAGGCATTTAGGGATGTAATGGCAAAAGTAGCTAAGATTGGGCCTTTTAAAAGAAATTAAAAAGGAGGTGCAAAATGTATGATTCATTAAAAGCAAAAAAAGAAGCAGAAAAGAGGGCTTTGGATAAAACGGATCAAGAAATGATTGAGAAAGCGATGCAGGATGGGCTTGAAACCGCATGGGATAGATTAGCAAAACAGCAACCTCAGTGTGGTTTTGGACAATTGGGCGTTTGCTGCAATAGGTGTGCAATGGGCCCATGCAGAATAGATCCATTTGGTGAAGGACCAACGCGTGGTGTATGCGGTGCAACGGCTGATTTAATTGTTGCAAGAAACTTGCTTGATGATCTCTCGGTAGGAGCTGCAGCACATTCTGACCATGGTAGAGAAGTCTTGGAGGTCCTATTGGATACAGCCGAGGGTAAATCACAAGGCTACGAGATTATTGGCGAAGAAAAATTAAAGGTCGTTGCAGAAGAATACGGAATTAAAACAAAAGGAAAAAAGAAAGAGGAAATTGCAAAAGAGCTTGCGCTTGCAATGCTTGAAGAATTTGGCACAATCAAAAATAAGATTCAGCTTGCTGAGAGGGCTCCTGAAAAAACAAAAGAAATGTGGGGTAAGGTAGGCATTATGCCAAGAAGTGTGGATAGGGAAATTGTAGAATCAATGCACAGAATTCATATGGGAGTTGGTGCAGATTATGCAAATATTCTCCTTCATGGATTACGAACATCCCTCTCTGACGGTTGGGGCGGTTCTATGATGGCAACAGATGGCTCAGATATTCTGTTCGGTACTCCTACTCCAAACACTTCATGGGTAAATCTTGGAGTTTTAAGCAAGGATAAAGTAAATCTTGTTCTGCATGGACACAATCCAATTCTTTCAGAGATGATTGTAAAAGCAGCAGAGGACTCCAAAATGAAAAAACTTGCTGAGGCCAAAGGAGCAAAAGGAATCAATCTGGTTGGCATGTGTTGCACAGGAAATGAACTTCTTATGAGACAAGGAATTCCAATAGCAGGAAACATGCTTGACCAAGAACTTGCAATTGCAACAGGAGCAGTGGAAGTAATGGTTATCGATTATCAGTGTATTTTCCCGTCTATCACTCATACTGCAAGTTGTTATCACACAAAAGTTGTTGCCACCAGTGAAAAATCAAAGGTCCCAGGTGCTATGTATATGGAATTCAAACCAGAAACGGCTCTTGATACTGCCAAAGAAATCGTAAAGACTGCTATTGAAAATTTCCCCAATAGAAATCCTGACAGAGTAAAGATCCCAGATAAGCCTATAAAAATGATGGCAGGTTTCTCTGAGGAAGCTATAAGAAAAGCACTTGGAGGATCTTATAAACCATTAATCGACGCTATTGTTGCAGGAAAAATAAAGGGAGCAGTGGGTATGGTAGGATGTAATAATCCCAAGATTAAACAGGACTATGGGCATGTAACTCTCGGCAAAGAGCTCATAAAGAGAAATATCTTGGTCGTTGAAACAGGATGTGCAGCAATTGCAAGCGGAAAAGCAGGACTTCTTCTTCCGGAAGCAGCTGAAATGGCAGGAGATGGATTGAAATCAGTTTGCAAAGCTCTTGGTATCCCACCAGTTCTGCATATGGGCTCCTGCGTGGATTGTTCAAGGATTCTTGTCTTAGGAGCAAATATCGCCAAGGAACTTGGAGTAGGCATTGAAGACCTTCCCATTGCAGGTTCAGCCCCAGAATGGTATTCACAAAAGGCCGTTTCCATCGCATCTTATTTTGTAGCTTCCGGCGTAACCACGCATTTGGGAATTCCCCCTAAGATTTTTGGTAGCCCGAATGTTGTTGACCTCCTCACGAGTAAATTAAGAGATCACATCAATGCTACATACTTTGTTGAACCCGACCCTATAAAAGCAGCGGACAAAATTGAAGAAGAAATCAATCGTAAAAGGAAAGCCCTGGGGATTTAAATTAAATAAAGGCTGAATTAGAAAGTGCCTGAGAAGGATTCAAGAAGAGAAAGAATATTTAAGGTAGCAGAGGAACTAAGGAAAAAATCATCCGTTAGAGATAAAGGATTTAGGGTAGTCATCACAGGCAAGGGCGGTGCAGGAAAGACTACCCTTACCGCTTTCCTTTCTAAATTATTCAAAAGAGACGGGTTCAATGTTCTTGCAGTTGACGAGGACCCACAGGTGAATTTACCCTATGCTCTGGGTATTCCTCCAGAGACTAAAATAATTCCTGTTTCGAGAAATATTGATTATGTGGAAGAAAAAACAGGGGCAAGGCCAGGAGAAGCATGGGGAGTTATGCTTTCTTTAAATCCCGATGTTTCCGATGTAGTAGATAGGTTCGGATTGAGAACAGATGACGGAATAAATATGTTAATCATGGGAAGCGTAATCCAAGCAGCTACTGGATGTCTATGTCCTGAAAATGCTCTTTTGGATGCAATAGTCAGGTATATAAGCCTGAGGAAAGGTGAAATAATCCTAATGGATACACAAGCAGGAGTGGAACACTTTGGAAGAGCACTGGCTAAAGGCTTTTCCCAGGCAATAATAATCACTGAACCTTCTTTTAATTCATTTCAGGTAGCAGTTAACTCTCTACAATTATCCAGAGAGCTTGGAATCCCTCATGTTTATCTGGCAATAAACAAGGTTAGGTCTTCCAAGGAAGAAGAAAAGATAAAAAGGATTGCAGGAAAATCCCTAAATTCATTTGACAAAGTGTTTTCCCTTCCATATGATGAAATTGTCCTTGAAACTGAACCTGATGTTACCCCAATCCTTGAGAAAAATTCGCCTTATTCAAAAGAAGTCCTTCGCATTAAAGAAGCCTTAAAAAAGCACATGGAGGAATAATGAAAGTTATAATAATTGGAGCAGGTCCTACAGGAGCTTACATTGCCAAGACTTTAAGAGAGGAAGGATTCCTGGGGAAAATAATAATGTTTTCCTCAGAACCTTTCCCTCCATATTCTCCACCTGTTCTGGCTGAGTATCTTGAAAGTAATGGTAAAAACAAGTCTATATTCTGGATGGGAGAAGATTTTTGTGATAGATTGGCGATAGATTGTTTTATGGGTAAGAAAGTGGTAAATGTCCTACCTTTTCTCAAACGAGTTTTAGGAGAAGATGGTTCGCAATATGAATATGATATTCTGGCGATAGCTTCGGGGAGTCGGATGTGGATCCCTATTAAATGCGAATGTAGTAAAGAAAGTGATAAGGAAAAATTCTACAATTTCAAATCTCTCACCGCAGTTGAAAAACTCAGGAGAGAATTGACAGAAAAAACAAAAAAAGCAGTAATCATCGGTGCTGGTTTCATTGGAATAGAAATAGCTATAACTCTTAAAAAAATGGGGTTGTCTGTAACCGTTGTAGAAATGATGGATAGAATACTTCCCAGAATGGTTAATAAAAAGATAGCTCAGCCTCTCCAGAGAATAGTAAAAAAAATGGGGATAGAGCTTCTTTTGAATTCCAAGGGCAAATTACTCAGGGGAAAAGAAAAAGCTGAAGAATTGGTACTGTCCGATGGCAAGGTTATAAAAGGTGACATATTCGTAGCTGCCACAGGAATAATGCCCAATGTAGATTTTTTAAAAGGTGCTGGTATTCCTATACGGAAGGGCATATTGGTAGATGAGTATCTTAGAGCAGGAAGTGAAAATATATATGCAGGGGGCGATGTGGTTGAAGTTCCTGATCTCATAACAGGGAATGTATATTCCCATGCTATATATCCTGAGGCAATAAAGCAAGGGCGAATTATAGCACTGAATATACTGGGAAAAGGCATAAGATATGAAGGTGGGGTAAACATGAACAGTTTGTATCATTTTGGTCTTCCTTTGATTTCGGAAGGAGCAATGGAAGGAGAAGTTGAACATGATGAAGAAATAAATATTGAGGGTGAGAATAGGGTAGAGAAAATTTTATTAAAGGACGGAAAGATAATAAGGTTCGAGCTCATAGGAAATAAAAAACCTGCAGGAATTCTACATTCAATAATGGTTAACCATTCAAGGGTTAATTTCATTAAAGAATATATTAAAACGGAAAAGTTAAATTTTGCGCTTCTGACTGAGATTCTCTGGAAGAACTAAGAACTATCTAAATAAATTTGCCAGTAGTTGCGGGAATTAGCTTATAGAAAATTACCCCCTTTGTTGTTCCAATTTCGTCAGCTATTTCCCTTACTTTTTTGGGCAGTCCCTTTATGATTATAGACTCCAAGCAGTGCTCTCTGTCAATATGTATGTGCAGGGTAGAAATTATCTCTTCATAGAATTCATGTTGATGATGGCAAACCTTGTCTGAGATATCCCTTGTGTTCAAATTATAAACGATAACCAGTACCCCTATAACTTCTCCCTTTGAACATTCCCATTCCTTTCCAAGGACTATTTTTTCCCTGATAAGATCTCTTATTGCTTCCGACCTATTTTGATAACCTTTTTCCTTGAGAAACCCATCAAACTTTCGCAATAAATAAGAAGGTATAGATATGCTAAATCTTTCTGTTTTTTCCATTTTCTACTCAAATTCTATTGTAACAGATAACTTTGAAGAAAAGTCAAGAACCGTCATGTTAATTCCTCTTATCTAATTAACTTAAGCTCAGATCCTTTTTACAAGAGCCACAAATCCTTCGGCCCTATTTCCGTGCATTGTTGTGAAGGGCTGCCTCTTGAAAATTTTTATCTCAAAACCTGAAAGAAGATAATGGATCTCTTCTTCTGTGGTGTGTCTGAAAATTCCACCCGAATCTGAACGAAAAATCCCATATTTCCCGAATTCCTTCATTCCCCTCCTGTATTTTTCCTTATAGTACTTATTCACTGCGAAGGCTGCAATGTAAAGTTTTCCTCCTTTTTTAAGAACTCTTCTTGCCTCTTCAAAGGTCTCTTTCCTTTTCTTGTCATCAAGGATACTGGATAAAACCCCGACAAGGGATACAAATGAAAATGTCTCGGATTTAAAAGGCAATTTCTCTGCTCTTCCAAGGGCAATCTTTGCAAGGCTCAAAGTCCTCAAAGGAGGAAATACAAAATCCACTCCATAGAGATTAAAATATCCAAGGTTCTTCAGATGTTCAATCAACCTCCCGTGTCCACATCCAACATCCAGCAGCGGTTCATCGTAGGATATCTCTTTCAGATGCTCAAAAGAGGGAAGAGGGGCAGAATATTCTCTCCCCTCCTCCCATATTTTCTTATTGTCCATGCGTTATTTCACTATTTTCATCTCATTCATCAGTCTCTCAGCGCCTGAGAATTTATCCGTTATAAACAGAACATATCTGCTGTCCACAGAAATTGACCTTGTAATTGGAGGATAGAAGAAATAGTCAGAGGCAACACTTTCTATATTTCCATCAAAGAGAAGACCGACAAGCTCTCCCCTACCATTCAAAACAGGGGAGCCTGAGTTTCCCCCTGTTGTATCATGGGTTGTGAGGAAATCGACCGGTATATCTTTCAGGTCAGGATCAAAATATATGCCGAAATCCCTATTATGATAGAGTTCCTTGAGTTTATCTGGGACTATGAACGGATTTTTACCTGTTTCCTTTTCCATAACACCCTTAAGGGTTGTCTGAGGAAGATAGAACACTGCGTCTCTCGGAGAATATCCTTTAACAGTTCCATAAGTTAATCTGAGGCTTGAATTGGCATCCGGATACATAAATTCTCTACCAAAAACATCCCTATAAAGAGCATAGTATTTCGGGGAAACATCCATTGCCATCCCGGAGAGCCTTTTCTCCTGCTTCTCAAGCTCATCAAGCTCAGGGATTATTGCATCTGCAAGCTCAATAAATGGGTCATGGGCCAAAAGGACCTTCTTTCTCGGGGAATTAAATAAAGTTATCCTCTTATTCTTGTCAGTAAGCACTGTCTCCTTATAGAGTCTATCAAGAAATGCATCTATGTTCTTCTCGGAAAAATCCCTGTTGAGAAATTTCTCAAGACCCTTCAGCCTATATTCCTCAGGAAGAGAGCCCTGTTCTTTTATGAAATATTTAAGAACTTGCCTGTCTGTCCAAGGTTCAAAGGATATATCAACAAGCTTAAGCCTGAGAAGAAGATTCTCTCTATCCCTGTCCATGTATCCTTCTTTTCTCTCTATATCTTTTTTTGCCCTTTCCCTCGTCCAGTAATCAATAATTATTGCTGTAGAGAGAAGCCTTGACCCGTAGGCAAACCATCCTGAGTAAAGGGATTTCCTCATGAGTTTTCTCCATTCCTTAAAGAGCTTCCTATAATTAGAGAAAACATCGCCGTATTTAGCCCTGAGCTCTGGTTTTCTCCTAAGAGCTTCTATCATCTTTTCCTCCCTTTCCTCCTTCCTCTTGACGATATTTAGATTCTTGAACCCATCAAGCTGTCCCTTCCAGTTCTTTATGGCATTATTCAACCCTTTCAATATTCCTGCATTCTTGAACCTTGCCATTTTGTTTCTCTTTGAGCCTTCCTCAAGAATATTTATCCAGCCCTGAAGAAATTTGATCCTATCCGGATAAAAATTCTCCTCCATGAATTTTGCGTAAAAGCTTGGCATATATCTCCGGGTTGAGCCTGGATAACCAAGGATGAACATAAAATCTCCCGGGTTTATGTCTCGCGCAGAAACCTTCAGATATCTCATTGGCTTATAAGGAATATTCTTCGGGGAATACTCAGCAGGTTTTCCATCAGGGCCAACATAAGCTCTCAGAAAGGAAAAATCCCCCGTGTGCCTCGGCCACATCCAGTTGTCTATATCTCCTCCGTAGTTTCCTATTGCCCTTGGAGGAACATAAACTATCCTTATATCTTTGAGCTCAAGATATGTAAAGAGATAATATTTTTCACCACCATAAAACTTTTTAACCTCGCATCTGTAACCTGATTTTTCTGCTTTTTTTATTATTTTCTTAGTGTTTCTCTCAACCCTCTTGTATTTCTTTAATGGATCCATTCCCCTTTTTATACCCTTAAGGGCTTTTTTAGTAACATCTTCCACTTTCAAAAGGACAAACGCTTTGTATCCAGGTGCAGGGATTTCTTCCTTTATATTCCTTGCAAGAAATCCTCTCCTTATAAGATCAGTACCCTTCAGGGCACTCTGTCTCTGGATGGCGCCGAAGGCAACATGATGGTTTGTAACTATGAGCCCATTGGAAGATACGAAGGAACCTGTGCCGCCCATTAGGTTCACAACTGCCTGTGAAAGGGAAGGTCCTCCCTGCCTCCAGATATCCTCTCTTGTGAGCTGAAATCCCATCCTGTGCATTTTCTCCATTAGGCTTTTGCTTAGATTGTTAGGCAAATACATTCCCTCATCCGCAACGACAAACCCTCCAAAAACCAGGAAGAAAAGCAGCAAAAAAGCAATTCTTTTTTTCATAACATCCTCCTTTATTGCTTTATTGATCTATTATAATTCTACGAATTCGGGAAGGAAAGGTTAAAATATTTATGTGGAAAGAATCCAGAAAATAATATCAGAAGCTGGAATATGCTCAAGGAGAAGAGCAGAAGAATTCATTAAAGAGGGAAAAGTCCTTGTAAATGGAAGGACTGCAAATATTGGGGATAAGGCAAATCCAGAGAAAGATGAAATAAAGGTTGACGGAGAGCTTATAAAACTCCAAAGAAAAGTTTACATAATGTTGAATAAACCAGAAGGCTATGTAAGCACAACAAAATCTCAGTTTGGGCAAAAAACAGTGATGGAAATATTAAAGGGACTTAAAGAAAGGGTATATCCTGTTGGAAGACTCGATGTTGATACAGAAGGCCTTCTTCTCCTTACGAACGATGGGAAATTTGCAAATAATATCATGCACCCCAAGTACAAGGTAAAAAAAACATATTTTGTTGTCCTTGACAGAGAACTCTCAAGGGAAAATTACAAACAGTTGAAAAATGGGGTGGAAATTGATGGGAAAGTTATAATGGCTGATTCAATAGAAAGAATGGGTAAAAGAAGATATAGACTGGTAATTCACGAAGGAATGAAAAGAGTCGTTAAAAGGCTTTTTTCACAGATGGGCTTCAGAGTGAGATACCTGCTAAGGGAAAAAATAGGAGGGCTTTCCTTGGGAAAACTTCCTAAGGGAAAATGGAGAAAACTTCCCAAGAAAGAAACAGAGTTAATCTTTTCCGATGATCTCCTTAGCTCTTCTGAGAAGTCTTGAGTAGAGTATCAGGTCCGAGCAGTTCTCAACATGTTTCTTTATAACTTCATCATCTCCCCTTTTCCATGGGCCTGTTACCGCATCTCTTAGTGAAAATTCCTCTGCGCCCTTCAAGGCAGCCTCCGCAAGCTTAATATAAGCTTCCTTAGGAATTCCAATTTCCTCTGCAATTTCTAATGGAAAGGAAAGAAGAGAAAGGAGAAGGCCAGAGGAAAGGGAAGCGCCAAGATGGTATTTTCCCCTGTTGGATGGGGAGAAGAAAGGATGAAGTCCAATTCTCTCTGCAAGCTTAAAAAGCCATTCTTCACCATCTATTGAAACATAAGTTCCTTTTATATTCTCAACAGAAAACTCAAAGTCAAAAAAAGGGAAAAGGGGGTGAAAAACTGACACGGAAGCACCCCTCTTAAAAAGAGAATTTAAAGCTTCTCTTCCAAGGCTTCCGCTGCATTGGATAAAGCTCATCCTTCTAAAAGGAAGGGAAAGTGCTGAAATTTCCTCCGAAACTCTTTCTATCCTTGAGTCCTGAACGCATAAAAAAACAGCTTCTGCTTCATTGAGTCTTTCAGGAGATAAAAGTTTTCCACCGCCAATTTTTTTTAGAGCCTCCTCTGCCTTTTCCTCTTTTTCAGAATACCCCCCAAGAAACTGACACTCCGATTCCACAAAGAGTTTCCCCAATACAGAGCCAACTCTTCCAAGGCCCACTACTGCTATTTTTTCCCGAATATCTTCAGCCAAGCTTCTATCTCCTGGGGGGTTGGGTTCCAAATAGGTTTTCCTCTATCTTCTTCTCTTACAGAGGAAATCACTCTGAGAAATTCTCTGGACCTCATCCATTTCAGTCTCCTTCTTCGGGCCTCCTCAATGAGCTCCCTGTCAGAGCTGACAAGAATCATTCCAGGACTAATTAATCTTTTTATAACTTCATCTGCACTTTCGCCGAAATTTGGGAAAAGCACAAGGAAGCTTTTAGGATAAAGCTCAAACCTCGAAGGATAAGGGTCAGGAGCACCATCAAAAACCAGAACAATCCGCTTTTTCGTAATTTTGTGAAATTTAGCCAGTTTTCTGATTATAATTTCCCTGCTCTTCTGAGAACCGACCTCAAGAGAAGAGAAAACTCCTATAAGGTTATTGCCGTCTATAAGATAAGGCATTAAAGCTCGTAGCTCTCCCCTGGCTTGAGGATAATCACATCTGCTCTCTTCCCCACAAGGCGTTTAAATTCATCCGGATCTGCTTCAATTGGCGGCCAGGTATTGTAATGAATTGGAATTACTCTCTTTGTCTTTATATATTCAACTGCCTTTGCCGCCTGGACAATATCCATTGTGTATCGGCTACCTATTGGAAGAAAACTGAGGTCAGGAGTGTAAAGCTCTCCGATTATCTCCATATCTCTTGTAAGACCGGTATCGCCCGCATGATAAATTCTTTTCCCGTCAAGGGTTATAATATAACCAGCAGGATGGCCGCTATAGCTTGAATGAACTGCAAGAACCATCGTGAATTCTGCTCCCCTTACATTAATCGTTCCCCCGATATTCATCCCTTCGGCCGTGAGCCCTTGTTCAGCAGCCTTTACAGCTATTTCGTGCATAGCAACCACTGTTGCATTGTCCCTTTTCGCCAAGGGGAAAGCATCGGAGAAATGATCTTCATGGTCATGGGTAATTGCCACTACATCAACCTTCGGAATTTCCTCAAGCCTCAAAGCTGCCGCTGGATTTTGCTGAATGAAAGGGTCTATCGCTATATTTACCGAACCTTTTATTAACACTGAAGAATGCCCAATCCATGTTATTTTCATTTTCACCTCCTGAAAAATTTTATCATCTTGGAGCTTTTGAGGTAAAATTTTAATATGGATTTTAAGGAAGCAGAAGAGAAATATGCAAAGTTAAAAAAGGAGTATGAAGAAGGGCTCATAACCACAGATTACTTTAAGACAGAGGTCAGGAATCTCATTACTAAAGACAGAAACGGGGAGATATGGAGCATTGGAATGAAAACAGGAAAATGGTATAAAAAAGTGGAGGATAGATGGGAAAGAGCAGAACCTCCCTTCAAAACTCAAAGAATAGAGCTTGGGGACCTTATCCCAAAGGATGAAGAGGACAAAACAATCTGCCCAAAATGCGGGAAGGAGGTTCCCTCCTTCTATGTATTTTGCCCTTATTGCGGGGCAAGGCTGCGGGAAGGAGAGGAAAGGGAAATGGCAGAGAGGGATTACATATTAAAGAAGATTTCACCTTTTTCTCTGGCTCTATTTCTTGGCGGACTTGGGATAATAATTGGCGTCATAGTGGGAGCCTTTGCAGAAGCTATAGCTCCCAAACTTCTAATTAACCTTGGCCTTGATTTCCCGTCCATTGGCACCCTTTGGAAATCATTCATATATTCAATTGGAACAGGTTTCTTCTCATTCTTTCTCTTCTTTTTGATAGGAGTTATATCGGCTCTAATATTCAATTTGGTTCTTTCTGTCTTCGGAGGAGTAAAGTTTTATCTCACTTGACAATAGAAAAGGCTCTAAGTAAAATCTTTAAAATGAGCGGGAGTGGCTCAGTGGTAGAGCATGACCTTGCCAAGGTCGGGGTCGCGGGTTCAAGTCCCGTCTCCCGCTCTTTTCTTGGCGGCGTAGCCAAGTGGTAAGGCAGCGGTCTGCAAAACCGTTATTCGCCGGTTCGAATCCGGCCGCCGCCTTTATAATAATTTCCCTGTGCTTGGTTTTTCTTTCCCTACCATCTTTGAAGATAGGTTTTTGGTCCGATGACTATCAGTGGTTAAGGAGGGGAATTCTATCACTCAAGGAACCCGGAGAAATTTTAAGGTTAAATGGGAGAGATTTTAACCCTGTAACCCTCTTTACTTATACTGCAACTCTCTCTTTATTTGGAAAAAGGTCACTTCCCTTTCACATTGAGAATATAATTCTCCACATCTCTAATGCAGTATTGCTTTTTTATCTTTTGCTGTGTTTCAAAGTTGAACGCAAAATTTCTCTATTATCCTCCCTATTCTGGGGAATAAATTACAGGTTGAGTGAGGTCCCATTGTGGATAACAGGAAGGACATACGGACTGGCAATGTTTTTTGGCCTTCTCGGGCTCATTTCCATTGTGAAAAACAAAAGGTTCATAGCCTATCTGTTCTTCATCCTTTCCTTGCTTTCAAAGGAGGTGGGAATATTATTCCTTTTGATCTCGCTTTTTTACCTCCCTAAAAAAAAGGAAAAGACGGAGGCTGGTATTGTATTTCTTATTCTTTCAGCTGGAAGACTTTTAATCCAGGGGAAAACGACTTCCCCTTACCTCAGTTTCTTAAGCCTGAGCAGCATCCATAAAAAATTATCCTTTATATTCAACAATTCGCTTTCTTTACCTTCTACCGCTCTTCCTATGCTTGTTTCGTTGATACTTCTGGTTATGATTCTGATAATTCCAAAAGGAAAAAGGATACTTTCTATCTCAGCAATAATTTTCCTCCTCCCATTCGTTTTCCTTCCAAAGCTAAGTTCAAGATATTATTACATACCATCCGCATTTATAATCTCCCTTGCTTTCCTTTCTATGGAAAAGAGTAAAATTCTTCCATATGTATTTTTCATTCCGTTTTCAATATTCTCGCTGCTCATGTATCAGGGAGAGATAAAAGATTACAGGGAACTTTCCCTTCTGTGGAAGTCAAAAATTCAAGGATACTCAGGGTTTGCTCAGGCGCTTCCTCTCGAAGAACCGTACGGCTTCTGCAATTTTTCCTATGACAGGGAATATTTATTCCTTCAAAAGAAAATACTCTCGACCCCGGGAAGGGTACCTAAACTTATGCCAATAAGGAAAAACGGCGTGGGAGGAATAATAAAGCTTGAGGATCTTGTCCCCTTTCTTAATTATCCTGAAAGATTCATAAAGACAGAAAGAGTGAAAGGAATGCCCCACAGGATATTCGTCTTCAAAGAGGGTTTCTTCATTATGAAAGGATATTTAAAATGCCCGATCTACATAAATCATCAACTATAAAATTTACCTTGAAAAGTTATACCTATTCATGCTATAATTCCAGTTCGTGGCCCGCTGGCTCAATTTGGTAGAGCAACGGACTCTTAATCCGTGGGTTACAGGTTCGAGTCCTGTGCGGGTCACTTTCCTCATATCTGTTTTCGAAATCTCTTCCATATCATAGCCAGACCCAAGCCCAGCAATCCCCCTAAAAGGTCAAGGAGGACATCTCTCAAGTCAAATACTCTTCCTGGCAGTATGTACTGAAACCCTTCATCTATAAAGGAAACAAGGAAGACAAGAAGCAATGGATGAATTTTAAGCTTTGTATCAGTCCTTCCGAGAAATCCGAGAACCATAAATTCCAAGATGTGAACTCTCTCCTCTACTACCCTCAGGGAAAGCATAAAATATCCTGCCAATAAGAAAATCGACAGAGATAAAAGAGTTGGCAGAATTTTTAGTCTTCCAAAATAGACAAAATAGATTCCCATAACCAATATAGAACTAATGTAGAAAATCAACATAGGATTTGGCAGAAACCTTACAATTTTCCTTGCAAAAGGAGCATATCCAGGGATAAGAAGGGAATATAAAAGAAGCCACCAGCTCAATCAATAAGCTCCTCTCTTTGCAAATACGGCAAAGATAGCCTTGTTATCATATCAGGCGTTCTTCTTAGAACTACTCCATACAAATTGTTTCATCTCCCTTCCTTATTATACATTCACATCTTATTCCATGATAAAATTTCTCCTGAGGTGAAAAATGAAAGTTGTGTCTTTAAAGCTTCTTGATGAAGGAAGGATAAAAAGAGCGGATTCTAATGGAATAGATTGTAATCCTGGAAATTACTATATTATAGAGTCGCCTTTCGGCGAAGAAATAGGAATGGCTATAAGGGAAAATGAAAAAGTGCAAGAGAGATGGAAAAAAGTTCCTCTTGAAAAGATTTTGAGGGAAGCTTCAGAGAAGGACATGAAATTTTTCAAGGATAAGATAAAAAGGGAAGAAGAGGCTTTTAAATTCTGCAGAGAAAAAATTGCGGACAGGGGAATGCCCATGAAGCTCATAAAGGTTAAGTTTTTCACCAGTGAAAAGAAGGTGATGTTTTTCTTCTCGGCAGAGGGAAGAATTGATTTTAGAGACCTTGTAAAGGACCTTGCAAAAAAGTACAGGATGAGAATTGAAATGAGGCAGATCGGGATAAGGGACGAGGCCAAGATGATGGGAGGAGTAGGTATATGCGGTAGGTTTTTATGCTGCATGGGCACTCTGAAAGAATTTAAACCCGTAAGTTCAAATCTTCTCAGGAGCCTTGATATAAAAGTAAATCCAAACAAAATCTCTGGCCTCTGTGGCAGGCTTATGTGCTGTCTATCTTATGAAATGGAGGTGCCAATAAACCTTTCTGATATAGTTGAAGAGGAAGAATGAAAAGAAAGATTAGAGTTTTACTTTCCTCTATTCTTGCCATAGCTCTCCTTTACATTTTTTTCAGGGGAACGGATTTTTCAAAATTTGCAGAGGCCATTAAAAAGGCAAACTTACTCTATCTTCTTGGGTTTTCCCTTTACCTTCCCCTATATTATTTCCTAAGGGCAGTGAGATGGCAAATCCTTTTTCCAAAAGGTTCCTACCGTTTAAAAACTTTCTTTATGGCAAATATAATAGGATTTTCCATAAACTACTTGCTTCCGGGAAGGGTAGGAGAAATTGGAAGAGCTCTTTATGTGGGAAAAAAGGGTAAAAATTCCTCAAGCTATTCCCTTGGAACAGTTGTAGTTGAAAGGTTCTTTGATGCCTTTTCAGTGGGTCTCCTTTTACTATTCTACGTTCTTTTATACCCTGTGAGAAATGGGAAACTTCGGGAGAGCCTCTTTACCATAATTTGGGTTACCTTAGCTGCTTCTATCCTTCTCATTATTGGTATAATACTCGTGGAAGTCATGATAAAAAAAGAAGTTAAAGCCCCATTTTATTTTCTGCTAAATCTCTTTCCAAAAAAGCTTAGGGAAAAAATTAAGAACTCTATAAAGTCACTCATATACGGGATGAATTTTCTTAAACCCCTAAGCAGGGCGTTGTATTTCGTCTTCTGGGGAATTATCGTCTGGTCCGCTGTTGCATTTCAATACTGGCTTGGACTCAGAGCTTTCTCGATCAACAGGCCTTCGGTAGAACTAATCCCTTTCACTGCTGTCCTTTTAGTTGGCGCTTCTATCCCTACTCCAGCTATGACGGGAGGTTTTGAAGTCGCCTCAAAATTCTTCCTCGTGGAAATTTGGCATTATAACAGTGATACAGCTGTTGCAGCCACATTAACTTTACATTTTCTACTCCTCTTGATAACGCTTTCCATGGGTGCAGCCGTCGGGATAAAAGAAACTATAAGTCTCTGGAGAAATGAAAAATGAAATGTCCATACTGCGGTGTTAACAAAGATAGAGTAATAGACAGTCGGGAGATAAAGGAAGGAAGAGAAATAAGGAGGAGAAGGTTATGCCTAAATTGTGGAAAGAGGTTCACTACTTACGAGAGGATAGAGATAATTCCCATTATGGTCATAAAGAAGGACGGGAGGAGGGAACCTTACCAGAGGGAAAAATTAATAAAGGGACTTTTAAAGGCTTGCGAAAAGAGACCCATCCCCTCTGATGAATTAGAGAGAATAGCTAATGAGGTGGAAAATCTTCTTCAGGAAGCAACAAGGGGGGAAATCAAATCTAGGGAAATAGGGGAAAGAATAATGAAAGAACTCAAAAAGCTCGATCAGGTAGCATATGTGAGGTTTGCATCTGTCTATAAGGAGTTTAGGGACCTTGAGGAATTTTACAGGGAGCTTGAAGAACTAAGGAGGGAAAAATGAGCTCTGAATTGGAAGATGAGGTTCAAGTTTGGGGAAGTTGGTCTCCGCCCGTGGATATAAGAATAAGCACAGAAAAATTGAGAATTTTTGTGGAAGTTCCTGGAGTAGATTCTTCATCTCTCCTTTTAAGAATAGAGGGTAACCAGCTAATAGTGGAAGGAAGGAAAATGCCCCCAAGAGCAAAGAAAATCTTGTTTACGGAAAGAGAGTATGGGGATTTTTCTGTAATGATAAAATTGAACGAGGAAGTCCTCACGGACACGGGAACTGCAAAATTAGAAAATGGAGTCCTTGAAATAGATTTCAAAAGGAGAAAAAGAAACTTCACCTTGAAACTGGAGGAAAAAGATGAGTGACGAAACAATGGAAATTCCTGAAAAGATCCCAGTCCTTGCTGTGAGGGATGTGGTGATCTTCCCTTACATGGTAATTCCTCTCTTTGTAAAAAGGGAAAAATCTTTAAAGGCTGTAAATCTAAGCCTTTCTACCCACAGGAAAATATTGCTCCTCACCCAGAAGGATCCTGAAATTGAAACTCCGAAAGCGGAAGACCTACATAAGGTTGGAACAGTGGCTATCATTTCAAAAATGATAACCCTTCCGGATGGAACACTACGGGTTCTATTCCAGGGCTTATTAAGAGCAAAGGTAAAATCCATAAATACTGAAGGAGATTATGTAGAAGCAGAAATTGAAATAATAAAAGAGAAAATAGGGAAACATTCAGAGGTTGAAATTGAAGCTCTGAAAAGGAACCTCAAGGGAGCGCTTCAGAAAACAACAGAATTGGGGAAAGCTTTACCAGCCGATTTTCTGCTTTTCGTCTCAAATGTGGAGGACCCAAGTAAACTAACGGACATAATAATATCAAACTTGGGTATTAAAGCGGAAGAGGCCCAGAAAATTCTTGAAATTTTTGACCCATTAGAAAGGATGAAAAAGGTCCTTGAAATCTTGGAAAAGGAAATAGAGCTTCTTCAGGTTCAGAAGAAAATACTTGATGAAACCAAGGAAAGAATGGAAAAGATGCAGAAAGAATTCTTCCTTCGTCAACAGCTCCAATCAATCCAAAACGAACTTGGGATCGGAAGCGAGCTCTCAGAGGAAATAAAGGAATACAAGGGAAAACTAAGCAAGATCAAAAAAATATCAAAAGAGGTAAGAGAAGAAATCGAAAAGCAAATTTCAAGACTTGAAAAGGTCCCAAGCGAAAGCGCAGAAGCAGGGGTTATAAGAACATATATAGACTGGATGCTTTCCCTCCCTTGGGATAGCTCAACACGAGACAAACTCAATATCAATAGGGCAAAAAAAATACTTGACGAAGACCACTATGACCTTGATAAGGTAAAGCAAAGATTACTTGAATACCTCAGTGTAAGGAAATTGGCAAAAAAAATGAAGGGGCCAATTCTCTGTTTTGTTGGTCCTCCTGGAGTTGGAAAAACTTCCCTCGGAAAATCAATAGCAAGGGCCCTTGGAAGAAAATTTGTGAGGATTTCCCTCGGTGGAGTTCACGATGAGGCTGAGATAAGAGGACACAGGAGGACTTATGTAGGTGCTCTTCCTGGAAGAATAATCCAGGGCATAAAGCAGGCTAATTCGAACAATCCAGTATTTATGCTGGATGAAGTGGATAAGATAGGAGCAGATTTCAGAGGTGATCCTTCCTCCGCTCTACTTGAAGTCCTTGATCCAGAACAGAACTTTTCATTTGTTGATCATTATCTCGGGGTTCCCTTTGACCTTTCAAAGGTTATTTTCATAACAACTGCCAATGTGACTCACACAATTCATCCAGCATTTCTTGATAGAATGGAAACAATATATCTTCCTGGATACACAGAGGAGGAAAAGATTCATATAGCAAAGAAATTCTTGATACCAAAACAGATGAAGGAAAACGGAATAAACCCAAAGATGGTTAGAATAAGCGATGATGCACTGAGGAAGATAATTTCGGAATATACAAGGGAAGCAGGGGTAAGAAACCTTGAAAGACAGATAGCATCATTAATGAGGAAGGTTGCAAGAAGATGGGCTGAAGGAAAGAAAGAACGAATAAGGATAACAAAAAGGAACCTTCACAAATTTCTGGGTCCGTCCATGATCTTCAGGGACGAGGCTCTGCCTTCCCCTCAAGTTGGAATAGCTACCGGCGTGGCCTGGACACCTACGGGAGGAACTCTACTATTTGTGGAGGCAACAAAAATGGAGGGGAAAGGAGAACTGAGGCTAACCGGCTCCTTAGGAGATGTTCTTAAGGAATCTGCCTTAGCGGCATTAAGCCTTATAAAATCAAAGGCAAAAGAATTTGGAATAGATTCTAAGGTCTTCAGGGAAAGCGACATCCACATACACATTCCACAGGGAGCAATTCCAAAGGATGGGCCCTCTGCTGGAGTTGCAATAATCACATCCTTAGTTTCATTGCTCACGAACAAGCCCGTGAGAAATGATGTTGCTATGACAGGAGAGATAACATTAAGAGGTAGTGTTCTTCCAATTGGAGGGCTGAAAGAGAAGATTCTCGCTGCCAAGAGGTCAAAGATCCACACATTCTTGCTGCCATCAAAGAATATGAAGGGTCTTGATGACCTGCCGAAATATGTAAAAGATAAGATGAATCTTATACCTGTGAACAATGTAAAAGAGGTAATAGATCTGGCAATCATTGATGAAAAGCGAAAGGGAAATAATTAAGGAGCTTAAGAAAATCTTCCCGAAAGGAAAGGCTGATGTAGGTATAGGGGATGATGCAGCAGTATATAAAGATCTTATTTTTACAACTGACCTTTTAGTGGAAAATACACACTTCAAAAGATCTCATCCTCCTTATTTCCTCGGGAGAAAATCTGTTAATGTCAATATAAGCGATATTGCAGCCATGGGAGGCGAGCCCCTCTTTGTTCTTATGAGTCTTTCCATCCCGGGCAAGCTCACTGGGGAATGGCTTGATGAATTTCTAAAAGGTGTGAAAAGCTCCTGTGAAGAAAACAGTTGCACATTGATTGGAGGAGATCTCTCAAGAGCAGAACATATATTCATATCCGTTACAGCAGTTGGAAAAACCAAAAATCCTGTGCTCAGAGGAACATCAAAAGAGGGGGAGTTAATCGTACTTGTCGGCGAGCTTGGTGCTTCGAGAGCAGGGAGAGAAACAATAGAGGAAGGTATAGACAAGTTTGAGAAATTGAGAATGGCATTTCTTAATCCTATACCAAGGGTAAAGGAGGCAAGAACCATATCAAAGCAAGCAACTTCAATGATAGACATAAGTGATGGTCTTATAATTGACCTTAGGAGAATACTTGGGGGCAAAGGAGCAAAGCTTTATGAAAATTCCCTTATCCCCTCAGAAGAACTTGAGGAATTCTGCAAATTAAAGGGGAAAGACCCTCTTGAATACATCCTTTACGGAGGGGAAGATTATGCCCTCTTATTTACCACAGGGGAAAAACCTCAAATAGGAAAAATCATTGGTAAAGTAGAAGGAAATGGAATTTTCCTCGGCGAAAGAAGGGTAGAAGAAAAGGGATTTGACCATTTCACTTGAAATTCTTTCCAAATGTTCCTATAAATATATTGAAACTTTTTAAGGAGATGCTATGAAAATTTTAAGGATTTTAATTCTCTTCATTTCAAGTTTTTCATTCGTTCTTCCCAGAATGCTTCATTACGTGAGATCAGAAGGCATTGTATCCCTGGATCCCGCAAGAGAATGGGATATGTATACTTCTGAAGTTTTATCAAATATATACGAGGGTCTCGTAAGGTTTAAGGAAAACAAATACGAAGTGGAACCCCTCCTGGCAAAAAAATGGGAAATAAAAGATGGGGGAAAAAGATGGATATTCTATCTGAGAAAGGGAATAAAATTCCACGACGGAAGCATATTTAACGCAGACTCTGTCATATTCTCATTCCAGAGACAGGTAAGGGGGGGATTTTACACCTTCAAAACATTTTTCCCTTTTTTCAAAAACATAAGAAAAATAGACGATTACACCATTGAAATAACTCAGGAAAAACCTTATGCTCCTTTCCTCTATGCCCTTGCCAATCCTGTCGCATTTATAATTTCTCCCAATTCTGAAAAAGGGGGAAATTTTATACCAATAGGAACAGGACCCTTCAAGTTTAAGGAATGGAAACCAGGAAATTACGTAATCCTTGAAGCCAATCCTGATTATTGGGGAAGTAAACCAGAAATTGAGGGTGTTGTGTTTAACATAATGGAAAAGCCAAACTGGAGACTCCTCCAGTTAAAAAACGGTAATGCAGATGTTGTAACACTTAGTTCTGTTAAGGAATACGAAGAACTGAAGTCATATCCCCAAACGAATTTCATAATCCAGCCTCTACTTGATGTGAATTACCTCGTATTTAACACACAAAAAGCCCCTTTTAACAAGAGGAAAGTAAGGGAAGCGCTTTCCCATATAATAGACAAGAGAAAATTGATAAGATTGCTCTTTGAAGATCTGGCGATCCCTGCATCTTCTCCTATTCCTCCTTACCTGTGGGGATTCAACTCCTCCATAAAGGACTATAATTATGACCTCGCAAAGGCCAAGAAACTCCTGAGAGAAGCAGGCTATCCAGAAGGGTTTAGGTGCAATCTTTACCTGGCTTACGGGAGAAGTGACCTGAAGGATATTGTTATAAGATTCGTAAGGAACGCTACAAAAATTGGGGTTCATATTCAGGTTATATTCTCACCATCATACGCAAAATTTGTTGAAGCTACAAAAAAGGGGCTCCATAACATTGCTGCTTTAGGATGGCTTGGAGATTTCCCTGACCCTGACAATTTTCTTTATCCGCTATTTTCTTCCAACAGAGAGGAGAATCGCACCTTTTACAATTCTGTGGAGCTTGACTCCATCTTGAAGAAAGCAAGGGTGACAACGGACCGCAGAAAGAGGCTGAAGCTTTACCTTAAGGCTCAGGAAATAATCCACAAGGAGGTTCTCTGGATTCCTCTTTTCCATTCTACCCTGATAGTGGCATATAATAAGAATATAAAAGGTTTGAGAGTAAACCCCAAGGGGTATTTGCTCTTTAACAAAGTGAGGTTTAGAAAATGAGGAGATTCTTTTTCTTTATTTCATTTCCAATCCTGGCATCTGCAATTTACTATGGTGCTTTGGGCGGACCTTTAAATCTTGACCCGCCGGCTCAGTGGGATTCCTCCTCCTCCTTAATAGTATCCAATCTTTACGATAGGCTCGTATATCTGGAACCGGATACTATCCAAATCAAACCTTCCCTTGCTGTAAGCTGGAAAATCAAGGATAACGGTCTAAGATGGGTCTTCAATCTGAGAAGGGGGGTTAAATTTTGCGATGGAACTTCCCTTGATGCAAGAGCAGTTGTTCTAAGCTTCAAAAGACAGATAGGGAAGTATCCTGCCTCTCTTTCTATTTTCCCCTATATAAAGGATGTAAAAGAAATAGGAAAAATGAGCGTGGAATTCATTCTTTCAAGGAAATTCTCGCCCTTTCTTTACACTTTAGCTACCCCTCAAGCCTCAATAATTTCGGCAAAGGCAATAGAAGAAAATGAAAAAGGACTCAAAAATAATCCTGTAGGAAGCGGACCTTATTATCTTGCTTCATGGGAAAAGGGAAAAAGATTGGTTCTTAAAACTAATCCTGAATACTGGAGGAAGATTCAAGGAGCGGATAAAATCATTTTTATAATAGGAAGTTTCCAGAACCTTAACAATCTTTTCATAGAAGAAAAACTGGATATGATGGAAGCAGTTTCCATTTCCAAGGCAGAAACACTTAAAGACTCAAGGTTCTTTGCTCTCTTTTCAAAGCCATTGTTCTCCCTAGACTATATCGTTTTTAACCCCAAACATAGATGGGGGAAAAACCCAGTGGTGAGGGAAGCGTTAACGAGGCTGTGGAATTCTCAGTGGGTTAAAACGATATTCGGGAACTATGTTGAAGAGGCTCATAATCTACTCCCAAAACCCTGGGAAAAGAACAGAAAATGGGACCTTTTCTCTCCGAAAATAGCTGAGAGACTTATAAAATCCCATGGATTTTATGGGAAGATAAAGATAGACTTAATTTACTGCTGCGAAGATCCTCTTCTTTCAAGAGTTTTCAAGGCCTATTCCCTTGCTGCTAAGAAGGCAGGGGTTGAATTGGAGATAATCTCTCTAAAAGAGAAAAAATTTGAGGAGGAAGTTAAAGCTGGAGATTATGGAATGGCATATAGTAGCTGGATTCTTGATTATCCTGATCCTGATAGTCTATTTTACCCCTTAATATCCAAGGAACTTTTTGAGCTTGGCCTTCCTAATCTTCTTAGTTTTCAAGACCAAATCCTCAAGAAGTTGATATTAAAGGCAAGAGAGGAATATTCAGAAAAAAGGATGGAAATTTACAGGAAAGCAGAGACCAGGATGCGAAAGAAATACTACATAATTCCCGTTTCCAGAACTAAACTGATTCTGCTCTACAATAGGAGAGTGAAAAAGATTGTAGCTGACCCCATGGGCATAATAGATTTTTCCAAAATGATAAAAAATGAGCATTAAAATAAAGCTCTTTTTTTATCTGACCCTCATTTCAATTTTCACTATTATATTCACCACATATTTTTCCATAATCTCTATGTCCTCAAAGCTTGCTAACGAAGAAAAAAAAGATCTTATTTCATCCGCAAGAAAAGCTGAAAGTTTTTTTTATGACTATCTCTCAAATATGACAAGAACAGCTGTTGTGGTTTCAGAATTAAAAGAGATCGTTTCCAATATAAAGAATCCCTCTGAACTCTCATATGTCCTTGAATCCAAGGAGGTGCTTTTCCCATCCATGAACATGAAGATTTTGAACACAAAAGGGGTAACATCCGCGAGCTACAACAGTTCCCTCATTTCCTGCTATGAAAAAAAAGACCTTTCAAATCACCCAATCTTGTTAAAGGGAAAAGAGGGACTAATAAGGGGTGCCGGAATCTTCAGTAAGGGAAAACATCTATGTATGGTAAGTATTGTTCCAATAGTTGACCAAGAAAGCTTCAACCTCAAGGGTTATGTCTTCTTAGAATTCCCAATATCTTCAGAATTCGTGGATATTCTTAAGGATAAAGTAAAGGAGGAGGTCTTCATAGAAAAGGGAAAAGAGGCTATTGCTTCAACCTATATAGGAAAAGAAGGGAAAAGGCTTTACCCTCCGGTTATCTCAAATAACAACAATAAAGTAAAAGAAGGAAAGCTTGAAGGAAAAACATTCTTCTTTTCTTCATTCCCCATAAAGGACTATACTGGCAAGATAGCGGGGAAAGTAATAATAGGAAGGGATGAGAGTGCTTTGATGACAGCTAACAGGATGGCTACTCTAAGATTAGTTGAAGCAGCCTTAATTGTTTTAGTCCTTGCTGTCCTGTTTGCTCTTTTTATAGGGAAAAAACTCTCCGTGCCTATTTTAGCTCTTACAAAAGGGGCTGAGAAGTGGTCTGAAGGAAAGCTTGAATACAGGGTTAAGGTGAGAGCAAAGGATGAACTTGGCCTTCTTTCAAAGGTTTTCAACAAAATGGCAGGTTCAATTGAATCTCAAAGGAAAGAAATAGAGGAAGTGAAGCGATTTTTTGAATCCATAGTGGAAAGTAACCCTGTGGGAATAATTACCTGCGATGAGTTAGGAAAAATCATAACCGTTAACCTATCAGCGAGAGAAATAATTTCTGCAAAGAAGAATGAGTTAAAGGGCAGGGAAATATTCGAACTTGCAGAAGGCTTAGATAAGTTTAAGCCTCAGTTTATTCAGGTCTTACTCCAGAAAAAACCCTACTCCGAAAAAGAAGTCCCTATAAAAACCATTTATGGAGAAAAAAAGACTTTGAATATCCTTTTATATACTGTTCCTCTGGAAAGCGGGGAAATAATTGTATTTCAGATGGAGGATATAACAAAGAAAATGGAACTTGAGAAGGAACTCCATCATCTCAGAAAGTTAGGAACAATAGGCATGGAAGTAAGCAGATTTGCCCATGAGATGAACAATATTATGACCTCACTTTTAGGTCACATATCTCTTTTAAGATTGCATCTTGCTAATACCAACCTTGAAAGCAAGGTAAAAACAGCCGAAGAAATAGCAAAGAAAGCTTCTTCCTTAGCCAAGGAAATTCTTATGTTCTCTAAAAAAGAGGAACTAAAAAATGAAGAAATAAATGTCAGGGAAATCCTTGACGGCATAGAGAAGATGTTCAGAAGAATTCTCCCTGAAAATATTTCCTTTCGGAGAGAGTTCTGTTCTTTTCCTCTTAGAATTTTCGGAAACTCAGGCAAATTTTCCTTGGCGATTTACAACCTTCTTATAAACTCAATGGATGCAATTTCAGCCTCAAAAAATTCTTCACATGGAATTATAAAACTAAAAACAACAAGGGAATTTTCAACTGATAAGGGAGAAAATTTCGTAAAAATAAATATAGAGGACAACGGCAAGGGAATAGAGAAGGAAATCCAGAGCAAAATATTTGAACCTTACTTTACAACCAAAGGAGGGAAGGGGACAGGCCTTGGTTTATCTTTAGTTAAAGAGGTAGTGGAGGAAATGGGAGGCTCAATTAATCTGGAGAGTGAACTGGGAAAGGGAACAAAATTTTCCCTTATTATACCTGAAATGAAAACCAAAGGGGAAACAGAAAGAAAAGAGAAAATCAAGAAAAAAATTGAAGGAATGGGGAAAAAGGTCCTTGTGATTGATGATGAAAAAGACATAGTTCATTTTCTGAAGGAACTTCTTGAGATGTATGGCTTCGTGGTATTTGGAGCATCTGACTCCAAAGAAGCTGAGGAAATTATAGAAACCGAAGGGGAACAAATAAAAATAGCAATCATTGACTACACGCTTGGTGGAAAGAACGGAAGAGAAATAGCAAAGAAACTGCTGAGGAAAAATGAAAGGGTGAAAATAATCATGACATCTGGATTTGAAGATATAGAGATTGGGGAGGGGATGACATTTTTAAGGAAGCCCTTTGAAACAGAGGATATCGTTAATGCTATTTCTGAAGCAATCAAGGGTTGACCCTGAGGAATTATTATCATAAACTTTAAGCAATGAATACTCATTGGACTACAGTAGTTTGCGTTAAAAAAGGGAATTCAGTGGCCATGGCTTCTGATGGTCAGGTAACCGTTGGAAATTATATAATAAAAGAAGGAGCAGAAAAAATAAGGAAGCTCGCAGGAGGAAAAATAATTGTCGGTTTTGCAGGAGCTGTTTCAGATGCCTTATCCCTTCTTCAAAGACTGGAGGAGAAACTTGAAGAATACAGGGGTAATCTCCGAAGAGCTGCGGTGGAACTTGCGAAGCTATGGAGAACAGACAAAGTCCTGAGGATGCTTGAGGCTCAGATAGTAGCTACAGACGGGGAAGATTGCCTGCTCATCTCAGGAAATGGAGACCTGCTTGAGCCGGATGAAGGGATAATTGCAGTAGGCTCAGGGGCTCCTTATGCTATTGCTGCTGGAAAGGCATTGTTCCGAGAGACCAAGCTCTCAGCTGAGGAGATAGCAAGGAAAAGCCTTGAGATCGCATCCAGCCTTTGCATATACACAAATAACAGGATAAAAGTAGAGGTAATAAAAAAATGAAGGATGAGCTAACCCCTGCAGAGATAGTAGAACAACTTGACAAGTATATAGTAGGACAAAAGGAAGCAAAGAAAGCAGTGGCTATAGCCTTGAGGAATAGATATAGAAGAAGGAAACTCCCCCCTGAATTTGCCCAGGAAATCGCCCCAAAGAACATAATAATGATAGGACCTACTGGGGTTGGAAAAACTGAAATAGCTAGAAGGCTTTCCAAGCTTACCTCATCTCCATTTGTTAAAGTAGAAGCAACAAAATTCACAGAAAGGGGCTATGTGGGAAGGGATGTTTCCTCAATGGTAAGGGACCTTGTCGACTTAGCTGTGGATATGGTAAAGCGAGAAAAGATGGAGGAAGTGAAAAGAAAGGCAATGGAAAGGGTTGAAGAGGAAATTCTTGACATACTCGTCAGACCTCCAAGAAAATCAGGAGAGTTTGAGGATTGGGAAGAAAAGCAAAAAAGATGGGAAAGAACAAGGGATAAATTCAAGGAAAAACTCAGGAATGGAGAACTCGACGAAAGGATAGTTGAGGTAGAACTCTCCGAAAAGAGTTTTTCCCAACCACTTGAAATTTTCTCCTCGGCAGGAATGGAGGAGATAGGCATGTCCATTCAGGAACTCATCCCAGGTCTTCCTTCTCAAAAAAAGAAGAAAAGAAAGATGAAGATAGAAGAAGCCAAGAAGGCTTTACTTGAGGAAGAACAGAAAAAAATGGTTGATATGGACGAGGTAATTTCTGAAGCAGTAAGAAGGGTTGAACAGACAGGAATAATATTCATTGATGAGCTGGACAAGATAGCAGGGAGAGAATCCGGCGCTGGACCCGATGTGAGTAGAGAAGGGGTCCAAAGGGATCTTCTCCCAATAGTTGAAGGAACAAATGCAGCAACAAAATACGGCCTAATCAATACAGAACATATTCTCTTTATAGCAGCAGGAGCATTTCACATATCTAAGCCATCGGATTTAATTCCCGAACTTCAAGGAAGGTTTCCGATAAGGGTGGAACTTAAACCTCTTGAAAAAGAGGACTTCAAGAAAATCTTAATCGAGCCGAGGAATTCACTTGTTAAGCAGTACAAAAGCCTTATGGAAACAGAGGGAATTGAGGTGGAGTTTACGCAGGACGCAATAGATGAAATTGCATCGGTAGCAGAGCAGATAAATAACGAAATGGAGAACATCGGAGCAAGAAGACTTCATACAATAATGGAAAAGGTCATGGAGGAAATCTCATTTTTTGCCCCTGAGCTTACAGGTCAAAAAATAACCATAAATAGAGAGTATGTAAAAGAAAAGATAAGAGAAATTCTAAAAAAAGAAGACCTAAAAAAATATATATTATGAGTAAAACTATCTCCCTCCTCCTTTTTATATTGATGATAGGATGTGGAATAAGAGGAAAACCATTCCCCCCGAAACTTAACAAGATTCCAAACCCAAAGATGAAAATATTTCAGCAAGGGGAAAACATAATCCTGAAGATTAAACTCCATAATAAATTTGAGAACGGAGAAGAAATCAGATACAAGAAAATAAAAGTTTCTCTCAAGTGGAAGGGAGGGGAAAAGACAATATTTAAATCGAGAAAAATCCCCACAGAAATAGAGAAAGAAGTCTGGGATGAACTCCTGAATAAGAAAGTTAAGGCAGTATTTGAAATAAAAGCTTATGGAGCAAGAACTTCAAAATTTAGCTCAAAATTTATAGATATAATGGTCACCCCTGTAGAGCCGAAGTCCTTAAAAGCAGAGTCTAAGGAGGATGGAATTCACCTTCAATGGAAAAAGCCTGAAAAGAACTGGGACGGCAGCCCTGCAAAGCCCATTGGTTATTTAGTATTCAGGGATGGGAAGCTCATCACAAAGCATCCTGTTATAATCACCTCATACATTGACGGTAATGTTAAAAATGGGAAGGAATATTCCTATACTGTCTCTGCTCTCCTTTCTCTAAAACCACCTTACTCAATGGGCAAACTCTCTGGAGAAGTAGGAATAAAATATATTGACAAATTTCCTCCATCACCTCCGGGAAATATCGATATCATATCCTCAGGAAAAGATATTTATCTCTCCTGGAGCAAAAGTAGCTCATCGGACACGAAGGGATATTTTCTCTGGAGAAACGGGAAGAAAATAACTAAAAAACCTATAAAAGAAACAAGTTTTTGGGATAAAGGTCTGAAAAATGGGAAGTACATTTATTGGGTTACGGCAGTAGACAAGTCAGGGAACCAAAGCAGTGCTTCCCCAAAAAAGGATGTAGAGATAAAATGAAAATCTTGAGATATGAATTCCAGGGGGAGAAAAAGTATGGAATTCTTGAGGAAGAATTTCTCAGGGAACTTGAATCTTTTCCCCTCGAGTCAATAAAACCAGGAAAGACAAAAGTCAGAATCTCTGAGGTAAAAATCCTTCCACCCATAACACCCACAAAAATCATATGCCTTGCATACAATTTCAGGTCCCATGCTCAGGAACTTGGGAAAAATGTTCCAGAAGAGCCCCTTTTCTTCCTGAAACCCCCTTCTTCTATTATTGCTCATCTTGAGCCCATAAAAATACCAAAAAAGGTGGGAAGGATTGATTTTGAAGGAGAATTTGCTGTAGTCATAAGAAAAGAGATGAAAAAATTACCTTCGGATTTTGAATCAGAGGAATTCGTCCTCGGCTATACAATCCTTAATGATGTTACTGCAAGAGATGTTCTTGAGATAGAAGGTGAAAGGGGAAGGGCAAAGGGATACGATACTTTCACCCCCATTGGACCGTCAATACTTAGAGGAGCAAGATACCAGAACCTGAAGATAAAAACTTTCATCAACTCAAAGATCAAACAGTCCTCAAGCCTTTCCAACATGGTTTTCCCTGTAAACTATGTACTCAGCTATCTGTCAAGCATAATGACCCTTTGTCCAGGGGATATAATATCTTTCGGAACCCCTGGCGGTGTAGGAGAGATTAAGCCTGGTGACAGGATTGATGTTCAAATTGACGAAATAGGGACACTTTCAAATCCAGTAATTAAGGAGGAGCGAAATGAAAATTTTCCTTGATACGGCGAACATTGAAAAGATCAAAGAGGCAAAGGATTGGGGAATCCTTGATGGAGTAACGACCAATCCAACTTTGGTATCAAGAGAAGGCAAAAATTTTGAAACTATTATAAGAGAAATCCTTAAAGTTGTTGATGGTCCAGTTTCCCTTGAGGTAATATCAAAAAACTGGGAAGGCATGGTTAAGGAAGCAAGAAAGTTAGCCTCTTACGGGAAAAATGTCGTAGTCAAGATACCAATGACGGTGGATGGGCTGAAGGCTACAAAGGTACTGTCTTCAGATGGAATAAATGTAAACACAACACTCATTTTCTCCCCTACCCAATCCATTCTGGCAGCCAAGGCAGGAACAAGGTATTTAAGTCCATTTATAGGAAGATTAGACGATATAAGTTCATATGGAATGGACCTTGTCAGGGATATAATCCAGATACTTGAGAATTACAGTTTCCCCTGTGAGGTAATCGTAGCCTCCGTAAGGCATCCAATGCATGTTCTTGAAGCTGCTCTTCTCGGAGCAGATATAGTAACGATGCCCTTTGAAGTTCTCCAGAAACTTGTGAAACATCCTCTCACGGACATCGGCATTGAAAGATTTTTAAAGGATTGGGAAAAATTGAAAGGATGAGGAAAGCAGCTTTTTTTTTGTAATCGCAGCCCTTCTGGTTGCCATTCCCTTCTTAGCCCGCCATATATTTTATATTGAGATAAGCAAAACTCTAAATAATTTTGGCACTTACTCCTCTTTAAGGGTGGGTTTCTCTTCATTCACCGTTGAGAACTTAAGGACACAAGGATTGTTTCTTTCCAAGGCCAAGTTCTATGTTTATTTTCCAAATTTTCCGTTCCCTGCCGTAGGCATAAGAGCAGAGGGAGGGAAATTGGATATTTCAAAGGGCATCAGTGCAGCAGGCTTTGCAATTCCAGAATTAGTAAAGGAAGTTGACATAGAAGGACTGAGTATAGATTATTCGGGAAAAAACTTTGAAGTAACTTCTCCTTATTCCTTTTTAAGCTATAGGTATGGAAAAGCACTGATAGGCTCAGAAAAAGCAGTAATAAAATGGGGAAAGAAAACCTTAACTGGAAAGGTCAAAATAAGGGCAAAACCAAGCGGTGAGATAGAAAAACTGAGCTTTGTTTCTCCCGAGTTAATTTTTGAGGGTTATGGGAACCCTAAAATTATAAAATTTTCATTCAAGCTCCAGGGTAAGTTTCTTTCTTCGCTTCTTTCCGGGGGAATAAATGGGGAAGGAAAATATAAGGAAGGAAAAATAGAGATTTCAGCAACGAGTAGGAAACTTAAAATATTCAGGGGAACCGTTAAAAACATAAAGCTTAACATATCAAAGGGAAGAATTCTGAAAGGAAGGTTAGAAACAGGAGCTATGGATTTAATATTCATCAGAGGAAGAAAGCTAAGGATTTCACGGCTCTCCTCAGCGACCCTGTATTCCATAGCATCCTTCCCCAACATTGGAAATTTCAATCTAAAGGGTAATGCTAAGTTAGGGAAATACTCTATATCCCTTTCTCTATTTCCTCAACAAGGAGGAAATCTAAAAGCAAAAATAGGGAAGGAGATTACACTTGTATCTGGTAAGAAACTTGAGGTTGAAGGTTCCGAGGTAAATTTCACTTACAATACAAAAAGGAACAACGGGTATTTCAGCCTTAAATCTAAGTCAAAGGATTTGAGGACCTTACTCTTAAAAGGTTCCAAGATCTATAAATACTTCTCAAAAGAAAAGCTGTTCCTGCCAGAAATAGAAGGCAAAGGGGAAGTGAATTTTAAATACGATTTCTCCGGTGAAAGATACAGGGGGAAAGGAAATTTCTTGGTTAATAATGGGAAACTTTATGGATATCAAATAAAGAATGTTGAAGGTGCCTGGCAGGACTCCAACGAATTCCTCTCCCTTTACGGAAAATACAAATGGGAAAGGGGAAAAGGCCAATTCCAAGGAACTTCTTCAGCGGGCAATGTAAAAATAAAATACAGTGCCCGGGGACACATAGAGGATTTACTCAAAGCCCTTGATGTTAGCTTTGACCTCAAGGGGAATTTCAACGCTCGGGGAGAGATTACATCCCATGGGGAAGAAATAAAAATCAAAGGGAAGGGAAATTTAACCGAAGCAAAGGTTCTTTCAAACTTCAAAATAGCTTCTGGCGAAGGAAAATACATCTGGGATGGAAAAAGGCTTGAACTTTCTTTTTATGGGAAAAGCTATGGAGGAATCTTGAAGGGCTTTTTATGGTCTGAGGGGGAAAATTCTCATCTTTCAGCAGAGCTCAACGGCTTCAGGGGAAAAGAACTTTTAGCCTCCGCTATAGGAACTGGGTTCCTTCACATCTCATCTGAAACAGAAGGCAATCTTACCAGAACCTCTTTCTCGGGGAAAATTGCAAATTTCGGGTACCTTAACGAAAAGAAGGGAAATTTAGATTTCAACGGCATCTACGAAGAAAATGGAAAAAGGAAGCTTTCTATATATGGAGAAATAAAGGGTAAAAACCAATGTCAATTTAAAATCCAGGGTTCTGGTAAAAAAGAGATCGGAGGAAATATAAACGGGAAGTGCTCGGAGGCAGGAGAACTTCTCCCCTGGTCAGGAAGCACAATACAGGTAGATGCATCAGGCAAATTCAAAATGAATAATTCAATTCACTATCTTTTAAACACAAAAGTGAGGGGGAAAACCCTCACTCTCCTTAGCTATCCTCAACCTGTGGAAAATTTTCTCATATCAGCTCAGATAAGGGACAAAGATTTAACCATAAATGAAATAAAGGGAAACTTTGGAGGAGGAAAGATCAGAGGGGAGGGGAAAATAACATTTTCAAAGCCTTTAAAAATCTCCTCTTCCATCTCATTTAAGAACTGTAATTTCTTCCCATTTAAGGGAATTGAGGGTAAGGGAAGCGGAGAAATTTCAATAGAAACTGTAGAGGCCGGTGCCAAAATAAAGGGCGAGGTTAACCTCATAGACGGAAACTGGAAGAGAGAATTTGAGGAACCCCTTGAATTTTCCTCAAAACCATCAACCCCTGTTCCGGACTGGGTAAACAGCATCACTGTGGATGTTGGGATAACCTCAGATAAAGAAATAAAAATTGAAAATTCTTGGGGAAATTTTGAAATTATACCGTCCTTAAGGCTTGTGGGTCCTGTCACTGGTCTGGGATTACAGGGAGAAGCTATTATTAAGAAGGGTTTTTTATGGGCAGGAGAAAGAAGATTTACAATAACCAAGGGAAAAATATATCTTCCAAGGGCAGTTGAATTTGACCCTTATCTTGATATTGAAGCAGAAACAATAATAAGAAACTACAGGGTAAAGATGAAAACAGAGGGCCTTCTCTCCCATGTGCACATATCCCTTTCAAGCTCCCCGCCTCTTCCAACTTACGAACTTTTCTCCCTTCTTGCCATGGGAGAGAGTTTCAGAAGGGGTATATCTGAAAGTCGTGCCTACCCGTTGAGCACAACATCTATTCTCTCGCAGGTATTGAGCCGAAATATCGGGGGCAGAGCAAAATCTTTTCTTGGCCTCTCCAGGCTTTCAATAAGTCCTTACATACTTCCAGGCTCTAGCGAACCCCTGGCAAGGCTAACGGCTGAAAAACAGGTTGGGAAGAATTTTACAGTGATTTATTCTGCGAATCTTTCCTCTACGAAAGAAGAAATAATAATGGCAGAATATAAAGTAAATCCAAACTTTTACATTATAGTCACCAGAGATGAAAGGAATAATTTTATTCTTGATCTTAAATACTATCCTCCTTTCCACTGAGATTAAAAGGATAGAATATAGGGGAAAGGACATCTCCCCCTTTATGCTCCTGAAGGAAGGAGATAATTACTCTCAATGGAAGCTCTATCTTTCCATAAAGAGAGCTTATGCTACAGGAGATTTTATGAATATTACCGCTGAGGAAAAATATAAAAAAGGAGGAATCACTCTCGTAATAGAATCTCAGGAAAAAGTCAGGATAAAGAAAATAAAACTTACGCTCCAGAGCAAGCTACCATCAAATTTAACTTTTCTATATTTGAGAAGGGGACAGTTCTACTCGTCTGAGGACCTGGGTAAAGAAAAAGAAAGATTGACCATCTGGCTTAAGGATTTTGGCTATTTGAATCCAAAAATAGAATTTAACTTTAAAAACGGAGTCCTAAAATCCAGTATAGTTCCTGGAAAAAGGTTCAAAATAGAAAAAATATTTTTAGATGGAAAGAAAAAAAGAAGGGTTTTCTACCTTAAAAAAGGAGATTTTTACTCTCGAAAGCATGAGGATAAGACAGCGGAAAAACTTAAGGAAAGGTTAAGGAAAAAAGGCTATCTGAGGTCCAAGGTAAGAATAGAAGCGGGGGATAAAAATGGGAGTTTGATTATAAAAATAACTCAAATGAAAGGGAAAAAATTCCACATAAGAATTTATGGATATTCTATTCCCGTATCCATAATTTATCCTTACTGGGAAAAATCCTATTCAAAGGAGTGGGCAATCTACGAAGGGAAAACAACCATAAGAGATTATCTTATGGATAAGGGAATTTTCGTTGGCAAAATAAGTGGCAATGTTGAAGAATTTGAGAATTCATTTGAGATAGTCTATAAACTCAAAAATTTAAAAAAATTGAAAAAGAAAAAAATAATTTTCTCAGGGAACAAATTCCTAAAGGAACCCCAGCTAAAAAAACTCATACCCTCATCAAAAACACTGATCCCTGAATTCAAGCTTGAAAACATCAGGAAGGGAGTTGAAGCCATAAGGGAAAAATATCTTGAAGAGGGCTTTAAGAATGTTATCGTAACCTGGAGACCCCTTGAAAAGGGAGTTCTAATAAGCATAAATGAAGGAAAAAGGTTTTTAATCTCAAAAATTTCAATTTCGGGAAATCACTCCATAAATATAGAAAAAATAAGAAAAATTATGGTCTTAAAAGAAGGTGACCCTTTCTACCCATATTCCGTATATTCTGCTGCTCAAAGGATAAAATATCTTTACCTTGACAACGGGTTCAGAAAAACACAAATATCTTCTGAAACAATATTCCAAGGAGATAAGGCAGAAATATTCCTAAAGATAGAAGAGGGAATAAAACCTCTCCTTTCCCTCATGTATATAACAGGAAAAGTTAGCAAAAAGGGGAAGGAAATAATAAAAGAATTTCTTCCCTTAGAAAATGGAAAACCCGTAAAAACGTCTATAATAGACCAAGGAAGAATAAAGCTGGAATCCATGGGAATATTTACGCTCTTAGAAGTAAAGGAAAATATATGGAGCAAGGAAAGAATGGATGTTATAGTAAGAGCAGAACAGCTTCCTTCCTCAACCTATTCCTTTGGAGTAGGATGGGAGGAAAGAGGAGGGCCGAGAATAACCTTTGACCTTTCAACGAGAAACAGGATAATTCCCTCTCTTACATTCAGTTCAAGTATCCAGATAGGAGGGAGGGAAAAAATAGTGGGAGCAGCTGCAGAAATTCCCCATTATTTGTTGGGATGGGATTTGAGGACATCCTTAATCTATGAAAAAGGAGATATGGTCAGTTATGATTACCAGATGGAAAATATTTTCCTATCCTTATCAAGGAGAAGGAGCCAATTCTGGGGTCAGGTGAACCTAAGGTGGAGCAGAATAGAACTTCTCAAATTGAGGGTATCCCAATCCGATGTTGACAGGGAATTCTTCCCCTGCTATCTTACATCCCTGTCTTACATATACACAATGGACAAAAGGGATGATCCGATTAACCCCACAAACGGATGGTTTTTCAATATATCATCAGAGAAGTATTTTTCACTCTTCGGAACAAAAATAGATGGACTCAAAACATACCTTCATTATCAAAGGCTTAAGAAAATGGGAAGGGCTGACCTTGCCCTTGGTTTTAAGCTGGGCCTTGCAAAGGGGAACCTGCCCATAAGGGAAAGGTTTTTCGCAGGAGGAGGAATGTCGTTCAGGGGAGCATCAACAGACAGACTTTCCCCAATTGACAAAAAAACAGATATGCCAGTCGGTGGGAAAGGACTCATCCTTCTGAATTTAGAATACAGGCTGAGCATATATGGAGACTGGGAACTCGCATTTTTCTACGATGGAGGAGAAGCAACCCATGTTATGAGCGATCTATCCCACAAAGATTGGCAAAATGCAGTTGGATTTGGCATAAGATACAGGACACCTTTTGGCCCGATAAGGCTTGACTTAGGATATAACCCTAATCCTGTTGAAGGTAACAAAACCAAAATTTTTCTCTCAATTGGAGACATAATATGAAAATTCTTTTCCTTATACTTCTTTCCCTTGAAGAAGCCATAGTGTCTCTCTCTTCATCAGGACCGGTGAGCCTACTTGAAATAAGATGGGCAAAGAAAATGGCTCTTATGGAAAAAACTGCGGGGCTAAAGGAAGCTTCACAAGAAGTAGTCCTATCAAGGGTTGCCCTGCAGAGATATTCTGGAAACTTCAGCATAAAAGAAGAGGAAGTTAAACCTTATCTCTTCAAAGCAAGGGAAATCGGGCTCCCGGATGAATTTTCGGTTCCCTTCATCAGGGGGTTTCTCATATTAAGAAAAATTTACAAAAAAAAGTTTAACAGCAGAGAGGGGCCTTACCTACTCTGGAGAAAAAACGAACTCAAAAGGCAAAACTTCAGATTTATCTTAAAAATTAAAAAATCAAGTTGATTTTTGCAGAAACTCAGGAATTTGCTTTTGACAGGGGAAAATTGAGTCAGTCTTCTCATTTGCCTAAATTTTCGCTCAGCCCGTTGAGGCCAAACCTAAATATTCTTTTTATTTATATCTCACCACAGATAAATTTTTCTCTCAAATAATGTTATAATATATTCACAATCATCTTCTCATTAAAACACTCTCACCATCCCAAAGGGGCAGGGAAACCTGCCCCTCCTTCAATAAAAACCACGCTCTCATTCCCCGTATTTCGCACGGAAATTTGCTTTTTCATAGTAAACCATAGGAAAGGAATTTAGAGAAGCTCTGCGGGCATTTTGTGGCTTAACTTTTATCTTTTGCGAAATTTACCTGAAAAATTATCTACTTCTCAGCGAAAGACTACACGCTGGATTTTTGCGGTGGGTTTGGGTAAAATAGGAATGGAGGAAAAGATGGAGAAAAAGGAAAGCAAGAGAAGGAAATCGAAATTAAACTTCACGGATAAGGAAAAGATAAGAATAGTTGTGGAAGCTGAGTTTGAACCCCTTTCCAAAAAATCTGTGGCTGAGAAATACGGAGTCGGGCTTCATAACCTTTACCAGTGGAAGAAGAAATACAAGGAACAGGTAGAGGCCGAGATCAAAAAGATAGAAAAGAAAATGGGCTACAGATA
>WFSJ01000035.1 GCA_015486055.1 Acidobacteriota bacterium
AACTCCAAGACTGTAGGGATGTGAAAGACCGAGGCTTGCAGAATGTGACCATGACCCAAAGGGATAAGATTTCCATAAAGCAGAAGAGCCAGGCCCTACAGCATATAAAGTATTATTATGAGCGGAGAACCGAACTCCAGTAGGGTAAAGAAAGAGAGTCTTAGCTGAATAGTTTCCCGAACTTGTAAACTTCTGAATCCGGCTATTGCCGTAGTCTGCAACATAGATGTTTCCGCTGTTGTCTATTGTAAGGTCCCACGGATAATTGAACTGGCCATTTCCGCTCCCATAAGAGCCAAAGCAGCTGTCAAAATTGTATTTAAAAGGGGCAAGTGTTGCATCTACATTGTATTCCTGATAACCCTTTAGCTCCATCTCCTGCTCCCATTTTCCGTAAAGCTCCCTTTCCACCTTTATTTTGTGTTTCCCAGGGGCTACATTTTCCACGGTGCATGGTGTTGTGCATTTCTCAGACCCGTCCACATATACTTTTGCCTCAGATGGATTTGATGTTACTTTCAGTGTTGCTGTCCCTTTGTTCAGGAGACCTCCTTTTCTTAAGAGGAAGTATGCAGCTCCACCTGCTAAGGCAAGTCCTCCAATAAAATAAAAGGCTGTCATTGAACGCTTTTTTCCCTCTTTTACCTGTGTCCCTGCCTGTGGTGCTGCGATGGGTTTTACTGTTGTTGGCTGGGCAGGTTGAACTGGCTTTACTGCTGCTGGTTGAGCTGTTGGTGCCTCCTTTACTATCTTTTCAATCTCAACCCTCACGAGTTTTGACCATACAAAGCCTGTCCGTCCATCCTTGAGCTTGACCTTTAGCCATACTCCAAGGTCCTCTGCTAATTCAAGCCTTTCCCCGAATTTTGCAACATAGATTATCTCACCCTTTGTTGAGGGCATTGTCCTTATGTTTGCTCCTGCCGAGATTACAACTGCCCATTTCTTTACCTGGGTTTGAGTCTGCGGCTCCGGTCGGGCAAAGCCCTGAAGTCCGAATAGAAATACCAGAAAAACTAAAATGAAGGGATACCAGATCCCTTTTGAGGAAAATTTCCTCATCTTTCACCTCCTATTATTTTTTGTATAATCTTTTCCTTGTCTCTTCTTCCTCTATTTCATCCTCTGCCTGTCTCCACAGTTTCAGTATCTTCTCGGGATATCTTTCCGATGTCACATTAAGCCCATAGTCAGGAACGAGCCTTATTGTGGATTTGAATGCGTCTTTTGCCTTCTCGCTTTTTCCCTTCTCTGCATAGCAGAGGCCTATAAAGAAGAATGCCTCGCCCTGAATGCTCCTTCTTTTCCCCTCGTTTTCTATTGGCGCTGCCTGGGATATGGCCTTTTCAAAAATATCTATGGCAGAAGGGTATTTTCCTCTGTAGTAAAGCTTCTTTCCGTAATCAATCTTGCCTTCAATTGTCCCTGGAATTTTTACAGCTTCCTTCTTTTTCTTAACTTTTTTCTCTACAACTTTCTCAACAGTCTTTTCAATAACCTTTACCTTTTCCTTTTCAATTTTTACAAGTGGGCCCCATACGAAGCCTATCCTTCCATCCGAAAGTTTTACCTTCATCCATCCTCCAAGGTCCTCAATAAGCTCAAGCCTTTCCCCATAGTGGGCAACATATATTACAGGGGATTTTGTAGTTGCTTTGTATCTTATATTTGCTCCAGAGCTTGAAACAACTGCATAATCCTTTTCCACCACTTTGTCAGCCTTAAGGACAGGGGAAAGAAGGAAGAGCACAGTGATGCAGATAAGGAAAAAAAGATTATTGTTCTTTCTCATAGCTACCTCCTCTTTTATATGATACACGAAATATAAATTTTTTCAACAATTTAATCATTTTTTTCTTCATTTTCTTAAATAGCGAGTTTTATTTTAGAAGGACTCTCGCAAAAAAGCTTGCCTAAGGTATTTGCTTCTTCTTTTTAAGGTTGTAGAATTTTTTATAGAGGTAAAAAACTTGGGGAGAAATTGTATAAGGGGGAATATATGGAGAGAGGGGAAATTTATAGAGGGGGAGATTCATATAGAAGAGGGGAGAATAAAATTAATAGCTAAGACTGAGGTTTCAGGGAAAAAATACATCATCCCGTCTTTTTCAGACCCGCATATTCATGGAGGATGGGGATACAGCTTTCAGAACGGTGATTTTTTGGAGCTTGAGAAAAAGTTGCGAGAGCTTGGTGTTCTTTTTGCGATACCCACTCTTATGAATACCTCCATAAAGAAGTTGAGAGAGATTTCAGAGCTTTTTGAAAGATACAGAGGGAAGAAGCCTGACACAATATTTCCTTTTTTAAGGGTTGAGGGACCATTTATAAGCAAGGAGAAAAAGGGCTTTCAGGACGAAAATTTCGTGCTCGAGCCAACAGATAAGAATGTAAGAGAATTTCTCTCCATTTCCCATTTGAAACTTTTCACATTTGCCCCGGAGATAAAGGGCTCAGATAGACTGGTTGATTTAGCTCTGAGAGCTGGTAAAATTCCTTCTATAGGCCACAGCAACGGGAAATTCAAGGATGTTCAAAGAGCATATAATTCGGGTGTAAGGCATTTTACCCATTTCCCAAATGCAATAAGAGGCCTTCACCACAGGGAAATAGGGGTGGCAGGAGCGGGACTTCTTCTTAATGATGTTCATCTTGAGGTCATAGGAGATATGATTCATTGCTCAAAAGAGTTCCTTAAGCTCCTTCTAAAGGTGAGAGGACCTGAATTTTCTCTTGCTTCTGACCTTATTCCGTCTGCATTTTCAGAGCTGAAAGAATGGAATGGGAAGAAGCTAATTCGGAGGGGAGAAAGAATAGAAACAGAAGAGGGTATTCTTGCCGGTGGGAGTAGTCCTGTTTCCCGGCAAGCTGCCCTTCTTTTTGAGGGTGGATTCTCACCCCGCGTTATCGTGAAGATAGCCTGTTTAAATGCGAGGAAATTCTTCTCAGGGAAGGAACCCTCCGTTAATGAAGGGAAGGAAGCAAGTTTCCTTGTCCTTAACAAGAAATTTGAAGTAACCTCTATTTATTATAGGGGAAAGAAAATTAAGTAGAGCCTGAGAGAATAAAAACTTGACAAATAATAAAGAAAGCTTTAAATTTATCTTTTGTATAAGAAAAGGAGGTAAATTGATGCCAAGAAAATATTATTTCACTTCGGAGTCGGTGACAGAAGGACATCCCGACAAAGTAGCGGACCAGATTTCGGATGCAATTCTGGATTCTATAATAAAAGATGATCCCATGGGAAGAGTGGCGGTTGAGACAATAGTAACTACAGGAATTGCATTTATAGCAGGTGAAATCACAACAAAGGCCTATGCCGATTTCCCAGAAATAGTGAGGGATACCATAAAAGGGATAGGATATACAAGGGCAAAATATGGTTTTGATTATGAAACCTGTGCGGTAGTTTCCTCAATACATGGACAGTCTCCTGACATCGCTCTCGGTGTAGATACCGGGGGTGCTGGAGACCAGGGAATGATGTTTGGGTATGCGGTTAAGGAAACTGAAGAGCTTATGCCTCTTCCAATAATGCTTGCCCATAAAATTGCGAGAAGGTTATCTCAGGCAAGAAAAGAAGGAATCCTTGATTTTCTCCGTCCGGATGGCAAAACTCAAGTTACCGTGGAATATGAGGGTAAAAGGGCTTTGAGAGTTGATACAATTGTGGTTTCCTCTCAGCATTCTCCTTCAGTGAGCCTTGATGAAATAAAAGAGGGGGTTATAGAGAATGTGATAACCCCTGTAATTCCTCTTAGTTTGATAGATAAAAATACCCGATATTTTATAAATCCAACCGGGAGATTTGAAATAGGGGGACCAATGGGAGATACTGGACTTACAGGTAGGAAGATAATAGTTGATACTTATGGAGGAAGAGCTCCCCATGGTGGAGGGTGCTTCTCAGGAAAGGACCCCACAAAAGTTGACCGCTCGGCTTCCTATATGGCTCGCTATATTGCGAAGAATATAGTGGCTGCAGGACTCGCAGATGAGGTAACAGTTCAGCTTGCCTATGCAATAGGTGTTGCAGAACCTGTCTCTGTTTTTGCTGATACCCATAGCACAGGGAAGGTATCAGAAGAAGCTCTTGAGAAGGCTGTAAGGGAGGTGTTTCCTCTTACACCAAAGGGAATGATAAAGCATCTTGACCTCAGAAGACCGATTTATAAAAAGACTGCCGTTTATGGACATTTTGGAAGGAAAGAGCCTGAGTTTACTTGGGAAAGGACAGATAAGGTTAAAGACCTTCTTGAGGCGGTGAAAGCATGAAGTATCAAGTAAAGGACATTTCCCTGGCGGATAAAGGAAAGCTCAGGATAGAGTGGGCAGAGGCTCAGATGCCTGTCCTTAGAAAAATAAAGGAAGAATTTTCAGTAAACAAGCCTTTTAGGGGTGTAAGAATAGGAGCATGCCTTCATGTTACAACCGAAACTGCTAATCTTATGATAACCCTCAAGGAAGGAGGCGCACAACTAGCCCTTACAGCATCTAATCCGCTCTCAACCCAGGATGATGTTGCAGCTTCACTTGTAAAGCATCACGGGATATCAGTTTTTGCAATAAAGGGCGAGGACGAAAAAACCTATTATCACCATATTGACGAGGTTCTCTCAATCGAGCCCAATATAACTATGGACGATGGAGCTGACCTTGTTTCCACCCTTCATAGGAAAGGTGGAAAACTATTGTCTAATGTTATAGGAGGGACAGAGGAGACAACCACAGGCGTAATAAGGCTTAGGGCAATGGCCGAAAACAAGGTTCTTGCATATCCTTTGATAGCAGTTAATGACGCATATACAAAATATTTATTTGACAATAGATACGGGACCGGCCAGAGCACGCTGGATGGGATTTTGAGGGCTACAAATTTTCTCATTGCAGGGAGTTATTTCGTTGTTGCAGGATACGGCTGGTGCGGAAGAGGAATAGCAATGAGAGCAAGGGGAGCGGGAGCAAAGGTAATAGTTACAGAGACTGATCCCCTCCGTGCTCTTGAGGCTAACATGGACGGCTACATGGTTATGAAAATGGAAGATGCAGCAAAGTTAGGGCAGATTTTTGTCACGGCTGCGGGGGATAAACATGTAATAAGGAAAGAGCATTTCCTTGTCATGAAAGATGGAGCAGTAGTCGCAAATTCAGGACATTTTAATGTTGAGATAGATATTCCTGCCCTTGAAGGGCTTTCTGTATCTAAGAGAAAGATCAGAGATTTTGTAGATGAATACAAACTCAAAGATGGTAAAAGGATTTACCTTCTTGCAGAGGGGAGGCTTGTCAACCTCTCTGCTGCAGAAGGGCATCCTGCTGCTGTTATGGATATGAGTTTTGCAAACCAAGCCCTTTCTGCCCTTTATATCAAAGAAAACGGCAGTAACCTTGAACGTAAGGTATACAGAGTTCCTGCTGAGATAGATGAAAGAATAGCCGTAATGAAGCTACAATCCCTTGGGATAGATATCGATGAGCTTACACAAGAGCAGAAGGAATATTTGAATTCGTGGCAGGAGGGAACATGATGGGAGAAAATCACTGGAAAACGGCGATAACAAAGGTTGAGCCAAATAAGCTTCTTGTAAGGGGATATAGAATTGATAAGCTTATGGGCAGAGTGAGTTTCTCCCGGGTAATTTACCTTATCCTTAAAGGAGAACTTCCAGATGAGAAAACAGGGAAGATGATTGATGCTATATTGGTTTCCTCAATAGATCACGGAGCAACCCCACCCTCTACCCTTGCAGCAAGGACCATAGCCTCAACAGGTTCCCCTCTTAATTCAGCTCTTGCAGGTGGAATACTATCTATATATAGATATCACGGGGGAGCAATAGAGGACGCGATGAAGGAATATATTGAAATTGTGGAGAGTGGGAAGGATATAGCTAAAACTGCTGAGAATTTCGTCAGGAGGAAGCTCGAGACGAGGAAGATAATTTTCGGGTTCGGTCACAGATATCATAAAAGAGACCCAAGGACAAAAAAACTCTTTGAGATAGCAGAAGAATTGGGATTCAATGGCAAATATATTGAAGCAGCCCAACAGATAGCCAGCTCCATAAAGAAAATAAAAGGCAAGGAACTTCCGATAAATGTGGATGGTGCAATTGCCGCCGTTCTTTGTGAGCTTGGCTTTCCTCCTGAGCTTGGCAATGCCTTTTTTATTATGGCAAGAACTCCTGGACTTATAGCTCATATACATGAAGAGAAAATCAGGATGAAGCCCATGAGGAAAATAGACCCTGTTGACCATGAATATAACGGTCCATTGGAAAGGGAAATTTGACAGAGAGAAGCTGAAGGGTTAAAATAAAAAAATGTTATTGGAAGTCGGAAAAATTTCTGAGAGGGGTTTTAGCCTTGACTTTCAGATGGTTGTCAACCAGAGATACCTCGTTGAGGGTAAAGCAGACTCTCCCTTTGATATTCATCTTGAGCTGGAGAGGAAGGGGGAAAGGGTAAAATCCCGAAGCAGAGTGCAAGGAAAGGTTAAGTTGATATGCAGCAGGTGTGCTGATGAATTTTCCTATGGAATTGATTCGGAATTCTCGGTTGATATTTTACCAGTTTATTATCTAAGGGAAGAAAAGGTTTCCCTTCAGGATAAGGAACTGGATACAATATTTTATAAAGATGGGAAGATAGACATAGAAAAGCTCATCGCGGACCAAATTAATATTTTAATCCCAATGAAACCCTTGTGCAAACCAGATTGTAAGGGAATATGCCCTGTATGCGGGGCAAATAGAAACAAAGTTGATTGCGGACATAAAATAGAAGCGTTAAATCCTAAACTTTCCCAATTAAAACCCATACCGGAGGTGAAAAATGGCTCAGCCTAAGAGGCGTCATTCAAAATCGAGGAAGGGAAAGAGAAGATCCCATCAGCATCTTGAAATGTTAACTCTTTCAATATGCCCAAAATGTGGTAATGCATATCTCCCTCATAGACCCTGTCCTTACTGTGGCTATTATAAGGGAAAACTTGTAATTCAGCCCAGTGAAGAATATGCCTGAGAAATGAAATTAGGCGTGGATGGGATGGGGGGAGATTTTGCTCCCATAAATATAGTTGAGGGAGTGGTGAAAGCTGCTGAAAAATTAAGTGAAGATAGTTTTTTTATATTTGGCTCAGAAAATCTGATAGTAAGAGAGCTTGAGAAATGCAGAGCTCTTCCAAATATTGAAGTTGTGAATTCTCCTGAGGTAGTTGGAATGGATGAGGGGGTCGTCTCATTACTGAGGGAAAACAAGAGAACTTCTCTACACATGGGACTTGAAGCTTTAGCCAGAGGTGATATAGATTGTTTCCTTTCGGCTGGAAACACAGCGGCTGTAGTTGCTCTTTCAAGGAAAATTATTGGCACAGAAGAAGGAATTGAAAGGGGAGCAATCCTTGTTACTCTTCCATCTTTGGGGAAAGAATTCGTTCTTATAGATGCAGGTGCGAATGTTTATGCAAAGCCCATGGACTATAGAAGGAATGCAATAATTGGAAAAACCTTTTCAGAGCTCGTCCTTGGAAGAAAGGACCCGAAAATAGGACTTCTAAATATAGGGGAAGAAGCATCAAAGGGGCATAGAATCCTTAAGGAAGTTCACAAAAGCCTGAAAGAAAGCCCTTTTTCTTTCTATGGAAATATAGAGAGCAGAGAGATTTTCTTTGGTAAGGCCGATGTCGTTCTTTCGGATGGGTTCGTTGGTAATGTTGTCCTCAAACTTGCAGAAGGTGTAAGTGAAATATTCATTAAATTCCTCAAGGAAGAGCTTTCAAGAAAGAGCACCTATAAGCTTGGGTACATTCTTTCCAGAGGAGCTTTCCGAGCCCTGAGAGAAAGAATGGATTATTCTAAATATGGTGGAGGGCTGCTTGTGGGATTCAAAGGGGAGATAATCGTAGCCCACGGAAGAAGCAGTGGTTCTGCCGTAGAAAATGCTCTTGTTTTGAGCAGGAAAATTCCTATGGTAGGATTTAGGAAAAAATGGAGGCAAAGGGTTTTGGAATATGATTATTGGATAAAAACTGGAGAAAGGAGGGAAAATGTCAGTAGCAGTGATAGGGATTGGCGCTTCAGTGCCTGAAAAAGTCCTCACAAATGAGGACCTGGAGAAGATGGTGGATACCTCTGATGAATGGATAATTACGATGACAGGGATAAAGGAAAGGAGAATTTCGGCCAAGGACGAACCCAGTTCAAAGTTTGCCCTGCAAGCTGCAAAGCAGGCTATAGAAATGGCAGATATAAAACCCGAAGAAATTGACGTAGTTATAGTATCCTCGGTTACACCTGATATGGCGTTCCCCTCTACAGGCTGTTTGGTAGCCTCAGCTCTCGGGATGAAGGAAACCCCTGCTTTTGATATTTCTGCAGCTTGTTCTGGATTTTTATATGGGATGAGCATTGCTCAAGCCTACATAGAGTCAGGCAAATTTAATACTGCCCTTGTAATAGGAGTTGAAACTCTTACCAAGATAACAGACTGGACAGACCGCTCAACCTGTGTTTTATTCGGGGATGGCGCAGGAGCCGCTGTTCTTAGGAGGTCAAAAGAAGAGGGAATTCTATCCATAGAGATAAGAGCTGATGGAAGCAAGGGCGATCTCCTTTACATGCCGGCTGGTGGCAGTAGAATGCCTGCCTCTGAGGAGACTGTGAAAAACAGGCTTCATTTCATAAAGATGAAGGGAAGAGAAGTTTTTAAATATGCAGTTACAAAAATGCCTGAAATATCAAAGAAAGCTTTAGAGAAAGCGAACATTACAGTTAATGATGTCTCCATTTTTATACCCCATCAGGCCAACCAGAGGATAACAGTTTCCACAGGAGAAAGGCTTGGAATTGAGGAATCAAAGGTCTACTCCAATATAGAAAGATTTGGTAACACATCCGCGGCTTCAATCCCAATTGCTTGGAGGGAAGCTTATGATAAAGGTTTAATAAAGAAGGGAGACATAATTCTCCTTTCAGCATTCGGTGGAGGTTTCACATGGGCCTCTGCTGTGATAAAATGGTTGAGATAACTCGAGAAAAGAGGTTGAAAATGAAATTGAAAGGAAAAGTTGCCCTTGTTACCGGGGGTTCAAGAGGCATAGGTAAAGAAATAGCAAGAAGACTCACAGAAGAAGGGTCGAAAGTTTGGATAGCTGACATTTCAGAAAAGGAATTAGAGATAACCTCAAAAGAAATAGGAGCGGTGCCTGTTCTTATGGATGTTTCTTTAGAGGAACAGGTTATAGATGGAATAAAGAAAATAGTTCAAACTGAGGAGAAACTGGACCTCCTCGTAAATAATGCTGGTATTACCAAGGATGGACTTCTTATGAGGATGAATTTGGGACAGTGGAATAAGGTAATATCTGTGAACTTAACAGGAACTTTTCTTGTGACGAGAGAAGCTATAAAGACAATGATCAGGCAAAGATTTGGAAGGATTGTGAACATTGCCTCTGTAGTTGGAGAAATGGGGAATGCGGGACAGGCGAATTATGCCGCTTCTAAGGCAGGGATAATTGGTTTCACAAAATCAGTTGCCAAAGAAGTGGCTTCGAGAAATATTACGGTGAATGCAGTAGCTCCTGGTTTCGTTATGACAGAGATGACCGCCTCTCTCCCAGAGAAAGTGAAGGAAGAGTACTTAAAAAGTATTCCTTTAAGAAGATTTTCAACTCCCGAAGAAATAGCCGGGATTGTTGCCTTTCTCCTTTCAGAAGAGGCTTCCTACATTACAGGCGAGGTCATAAGGGTAAATGGAGGACTATATATATAAAAAATTAAGGAGGTAAACATGACAAAAGAAGAAGTCACTCAGAAGGTTAAGGAAATCATTCTTAACAAACTTACTGTAGAGGAAGGAAAGATTGTGCCTGAGGCTAAGTTGATTGAAGACCTCGGTGCAGATTCCCTTGACATCCCTGATCTTGTTGCGGATTTTGAGGATACTTTTGAGATTGAGATTCCCGATGAGGACCTTGAAAAGATAATCACAGTGGGAGATATTGTTAACTACATATCCAATAAAATGGGTTTATGAAGAGAAGAGTTGTAATAACCGGGGCAGGGATAATTTCTCCAATAGGAATAGGTTTAGAGGAGAACTGGGAATCCCTTAAGAAAGGGAAAAACGGAGTTGGCCGAATAACCCGTTTTGACCCTTCAGATTTGCCTTCTCAAATAGCAGGAGAAGTTAAGAATTTTAATCCCCTCAAGTGGCTGGATAAAAGCGACCTGAGGAAAATGTCACTTTTCATCCAGTATGCAATTGCTGCTGCAGATGAAGCCTTCAGGATGTCTGGCCTCAAGGTTTCAGAAGAACTTGGGGAGAGAATGGGTGTTCTTATCGGTGCAGGAATTGGCGGAATTAAAGAGATAGAGGACAATACTTTACTCCTTGCCAAAAAAAATTGGAAGAGAGTTTCCCCTTATTTTATTCCCTCAGCGATAATAAACTTAGCTTCGGGGCATGTTGCTATAAGGTTTAAGGCTTATGGCCCGAATTCATCGGTTGTAACAGCCTGTGCTACAGGAACGCACGCAATAGGAGAGGCTTTTAGAATAGTTGAAAGAGGGAATGCGGATGTAATGATAGCTGGAGGTGCTGAAAGCACGATCACTCCTTTGTCCGTGGCAGGGTTCTGTTCTATGAGAGCTTTAAGCAGGAGAAACAACGAGCCCGAGAAAGCTTCAAGACCTTTTGATAAAGGAAGAGATGGTTTTATTATAGCAGAAGGAGCTGGGATAGTTATTCTTGAATCGCTTGAGCACGCAAAGGCGAGGGGGGCCAACATAATGGGGGAGGTGGTTGGATATGGAATGAGCTCCGATGCTTATCACATAACTGCTCCAGACCAGAGTGGACATGGTGCTGCAAAGGCAATAAAAGCGGCAATTGAGGATGCTGGAATAGCTCCCCAGAAGATTGATTATATAAATGCTCATGGAACATCCACTATTCACAACGATAGGATTGAAACTCTTGCTATAAAGAAAATCTTTGGTGACCATGCCTTCAAAATTGCAATTAGCTCCACGAAATCCATGACAGGACATATGCTGGGCGCAGCCGGGGCAGCAGAGGCAATATATACAATACTTTCCATATCAAGAAATTTTATACCTCCAACAATAAATCAGGAGGAGCCTGACCCTGAGTGTGACCTTGATTATGTTCCAAACAAAGGGAGGAAAGCTGAAATTAAATATGCGCTTTCAAATTCCTTCGGTTTTGGAGGGACGAATGCTTCTCTTCTCTTTAGAAAATACGAGGAGGAGAAATGATAGGAGTTCTTATAATTTTTGCGATACTGGCAATTGTGGTTATATGGTATATAGCCACATACAATAGGTTTGTAAGGCTTCGTCAACGAGTAAAAAATGCATGGGCACAGATAGATGTTCAGCTCAAAAGGAGACATGATCTTATACCGAATCTTGTTGAAACAGTGAAGGGATATGCAGCCCACGAAAGGGAAACTCTTACAGCTGTGACTGAGGCAAGAGCCAAAGCAGCTTCGGCTCCTTCCCCTCAGGAAGCTATAAAGGCAGAGGGAGAACTCACAGAAGCTCTGAGGCGACTTCTTCTTGTTGTTGAAAACTACCCCAATCTCAAGGCTGACCAGCACTTTCTGCAACTGATGGAAGATTTGAGAACGACAGAGAACAGCATTGCCTTTGCCCGTCAGGCTTATAATGACCAATCAATGGTCTTTAATTCCCAGATAAAGAAAATCCCGGACAGCATAGTTGCATCTCAGATGCGGCTCAAGGAGTACCCATTCTGGGAGATAGAAGAGGCAGCAGCAGAAGAAAGGGAGGCACCAGAGGTTAAATTTTGAAGAAAACCTTCTGGGAAATTCAGCGGGAAAAAAAGAGGGCAATAACTCTTCTTTTCCTCTTTTTCTTTCCGTTTTTTACCTTTTCCTTGGCAGTATTATTTGAGATTTTAAGATTTTCTTCAGTATCACTGTTTTTTAAGGATGCAAAATTCTCTGAGTTCTTGATAGTTTCTTCAGTTATATCTCTTATTGTCTTTTTTATATCTGTAAAGGGTTCTTCTGAGGGTAAAATTTACAGGTATCTTGAGATGTTAAACGCCCAGGTTCCGGATTTAAAGGATATGAAACATCAGCAGGTTGCGAATGTTGTAAGAGAAATGGCTATAGCTGCAGCTGTCCCAAAGCCCAGGGTTTATGTGATTCCTGTTCTTGGCAAAAATGCTTTTTCTGCTTTCAATATTATAGCTATAACTGAAGGAGCTGTGTCGGCACTTGATAGGGACGAACTCCAGGCTGTTGTTGCACACGAAATGGCGCATTACTTAAGGGGAGATTCATATTATAAAGGGGTCCTTTCCTCATTTGCTATGACTATAACCTTTTTCCTTACAATTTCACTCTTTTTTGCAGGGGGAGATGAAAATTCGGAAAGAAGAGGGTTCGGAGGAGGCTTCATTGGTATTGCAGTGGTAGCATATATCTTCTTAGTCGAACTGTTCACTAAATTTTTAAATGCCCTAATTTCAAGGAGGATGGAAGACCTTGCTGATGCAATGGCTGTTCAGTTTACGAGAAATCCTTTATCCTTAGCGTCTGCTCTCTTTAAAGTCTCGAGGGACAGAGTTAGAGGAATTTCACTTCTTACCAATCCAGCTGTTGCCCCTCTTTTTATAGTAAATCCTGCAAGGAAACAAATTGACGAAAGTTCAGGAGTTTTTGGGGATATATTCGCTACGCATCCGCCGATAAACAAAAGAATAAATACTCTTTTGAAACTTGCAGGAGTTAGTAGAAAAGAACTTGTAGAAAGAACCTCTCCTGTTAGAAATAACAGAGAATGGTGGGTGGAGAAACAGGATGAGAATCTCGGGCCTTTTACTCTTGAGGAACTTCTTGAAAAAACATGGATAGGGGAAGGAGTGAAAATAAGAGGGAAGGAAGGCGAAGTTAAACTTTCGCAGATTCTCTCGAAATTCAGACCTATAGAAGGCCAATGTCCGAGGTGTGGTGGGCCTTTATTTAATACCTATTATGATTTTGTTCCCATTATCAAATGTGGGAGATGTGGAGGGATACTTGTGAGAGAGGATAGGATTATGAGGATTCTTGCCAGGGGAGAAAATCAAATAACTGAAGCAGAGGAAAAAGTTTCAGAATCCAGTCTTGAAAAGGAGAGGAAGACTTTTTACATTCATGGGGCATCTCCAGAGGCTGTGGATGCTTCCCAACCTTTGAAATGCCCTTTTTGTGGGGGTGAGATGTGGAGAAAATTCTTCAATTTTATTAATTATGTACCGGTGGACTATTGTCCCAAATGTAAGTATTATTTCTTTGATTCAGGGGAAATAGAAATGATAATAGCTGGGGTGAAAAGGACTAAATATCTTTACAGGTAGGTAGGACTTTTATTATAATTACAGATATGGAGGAAAGATGAAAAGGAAGGAAAGACATAACATTAAAAAGGATGAATTCTCCAGTTTTATGGTGAGTTTTATGAAGGCAGCTCATCCCTATTGGAAAGAAATCTCAATCACTCTGGTTATAATACTTGTTGTTCTGATATCGGGAATTTCCTATAAGTCCTATGTTAATTCTAAAATAGGAAGGGCTAATTTTATCTTAGAAAAGCTTGTAAGCTCTGGGGAGGAAGGCAATTTGAAGAAATTTCCTTCCCCATTTCCCAAGATGGAGATTATGATAAAAGCAGAAAAATTAGCTGATAGTGGAAAGATTAAAGAAGCCATAAAGCTCATCAAGCATTCTACTCATAAAGGAATCCTATCTAATTATCTCTACTTTATGGAAGGGGAGCTTCTTTACGAAAAAGGGGATTGTAAGGATGCAATTGAATCGTGGAAAAAAGCGAACAGGGATGATGAGAATTTCCCTTATGATGCTCTTCTTGCACATATGGGAAGATGCCAGTTTGAACTTGGAAAAGAAAGGGATGCAATTTCAACATATAATCAGATTATAGACCTTTTCCCCAATAGTCCTTATGTGAAAGAGGCTCAATATAAGGTTGGAAGTAAGGGAGCATCATAATGGCGGATGAAGAGCTTAACAAGGAGATACTTTCCTACATTAATTCCCTTTTACAACAAAGGGAGAAACTTTTAAGAAATGGATGGGAAGAGACAGCCGAATCCATAAAGAAAGCCCTCGATTCTTTTCTCGTGCATTTGAGAGTTGATCTTTCACCTGAAATTCCTGAAAAAATATCATCTCTTCTAAAAAAAATTAAACTTCCAGAAGAAAAGGGAGAATCTAAGGCAGTGAATGTGCTGGCTGGTATAAGAGGAATGAAGGCGGAAACCTCGCAAAACAGGCTTATAACGCATCTCTTTGAAGCTTTATCAAGGATTGTTAATCGTTCCATTTTGTTCGTTCTAAAAGAGGGGAAAATAATCGGCTGGGATGGAAGGGGATTTGAGGGTATGAGTGAAATTGATTACAGAAGATTGGTCATGCCTTTAAACCCAAAAAGTACCTTTGGAAAAGTTATTAACGATGAAGAAATTTATATCGGAAAATTCCCCAATGGGATTGAGGACAATAAGGTATTAACAGAATTGGGAAGCAGGGAACCATTCCAGGCTATTATATTGCCGATGATAGTCAGAGGTAAGCCAGTGGGAATCGTATATTGCGACGAAATTCCCGAGGAGTCTCCGATAAAATATCCTGAGGAGATTCAAATTCTTGTTGAGTATTCCGAAGCAATGGTGGAACTTCTTCCTGTAAGGGCAAGATACATAAAGGAAAAAGCGGAAAGGAAAACATCCAGGATTTTACTTCCTGAGGAAGAAAAAATCAAGGTAACCCCTTCTCCAAGGGCTCCTGTTTCTGAAGAAGATACACTTAAGGGCATTCCAACAATAGGAGAAAGGGAGTATGAGGAACCAACCACGAAACCAGCGCCGGAGGTTGTGCCCGAGCTTGAAATTGAGGCCGAGGAACTTTCAGAAGAAGAAAAAGGGCTCCACGAAGTCGCGAAGAGAAAAGCAAGAGTTCTTGTTTCCGACATCATCCTTTACAACAGGGAAAAGATAGAGGAGGGCAAAAGCAAGGGCAACATATATAATGAATTGAAAGATGAAATTACTCTTGCTAAGGAAATTTACAAGAGGAAGGTAAACCCTAAAGTAAAGGAGGACTACCTTTATCGGGAGCTGCTGGATAAGTTAGCAGACGGAGAGCCATCCCTCCTTGAGGGCTATTCCCTTGGATGAAATTTTTAAAGTTCCTGATTTATGCCGCGCTGATTTTAGCTTTGGCATTTTTTTCAATTTTTTTAAATTATAAACTCTCCTCCAAGAAAATCCGGAAAAGGATTTTCCACCCTCTCGATTATCTTGAGGCAGATGTTAGTAATGAGGCACTCCGATTAAGAAAAGCAAAAGACCTTTTGCTGTATTCAAAACCTCAGGAAGCCATTAATGAATTATTAAAAGCCAAAGGCAATGAACTTTCATGTTGGAAAGATTATTTTATGTCAATTGCCAGAATCCAAAGCGGAGAATCCTCGGGATGGAAGGAACTCCTCAATATAGGGGATAATTGTGCTTCCCGTATTTTCGCCCTTAAGTATGTAGCCAGAAATTGTAGAGATCCTGGGATTTTAAGAGAAGCTATTGGGAAACTCCCCGAAGGGGAAATTTCCCTTATTGCCAAATGGCGAGCAGGCAACAGGAAAGCAGGGGAAGATCTTTATTGCCACTATCCTGAGACAGCCCAGGAACTTGGAATAGTTGGCAAAGCAGATAAGAATTGCTACAGGGAAAGGTTTAATATCTTTTCTTCCATGGGGAAATGGAATAAAGCCTTAAGAGAAGCCTTGCACCTTGATAGACTTTCAAGAGCGAAGAGCTATTTTTATTTAAGGAAATACAGAAAAGTTGTTCGTCTTTTACGAAGGCCAACCAATAGAGAAGAAGTTTATCTCCTTTTCAAGTCCTATATTAGATTATCGCAACTCAATAAGGCAGAAAAGCTTAAGATTAAGATGGAGAGATATGGACTTTCGGAAGATTTCCTATGGCAGGAAGCCATGTTTTATTATCCTCAAGATAAAGGATTTTTCCTTATGGGAAAGTACCTGAAAAAATATCCTCATGGAAAATACTCAGAAGAAATCTCAAGGTATATAACCCTCAGGGGAATGTGCATTAGTGGGGAGAGATATGATGAGGGAAAAGAGGGCGTATCCACCCTTTTTAATCTTTCTGACCCCTCAGACTTTGAGCTGAAGCACATGAGAAAAGCTGCGCTTTTGAAATCTGTTTTTTTATATAAGGAAGCAATAGGGGAAATAGAATTTCTGAGGAGAAAAAATGACTCTCCTTTACTTCTTTATCTTGAGGGTGCATTGAAAGAGGCATCAGGTGATTTACTTTCGGGCCTAAAGATGGTAAGGAAAGCATTTGGTGGCAAAGAGGTGTCAGACGGAAGAACTCTAAGCCTTTTTTATCCCCTCCCCTTAAGGGATAGGATATGGAAACTTGCAAAAAGGAATGGAATTGACCCGTTTCTCCTCGCGGCTTTAATTCATCAGGAGAGCCTTTTTAATCCGGAGGCTATTTCCTCTGCTGGAGCAGTTGGTTTAATGCAAATTATGAGGAGAACATTTAAAAGCACGGTAAAACGGATGGGTGGAGAGTTTTCAAATCCCTATGACCCCGAGGAAAACTTGAAGGTAGGAATAAGACATTTTTCTGAACTTTTGAATTATTATGGTTCGGTTCCCCTTGCCCTTGCCGCATATAACGCGGGAAGAGAAAAGGTGGACAGATGGTTGGGTTACCTCAAGTGCAAGGACCCAATGGTATTTATTGAGCTTATTCCCATTAAACAAACAAGAAGTTATGTAAAAATGATCATGCATAAATGGAAAATTTACAGGAGGATATATGAAGAAAGTGGGCCTGATTTTCGGAGGTAGGTCTTCAGAGCATGAAATATCAATAGTTTCTGCCACATCTGTTTTTAAACACTTTCCAGACAAATATCAAGCTGTTCCAATATTCATAACAAAAGAAGGAAAATGGAAATTTGTTAGATCCCCATGGGAACTTGAGGGAGAAGAATATCCTTTTCTACCTTGGGAGGGAAAGGATATAAAGGAAAAGATAGATATATATTTTCCTCTGCTTCATGGGCCCTATGGGGAAGATGGGACCATTCAAGGTCTTTTAGAACTGGCGGATATTCCATATGTTGGTTCAGGAGTCATAGGTTCAGCCATAGGCATGGACAAATCCTATATGAAAATGGCTTTTGAGAAGGAGCATTTACCTGTTCTTCCTTACAAAGTTATAAGGAAATGGGAAAATTTTGACCAGGAGGAGATAAGAAATAGATTTAAACTCCCTGTTTTTGTTAAACCTTCAAGTCTTGGTTCCAGCGTGGGAATAACAAAGGTGAAAGAATGGAATGCTCTTGAGGAAGCCGTGAAAGAAGCCTTCTTTTATGATTATAAGATATTGATAGAAATGGGTATTGAAGGAAGGGAAATAGAGTGCTCTGTTTTAGGGAACGAAAACCCTGTTGCCTCTTCTCCAGGGGAGATAATTCCTTACAGGGAATTTTATGACTACAGGGACAAGTATGTTGATGGGAAAACCGAGTTTAAGATACCTGTGAGCCTTCCAGAGCGTATTGAGGGTAAAATAAGGGAATATGCAATAAGGGCTTTTAAGTCCATTGAGGCATGGGGATTTGCAAGGGTAGACTTCTTTCTTTTGGACGACAATATTTATGTTAATGAAATAAATACAATCCCTGGTTTTACGGAAATAAGTATGTTTCCAAAACTATGGGAGGTTAGCGGAATTACCTTTGAGAAATTGATAGAAAAGCTAATTGAGCTTGGTTTTGAGAGGCAAAGGAAATGGAAAATGGCAGGATAATCTCTCTGGATGTCGGGGACAAAAGGGTAGGAATAGCAGTTAGTGATCCAACATCCACCATCGTTTCCCCTCTTGAGACTTATACAAGAAAAAAAGATGAGGAGGATATAAAATACATATATGATTTATACTTAGAAATTGAGGCCACAAAGATCGTCGTGGGTCTTCCTCTTCTTCTCAGCGGTAAAGAAGGGACTCAAGCCCAAAAGACAAGGAGATTTGCTGATAAGCTGTCTCAACTCGGAGTGAAAATTGAATTTTGGGACGAAAGGCTGTCTACCAATGAAGCAGAGGATTTTCTTAAGGAGAGGATAAAAAACTGGAGGGATAGGAAAATTAAAATGGATAGCATTGCTGCTGCTATAATACTTGAGGATTATTTGAAGGAGAAAAATTGAGAGGAACCCTTAAATATGTTTCTGTTGCCATAATAGCTTTGCTTGCCTTTTCTCTTTATTTCTTCTTTGAGGAATACCACTCATACTACAAGGGATTTTCAGGGGAAAAAAAGGTGAGGATAGAAAAAGGAAGTTCTATTGAGAAAATAGCTGATTTATTGAAAGAGGAAGGGGTAATAAGGAGTAGCAGAACATTCCTTCTTTTCTATTCGCTTTTCTTTAAGGGAAGACCCCTTCAAGCAGGTCTCTATTCCTTTGGCAAACCTATGAGAACAATTGATGTGCTCAGAAAGCTCGTAAACGGAGAGATATCTAAATTCAGGGTTTCAGTACCAGAGGGCCTTACCATTGAGGAAACAGCAAAGCTATTTTCAAATTATATCCCAGGGAAGGAATTTCTAAAGGAGACCAAAGATTCTTGGCTAATAGAGGACCTCGACCCGCAAGCAAAGGATCTTGAAGGTTACCTTTTTCCTGACACTTATATTTTCCCTGAGGGCATTCCTGCTTCCGAAGTGATAAAGGAGATGGTTTCTAACTTCAGAAAGAAGTTTTCCATTTCTTTGAGAGAAAGGGCTGATAGTATGGGATGGAAGATAAGGGATATTGTTACCCTTGCTTCCCTTATAGAAAAGGAAACCTCCAAGGATGATGAGAAACCCATCATATCTTCTGTTTTTCATAATAGATTCAGGATGCGGATGCCCCTTCAGTGCGACCCAACTGTAATTTATGCCATGAAAAAGATGGGAATATGGAAGGGCAGACTTCTGAGAAATTATTATAAGAAGGTTAAATCTCCTTATAATACTTATCTTCATAGGGGTCTTCCCCCTGGTCCAATATGCAGCCCAGGGTTAAATTCCATAAGGGCCGCGCTTTATCCTGCTTCAACGGATTATCTTTACTTTATCGCTATTGGAAAATCCCATATCTTTTCAAAAACATATTCCCAGCACCTTGAGATTTTAGAGAGTAAAAGATGAGCTCCGTTTTTGTGAAGGGAAGAAAAACTCTCTCCGGGAAGGTAAGAATTTCCGGTGCGAAGAACGCTTCCCTTCCTGAGCTTGCTGCAGCTCTTCTCACTGATAAGGAGTTAATTTTAGAAGGCGTTCCATGGGTGAAAGATGTTGAGACCATGCTGGCACTTTTGAAACAGCTTGGAACAGAAGTTAATGTGGGGGATAAAATTTCTCTTCAAACTCACAGTGCCTCGGGAAAGCCGGAAGAAGACCTTTTTAAAGCTATGAGGGCATCGGTGCTTATCCTTGGACCAATGCTGACAAGGTTTGGAAGAGCTGAAATCCTGTGGCCAGGAGGATGTTCTATTGGAGAAAGGCCAATTGATTTTCACATAGAAGCTATGAGGAAAATGGGGGCAGAGATAGAAGAAACTCAGGAAAAGACAATTGCTAAGGCCAGAGGACTTAAAGGAAGCAGGATAAGGTTCCCAAGGAAATCAGTTACAGCAACAGAAAATGTTATTCTTGCTGCTTCCCTTGCAAAGGGTGAAACCCTTATAGAAAATCCTTCGCTTGAACCCGAGGTCGTTGACCTCACTGACATGCTGAAGAAAATGGGTGCAAGAATAGATTGGCAAAATGATGGTCTACACATTGAGGGTGTTCGGGAACTCGGAGGTGCTGTGCATCATGTTATACCAGATCGTATAGAGTCAGGAACCTTTCTTGTTATAGGAGCATTGATTTCCTCAGAACTTGAGATTGAAGGATGTTTCCCTCATCACCTCAGGACTGTTGTAGAGAAATTAAAAGAAGCAGGTGTGAAAATGGAGGTGGGTGAGGATAAAATAGTTGTAAAAGGAGGGAAAGATTTTTTACCACTTGAAATTCAGACAGGGGAGTATCCTGGATTTCCCACAGATATGCAGGCTCAAATTATGGTTCTTCTTTGCTTTGCTAACGGGAATTCTCTGGTTAAAGATAATATATTTCCTGATAGATTTCACCATGCCCTTGAGCTAAAAAAAATGGGAGCAGATATTGAAAAAAAATATGGGGAAGTTATAATAAAAGGTGGGGGAAATTTGAAGGGAACAAAAGTTAAAGCAACTGACTTGAGAGCCTCAGCTTCCTTAGTAATTGCAGGTCTTGTTGCAGATGGGGAAACTGAGATAACGGATATTTATCATCTTAAAAGAGGATATGAGAATTTCTTTGAAAAGCTCCGTTCTATTGGAGCGGATGTAAGGGAGTAAACATGGAGGAAGAATGCATTACTTGTGAGTGTATTTTTTGCAAGATAGCAAGGGGTGAAATACCATCAAAAAAGGTTTATGAAGATGAGAATTACCTTGCTTTTCATGATATAGACCCTCAAGCTCCTGTTCATATAATAATAATTCCCAAAAAGCATATTGAGAGTCTTAACGAAGTCTCTGAAGATGAAAAAGGGATGTTGGGGGATCTTATTATCCTTGCAAAGAGATTAGCAAAGGATTTAGGGCTTGAGAAGGGATATAGAATTGTTATAAATACAGGACCCGAAGGAGGACAGGCTGTTCTTCATCTCCACCTTCATTTGTTAGGTGGAAGGGAGATGGGCTGGCCCCCAGGTTAACAAGGAGGTTAAAATGAAAAAAGGCTTGGTATATTCAGCATTATTTATATTTTCTTTTTCTCTTCTTTTGGCTCAGGCTTATAGAGGAAGGGGAAGGCTAATTGGCCATGTTTACGATGAGCAGGGGAATCCTTTAGAGGGCGTTGAGGTTAAGCTTTACAGCATTAGAGCAAGTTCAGGTTTTAAGACCAAAACAGATAAAAACGGGGAATGGAGAGCAATGTGGATAAGGGGTGGCACATGGAATGTGGATTTCTACAAGATAGGATATGAGCCGAGAAAAATAACAATTGAAGTAAGAGAGATCAGTAAAAATCCCGAAGTAGAGATTAAACTCAAGAAGATAAGAGGACTTGTTATAACACCTGAGCTTGAGAAAACCCTTGAAAAAGCAAATAAACTCTTTGGGCAGGGAAAATATCAGGATGCAATTGAGGGCTATGAGAAAATCCTCGTGGATTATCCTGATGCCTATATAATAAATCTCAACATAGGAAACTGCTATTTTCAAATGCACAAATACGATAAGGCGATGGAATATTACAAGAAAGTTCTTGAAAAGGACCAAAATTACGTGAAAGCTTTAATTGGAATTGGCAATTGCTACATCAATATGGAAAATACAGAGGAAGCTATGAAATGGTATGGGAAAATAAACATTGATAAAATAAATGACCCTGTTGTTCTTTATAATATAGGCACCATTTATTACAATAATGGGAAATATGACCTTTCCCTTAATTACTACAAGAAATGTGTAAGTCTTAAACCTGACTATCTTGATGGAATCTATCAATTAGGGCTTGCCTATATGGCAGTTTCTAATTTCAGTGAGGCCATAGATGTATTTAACAGGTATCTTAAGATAGATAAGGATTCCGAAAGGGCAAAGACGGTGAGGGAATCCATAAAGTATTTAAAGGAGTCCCTTAAGGAACAGAAGGGGGTTGAGAAGAAATAAAGGAGGGAATTTGAGAAAGATACTTACAATATTAGCTCTTGGAGTTTTCCTTTTTTCCTCAAACTTTGATGAGGAGAAAAGGAATATCTACGACGGGCTTCGTCTAATAATGACAAAAGAGGAAAAAAAGGAATTTGAATCTTTGAAAAATCAAGATGAACTCAAAAATTTCGTTAATAATTTTTGGAAGGAAAGAGACCCTGACCCTTCTACGCCAAGGAACGAGGCAGAAGAAGTATATTTGCAAAGACTGAGGGCTGCCAAAAAATATTTCAAGGAACCGGGTAAAAAAGGATGGTTGACGGATAGGGGAAGGACTTTTCTCCTTCTTGGTCCACCAAGCAAGAGAGAACTAAGAATGATAGATGAGAACGAAGCCGACAGAATTGCTTCTACACAATGGGATTATCAGGAATTAAATCTGCAGGGCAACACAGGAGATAAGAACGCTGAGGTCTGGTTTTATAACGATTATAGATTAACTCTTGTTTTTTTAGATGAAAGGGGAACTCATCAGTTCTTTCTGCATAATCCACCTCCTTCCCTCCTTTCTTACCTGGAAAGAGCAAAGGAACAATTTCTTCCCAAAGGTATTGTCGGAGAAGAAATGGAAGTTTTGGTTGATGTTAACCGCAGCCAGAAAAAACTCTTTATTCACATTCCCCTTTATACCCTTTCCTACAAGAAGAAGGATGGAAAATTCCTCGCGGACATAAATCTGATATTTCTGTATACTGATGTAAGAACCAATAACCAAAAGAGTTTTTCCAAAGAAATGAAATTTGAGGTGGAAAAAAGGGAAATAAAGGATAAGAAAAAACAAGTCACAATTCCTCTATTGATAGCTTCATTGAAGGGAAAATATATAATAGAGATAATTATAAAAGACCTCATTTCTAACAAGGAGGTCAAAAAGAGATATAAACTAAAAATATAAGGAGGAAAAAAATGAAAAAAAGCTTAGGACTTCTGCTTCTCAGTCTGGCTTTGATATTCCCTGTATTTGCCAAGAAGGGGAACAAATTTCCCAAGAATGTGAGAAAAACAGTTGAAAAAGTCTACAAAGAAGGGAATGGGAATGGGATTTACAACATAGAATATTTGAAGAGCCTTGATTTTAAAGGACCTTTAGGTATTTATCATGTTGTATTTTTCAAAGCTAACCCACCTGTGAAAGAAAGGGAAAAGTTCTTTCTTTATATGAGATTTTATGGTAAAAACGGAAAATTTGAGGACCATCTTGCTCCTTTTAGTTCCTATGAAGGGAAATTTTTTTCCGTGGGACTGAGTCTTCTTCCCGGAAATTATAAGGCTATTTTTGCCATAGCGGATAGGAAAGGAGAAAAGATAGGGACCTCAATTTTCAATTTTGAAGTTCCTGCTTTAGGAGAAAAGGAGAAAATCACCTGGTCCATTCCGTTTTTTATAAAAAAGTTGGAAAGGAGCCAACTCCTTTCCGGTATAACTGTTGTTCCCGATGTCTTCTATATAGGAGCTGGAAAGTTCACACCTTACATTGAGAATAAGTTTAGTGTTGATGAAAAGCCAGAGCTTCTTATTTACCTTTATGGCATAGGCACAGGTAAAGATGGCTTGGCAAAGGGAAATGTTCATTTTATGATAAACAAAGATGGGGAAAAATTTGTTGATTATAATCCTGTTTCCCTTAGAGGAAGAAGGGGGATGGCCGTAATTGACCAGCCATTTGTATTTAAGAAGGGAAGGGAACCCTTTGAAAAGGGAAAATACATAATTGTGATTGAAATAAAGGATTTAATAACGAGGAAAGAAACTCGGATAAAAATTCCCTTTGAAATAATTTAAACCTATGAATCTTTACCAGGAGCTTAACTGGAGGGGATTTATATACCAAGAGACAGAAGGTGCGAGGGAAGCTCTATCTCGTGGCAAGGTGACTGGATATATAGGATTTGATCCTACATCCTTTAGCCTTCATGTTGGTTCTCTTCTTCCCATAATGGGATTAGTTCATCTTCAGCGGCATGGGCACAGGGCTATAGCAGTTGTGGGCGGAGCAACAGGTATGATAGGGGATCCGAGTGGGAAATCCAAGGAAAGGGCTCTTCTTTCAGAGAATGAACTTCGGGAAAACTTAAAGGGAATAAAGAATCAGCTTTCAAAATTCCTAAATTTTTTCGGGGAAAACCCGGCGCTTATGCTAAACAATTATGATTGGACAGGAGGGATGAGTATAATTCAATTCCTCAGGGATATCGGAAAGAATTTCACAGCGAACTATATATTAGCTAAGGAATCTGTAAAAAGGAGATTGGAGAACGAGGGAATTTCTTTTACAGAATTTTCTTATATCCTTCTTCAAGCTTATGATTTTCTTCATCTCTATGACGAATATGGGTGTAGTTTACAAATGGGGGGAAGCGACCAATGGGGAAATATAACAGCTGGAATAGACCTGATAAGAAAAGTAAGGAATGGAAAAGCCTATGGTATAGTTTTTCCCCTGCTTACCAGTTCTTCAGGGAGAAAGTTCGGGAAGACAGAGGAGGGAACAATCTGGCTTGACAGTGAGCTCACCTCTCCTTACAGGTTTTATCAGTTCTGGATAAATTCAGATGATAGAGATGTTATTAAATACTTAAAATTCTTCACGCTTCTTTCAAAGGAGGAAATCGATGAGCTTGAAAGGGAAGTTAAGGAAAGGCCAGATAGAAGAATTGCTCAGAGGAAACTTGCAGAAGAGGTTACAAGAACAGTCCATGGGGATGAAGGACTTGAAAAAGCGATAAGGGCTGCATCTGTACTCTTTGGAGGAGGACTTGAAGGTCTTTCTTCCCTTGAACTTGAAGAAATATTTTCTCATGTTCCATCCTTTGAACTCAACAAGGAAGAGTTCTTAAAAATCACAATTGGTGAACTTGCAGTTAAATCCGGGCTTTTAAAATCAAAGGGTGAGGCAAAAAGACTAATATCCTCAGGGGGGCTTTACATAAACGGTGAAAAAGCTAAGAGCGCTGGAGAAAAAATAGATTCTGGAAAATTGATTGATGGCAAACTTCTTGTTCTCAGAAAAGGGAGGAAAGGATTTTTGCTTGTGAAAATAAAATAAGAAGGAGGAGGAAAAGATGAAGAGAATAATTACATTCCTTTTTGTTCTACCTATATTCCTTTTTTCTCAGGGATATATAGAACAGGGGGATTCTCTTATAGCTGTTAGGGATTCTGTGAAGACGATAAAGGATGCAATTTCTCTATACGAGAAAGAGCTGAATTCAAAGCCTTATGAAGCAGGTTGGAGAATAATGAAGTCCATATATTATTTCAGTAAGCATGAAGAAATGCCAAAAGTCCAGAGGGTAAAGGAATTTCAGAAAGGAATTAATATGGGGGAAGAAATGGTAAAGAAATACCCCAAAGGAGTGGAAGCCCATTTCTGGCTCGGAGTTCTATACGGTGTTTATGGAGAAGAGAGAGGAGTTATGAAGAGTTTATTTCTCATAAAGCCTATTAAAAAGGAGATGAAAGCAGTGCTGAGCATTGATTCCAAATATGATTGTGGAGGGGCTTACAGGGTTCTTGGAAGACTTTACTATAAAGTTCCAGGTCTTTTCGGCGGAAGCAAGAGTAAATCCCTTTCGAATCTGATGAAGGCTAAAGAAATATGCCCCAGAGATCTTCTTACAAGATTGTATTTGGCTGAGACTCTTAAGGCTATGCACAGAAAGGAGCAAGCAAGAAAATTAATAGAGGAGTCCCTAAAAATAGAAGCTTCTCCTGATGAAAAGCCTGAGGAGAAGGATTACAAAGAAAGAATGAGGAAACTCCTGGAAAAATTATGAACCAAGGAGTTCAAGGGAAAAATTTACAACTTTTTTGGGGGAAATTTCTTCCATACATACAGGATTTTTGCATTTTCTTTTCCAGCAGGGATGGCAGGGCAAGTCTGGCTTTATAATTTTTGAAGGGGGAAAGGGACCGTTTCTCTCAGGGTCGGTCGGTCCAAAAATACCGATCACTGGCTTTCTCAAAGCCGATGCGGCATGAAGAGGAAAGCTATCCCCGCTTATCACAAGAGAAGAAATTTTTATAGCATAGAAAACCTGCTTTATGGTGAGAGGAGGAGAAATAGATGCCCCACTTTCCAAGGAAGACTTTTGTGAAACAAATCTTTCCTCCTCATTTCCCCAAATAATAACGGATTCTAGACCTTCTTTTTTTAGAAGCTTGGCTATTTCTGTAATTTTTTTCTGAGGTATCCTTTTGTTTTTCCATGCTCCTCCTGAGTTTATTAAGACCTTTTTCTTAAAGATTGTGTCCATTTCTTTATAAGAAGGGACCCTTAGCGGGAAATCAATATCTTTACAGTTCTTTCCAAGAAAGAAGCTTGCAAGGGCTAAGTTCTTTTCTATGATATGAGTTCCGCTAAATTCTTTTAGTCTTTTCGTATAAAAAATTGATGCGAGTGGTTCCTTTGAAAGATTCCATCCGAATCCATATCTAACTTTTGCCTTGCTTTTTAAAGAAACAAAAGCCGATTTAATAAGCCCCTGAAAATCTATGGTAATGTCCCATTTTCCTGACTTATAAGATTCTACGATCTCATCTAACCCCTGGAGAATTTCAATAATTTCCTTTCCTTTCCTCTTCACATACCATCCGATATGGTCCTGAGGCCTTGCTTTCCTCAAACATGAGAATGCAGGGATCGTGTGAATTATATCGCCCAGAGAACTTAACCTTACAACGAGTATTCTCATTCTAAAATAATATCCCATATTAACCTTTTTTTTAAGTTCACATACTATCTTGACTGAAATTTCCTTTCTTCTTAGTATAATTATGTGGTGTTATTCAAAAGGAGAGAAAGAGAATTTCATGGAAGATTAGAGACTGGGAGCAAATACAGGCCTAATTTTAACTTGAAGCTCGGAAAAAATTTTCCTCAGCAAATTATCCTTGGACAGAGAAGTGCAAAACTTGCAGAATACCTCATAAATGAATTTTTGAGATACGGTTTTTACCATCTTGGTTTTATACTTATTTTCAAACAGAAAGATTTCAGCGTCTGGGCAGCCCAACTGGAGTTCATTAAGAAAAGGGTAATAGAGGAAATGGGGGAAATTTCAAGAAGGCTTGACACTAGTATAGAAACAAATGAATTCTCGGTCAGTATTTATACCGAAGCCGCTGTAAGGAGCATATTTAAAAAAGAGGGAATAGAACTGAGTTCAACTTACGATTTTGAGAAAGGGGAGTTTGTCCTTCTCTGCCTACCATTTCTTTATAGGGATTCCAAGAAGGAAATTGTCAAGGTAGAAATAGAACTTGGGGATAGGAGGATAAGTTCATCTTTCTTTGATGGACAGCGAGAGTTTGTGATCGGAGATGAATGGTTCTTCAATGCATGGCTCCCCGAGCTTTTTAATATGAAGTTTAGCATTCCTCTTAAATTTGCCTTCAAAGATGAACCAAAGCTTATTAATATTCAGGAAGTTGGCAATCATTTTGAAGCAGTATTACAGGGAGTTGCCGTAAATGTTCTGAAAAGGAAAGAAAGAAGAAACTGGATATACAAGGTTTTATACAGAAGTTCAGGGGGTGAGCTTAAATACAGAATTTCCTTCAGGATGCCTGATGAGGCGAGCACTGTATTTACAGATGAGCTTTTAGAGAAACCTTTCTTTGATACGAATCCATCCATTTATCAAGATTTTTCTCTGAAGGAGGAAGACCTTACCTTTTCCTATGTCCTGATTCCAAGGCCAATGGGTCCCATAAGCTCTTTTGATACCTTTATTGACCCAAATGGGGAATTTCTCAAGGACCAGTGCCCCAGTTGTTTAGAGATTCATGTTGATAGGGATAATATGAAAATTGGGAATGAGGAGTTCAAGCATTTTAGTGAAATTTCAGTGGAATTTCCTGTAGAGGGAGTGTTATATAAAATTTCTGTTGATAAATTTTGTGAAAAGCTATGGAAGCTTGGTAATACCTATTTCCTCATGGAAATAGAAGTTCCTCAGAAGAAGGGAATATACCTGAATGGGAATTATGCTCTCATAGGTAGAGATGAGAGGAATAGTTTCAGACTTCCCTTTTCCGAAAGGCTGGAAGATTTTAGAAATATACATTCCTCAAGGTTTCATGCGCTTTTATTAAAAAATGATGATGGATTACATTCGATAAATCTATCAACTCATTTCAGTATCTATATTTTTAAGGGTAAACAGGTTAAGATTATTCCTCCAATGAAAGCTGGCGAGAGATTCTATTCAAATATTGGAGTTATTGATTTTGGAAACGCAAATCTCTCCATTGCTTTAGAAAAGCTCTCCCTTGGTGGGGAATCTCCTTCAAGTTCTCTAATTTTCCCCGGGGATATTCTGCTCATAGGAAACTCGGTCTTCAGGGTTTCTGATTGAAATGGCTTCCTTTTTCTTTTATCTATTCTTTGCTTTTTGGAGTGCCTTTGTCATTTTAGCTTTCCTGAATTCCATATTTCCTGGCAGAAGAAAAACCATCGCGCTTCCAGGCCTTGTTTTATTGTCCTTTACTTTTCTGTTTTTTTCCTTGAAATATTACTCCAAAGAAAAATATCCGCTTTGGGTGAAGTCATACAGCCTGAGCACCAGTAGGAAAGAGCTTGTAATAGGGAATCGGAAAGATGGCTCAGATATTACTATATTTAATCCGAATTCCGTTTCCCATCACCTCAGGATAGGCTTTGGTAAAGATACATTTTTTATTGAGAATCTCAGTAATAAAAGGAGGGTTGAATTTGATGGGGAAGGACTTGACATATTAAGTCTCAAGGAAAATGTAAGTGTAGAAGTTAAAGGGGCAAAGATTAAGGTCTTTAAAACTTTTTCTTCTTTTCCTCTCTCAAAAAAGATCAAAGTTTCTATAGATGGAAAAGTGATAGAGAAAAATCTTTTACTGCATTCTCCATTTTCCTTTTCCTCAGGGCCTAATAAATTTTCCATGTTTTATTCGCTCCCAAAATTTCTCATATTTGACCTATACATAATAGAAATTATCCTGCTTCTTTTATTTCTTTCCTTACTGATTTATTTTTTCCTTAAAGGAGAAATCCCTTACTATTTCTTCCTGATATACCTTTTAGCCCTTCCTGGCTTTTTAGGTCTATATCCTTTCTGGATTTCAATTTTAATTTCCATTTTCCCGCTTTTCAGGAAGTTAAATCCTGGGAAAATGACTCTCTCTTTACTGCTTGTATTTAGTTTTGTTTCCCCCCTTCTCAGGGAAGGGGATTTCAAGCTCAAGGGGTACGGAAAAAATGGAAGGATTTCTTTCAGAAAAGAATATGCATATGGAAAACATCTTTTGATTCTCGGATTTACACCTTACAGTATTTCGGTTAAAAAAGGGAAGATAAAACTTGAACCTTTATCTGTTGAGGGAATAAAATCCGATGTTAAAAACATATATTCCGGGAATGATTTCCTGATAAGCAAGGGAAATCTTTATCTTCCGTTTCCAAGGGAATTTTCGGCAATAAAATCCATAGGGAATGAGATTAAGATAAACGGGAAGAGAGGGGGAAGCCTTATCCTTTCCTCAAGCACCCCTGAGTTTCTTAAGAAAGGATTTAAATTTTGCAGCTTAACGGCCCTTTCCTTCATCATAGTTCTGGGTTTATTGTGGATATTTTCATCACCTCCTCCTTCGGAAATTACAATAATTTCAGTTCTTTTCTTTATGCTGTTTTTATCACTTCTATTTTCTCTTTCCCTGTCCCTTTTTAATCCGAATTTTTACTTTAGTTTTTCCTCTTATGCCAGGTATGGATTGTTGCCCGGTCTGCTACTTGTAATTTTTTCATTCTCAGGTGGAATTTTTAGATTCATAAAGTCCTCAAGGGACTTTCTAATAAAGGGTCTTAATCTGAAGCAAAAATTTAGATTCACTTTAATGGAGTTAAGGGAGACTGGCGAGGGCATAAGCCTTTTTGAAATATTGAATAGAAAAATTTCCGGGCAAATACTCTGGGTCGATCTTCTTTTCTTTCTATCCCTCCTTATAATTTCCCTTCAATACTTTTTTGGAGCTGAAACAGGGATAAAAACTTCGGGATTCTCATTTCAGTTGTTTGAAGCAGGAAAAATACTTCTTGCAGTATATCTTGCTGACTGGTTATTTAGGGCCGAAGAGAATAAGTTCTTCTTCCCATTTTGGCTTCCCTATATTTTGGTCTTTATACCTTTCCTTTTTCTTATTTTCACCATGAGCGATTTTTCTCCCCTTGCTGTTTTTTCTCCTTTGCTCCTCGTTCATTTTGTCCTCCTTAAGATAGATGTAAAGAAAAAGATAAGGGCTTTTTTGGTATTTTTCGTTGCCTCCATATTATCCATTTTCTTATCAATTCATTTTCTATTCCCGAAAAGTGTTGCTCTGAGGATTTTGTCCTGGGTATATCCTGGAAAGTTTCCCGATTATTCAGAACAATTTCTCAGGGCATTCTGGCTTTTTAAACAGGGGGGAAGCCTTGGGAATTTCCCTGATTCTTTCAGCCTTGCTGGTTTTGTCCCCCTCCTTCAGTTTGATTTTCCGCTCTCCCTTTTCTCTGCGAGTTTCGGTCTTCTGGGCCTTATTCTTCTTTTTTTGACACTCTTAATTCCTTCCTTAATCTTATTAATAAAGGGAGGGGAATTGCTTAATTCCTCTTACGAGATGAGATGGAATTTTTATGCACTTTTCTTTATAGGCATTATTTTTCTTTCCCAGTGCTCAATCCCGCTTTTAATATTAACAGGTCTTCTGCCAGTGATGGGACAACCTTTCCCATTCCTTTCAAAGGCCAATTCAAATCTCCTTCTTTTTGCTATCCCATATTTCCTCCTCAATATATATTTAATGAGGAAAAGATGATAAGAAAATATCGTATAGCTTTCTCAATATTGGTTTTTCTCTTTCTTGTTCTCCCATTTGTGAGGCATGCAGTTCAGCTTGAAAAATCCCCTGATTCTTCATGCAAAATGTCCGCCATCAAGAATGGATTCAAGATCAAGTGGTCTGGTATAAAATTTTATGTGACCGGAGGGGGAAGGCTTTCTGAGCCCATGTGTTTTAAAAAAGAGGGAAAAATCTTCTCAATTGTCAGAGTTCCCAACCCGTATGAAAGGATTTTCAAAAGACCCATTCACGAGCTTCAGGGACACGAATGGAAAATAGGAAAAAGGGATAAGAACACGATAATTGAAGTTTCCGAAAGGGTATTGAATAAGCTTAAGTGCAGGGATGAGATTCTGAAAATAAAGAGGAAAGGGAAAGGAATAGTAGTCGAGTCATGCCTTCCGGCTGTTTTAGTTAATGAATGCAGAGCAAAGAAAATTCCTCCGGATGTTCAATGCCTGCTGAGGGAAGGCGAGTCTATTTATCTGGGGAAAATTGGCATGAAATTATCCCTCAGAAAAGAAAGGGGATTACTCCCGGGGAAGATTGGGAAATTAACCAGACTTTTCCCTTTTGAAAACCTTATACTTGAAGTGGACCAGATTACCAACGAAAAACCTGTTCTTGCAAGCCTTAAAACACAGGAGGGGATAATCTATCCTTTAAAGGAAGGGGAAAATTCATTTTTGCCAGTTAACAACTTATTCCCTCTCCTTCCTCCCTCTGATTATCAGAGTGGAAGAGATATATTTTTGGAGAAACTCATAGATGAAGGGGATTATTTTATAAATAAAGATGGTTTTTATGTACCTAAAATTAAAGGGAATTCAGCTAAGATGGCAAAAAAACTTGGTCATTGGAACTATTTTAAGAAACAGCTGAATGTTTTAAATAAAGCTCTTGGGGAAGGGGGGATTTATTCAAGACTTCCCTGCTTTAGAGTGAGCATTGAGATGAAGCAAAGTAAGAAAGAGCCAAAGTTCGGGGAAGGAATGAAATGGTTTTATAAAGCATTGCCAGCCGTGGGATGGAAAACTTCAAAAAAATTTACGGGATGGATTGAAGCCGAGAAAAAAGGCAATTTGATCTGCGGGGAGAAGTGGTCTCCTCATTTTTCCGGGGTAAGGAAAAGGTATTTCAAAAGCCTTTTCACCCTTGAGTCTAAGCCAGAGAAAGTTTCCCTGAAGGTTTCTCCCAATGCCTTTCTTTTCATAAATGGACTTCCCACTGGAAGCGGGCAGGACGCTTTAAAATCTTTGAAAATCGGCAAAAATATTATATCTGCGAGAGTTGAAACTAAGGGAATGGGAAAGCCAAATGGAATTTTAAAAATAGGAAATGAGCTTATCATTAAAATTTACAGAAGAACTATCAGAAAGTTTCCTAACATAAAGAGAAAAGGTGGTGTAATCTCCGACAGGGATGGCTTCTCGCTTCCAAGACTTGAAGTTTTAGATGGGAATACGATCTTCAGGGATGGTGATGAAATAGAATTGCCTGCGCATCTGGTTTTTACGAACAGAAAAACTTTTAATTTTTTAATAGGCAGGAGGAAATATTCAGTAAATATTTACGACAGGAATTTGAGGACAAGGTATTTCACTTATATTAGGGGGAATCCCCATTTTAAATTTGGAGACCTCATAGTTACAGATGGAAAAATCCTCGGAATTTTTAGGCGTAAAAAGGCGAATTTAAAAATTAAAATTAAAGGAGACTATTTTTTTAAAATTAAAAATGAGAAGCTTTTTATAAAGAGCAAAAATGAGGAGAGAAAAGTAGAGGATGGAGAGACATTTAAATTAGAGAGTCTTATCTTCAGATTCGTAAAAAACAGAAGGGGAGAAATTTCCTTCCCGTGTCATGGGCTTAAAGGATGGAAAAGGTGTTATTCTTCCATATACAGTGGGCTTTCTTCAATAATAGGAATGAGCGGAACTGCTGCTCGGGGGATAGAATGGAGCTATTCTAAACTTCTTTCAAATCCAGGGGCAGAGATTAAACTTACAATAGATGATGATCTTCAGGAATTAACTAATGATATTCTTGAGGAAGAAATACTCAAACTGAAGAGATCAGAGGAGGGGAGGACAAAATCCCTGAGGCTCAGAATCGAAAAGTATCATAGGGAATTGGAAAGACTGAGGAGCTCTTATAAAATGGTAAGGAAAGGGAAAACTGCTGCGAGAATTTTCTCCCTTGAGAAGGATCTTAAGAAATTGGATTTAAAATACAAAAAGCTCAAGAATCCGTTCTATGAGGGGGCAATTTTGCTTATGAATCAGGATGGGGAAATAATTTCAGCAGCTACTTACCCATATGTCCCTTTGAGAAGGAAAAGAATTAATAGAGCCCTAAAAAAAGGTGGAGGATTGGGTCTTTTGAACAGATGCTGGATGGAAACCTACAATCCAGGTTCAACATTCAAGCTTGTTGATTTTATAGCCTTTCTTGAGAGGGAAAATCCCTATGTTAAGAAGATTCTTAGAGGTTTCCCGTTTTATGGGAAAGGGTCTGAAAATCTTAGAGGGAAAAAACTGCTCAATGGGGAAAAAATTAATTTTGACCTCAGAAACTTTAGGAGAGAGAAGATAAAGTATAGAAGATGCAGCATTGAGGAGGCCTTTGCCAATTCCTATAATGTATATTTCGCTTATACAATCCTTCACAGTTATATTCCTGCACTTAATGGGAGGGTTTTGGCGTTTTTTCCTGTCAGCCTTTTCAGGAAAAGATTTCCCCTTCTGGATTTGGCAGAGAAACTCGGGTTCAATAGAAGATATGAACTTTCGGGAGGTGCACCAAAGCCAATTTTTACAGCTAAATCGGTCTTTCCATTGAATGCCTATAAAAGGAGCGAGATTGCCCACTATTCCATAGGTCAAGCAGGTCTAAGGGCAACTCCATTGCAGCTTGCTCTGATAGCTCTTTCAGTTTATAGAAAAGGGGTTTTTGTTGAGCCTATTCTCATAAAGGAGATGAAAACCAGGGGTGTGAACATAAAAATCAGGAACAAAAAAACCAGGGTTTTTTCCAGAAGGACCGCATATAAACTTGAGAGAGCAATGAATTTAGTCGTTCGGGAAGGAACAGCCTCTTCGGTGTTTAAGAATTGGCCCCTCAGGGCGAAGATTTTCGCAAAGACAGGGACAGCGGAAACATCACTTTACAAAGATAATTCCATTTTTGTCGGTTTTTTCAAGCTAAATAGGGGAAAGGCCGTTATATTTGCTGTTGTCCTTCCTCGCTCAGGAATTGGAGGGAAAATCGCAGCGCCTATCACAAAAAGACTTATAGAATCCTACATTTACTATAGGGAAAGGAAAAGAGAATTTTAAAGAATGTTCAAATGTTAAGACCCTTGTCCGCAAACTTGAACTTCTTTTCGGAAAAGAGTTTTAAGCAGGCTTCAACTACCTGAGGATCGTAAAGGATACCTTTATTTTTTGAAATCTCTTCCAGAGCTTTATCTATGCCGAGAGCTGGACGATAAGGCCTGTGGGATGACATCGCTTCTACTACATCTGCCACACCTAAAATCCTTGCTTCTAAAAGAATATCATCTCCTTTAAGCCCTTGAGGGTAACCAGAGCCGTTAAGTCTTTCATGATGCTGAAGCACTATCTCGGCAACAGGCCATGGAAAATCTATTTTCTTTAATATCTCATATCCTACCGAAGGATGACTTTTCATCAACTCAAATTCTATCTCATTTAACTTGGCCGGTTTAGAAAGAATTTCAGAGGGAATAGAAATTTTACCTATATCATGGAGAAGCCCAGCTATCTTTAACCCCTCTATTTGTTCTTCCGGGAGTCCCATTTCTCTGGCAATGGCACAGGCAAGCTGGGTTACTCGTCGCTGATGCCCAGCAGTATAAGGGTCTCTTGACTCAACAGCTGCCGAAAGAGCATCAGCTGTGTCTATTAAGGATTTTCTCAATTTTGCAAGGCTTTTCTTAAGCTCTTCTTCTGTTCTTCTTTTTTCAGTGATATCTTCTACAGTAATGATAGCACCTTTAAATTTTTTACCCTCAAATATGGGAGCTCCCCTGAGTGAGATATAAGTCCTCTTCCCGTATATGGACTCAAAAAATGTTTCTTTTGATATTTTTTCCCCCTTTAGAAGCTTATTAAAGAGAGAGGAAATCCCTGCCTTTTTTACCGAAGGAATTTTCCTTATATCCATTTCCATTGCTTTGGATTCTTTTCCAGGATGAACCCCTATTATTATTTTCATTTCTGGATTTTCATATGAGATTTTCAATTCATTATCCAGCTTTATTATCCCTATTGGGGAGTTCTCCAAGATATTTTCATTAAGTTCAAAAAGTGATTTGTATAACTTTTCTGATTCTCGTAAATTTTCAAGTAATCTAATATTTTCAATAGCAGTTGCTATACCTGATGCAAGGGTCTGAAGCAGTTTTAAATCTTCCTCTCCAAAGGCGTTTAATCTCTCATTTTCTACATTTAGAACGCCAAGAACTTTCCCTTTGACTACAAGGGGGACTGCCATTTCTGAAAGCATCATCCTTTTCCCCTTTACATATCTTGGCTCTTTCCTGGTGTCAGGGATAATAATGGGTTTACCAGTTCTTGCAACCCATACTGTTACCCCTTTCCCTCCGTTCAAAGGGAGTCTAATGTCAATTTCAAATCCTCTTTTGCCTTTTATGTAAAGTTCATTCTTTTCCTCATCTATAAGAAGAAGGCTGGAAGAGGTAAAATTCAGAATATTTTCAATCGTATCAAGAGCTGCGGTTGTTATCTCATCCATATCCAAGGACAATGCCATCTTTTGATTTAGTTCATAGATAGCAGAGATTTTTCTTTCCATCTCAACCCGCTCTGTAATATCTCTACCAAAGCTTATTGTTCCAACCGCCTTCCCTTTCTCAAATATAGGAGCTGTATTTACAGAAAGGATAAAAATTCCACCATCTTTTTTATAAACGCGCACCCTATAGCTTTGGGGTTTTCCAGCAAGGGTCTTTTTGAAGACTCTCTGAATATCAGGGAGGTCCTCAGGAACAATTAAAGGAGCAAAGCTTTTTCCTTCCCAATCTTTAAATTTATACCCGCTTACTTCCTCTGCTCTTTTGTTACTGTATATGAAATTTCCTTTTCTGTCCAATATCCAGATAAGGTCGTTTGCACTTTCTACCATTGTTCTGTATTTTTCTTCAGAATCCCTCAATGAATCAAGGATGCGAGTTCTTGCAATTGCCTGGCCTGCCTGGTCGGCAAAAGTGGAGAGAAGCCCCCTCTCATTTTCGGAGAATTTTCTGTATTCTTGACTCATGATACTGATGACTCCAAGGACCTCCTCTTTAAACTTAATTGGAATGCAGAGATATGATCTTAGATTGTATTTCTCAATGACATTTTTCTTCACTTCCTCAGGAAAATCAAGCTCCATCAAGTCTCTGACATAATGAGGCTCTCCATCTAATGCTGCAAGTCCGCATATGTTGTATTCATACTTTCCGATAGGAACAATCTTCCTGAGTTTCCAGTAGTCACTTCCTGCCCCTCGGATAATCTTTAGCACCAGGACATTCCTTTCTTTATCCAGCAAATGAAGGGAACAGTTATGGAATCCAATCACTTCATTTATGGCATCAACTATCTTCTCAAGCGTCTGGTCTAATTCCAATCCTGAATTCAAGATTGTGGCTGTTTTATAGAGTACTCTTAGTTCTTTTTCTGCTGACTTTCTTTCCTGAGTGATTTTCATATGCATTAGAGCATCTTCAACCTTGCGAGCAAGCAGCAAATAAAGCTTCCTTTCTTTTACTGTAACAGGAGAAACCTGCTCCATAAATAGTAGCCCAAGTTTTCCCTGCTTTCCAAGGTGAAATTTGATCTGATTTGATTTATTTTCCTTTGCTTTTCTTAAAACATCCTTAACATTTTTAAATCCCCATAAGGAAACTTCTCTGAGCTCTCCCTTTTCTTTTGAAAGGAACGCAAAGCTGCGAAGGTTAAAGAGTCTTACAGCTTTTTCCGACACTTCTTCTGCTAAACTCTTCAGGGAATCAGAGAAAGAGAGGGTGGCAAGCTCTGTGGTAACGGATAATTCCGCGATTATTCGTTTATATAGTGATATTTCTTCATTATTTTTCGGAATCATTATTTCCTATAGCCACAATTAATGTGGTTTTGTTGTGAAATAAGGGTACTTGCTTGAAGCTCCCTATTTCTCCGAATGTTAAAGCTCCAATCATGGGAATATTTCCAATAGCTTTCTTTATGGCTTTTAATTCTCGCTTAAATTCTTTGCCCATAAGCAAGTATCTGGAGATGCAATCAAGGACCAGCACTAATTGTGGCTTCGCTATCTTCCCAACGGCGATCTTTGCAACTGTACCTGCTGTTTCAATTAATTCTTTGATACTTCCTTTCATTATATGCCCAATTGCATTTGTGGGAACTTCGGTTACGAAATCTATGCTCCCGTCTGGATTAACCTTCAAAGGATCACGAATAAAGAAATCCCCATGAATCCCAGGGAAACCGAGTGGATATTTCATTCCATATTCAGGAAATTTTTCTTCTGGAATTTTTCCGAAAAAATCTGTATAGGCTTTAAAGGCAGGGAGACCGTTTATCTCAAAAACTCTTTTCTCTTCAGCTTTTGTAATTACCAAAGTTTCTCCGGCAGGCTTCCACCCATGTCCGATTCCAGTCCCTATTGGAACTCCTCCAAGAAGCGCAGTTGCCAGCGCATTGCTCTCCACATTATCTTCTGTGAATTGATAAGTCTTAAAAAATCTGAGATTATCTCCTGAAGCCCCTCCTGCAAAGCTAAATTGTGGGCCCATCATATTATAGAGGCCGTGAATCATCTCTAAGAGATTTGGGGCAAATCCATCAGGAAAAATAAAAACTGTTCCCTCATTAATTCCACTGCTGAGAAGAGCCTCCCCTGTTGATTTCCCCACATCTCCGGGATTTTCACCAAGTCCTTTTTGTAAGGAAGTCATGGCGCGAATTCTCTCGCTGCTTAAGGTTGCTACTCCAATTCCCTTTTGAAGCACTCCGTCTTCTGTGATTATTCCCCCTGAACAAAAGCCTATGATTCTAGAGCTTTCCACCACTTCCTTAACACCTTTTAGAACTTTTCTCTGGTTATAAAAATCTGTTGTAAAAAGAAAGGTCAGGCCAGGTTTTCCAGAAGATTTTACAGCGCTAAGAGCAGCTTCTTTCCCAGCCTCATAAGAATTTTCGGATTGGCTATATCCGATTCCTTCTCTCATTGCTAACCCCCTTATCTTTTCATTACATTTAATATTATAGCCCTTCCCTTTGTGTCTGTCAAGGAAAGAGGGTCTCTTCACAGCCAAGTGATGAATTGCAGGCACAATCAATGGCCTCAATCCTACTGAGAGCTAAGAAGGGTTTTATTATTCCTCTCATTTCCACCTTTTGTAAAGGAAAGTTAGGAGGAATTTACTTCCCACAACAAATCCCTGAGAATTTCACTATTGCTCTGTTTCCTTTTTCAGTATATAGATTTTCTTTTTAATTTTTTCATTTGGACTTATGAAAATCTCATCTATTATGGTTTTGTAACCGCTTTTCTTTAAAGTTATTTTATGCTTTCCTTCTCCTAATTTTATATTGTATTTGGGAGAAGAACCGAGAAGCTTTCCATCTATATAAATATCGCACCAGGGAGTGCAATTTATCATATCTACTATCCCGAAAAGCGGGAATTTTCTCTCTACCCTTCTCCTTTTTCCTCCTGCTTTTATGGTGATTTTTTTCTTTTCTTCAGGGTATCCTTTAGCCTTGAATCCTATGATATACTTTCCTGGAGGAAGTTCTATTTCTCTCAGTTTTCCTGGATATACTTTACCAAAGGATTTTCCATTTATTGTAACTTCTGATTCAAGATTGGAGGAGATAACCACAGAACCAGTAGTTGGGGGTGGAGTTGGCTTTTCAGGGGTTGCTTTCTCTTTCTCATTTTTTTTTGCTTTCTCCTTAATTTCCTTCTTTTTCTGTGTCTTGCTCCGCTGATGCTTCGGAGTGATAATATATTTGTTCTCCCCCCTCTCACTCGCAAAATAGGAACAATAGGCTGTCTGGACTGCATTATTTATGGGATTCCTGAAGAAAATATATGAGAGGATTAGCGCTCCCAAGATGAAAATAAAAGTGATTGTCCCAGCAGAAGACCCCCTATACTTCGGGAGAATTGTGGACTCAATTTTCAACTTCTTTACATCTCCCAGCATTTCGTCTGCAGTTCTATATCTATTTTTCGGTTTCTTTTCAGTTGCTTTTTTTATTATGCTTTCAAGGGAAGGAGAAATATTGGGATTGATTCTTGAAGGAGAGGGTAAAGGTTCCCTCACATGTTTCCAGAGAACTTGAAGAGGAGTATCTGCCCGAAAGGGAAGAACTCCTGTAGCCATCTCAAAAAGAGTTATCCCATAGGAATAGATATCCGAGGATGTTGTTATTTTTTCCCCCTTGGCCTGTTCAGGGGAAAGATAATGCGGAGTCCCGAGCATTTCCCCTGTTCTTGTAAGATGGGATTTTCCCTCTATCCTTTTGGCAAGTCCAAAATCTGCAAGAATAGCTTTGTTAGTTCCATCCTCGATTATTATGTTTGCGGGTTTTATATCCCTGTGAATTATACCTTTGGTGTGCATATAATTCAGGGCGGAAAGGATTCCCTCTGAAATAAATTTTATTTTTTCTATGGGCAGAGGAGCACTTTGCTTTATAATATCCTTCAGAGTTTTCCCTTTTATATATTTCATAATAATATAAGCAGTTTCCTCATAGAATCCGAGGTCATATATTGGGACTATATTTGGATGCTCAAGTTCTGCATATAATCTGGCTTCCCTCTTAAATCTCTCCATCATCTCGGAAAAGCCCTGGGTAAGATCAGGAGACAGAATTTTCAGAGCGCATTCCCTTCCAACGAGCTTGTCCTTTATCAGGAAAACCTCAGAAAATCCTCCCTTACCTAAGAGACCTATTAACTCATACTTATCACTGAATTTTTCCATGATGGGTTCAAGCTCTTTCAGAACCACGCTCTTGGGAATTTCCCTTACCTTTACAGTCTTTATTTCCTCTTCTTTTATTATATGCCCGCAGAAGGGACAAACTTCGGAATCATCAGGGATGCTCCTTCCACAATTTGGACATAACTTCATATAAAAAAAATATCTTAAATTCTCTATTATGTCAATATCATCTCATCCTTCCAATCCATCTTCCTTCAAAATTCTTCCAATTTCCGTTTTTTCAATGTAAAATTATTATTTGTATGAGGGAAGATGATCATTTACAAGGGTTCATGGATTGATATAAAAACAACGAAAGTTATGGCAGGAAGATTATGGTTTTTGACAAACTCTTAAAGTATGAGAATTTTCAGTTTGAGATAGATAAAAGAGCGGTTTACTCACTTTTGGGATATAGAAAAGGGGAAACCACTATCTCGAAGGAAATGGCTACTCTTCTTGAGAATTCTTTTAAAGAAGCAATTGAGCTTGTTGATACAAAAGGAGTTTATATTGTTAGAAGGATAAAGGAGAAGAAAAATGGAATAAGCCTCTTTAATTCAGAGATTGTATTGAGAGGAAAATCAATGGAAAAACTCCTTTATGGCTCCTTTGGAGTTATTTTTATGGCTGTAACCATTGGACCTGAACTTGAAAGAAAAATCTCAGAGGATATGGAAAATGGAAGCTTTGAAAGGGCTATTGTCTTTGATGTTATAGGTTCAGAAACAGTTGAAGCTGTGGCTAACTCCTTTAACAGTTACCTTCTTATTCAGGCAAGGCAGATTAAAAACTCACTGACAAGAAGGTTCAGCCCGGGCTACGGAGATCTTCCCCTTGAATTTCAGAGGGAAATTTACAGGGAGCTTTCTCTTTCTCGGCTTGGAATTGAAATAAATGAGAAAAATATTCTTTTCCCTTATAAGACAATAACCGCGATAATCGGGATAGAGAGATGATTTCCGATAAATTAAAAGAGAGAGTTTTAATCCTTGATGGTGCTATGGGGACTGAGATTATAAGAAGGGCTGGAAAAAGTTTTAACTTTCCAGAGATTCTTAACCTTGAGGCGAAGGATTTAATTCTTGAGATACATAGAGATTACATTGAAGCAGGCGCAGATATAATAGAGACAAATAGCTTTGGCGCAAACAGAATAAAGCTCTCGGAATATGGTGCGGAAAGCAGGGTTGAGGAATTGAATATCGCTGCGGTTGAGATAGCAAAAGAAGCAAGGAAAGGGAAAGAAGTTCTGATCGCTGGTTCCATGGGTCCTGTTGGGAAATTAATAAATCCTCTCGGTGAACTTTCAGAGAGCGATGTATATAAAACCTATGCCGAACAGGCAGAAGCTCTTGAAAAAGGGGGAGCTGACCTTCTTCTCATTGAGACCCAAATAGATATTCTTGAGGCAAAAATTGCTCTTATAGCCTCAAAGGAAAGCACTTCTCTTCCAGTCGCCGTTTCAATATCCTATCCTCTTGAGGGAGGAAGGACAGTAACAGGTTCTGATCCTGAAACTGCATCAATAGCCTTTTCCTCAACTGATGCGGATGTTTTCGGCCTAAACTGTGGGGGAGCCCCTGAAGATTTTGAGGAATTTATTGGAAAAATCCTGCTTCACAGCAGCAAACCTCTCATTGCCTATGCAAATGCTGGGGTCCCCGAGAAAAAGGATGATAGGGTTTTCTATCCTCTTGGACCTGAAGAATATGCAAAGCATGCATGGAAATTTTATGAACTTGGGGCTTCTATAATAGGTGGATGTTGCGGAACTACCCCTTCTCACATAAGGTTGATTTCTGAGAGGCTAAGGGGAAGAAAGCCTTTGAAGAAAAAGGAAGAGAGGCATTTCTTTTCTGCCTCGAGCAGAAATTCATCTCTTATTGTAGGAAACTCCTTTCCTTTCAGGATTATAGGGGAAAATGTAAATCCTTTTGGGAGAAAGAAGCTTAACCAGGAACTTAAGGAAGGGAAATTAGAGCTTGTAAGGGAATATGCAAGAAGACAGGAAAAAGCAGGGGCAGATGCGCTTGATATAAATCTTGGGAAGAAGGGGGAAAGCTCACCTGAATTTTTCTCCTCTGCAATAAGAGAACTTCAGAGCACGACGAAACTTCCCCTATTCCTTGACAACAGCAATTTAACTTCGCTTGAGCTTGCACTTTTGTCTTACGCAGGAAAAGCAGTTATAAATTCTGTAAACGGTGAGAGGAACTCCTATGAGAGCTTTTTTCCCCTTGCTAATAAGTATGGCGCCTCTGTTATTCTTCTTGCCATGGATGAGGAGGGAATTCCTGAGAAAGCAAAGGATAGGGTAAGGATAATAGAGAGACTTTACAAAATGGCTCTTGATTTCGGGCTCCATGAAGAGGACATTCTTGCAGACCCTGTTGTCCTTACAATTTCTACTTCTCAGCAAAATGCCATAGAAACTCTAAAAGCTATAGAGATGATTAAATCCATTGGAATCCACACGGTCGTTGGGCTTTCAAACCTTTCATTTGGACTTCCTCGAAGGAAGCTTCTTAACTCCTCATTTTTACCTATGGCCATGGAAAGAGGGCTTGACTCTGCAATTTTAAATCCTCTTGATGAGAATCTTTGTTCTGTTATAAAAGCGTGTGATGCTATCCTTGCAAGGGATAGAGGAATGCGTTTTTACATAGAGAAATTTGGGAAGGAATTAGAAATAGAAGTTGAAGAGAAAAGGGATTTTAAATCCAATGCCCCGGAAGATGAGCTTTTTTACGCTATTATTGAAGGAGAGGAGAAGAAGGCAGAAGAGTTGACAAAAGTCTTAATTAAAAAGGGGGAAAATGGTTTTGATATTCTTGAAAAGATTCTATCCCCTGCTTTAAAAAAGGTAGGTGAATATTACGAGAAAAAAATATATTTTCTTCCACAACTCATTCTTTCTGCTGAGGCTATGGAGAAGGCTTCAAAAGTTCTTGCTCCTTTTCTCGGGACAGAGGGAAAAGCAAAAAGGAAACTCAAGATTGTTATTGCAACTGTAAAAGGAGATCTTCATGATATAGGAAAGAATATAGCATCACTTGTTCTGCGAAATTACGGATATGAGGTCTTGGACCTCGGGAAAAATACCGGAGCAGAAGAAATTGTGAAAACTGCCTGCAGCCAGAAGGCTGATTTCATAGGTGTTTCCTCTCTTATGACAACTACAATGGATGAAATAGAAAAAGTGGTAAAGCTAAGGGACTCAATGGCTCCTGAAATAAAGGTGGTAGTTGGAGGAGCTGCTGTAACTCCATCTTTTGCAAGGGAAATAGGTGCTGATGCTTACTGTAAAGATGCAATGGATGCAATCAGGAAAATAGAGAAGCTTTCAGGGGAGAGCAAATGAAATTCAGGGATTTCTTTGACAGTAAAGATTTCATTCTTTTTGACGGGGCCATTGGGACTCAGATATATGCAAAAGGAGTCCCAAAAGGTCATTGCTATGATGAACTAAATATATCAATGCCTGAAATCCTGATGGAAATTCACGGGGAATATATTGAGGCAGGAGCAGAGGTCATGACAACCAACACCTTTGGAGCTAACAGATTTATACTTGGTGAATATTATGACCTTGCCGCAAAGACAAGGGAGATAAACTATTATGGGGCAAGAATAGCAAAAAGGGTTGCAAGAGACAGGGCTTTTGTTGCAGGTTCCATAGGGCCTGTATCCAGACCTCTTGACAGGGAGAGAAGGCTTAGGGATGAGGAGATAGCCGAAATCATGAGGGAACAAATAGAGTCTCTTCTTGAAGGTGGAGTGGACCTTATAATCTTTGAGACATTTTCCTGTCTGGAGGAACTTCTAATAGGGATTAATGTAGCAAGAAAGGTCAAGGATGACCTGTTTATAATAGCTGAGATGTCCTTTCCGAACAGTGGACTCACTATTTTTGGAAGAAACCCCTATGAGGCTGGATTGAAACTTAGCTCTACAGAAGCGGATGTTATCGGCACAAACTGTGGAGCGGGCCCGAAAAATGTTTACGAAGCAGTCAGGAAAATGGCTTCAGTTACAGAAAAAGAACTTTCTGCAATGCCAAATGCAGGACTTGCCCGTTTCATTCAGGGAAAGTTTTACTATCCTTATAATCCTGAATACTTTGCAAAATACGGGAGGAGGTTTCTGAACTCGGGGGTGAAAGTTACAGGAGGATGTTGCGGAACCACCCCTGAACATATAAGACTTTTAAGCCGGAGTATTGAAGGGCTAAAGCCAAAAAAGAGAAAGAGGAAAAGAGTTGAAATCGTAGAGAGAAGGAATGTAAGAAAGGAGGAGAAGATAGAATCAAAACTCAGGGAAAAACTTCGCACAGGAAAAGTTTTATCTATTGAGGTTGACCCGCCAAAGGACCCTGATTTTGAAAAATTTCTCAGGAGTATAGAGCCCTACTCAAAATATATAGATGCAATAAACGTCTCGGACAGCCCAATGGCAAGACCGAGGATGTCTTCAATATCTACTGGAAAACTCCTTAAAGATTCCCTTGGAAAAGAGATAATTGTTCATTATACATGCAGGGACAGAAATATACTTGGAATTCAATCAGACCTTCTCGGGGCCTCTGCCTTGGGTCTTGAAAACTTCCTTGCCATAGGAGGAGATCCCCCGTCAATCGGGGACTATCCATTTGCAACAGGAGTTTATGACCTGACGTCAGAGGGACTCGTGGAGCTTATGTCGTCTTTGAATCATGGAGTTGACCTCCTTGGAAGCCCGGTGGGAAAACAGACGCAGTTTTTTATAGGAATTGGGATGGGAGCCGGAGGAGACAGGGAAAAGGAACTCCAGAGAGTTGAGGCAAAGATAGCCAAAGGTGCCCACTTTGTCATAACACAACCAATCTTCAACATAGATGAAATTAGCGTAAGGATAGAGAAAATAAAAGGTAAAGGGATTGCTGTTATTGTCAGCATAATCATACTTTTCTCATTTAAAAATGCTGAATATCTGCATTATGAAGTTCCAGGAATTGCAATTCCTGAAAAATATCTAAAAAGAATGGAAGGGAAAAGGGGTAGAGAAGCAGAAAAGGAAGGGGTTTCGATAGCAAGGGAACTTCTCGCAGAGATTGAAGGCATAGCGGATGGAATTCTTCTTATTACTCCCCCTGGAAAATTCTATCTTGTAGAGGAAATTCTTTCATAAAAAGAAGGTAGATCTTGCATCGTGAAGGCCAATTATTATTTGTAGATATCCCTTCTATGTCCTACAAAATGAATAGTTATTTTGAGTCCTTCCCTCTCCACAATATAGATTACCCTCCAATCTCCAACCCTTGCTTATAGAATTTAAGATCAAAATTTTCTCCCAACCATTCTACCTTTTTTGTTATCCTTGCGGCTATTTTTCGATCAATTCTGAAAAGGCTTTCTTTAGCGGATTTTGTAAAATTTACTTCATACATCTATTACAGGTTCAATTCCTTTTTTATCTCGTCCAGAGAAAAAATCTCTCCTTTTTCTTCTTCCTTGAAGCAAAAACTGAGGAGGGATTTTTATACTTCCCCCTTAGTCCCCCCCTCTAAAGAGAGGGGAAATATGAGGATTTCCCTTATTCCCTATTTTTCTATTCGCTTAAATTCCCTGCTTTCGTAAAGGAAGGTTAGGGCGGATTTTTTACTTCTATTTTCCTCTCTTTCTATTCCTCCCTTTCGTGAAGGGAGGTTAGGAGGGATTTCTCTCTATCCCCCCAGCAAACTCGCCTCACTCCACTGAATTCTCTTTTCCCAATGCGAATTTATGTTTTCATCTTTTTGAATCCAAATGCAGCCGAGACAAGGATGAGGAATATCCCAATGAGGCATCCCCTGAAGCCAAGAAAAGGGACAAGAACCAATCCAATGGAGAAACCAGATATTGAGGAGCCGAGAAGGTCGGAGAAATAAAGAGAGGAGAAGTTCTTCGTTTTTCCCGAAAGGAACCCAAAGCTTCCCCCTTCCAGGAATCCTAAGAGAAAGAACAGGGTGTAAAAAATTGCAAGCGAGGGTTTTTGAACTAAAATTATTAAAATTGGGAGTAAGGCAAGGATTATTATTGAGTATTTTTTCTTGAAGAATATTGAACCAAGACCAAGGGCAAACATGACAAGGCCAGCAAGAAGGCTGACCTGAAGGTAGAAATACCCTCTCTGATATTGAAATAGGAGGAGAAGGAGGAGCTCGTAGGCAAAGGCAGAGAAGCTTATCATTCCCATTGAAAGGGAAGGGGTGGACTTAAAAAATGGGAGAATCAGGAAGAATGCGAGGGGCAAAAGCCATAAAAAATTTTTTCTAACCATTGGAAATCCAGGGGAATAATGTCTTATCCACTTTACAAGGCTGAAAACATAGGATACAGGTTTCCCATCGGTGTTGGGCTCAGTTTTTACTATTGCTGAGTGGAATTTCTCCATTTCAAGCTCATTTGTTTCAAAGGAGAGCTGAATTGGGAAGTAAATCTCAGGCGTTATTGAATTAATTTTCAGGAAATTCTCGTAAGACTCAGGGCTAAGGTTAAAGTCCTTTGACGAACCTATCAAAACGAGCTGATTACCAGGGGCAGCCTTAACCACAGGAAAAGCTCTTTTCACTGAATAGTATACGGAGCTTATTATCTTTGAGTCAACATCTGAATAATAATTTCCCGATGCAAGGGATAGGGCAACTCTCAGGGAAATTCTTTTGAGGGATGAGAAAAATTCCACTGTGTAAAATCTCGTGGCAGAGGAAGATGTAGGAGGAGGAAGGTCAATTATTGCAAGGTCAAATTTTTCCCTTGTTTTCCTTACGAATTCCCTGCCATCTGTAAGGGCGATCTTTACTCCTTTCATATTGAAGAATCTCCTGGCAACTTCTGTTAGGGCTGGATTCGGCTCAACATAAGTTACCTCAATTCCTTTTACTTTCTTTAAGTACTTAAGGCATCTCCCGCCTCCCCCTATAAGAAGCACTTTTTTACCTCCATTTATAAGGGGCAAATAGGATAGCTTTTCTGCAGGGGTTGGAGGAAAGTCGTATAATTTCTCCCCGTTTTCCCATATTGTATAAACTCCGTTATATTCTGTAAGAGTAATCTTTCCATAAGGGGATTCCTTTTCCTCTACGAGTTTTAAAGGGGAAAAAAGCCTGCTCCAGCTTGGCCTCTCAAGAAAAAGGAGAGGAACAGCAAGGAGGAGAGCCAGAATAGCCTGAGTCCTCAGCTTAAAGAGAAGCATTAGAAGCAGGAATATCGCTGTCGCAAAGGAAGCGGAAATATAGGAGGGAAATCTCGGAAGAAAGAAAAGATAAAGGAATAAAGCTGCTGTGAATGAGCCTATTGCATCCGCTCCATATACAAGGGCAGGTTTTCTGAATTCATCCGAAAGGGAGGAAAAAAAACCACCGCTGACTAAAGAAAATGGAATCAAAATTAAAAGTGCTATTATATAAACCTTTAAAGGAGGAAGCTGACCAGGGACATAAATACTCCATTTAAGGATGGGCCTTAAGGATAAAAGGGAAATGAGGAAAAAAGGGGTAAACCAAAGGAAAAGTTTTCTGTAATTTACTCTCCTTAGAATATATGCCCCTGCGCCGCTCGCGAGAAGGTAAATAGCAAAATAAAAGGAAATTATTACCTCATTTTGTGGGAGAAGGGAAAGAACTTCTCTCAGATAAATTATCTGGGCTGAAAAGGAAGCAAACCCTGCAGCGAAGCTAAGACCAAACGCCTGGTATCGGTTCTCCACAGTATTCGCACTTCCCATTTTTTATGTGAATCTCTTTTATCTTGTAGCCAACCCTCTTTATTACTGTTTTCCCGCATTTAGGGCAGTAAGTGCTTTCTCCTGGATGCCCTGGAACATTACCAACATAAACAAATTTCATACCCTCGGACATGGCAATTTCCCTTGCCCTTTCGAGGGTTTTCACTGGAGTTGCAGGGAGATTTTTTAGCATATACATAGGGAAAAATCTTGAGAAGTGAAGGGGGACGTCTTTCCCCACTTCTCTTACAAGCCAGCGGCTCATTCTCTTTATATCGTCCATATTATCATTGAGGGTTGGGATAACAAGATACACTATCTCAAGCCATTTCCCGCTTTTCGCAGCTGCAACTATTGCATTGAGAACTGGCTTTAGATGACCCCTTACGATTTTTCTGTAAAAATCCTCTGTAAAAGCTTTAAGGTCAATTTTTACTCCATCCATCGCGTTCAATATATCCTTCCAGGGCTCGGGATTAACATGGGCCCCTGTAACAATAACATTCCTTATCCCAAGCTTTGATGCCTGCTCTGCAGTATCAAGCATATATTCAACAAAGATTATTGGCTCTGTGTATGTATAAGCTATTATGGGAGCCATGTATCTGTAGGCCAGTGAGGCTATTTTTGAGGGAGGAAGGTTAAGTGATCTTGCCTCCTCAGGTCTTACCTGAGAAATCTGCCAGTTCTGACAGAACTTACAGTTTACATTGCAACCTGCTGTTGCCATAGAAAAGGCATTTTTTCCGGGCAGAAAATGGAAAAACGGCTTTTTTTCAATGGGGTCTATGGCTATAGAGCATGCTTTTCCATAGACAAGGCTTATGTATTTTCCCCCTCTGTTTTCTCTAACTCCGCAGTATCCCCTTTCCTTATCTCCAACAATACATTTTCTTGGACAGAGAAGGCATTGAATGCGTCTATCGGGAAGCTTTTTGTAATATCTTGCCTCGTGGGAGGAAAGAGAGCTGACGTGATTAGGGCTTTGACCTTTTAGTTTTGGGACCTCTATTACAGGAAAAACAAGGGTTCCCCCTAAGATTTTTATGAAATCCCTTCTTTTCATATTTCCTCCACTTCGTATTTAGTGCTTCCAAGTCCCATTTTCTCTGCTGTAAATATCCATTTAGGCTCCCTGTTCTCATTTTTAAGAGGAGGGAGGCCTGCTTTTGCCCTTAATTTTTCTATCATTTTCCAGCCGAGATGGTCCACTGCTACAGGGTCTTCTCCCATTATTAAAAGTCCAGGCTTTGCATACCACCTGACATGATAGGAAGGGCCCCTGTGAAACTGAACCTTTGTAGCATCTATTATTGACATCCTGTGCTTTGTAACCACTGGCTCACAGGAGAAAAGTTCGGGAATAAATGGGTCGCACCCATTATCGTGATATTTGTTTGGATTGTGAACTGCACCATAGTAATTCTTCATTGAGAGAGTAACCCCTGCTAAATCATGGTCCTTCAGAACAGCTAAGGAAACAGAGGAGTCAGCATATTCCTGTATCTTGGAAAAAAGTGAACCAATATCCCCATTGACTCTTAACCTGCCGTATCCAACCCTTGGAGAATCCGTTGCAATCACCTTGAGACTTCCTCTCCTCTTGATGTCGTATCCCGCTCTCTTCATCTCCTCCTCTTGCCTGTCCCAAACTGCAACCTCATCTCCAAAAGCCTCAAGGATGATCTGAGCTAAGGAAAGGGAAAGTTGTGGGGTCGTGGAAAGCAATTTCCCGGAAAGAGTGTTAACTTTAAGAGATGCGAATTTTCCCCTGAAGTATTTCTTAAGCCAGGCCTTGTAGGATGGGAATAGATAGGATAAACCTTTAAGGATTGAGTCCTTAAAACTTCCCCTCACTCTTACAATGGCAACCTTCATAATGTAATTTTACACCCAATTTAATCCCCATTTACATGAGTTTTCTAAATTAGTCATGAGAAGAGTTCAGGCGTTAATTTCTTCTTGCCTTTCCTTCTGGAAAGAGGAAAAATCCTCAAAATAAGTTATCACTTGACCTTTCAGTAAAAATTGTGTATAAGATTAATGAGAAAATTTTATAGGGGGTAACATGACTAAGACAGAACTTGCAAAAAGACTTGCGGAACAAACCGGTCTTTCTCAGGTAAAGGCCCTGGAAGTTATTAGCACAATTTTCGATGCTCGTCCGGGAAAGGGAATTATAGCAGAAGAGTTAGATGCCGGAGGAAAGGTAATAATTCCAGGTTTCGGAAGCTTCCATACTCGTCACCGCAGTGCAAGGGAAGGACGGAATCCTGCCACAGGTAAGAAAATGAGAATACCTGCAAGGAGCTATCCTGTTTTCAGACCAGGAAAAACCCTGAAGGAAAGAGTGGGAAAGTGAAAATCAAGGGGTTGTCCTTTGGGCGGCCTCCTATTCTCTCTAAAACTCCGAAGAATTTGTAAGAGATTTTTTAAGTTGTCAATTTGTTCTTGGGTTGAACCGAAGAAGTTCTTTCCTTTGACTTCATTTTAAAGAGAAACTCTTTAAGAAAGATATCTATCTCTCCGTTAAGGACTTTGTCTGCTTGAGGAATTTCTATTCCTGTCCTATGGTCCCTGACTGCCTTGTAAGGGTAGAGGACATAAGTTCTTATCTGATTTCCCCAAGATATGTCCTTCTTGCTTTTTTCAAGTTTTTCCATCTTTTTCTCTTTTTTCTTTTTCTCCATTTCATAAAGCCTTGAGCGAAGAATTTTCATAGCAGTTGCCTTATTTTTATGCTGGGACCTTTCATTCTGGATAGATACTACTATTCCTGTAGGAATATGGGTTATTCTCACTGCTGAATCCGTCTTGTTAATATGTTGCCCTCCATGTCCGGAAGCCCTGAATGTATCTATCTTGAGATCTTTTGGGTCAATATCAACCTTAACATCCTCCTCAATTTCAGGATAAACGAAAACAGATGAAAACGATGTGTGTCTCCTTTTGTTTGCATCAAATGGTGAAATTCTTATAAGCCTGTGGATTCCTGACTCCCCCTGGAGAAGGCCGAAGGCATATGTACCCTGAATATCTATTGTCGCGCTTTTTATACCAGCCTCATCACCTTCCTGAAGTTCGAGAAGCTCTGCCTTATATCCCTTTTCCTCTGCCCATCTAAGATACATCCTCAAAAGCATCTGCGCCCAATCTTGGCTCTCCGTGCCCCCTGCCCCAGGATGTATTGTCAGAAGGGCATTTCTCATCTCGTCGTCTTCTGTGAAGAGATTCTTTACCTCCTCTTCCTCTATAATTTCTTCAAGTCTTTTTATTGAGGCTTCCAGCTCCTTTAGTTCCACTTCTTCGTAGAGTTCCACATGAAGTTCTGCATCCTCTACGGCATCCTTCATCCGAATGTAAGAATTTAATCTATCCTCAAGGACTTTTTTCCTCCCCCCGAGTTTCCTTGCCTTTTCTGGATTTTCGCTCCACAGATTTGGAGAAGAGAGCTCCTTGTCTATTTTTTCTATTTCCTTCCTTATTTTTTCAGGGTCAAAGATACCCCCTTAGTTTTTCATATTTTTCCTTGAATTTTTCAAGCTTCCTTTCCGCTTCGTAAACTTCCATGATGACCTCCTTACAACTGATATAATAAGGAAAATAAAAGTCAGGGTCAAGTAGAGCAAATCAAGATATGGAGAAAGAACCACGAACAAAGTTTTATCTGCTTTTGGAGAGAATTTTCCAATTATCGTCTCTGTCTTGTAGATCCGGCTCATCTTGAGGATTCTTCCGTACGGATCTACTATCCCAGAAATGCCGGATGAAGCAGCTCTCAGAAGATATTTTCTGTTTTCAACAGCCCTTACCCTTGCCTGCATAAAATGCTGATATGGGGCAGGAGTTCTTCCATACCATGCATCATTCGTGGTGTTTACGAGGAACTCAGCTCCCTTTCCGACCATCCTCCTTATAAGCATGGGAAATATTGCCTCATAACAGCTTGGGGTAGCGAACTTATGACCCTTCATCACAGCAAGCCTTATCCTTTTGCCAGGAGAATAATCCCCCACCTCCATTGCGATCCTTGGAATGAGCCTGCGAAGGAATGAGAGAGGATTGTATTCGCCGAATGGGACAAGATGGATCTTTCTGTATATCCATAACTTTCCCTCAGGAGAGAAAACAAAGGTGGAATTGTAAAACTTTCCTTCAGAAGTCTCAGTGGATGGAAAAACTACATAAGCATTCCATTCTTTTGCCCTATCTTTAAAGAACTGGAGCCACTGGGGAGAAGAAAGATATATATATGGGACCGTTGTTTCAGGAAATACCATCAGGTCAATGCCTTTTTTTGATGCTTCATCTGCCATTTTCATATATTTAATGAATACCTTGTTGGATTTTTCCTGGCTGAAAGGGGGCCTAAAATCCCATGATGACTGAAAAAGAGCCACTTTATATTTTCCTCTATCGTAAGGACCTATCATAAAAATTCCCCCTATGTGTAGGGAAATCAGGAGAAAAATAAAAATCCAGTATTTTTTCCTTACGAGGAGAACGGCAAGAAAAACCATGAACAGTCCCAGAAGCCTTACCCCGCCGATTGAAGCATATTGGATAAATGGGAGATCACCAACTGCAGTGTATCCAAGGCTTCCCCACGGAAATCC
>WFSJ01000036.1 GCA_015486055.1 Acidobacteriota bacterium
CTTGCCCTGGGGTTTTCAGGACTTATTCCATTGTGGCTTTCCTTCACTGATTTTTTCCTATCAATTATGACAAGCTATGTGAGGGCAAGGGCAGAAAGCCTATCAGGAAAGAACTGCGAGATCGGCCTCGTGGGTAGACTTGAAAAATTCATGGTAATAACAATAGCTCTATTTTTCTATCCATTCGCATTTTACATAATGGTATTCTTTGCTTTAATCTGTCTTATAACTATATATCAGAGGTTGCATTATTCCCTCAAGTATCTCTTGTAAAAACATAGTTTCACCATAAATACTTAAGAATCATATCAGAAATTTCTTCCTCTGCTTTTGAGTTTATACTATTTCTACAAGCTGAATATCAAATGTGAGGTCCTTGCCTGCCAGAGGATGATTTGCATCTAATGTTATTGTCTCTTCTGTAATATCAGTTACTACTACTATAAATGAACGGCCATCTGGATGGGTTAATTGAAGCTGTTGATTTACTTTGGGCTTAATTTTCGGAGGAATTTCTTTCCTGTTAACGACTATAACGAGGTCCTTCTGATGAGTACCATATGCCCTTTCCGATGGTATTTTTACTGTTTTTGACTCTCCTGGGCTCATCCCAATCACAGCCTCTTCAAAATCAGGGATTATCTGGCCATCCCCTATTTTAAACTCTAAAGGTTTTCCATCCACGGATGTATCAAACATCGTTCCATCATCTAACCTTCCCGTATAGTTTACCCTTACAGTATCACCAGATTTTGCCTGTGTCATTTCTCTCTCCTTTTAATATTTTTTATCTTATTTCACCCCTTAAGGAGACAATTTATAATCAAATTCCCAAAGAGGTGATAAAAGTTTTCATAGAACACTGGAATAAATATCTGCTTATTAATCTAAAAAAGTGTAAGCTTAAAGGACCAAATTGTCAAATTAATATGAGAGATCAATAATTGTTTTTGCAAAGAGAAGAATAAATGGTAATCTGTGAGTATGAAAAGAGCCGGAGTGGATACAGGAGGAACATTTACGGATTTTGTCCTTCTTGAAAATGGAAAACTAACAATAAAAAAGCTCCTTTCAATACCTGAAAATCCTGCTCTTGCTGTTCTAAAAGGGGTCGGAAAGAAGCCTGTTTTTCTAATCCATGGAACAACTGTTGCGACCAATGCTTTCTTAGAGGGTAAGACAGCAAAAACAGCTTTTATAACAACGAAAGGTTTCAGAAATATTCTTCAGATAGGCAGACAGACAAGGATTAATCTCTACTCTCTAAATCCAGAAAAAGCACCAGGGATAATTCCAGAAGGGCTCTGCTTTGCACTAAGAGAAAGGACAAGAGCTGATGGAAGTATAGAAATTCCAATTGATCTTAAAGAGCTTAAAAGGCTTGCTCAAGAACTGAAACAGAATGGTACAGAAGCTGTAGCAGTTCTCTTTCTCCATTCCTACAAAAATCCTCATCATGAAAAAAGGGCAAAGGAAAAGCTCTCAAAATTCTTTAAAGTCTCTGTGTCCCATGAGGTTCTAATGGAGCACAGAGAATACGAAAGGGCTGTTGCAACTGCACTAAATGCATCACTTCTCCCTATATTAGAGGAATATATATCAAAACTAAAGGAAAATCTCAAGGGAAAAATCAACATAATGAATTCTGCAGGCGGATATATATCCGCCGACATGGCTAAAACTCTACCTGTTCTGACCCTTCTCTCAGGCCCAGCAGGAGGCGTTATAGCCTCCCATAATCTCGGTTCCCTCCTTTCCTTGAACAATATAATCACCCTTGATATGGGAGGAACTTCAACAGATGTTTCTTTAATAAAAGGACAACCAGCGATAACGAGAACTGCGATTCTTTCACATCTGCCCCTAAGGATTCCAATGATAGAAATTCAGACCGTTGGAGCAGGGGGAGGATCTATCGCTTACATTGATGAAGGGGGAGCATTGAAGGTAGGTCCCAAGAGTGCAGGTGCAGACCCAGGACCTGCATGCTACGGGAAGTCCGAAATTCCTACTATAACAGATGCCCTTGCTGTCCTCGGCAGGATACCAGAGGAAGTTCCCCTTGGAGGGAATCTCTATATTCATCTGGAGCGAAGCTTCAAAACCATAGAAAAAATCGCAAAAAATACCTCAAAGGATATTTACAGCACCGCCCAGGGAATACTTGAGGTTTCTCTTGCAAAGATGGAGAGGGCTCTCAGGGTGGTAAGCCTTGAGAGAGGGGAGGATCCTAAGGAGTTTCATCTTTTCGCCTTTGGTGGAGCAGGTGGAATTGTTGCTGCGGAGCTTGCAGAGAGAATGGGAATAAGGGAGACGGTAATCCCACCGTACCAAGGCGTATTTTCAGCCTTCGGGATGCTTCTTGCAAATGCTGTGAGGGAATATACGAAATCCATTTTAGTGGAAATCGCAGAGAGCTCCATTTCAGAGGCAGAAAAAAGGTTTAGAGAAATGGAAGATGAGGCTGAGGAAAATCTTATGTCAATGGGGATAGAAAAGCAAAGAATAATGGTCCAGAGATTTGCTGAAATGAGATACAGAGGCCAGGGATACGAAATATCGGTTCCATACATCCCGGACCCTGAAGCTCTTAAGGCAAGGTTTGAACACGCCCACGAAAGGCTTTACTTTCACACCCAGAAAAGCCCTGTGGAGATTGTAAACCTAAGGTTGAGAGCTATTGGAATAACAGAAAAACCCCCTATTCCTGAATTGAAATCAAAAAATGATGCTGAGTTCAAGATTAAGAAAATATTTTTTAAAGGCGAAACTCTCCATGCAAAGTTTTACAAAAGAGCGGAGCTTGGAGCAGGGGAAAAACTTCAGGGACCATCTATTGCAGCATCCTCTGATGGAACAATATTTATCCCCCCGGCATACTTTGGCACTGTGGGAAAATACGGGGAAATAAGGATAAGGAGAGGCAATGTTTGACCCTGTGGAACTTGAAGTCTTTAGAAATATCTTCATATCAATAACGGAAGAGATGGGAACTGTCCTCAAACTCTCTGCATTTTCTCCTAATATAAAAGAAAGGCAGGATTATTCAGCTGCTCTTTTTACCTCAGATGCTGAAAGTTTTGCCCTTGGAGCCCATATTCCCGTCCATCTTGGAGCCATGCCCTACAGCGTTCGCTCTGCCCTTAAGGTTGTAAATATAGAGGAAGGAGACACTGTTATACTGAACGACCCTTACCTTGGGGGAACTCATCTTCCTGATATAACCATGATTTCGCCTGTCTTTTATAAGGGAAAATCTGTGTTCCTCGTTGCAAACAGGGCTCACCATGCTGATGTCGGAGGGATGCAGCCCGGCTCAATGCCGCTTGCAGAGGAGATATTCCAGGAAGGCTTGATCATTCCCCCTGTAAAAATAGAGGAAAAAAGCAGGTTAAGGAAGGATATTTTAAAGTTGATCCTTTCAAATTGCAGAAGCTCGGAAGAAAGGGAAGCCGATCTCAAGGCGCAAATAGCAGCAAACAGAAAGGGAGTGATCAGGTTAGAAGAACTCCTTGAGAAAAGAGGCAAAAAATCGATAGAATATTCCCATCATCTTGTGGAATATTCAAGAGTAATGCTTGATAAAAAAATTCAGAGGCTTCCTGAGGGGAAATTTTGCTTTGAAGATTTTCTTGATGATGATGGGTTTGGAAATAAGGATATTCCAATAAGGGTTTGTATAGAAAAGACAGATGGGGTTTTGAACGTTGATTTTACAGGAACAGCTCCGCAGACAAAAGGAGGAATGAATGCAAATCCTGCAATTGTCGCATCTGCTCTACTCTATGTACTTAAAACAGTAATAGGAGAGGAATTACCGGTGAATTCAGGACTTTTGAAACCTATAAAGCTCAAGATACCGGAGGGAAATCTTTTGAACCCCAAAAAACCCGCAGCAGTTGCAGCAGGGAATGTTGAAACCTCTCAGAGAATCGTTGATGTCCTGTTTGGGGCGTTCTCAAAGATGATCCCAGAAAAGGCTGCTGCAGCAAGTCAGGGAACGATGAACAATGTGTCCTTTGGAGGAGAGGGATTTGCTTATTACGAAACAATTGGGGGAGGAGCAGGAGCAACATCGCAGGAAAATGGAGCATCAGGAGTTCACACCCACATGACGAATTCCCTCAACACCCCTGTGGAAGTAATGGAACAAGGAATGCCTGTTGAGATAAGGAAATATGAATTGAGGAAAAGTTCAGGAGGCTATGGAAAACACAGGGGAGGGGATGGAATAATAAGGGAATACAGATTCAAAAAACCCGCAAGAATAAGCATATTGAGCGAGAGAAGAAGGCATGCTCCTTATGGAATATTCGGAGGAAAGTCAGGAAAAATAGGGAAAAACTTCATCATAAAAAAAGGGAAGAAATTTGAGCTTCCTTCAAAAGTCAACATCTCAGCGGAGAAAGGAGATATTTTAATAATAGAAACCCCTGGAGGGGGAGGATATGGGGAAAAAGATTAAGCTTGGTCCTGGATTTCTGATAACAGCAGCCTTCATAGGACCTGGTACAGTGACATCAGCCTCCTTCGCAGGCGCGAGCTTCGGGTTCTACCTCCTCTGGGTAGTTATTATCTCAGGAGCCCTTGCATTCGTCCTTCAGGAGATGGCAGGAAGGTTTTCTCTTGAGCAAGGAGAGGACCTTTCACAGGCTTTAATGAAAACAACAGGCTCAGAACTTGCAAATATAGCTTTTACATCCGTTGCTGTTTTTGCAATTGTCCTTGGTGCTGCAGCATACGAGGCAGGGAATATAACAGGAGCCTACATCGGACTTGATGGATTCTATCATATTGGAAAACTCTGGGCCTTTATCGTTTCTGCAATTGCGATTTTCTTCTTATGGAAAGGGAAATACAAAGCAATAGAGAGTTTCCTGATGGGCCTTGTTGGTCTTATGAGCCTTTCATTTCTGGTAACTGCAATAAAGGCAGGACCTGGGACTTTTGAGATGATTAGAGGACTTGTCCCATCTTTTCCAAAAGGTTCAAAATCCATAGCAACAGCCCTTCTTGGGACTACAGTGGTTCCATATAATCTCTTCCTCTATTCTTCTGTTGTTCTTAAAGGATGGAAAAGAGGAGAAAAACGTGAAATGAGAAAGGACCTTGGGATTTCTATATCCCTTGGGGTTGTAATAACAGCGTCAATAATAGTAACCTCTGCAGCAGCCTTTTTTGTTCAGGGAATAAAGATAAATTCAGCTGCTACAATGGCGATTCAGTTGAAACCTCTCCTTGGAAGTTCCGCAAAGAATGCGTTCTGTATAGGGCTTTTTGCAGCAGGGCTTTCCTCTGCAATCACTGCTCCATATGCTGCAGCGTGGCTTTTAAGAGGCGTGCTAAGACTTAAGGAAAACTCTTTATCTTTCAGAGTTATTTCTTCTGTGATAGTGCTTTTCGGCCTGTCTTCGGTCTTCTTTCCTGTAAACCCTCTTCAGCTTATAATCCTTGCCCAGATTGCCAATGCCCTTATCCTTCCAATTATTGTTGTTTTTCTTGGTTACACCATCCTCAAAAAAAGTTTCTCTTTATTTCAAGCCACTCTTGTAAGCATTGCTCTTATTCTTGTTCTTCTCATCGTCTTCTCTAAACTTTTTCACCTATAAAGCTAAAATCGCAAGCTACCATTAATTTTCTCAGTCCTTAATATTGCCTTATTGCTTCATCACTTCTTTTACAGTTTTTATAGCTCTTTCTACGTCCTTATCGTCTATATCCTTGTGGGTGACCATTCTCACTCTCCCTGGGCCAAAAGAAAGAGCAAGAACGCCCCTTTTCCCGAGTTCTTCAAGGAATTCTTCTACACTTAGCTTTTCAGGATCCACCTCAAAGATTACTATATCAGTCTGAACTTCCTGAGGATCTATAATTATCCCTTCAATTTCTGAAATTCCAAGGGCAAGTTTTTTAGCCCTGATATGGTCATCGCCAAGGCGATCGATCATTTCCTGAATGGCTACAATTCCTGCAGCGGCTATCACCCCTGCTTGTCTCATTCCTCCCCCGAGAAATTTTCTTACAAGTCTGGCACTCTCTATAAATTCTTTCGTTCCAGCAAGCATTGAACCTATCGGTGCTCCAAGACCCTTGGAAAGACAAAACATTACTGAATCAGCATGCTTTGCAAGCTCCTTAGCATCCACAGAAAGTGCTATTGCTGCATTGAATATTCTCGCACCATCAAGGTGAAAATGTATTCCTTTTTTCTTTGCGAATTTGCTCACCTGTGCTAGATACTCGGGTTCAAGCACTGCTCCACCCCAGTAATTATGCGTATCCTCAAGAGTTATCCCTGCTGTATCAGGAATATGAGCTCTTTCCCCTCGGTGAAAATTGAACTCAAGGCTCTCTAAGGGGATTTTTCCCCTGCTTGATTTTATGGGCCTTGGAAGAGCCCCTACTATTCTTGAGATGTTTCCGCACTCAAAGTTATAAATATGGCTCTTTTCCTCAAGAAGGACCTCAGTCCCCTGGGGAATTGCAACCTTTATTGCTATTGTGTTACCCATAGTGCCGGATGGGACGAAAAGTGCTGATTCCTTCCCAAGCTTTTCTGCAGCAAGTTCTTCAAGTCTTATAACGGTTGGGTCATCTCCAAGAACATCATCTCCTACCTCAGCCTTATACATTGCTTCTCTCATCTTCTCGGTTGGCCTTGTCACTGTATCGCTCCTGAAATCAGAAATTCCCTTATAGCTCATTTCATACCTCCAATAGAATTTTACTACAGTCCATAAAAGGCGAAAATCCTTATTGTTTATGTCACATGCATGAAAATTCCCGGATACAAATTTTTGCTTTTAAGACTGGAAAGTCTAACCGATAATTACTTCCCCTTACTAAAGGACGGAAGCTTTATGTATGGGAAATTGACTTTGTGAAGCATGGAATTGAGCTCAGGAACATCCTTTCTCACTATTTCCATCACATCTTTCATTACTTTTTCTTCCTTCTGTTGCAGTTCTTTCATTTCCTCTATCTGAATTTTGGTTGGTTTCCCTGGATAACTGTTTATTCTATATTGGAGACCAAAAAGCCTCTGAGGAAAGTCTCCACCTCTTAGAAGTTGCTCAAGTGTTATCTGGGTAAAAGCTGACCTTTCAAAGGAAAACATCTTTCTGTATGGCTTTATCTTATCCTTTATTTCCTTAATTTTATCCTTTATCTCCTTGGGAACCCCCTTCTCCTTCTGAACTCTTTTATCAAGCTCGGCAATCTGCTTATCTATTTTATTTACTGAAACAGCCATCATAATTCCCCTGTTGAGCATAGAATTAAGCTGAGAAATATACTGCTGCTTCATTTTTCTTTCCTCTACAGGGTAATCCTGGACAGGATCGGAAGAAACTTTTACCTTTTGCTTCATGGATTTATCCCCAGCTTTAAGTTCAACCGTATACTCCCCCGGAAGAACGAAGGCTCCTTTTGGACCTCCCCTCATCCCGAATTCCTTCAGTATATCTTTCATCTGCTTTGGAAGTTTCTCAAGGGCTGGTGCAAACCTTAAATCCCATTCTGCCCTATTAAGTCCTTCTTTTGCTTTCTTAATCTTCAATTCCCTCACAAGTTTTCCACTATTATCATAAATGCTTAGCGTAACTTTCTCTTCTGGCTTTGGCTTCTCCTTGAGGTAGAAGTTTATTATAGCTCCGAAGGGAGGATTCTTACCGGCAAACTCAGAGCTACTGAAAAATTCTCCGGTGTGCCTTGGGTAAAACATCTCAGCCTCCCTTATTGGGAAAAGATAAGCATCAGAATTATAAGCTTTCTGAAGCTCTTCCATAGGAGCTATATCATCAAGAATCCATATTCCCCTTCCGTGGGTGCCGATTATTAAATCCTTATAATCCGGTTGAATCGCAATATCTCTTACAGCTACTGTTGGAAGATTGTTCTTGAGGGAGATCCATTCCCTTCCTCTGTTAAAGCTAACGAATATTCCAAATTCAGTTCCAAGATAAAGAATATTCTTATTTACAGGATCTTCTTTTATAACATGGACATATCCGAATTCAGGAAGATTTGAAGAAATGCGCTTCCAGGTTTTACCATAATCTCTGCTCATATAAACATAAGGGGCAAAATCATCGCTGCGATGCCTGTCAAAGGTCACATAAACAGTTCCAGCCTCAAAATGAGATGGTTCTATTGAGGAGACCCAGCTCTCAGATGGAAGGTGCTTTATGTTCTTCACGAGATTTTCCCATGTTTTTCCTCCATCTCTTGTTAACTGAACATTACCATCATCTGTTCCAACCCAGATAACCCCTGGCTCAAGATACGATTCTGCTATTGCATATATTGTGCAATGAACCTCTGCTCCTGTATTATCCGGGGTTATTGTGCCCCCAGAGTCAATTATTTCCTTAGGATTATTTGTTGTAAGATCAGGACTTATCTTCTCCCAACTTCTTCCTCCATCTTTTGAGCGGAAAAGATAATTTGCACCGATATAAATAGTGTTTGAGTCGTGGGGGGAAATCAATATAGGAGTATTCCAGTTATATCTATAAGGTTTTTCCTTAAGTGGTGCCTCTGGCCTTACACCCTGGGAAACAAATCCCCTTTTGGCCTCAATCCTTATCATCTCTCCTGTCTGGGATTCTGCATATAATATGTTGGAATCAGCAGGATTCGCAAAGGCGAAAAATCCATCTCCTCCACCTATAGTTCTCCAATGATTATTCTTTATTCCACCCCAATCTTTTGAATTACTCGGCCCCATCCAGCTTCCATTATCCTGGAGCCCACAGAACACATTATATGGTTTCTTCCTGTCAAATCCTACATGATAAATCTCTGCAGCAGGAATGTTTTTTACATCATACCAGGTCTTCCCTCCATCCCAGGAGATGTCTATTCCACCGTCGTCTCCGCTTATAAGATGAAGAGAATTATGAGGGTCTATCCACAGAGCATGATGGTCCCCATGCGTTCCCTTGGATATAACCTTGAAGTTCTTCCCTCCATCTCTTGAAACATAAAGCCTGAAAGATGCTGAGTATAAAACAAGCTCATTGTTAGGATCAACCCTTATCTGGCTGAAGTAAAAAGGTCTTGAGTCAACTTTGTTCATGGTCTTCTTGCTTCCCACCATTTTCCATGTTTCGCCCTTATCATCGGAGCGGAAAATCCCTCCTTTTTTGTTCTCAACAATTGCATAAACAACATTAGGATTGGAACGGGAAATTGCAAGCCCTATTCTTCCTGTGTCACCTTCAGGAAGACCGTTTTTGAGCTTCTTCCATGTATTTCCCCCATCTGTCGTCTTGTAAATTCCACTCCTTGGACCACCGCTATAAAAATAATAAGGTTTTCTACCATGCTGATATGCTGCAGCATATAGAACCAAATTATTGGAAGGGTCCATAACAAGATCTGCTATTCCAACATCATCTCCCTCATAGAGAACCTTCTTCCATATTCTTCCACCATCGGAAGTTTTGTAAACTCCTCTGTCCTTGTTTTTTCCCCACAGATGACCCATTACAGCCACATAGACAAGATCTGGATTTTTAGGGTCAATAACTATCCTTGAAATTTGCTGAGTGTTCTTGAGTCCCATATTCTTCCAGGTTTTTCCTCCATCCTCTGATTTGTAAACACCATCTCCTATTGAAACGCTGTTCCTGCATGTAGCTTCTCCTGTTCCTACCCATACAACATCAGGATTGGATTGGGAAACAGCCACTGCTCCAACTGATACTGTGTTTTCCTTTTGAAATACCGGGTTCCATGTCAAGCCTGCGTTTACGGACTTCCATACTCCGCTCGGCCCCATAGCAGCATAGATTATATTGGTGTTAGATTCAACAACAGCGAAATTAACTGTCCTGCCGCCCATTATAGCAGGTCCTATGTTCCGCCACTTAAGTGGTTTAATCAGCCTGGAGTAATCGGTTTTCTGAAGGGTTTTCCTTTCCTTTGCCATTACAGGGAAAACAAGGAGAATTCCCATCACCAGAATCAAGAAATAATAAAGGCCTTTTCGCATAATGCCCTCCTTTTTTTATATCGTATACATTATACGAAAAATTTTTCCCTGAGTTCCACAAATTTCTAAAGAAATTTAATACAAAGTGAGAAAAAGACACAACCGCTGTTTGACACGAACTCTTCCCTGTGATATAAGTAAAAGAGGCAGACAACACAAGGACAAGAATCCCCAAAGGGAGGTAAAATGAAAATAACCATGGTAATTCCAACATACTGGGGAAGGGAGAGGAAGATTGGATGGAAGAAAGGGGATGCCGTATATGACCATCCTACCCCTCTTGACTCCGAAGGAACATTAAAAAGAGCCATGGAGAGCATAAAAATTCTAAAGGATAAGGATTTTGAGCTTGCAATAATAGCTGCAGCAACTGCCGAGGACATAGAAGAAAGGGTTGAGGAAAAAGTCCTTTCCATTGTTGAGTCGGAGAATTTAGGGATTGAGGTCATATTCTTTTCTCACTCAAAACTACGGGAAGTTCAAAACTTCTTTATTGATTCAAAGAAAAAAGATTATGCAAAAATTCTCAAACTCCGTGGGTACTCGAACATAAGGAATCTCTGTCTTCTTGTTCCCCATATTCTCAGCTCAGATGTAGTGGTTTTAATAGACGATGATGAGGTCTTTGAAGATCCTGAATTCATCAGAAAGGTAAAGGAATTCATAGGGAAAAAGGTTAATGGAAAAAAAATCTTAGCAGTTGCAGGCTATTATCTCCAGTCAGATGGAAATTACAGGCTGAAGCAGGATTTCCAACCCTGGATGC
>WFSJ01000037.1 GCA_015486055.1 Acidobacteriota bacterium
CTGATATTCACAGGGTTAGCTTTCCCTGTAGATATTGGTGGGTTTTTCGGGGAGGGTTCCAACTCAAAGGGGATTACCTATGGCGTATTTGCTTCACTATCATTTTTTCCTTTTACAAGGTTTGAAATTGAAGGCTCAAAGCTTGTTTCTTCAGATAAAAAAATGTTCTCCCTCACAGGGGAGGTAGGGATGAGTTTTTCAGGGGTCCACCCTTATTTCCTGATTGGATATGGAAACATAAGTGATGAGAAGGGTAAATTTCATCCTCTTCGTACATCTTATTATTTCCCGACCATGGGTGGAGGGGTAAAAATGAAATTTTTCTCAGAAGTACTGCAGCTCAGGCTGGATTTCAGGAAGATTTCTATGAGGGAAAACCCATATTACAGGGCCTATGTAGGTTTTTTCTTCTCAATATAAGAGAAGACAAGAGAAAAACCTTGACAGAAAGCGTATAATAAAATTGGATAGCGGGGTAGAGCAGTCAGGTAGCTCGTTGGGCTCATAACCCAAAGGTCGGTGGTTCAAATCCACCCCCCGCAACCATTTTTAACTTATTCTCAGCTCTACATTCCCCACAAAATTTTTAGCAATTTCCTTCATTTCCTCCATTCTCTTTCTGGAATAGGATTTTGGAACAAAGTCAGGGTGAAGAGTTCGTCCTGGCCTGTACATTTGAAGAGCATACTTTTTAGCTCTTTTTATCATCGAAACTATCTTTCTTACATCCTTTTCGTCCACAATTCCGGGAACCAGCGTGGTTCTGAACTCATAGTTAACATCTGAATTCAATAGAAGCTCCATGCTCTTTTTAACCCTCGCGAAATTGCATCTTCCACCGGTTGCCAGGGAATATTTTTCAGGAGAAGTTTTTACATCCATTGCCACATAATCTGTAAATGGAAGAATTCTTTTTAGCCTTTTAGGAAATGCCCCATTTGTGTCAACCTTTGTTTCCAATCCCAGATTTTTTATCTCCTTTAATAAATCGCCCAGTGCAGGAAAGAGGAGAGGCTCCCCTCCAGTTATTGCAACCCCGTCTATTAGCTTCTTCCTTTCCTTAATTTCCTCCAGAGCATCACATAAAGAAAGGTCTGGAGCCTTCTTCACCTCAGAGGGCAACACCAGCTCCGGATTGTGACAAAATGGACATCGAAAATTACACCCCCCTATAAAAATTACAGAAGAGATTTTCCCCGGGAAATCAAGAAGACTTACGCCCTGAATTGCCTTTATCATCTTTCAATTTATATCCCTTAAGATATTTCCTTTGTTTGAACTCCTCCTGCTTTCCTCTGTTCCAGTTTTGAACAGGACGATAATATCCAACAACCCTGGAGTAAACTTCTGCCGGTATTACCTTAACTTTCATAATAAACCTCCTTTATTCGCCTAAGGCGAATTCATATTCTTTTAATAAAAACGGTTATTTTCTTCCCCTGAGCCTCGGGGGACTTCTTTCCCTCTTCTTCTATAATCCTGTAAGCTCCTTCTTGCATCTGCTGGAGTTCTTCCTCGCCGAGGTCTTCCTCCACACCGTATTTTTTAATTTCCTCATCGCTATGGGGGTAGGGGCAGTAATAATGTTCTCCGGTAATGTACCCATGGACCGGACATACGGAGAAGGTAGGGGTTATACTGAAATATGGAAGGCGGTAGTTGTTTACAATCTTCTTGACCAATGCCCTTACCATTCTCCAATCGTAAATGGCTTCCCCTATATAAAGATGAACAACCGTACCCCCTGTGAACATAATCTGGAGATCATCCTGGTGCTCGAGGACCTGGAAGATATCTTCAGCCTCATAAACAGGGACATGAACTGAATTAGTATAATAAGGGGCTTCTACTGAACCCGATGTAATTATGTTAGGAAAACGTTCTTTATCCTTCATGGCCAGTCTATATGAGGCACTTTCGGCAGGTGTGGCTTCTAAATTGTACATATTCCCAGTTTCCTCTTGGAAATCAGCCAACTTTTTTCTCATAAAATCAAGAATTTCTATGGCCAGTTGTCTTGCCTTTGGGTCAAAAATGCTCACCCCGAGGAGGTTGAGTGCTGCCTCGTTCATTCCAATAAGTCCAATGGTGGAAAAGTGATTGGCCCAATATTTTCCCTCGAGTTTCTTTATTTTCTCAAGATATATTTTTGAATAAGGAAAAAGGCTTTTTTCTGTAAGGTCTTCCACCACTTTTCTCTTTATCTCAAGGCTATCTCTCGCAATTTCCATAAGGTGCTCCAGCCTTTTGAGGAATTCCCCTTTATCCCTGGAAAGATATGCGATTCTTGGCATGTTTATGGTGACAACTCCAATGGAACCAGTGAGGGGATTAGCGCCGAAAAGTCCTCCTCCTCTTTTTTTGAGCTCCCTTGTATCAAGCCTCAGACGACAGCACATGGACCTTGCGTCCTCTGGCTTCATATCCGAGTTTACGAAATTGGAAAAATAAGGGATTCCGTACTTTCCAGTCATTTCCCAAATAGGGTGAAGCTCTTTATTTTCCCAGTCAAAATCCTTGGTGATATTGTAGGTAGGAATGGGGAAGGTAAATATTCTTCCTTTTGCGTCCCCTGTCATCATAAGTTCAGCATAAGCCCTGTTTATTATGTTAACTTCGGGCTGGAACTTGCCATAGGTGGCATTTGTCTCTTTCCCTCCAATAATAACCTTTTCATGTTCCATAAATTCAGGGACATTCAGATCAAAGGTAAGATTTGTGAAAGGGGTCTGAAATCCAACTCTTGTGGGGATATTAAGATTAAAAAGAAATTCCTGCATGGCCTGCTTTACCTGTTCGTAGGATAGTTTGTCAGCCCTTACAAATGGAGCAAGGTAAGTGTCAAAATTGGAGAAGGCCTGGGCTCCCGCAGCTTCTCCTTGAAGGGTGTAAAAAAAGTTCACTATCTGTCCAAGGGCAGTTCTAAAATGTTTTGCAGGGGATGCCTCAACCTTACCAGGGACCCCTCCAAAACCCCTTAAAAACAAATCCTTAAGGTCCCAACCCACGCAGTAGGGTCCGAGTATCCCTAAATCGTGGATATGAAAGTCTCCTTCAGTATGAGCCATCCGTATAGGGGCAGTATAAATCCTGTTGAGCCAGTACCTTGCAGTAATGGAAGAAGATATGTGAAAGTTGAGACCTTGAAGAGAATAGCTCATATTGGAATTTTCTCTTACCCTCCAGTCATCTCGATTGAGATATTTTTCAACCATTTCCTCTCCCGCAAAAAAGGCAGCAGAAAAGTCTCTGGCCTCGGCTCTTTTCTGTCTGTAAAGAATATAGGCCTTGGCAACTTCCTCATATCCTTTTTTCATGAGAGCTCGCTCTACCTGGTCCTGGATCTCTTCCACATGAGGGATATTTCCTCTCAGAAAGAACTTTTCGTAGAGGTGTTTTTCTACATCCATAGCGACTTCCATATAAATTCCTTCAGTCCCTGTGGCTTTCATAGCCCGAAAGATAGCGAGCTCAATTCTTTTCCTTTCGTAATCAACAATTTCTCCATTTCTCCTTCTAACAAGCCATTTCATTTTTGTTCTCCCCAACATTTTGTATTTATAGAAGTATATACCACAAAATATTGGAAATTTCAAGAAAAATTTCAGAATTTTTTATTTATGAAGGAGAGAAGCCGATTGAGCTTTTCGTGGCCAGCTCTCATAAGGGAGGTTCCCTTAAAGTTCTGGAAGAATTCTTCCTTAGAGAGGGAAAAGATATTTCCCAGAGGGAGAGAAACCCTGGGAAGGAAATCCTTTATTCCTGTCTTTATTGCCTTATTATTCCATGGGCAGACTTCCTGACAGATGTCGCATCCGAAGAGCCATCCGCTATTTTTTTCTCTGTAAATCTCGGGGATTTTTCCTTTGTGTTCAACTGTTATATATGAAAGGCATAGTTTTGAATTCAGGAAATATGGCGAAAGGGCATTTGTGGGGCAGGAATCTATGCAACGAGTACAGTTCCCGCAGAAATTCCCATGGAATTGCTCATCGGAAGGAAGCTCCACTGAGATAAAAATTTCGCCAAGGAAAACCCATGAGCCGTATTCTCTTGTAATTAACATCGTATTTTTTCCTATCCATCCAAGTCCTGCTTTTCTTGCAATTTCCCTTTCGAGGACTGGTGCGGAGTCAACAAAAAACCTTGCTTCTACATTAGGGAAAATACCTTTTATGTGGGCGAAAAGCCTTTTCATCATCTTTTTAAGTACCCTGTGATAATCTCTTCCAATCGCATATCTTGAGATTTTTACCTTGGAATAATTTATTTCCCCGGGATAATAGTTGACAGCCAGGGAAATTATGGTTTTTACAGGTGGGAAGAGAGCGCTCGGATTGAGTCTGAGCTCCTTATTCCTTCTCATGTAGGCCATACCTGCCTCTGCTCCCTTTCCAAGCCACTGCAATAGAAAATCTCCCTTTATTTCTTCAGGGGTTGTAAATCCAATCTTGGAAAAGCCAAGCCTCAAGGCCTCAGCCCTTATTTCCTCCTTCTCCTCCACCTTTTCTCGCAAGCCTATACAAATGAGCTATAGCCTTTCTCCATGTTTTTATGTCTGTGTGGGGAAATCCAGAAACTATCTGACCTGAAGGAACTGATTTGGTTACCCCTGCCCTTGCGGCAATCATAGCTCTATCACCTATTTCAATGTTGTCCCTTATTCCTGCCATTCCCCCTATTATCACTCCCCTTCCTATTTTTGTGCTTCCCCCTATCCCAGTCATACCTGCTATAAGGGTTCCCTCACCTATTTTAACCCCATGTCCTATCTGGCAGAGATTATCTATCTTCACCCCGTTTTTAATTTCTGTGGTTCCGAGGGCAGCTCTATCTATGCATGTGTTTGCCCCGATTTCAACATCGTTTCCTATTATTACCACTCCAATTTGTGGTATCTTTTTCCCTTCCTCAAAACCGAAGCCATCTGCTCCAATCACAACTCCGGGGTGTATTATTACCTCATTTCCTATTCGGGTCCCTTCCCTTATAGAAACATTGGAATAGATCCTGCAGTTCTTTCCCACTGCCACATCTTCATAAATTATTGTTCCACTGTGAATTTCAGTGTTATCACCTATTTTTGAACCTTCCCCTATCACAACGAACTCACCGATAAAAACATCCTTCCCGATTTCAACTCCGGGGGAAATCCTTGCCGTGCGGGAAATACCTTTTTTTTCCTTTTCCGAGTGAAACAATCTTACAAGAGCTGCAAGTGAGGCTCTTGGGTTTTTAACCACTATGAAGTTTCTCCCTGGGAGTTCAAAGCCTTCTCCTGTAAGGAAGGCAAGGGCAGCTGACTTTTTGATAAGGGGGAGAAATTTTCTCCTGTACAATGGCGCGATTTCCCCTTCTTTTGCTTCCTCTATGGTAGAAATTCCTGTTATTTCAATTTCACCGTTTCCTGTGAGCTTTCCGTTGAGTTTTTTCGCAATTTCCTTAAGCTTCATTTTCCCCCGCTTAGGTAAGCCGAGATTTCTGCCCCAAAAAGTAGAATAAGGGAGGAAATTTCAACCCAAAAAATAAATATTATTACTGTTGAGAGAGTCCCGAATAATTTACTCGCAAGCGAAATGTTGCTTATATACCACATAAAAATATGGGTTCCTGCTATCCATAGGACTGCTGCGGTAACCGCAGCCCTAAAAGCTGCCCAGCCTTTAACCTTCTTTTCAGGGATCCATTTGTAAAGGGCATAGAAGTAGAATGCTGCAAACAGGAATGGTAAAAAGAGTTTGGTTATGAAACTCCTTATTGCCCAGAGCACGGCAGGGTTAAGATAACGGGAAATTGTTTCATTTGATGCTATAAACCTATTAATCCCGGCAATTCCGGCCATTATCCCGAAGGCCACGAAAAGTAGAGCCCCCGAACCAAGGAGAATAAGAAATTCTATCAGTCTCTTCCAAAAGAAGGATTTTTTGGTCTCTGCGCCGTAAACTATCTGGATTGCAGTGATTATCTTTGAGATTAGCATTATTCCAAAAACCAAGGCAAGATAGATTCCTATGATACCGAATTCCTTTATTTTATGAGCATAAATCTTCATATTCATAAAGAACCGTGGATTTATTGTAGAAAAGAACTCTTGAGAGAAGATATTGAGATCATTTATAACCTTTTCTGATGAGCTTATAATATAGGTGGATAAATAGAGCAAAAACCCAGCCAAGGGAACAGAGGCCCAGAGAGAATAATAGGAAATTATTCCAGCAAGGTCGTCTATTTTATGAGCCCTGGCCCTTTTCCATATGTTAAAGATTCCCTTGAAAAATCCTCTCAATTTCCCCGGCCGAGCTGGTTTAGAATTTTATCTTTCCTACAAGTAGAATCTCTATTAAAAGGGTGTATATAACAAGGGATTCTATAAGAACGAGCCCAAGAATAAGGGCAAACCTTATGTGAGGCGCTGATCCGGGATTCCTTGAAATTGCCTCAGATGCGCGGTGAACAACCTTAGCCTGACCAAGGGCACCCACTGCGGATGCTATTGCTATTCCAAACCCTGCAGTTATTGCTATCCAAGCATTGACTGGATTATATGCTGCAGCCGCTCCTCCCCCCGCTGCAAAAAGGGAAGAGGTAAGGAAAAGAAATGCCATTCCTGCTAAATACTTCATAATAAACCTCCTTTAATGTTCTTCTGATACCGCCCCTGAAAGGTAGACGGAAGTTAACATAGCAAATATATAAGCCTGCAGGCCTCCTGTTATCAAAGCCAGTGCCATTATAGGGACCGGCAACAGGGGAGCAAAAAGGCCCACGAGCACCAAAATTAATGTTTCCTCAGCCGTTATGTTTCCAAAAAGACGAATGGAAAGGGAAAGAGGTCTTGAGAGATGGCTTACGAATTCTATTGGAAACATTATTGGAGCTAAAGCGATGTATTCTCCTGTAAATTGTTTTATGTACCTTAACCCGAATTTCTTAATTCCTTGGATGTTGTAGTAGAAATAAACAAAAATCGCCATCCCTGCAGTGACATTTATGTTTGTTGTAGGCGAAGAAAGACCCGGGAAAAGCCCGAAATAGTTCATAGTCAGGATAAAAAGGCCCAGGGTCCCGACTATCGGGATGAATTTCCTTCCTTCCTTCCCTATTATTTCCTTGTTTAAACCGTCAAAGAAGAGAAAGATTTGCTCAAAAATGGATTGTCTCTTATCAGGCAAGAGTTGAGGTTTTCCAGAGAGTATCCCGAACACAATTATCACAGCTATTGAGGCTAAGACGGCCATTAAAACATGGGGAGGAATTGGTTCGTGGGGATTTAAGTGTATCCCAAAAGAGGAAAAGATTTTCAATACAAGAGGCCCCAAGAGCTTATTCGCCTGGTCAACTATCCAGAGTTTTTCTTCCATCTTTACCTTTTACCAGAATGATAATTATAACTATATTTGCAGAAAGAGCAAGGGTCAAAACCCCCGAAAGAAAGAATATTATCATATTGGATTTTGTCCTTACAAGGTAAAAAATGATACCCCCAAGGATAAGGAGAGTAAACAGAAATAGGATAAGGGAGAGAACGACTGTTTTTTTTCTCTTCTCAATCAGGGAAAATACCGAGACAATCCCCTTTATTCCATGATAATGAAAAAACATAAGGAGGGAACCAAGGAAAAAAAGAAGGGCTCCCTCCGTGGAAAATAAAAAGAGAACCACTGTCCCTATTATCCCTAAAAGGAGGGTTAATTTCCCTATAAGCTCAATCTCCCTTTCCACCGTCAAGTTCCCTGTTAAGCTTGAGAATTTCCCTTACAAGGTCATAAAATCCGGCAATTATGCCTATTATTATAAAGAGAATGGTGAAGAATTCCCTGTGAAAAATCCAGTTCAGAAGATAGCCAATTCCATATCCTACAACAATTGACGATGGAATTATAAAGGCAAGGCTTGTAATTCTAACGAGTTTTCTGTCAAAAGGAGCTTTATTCAAAGGAGTCTTCAAAACTTTCCTCTGCCCTATCAAGAACCCCATATTCTTCCTTCCTTTTCTCAATTTCGCTGAAGAAAACCTCCTCCAAGGGGTAATATCTTATGTAATTCCCCTCTGTATCGCTGTATACAAGCTCAAAATAATCAGAGCCGAGTGCGCAGAACACAGACATAGAGGGGAAAAGGTCCAGATTCCCTATTTCCTCAACTATTTTTGCCCTATCTTTCAGGGCATCAAGGGTGTCCCATTCATAAACTTCTATTTCTGCTATCCTCATTCTGAAAAGAAATTAGAGCAAAAGTTTTTCAATGTCAATACCATTATCGTATTTTTTTTCTCAATTCGTATATTAATTTTAGAGCTTCAAACGGGGTAATTTTATCCGGATCAAGGGATCTCAGGGCTTCCTCTACAGGATTCACAGATTCAAAAAGAGTTGGCTGATAATTTCTGGGTCTCTTTGGACCCCCCCGTTCTAAGGATGAAAGAATCTCCCATGCCCTTTCCACAACTTTTGAGGGCAGACCTGCAAGTCTTGAAACATGGATACCGTAAGAACGCTCTGATGCTCCTTCCTCAAGTTCATATAGGAATATAACTTCCCCTTGCCATTCAGTAACTTTTATGTGGTAGTTGAATGTCCCCGGCAGCCGCTCCGCCAGCTCGGTAAGCTCATAATAATGGGTTGCAAAGAGCGTTTTCGCTCCTATCTTATTATGTATGTATTCAACAACTGCCCAAGCTATGCTCATGCCGTCATAGGTTGAAGTCCCCCTTCCAATTTCATCAAGGATTATGAGGCTCCTTTTGGTAGCTTGTGAGAGTATCTCAGCGGTTTCCTTCATTTCAACCATAAATGTTGATTCCCCTTCTGCCAGAAAATCCGATGCGCCTATCCTTGTAAATATTCTATCCATTATCGGTATTTCAGCCTTCTCTGCAGGAACGAAGCTGCCACAATGGGCAAGAAGGGAGATCAAAGCAACCTGCCTCAGATATGTTGATTTTCCACCCATGTTAGGCCCTGTAATTATCAGAACCCTTTTACTTTCGTCAAGGAATGTATCATTTGGGATAAAAACATTTCCCTTCTTCAATACTTCCACCACTGGATGCCTTCCTCCTTTTATGGAAAGCCTGTATCCAGTATGGACATCGGGTCTTGAATAACCTCTTAAAGAGGCAAGCTCGGCAAAGGAAAGGATGAGGTCAAGCTTTCCAAGAAGTTCCCCATTTCTTTTTATCCTTCCAGAAGCCTTTGCCACTTTCTCCTTTATTTCCTGGAAAATCCACTCTTCAAGGTCTTTTATTCTTTCCTCAGCGTGCATTATCTTCTCCTCAAGTTCCTTGATTTGGGGGGTTATGAATCTTTCGGTATTGACCAATGTCTGCTTCCTTATGTATTCTACAGGGATGGAACTGGAATAAGACCTCGGAATCTCTATGAAGTATCCAAATACCTTGTTGTATCCGATTCTGAGTTTTTTTATCCCTGTTTTTCCCCTTTCCTCTCTTTCTATACCAGCAATGATAGTCTTTGCATCCCTGGAAATTTTTCTCAATTCGTCGAGTTCCTTGTTGTAACCATCCTTTATCACTCCTCCCTGAGATACAAGAAAGGGAGGATTTTCGCAAATGGCCTTGCTGAGGAGCTCCTGTAAATTCTTGAGGGGGTCAAGGCTTTTCTCTATTTCCTTCAGCGCCCCAGACTCAAATGGTGAAAGTTCCTCTTTTATAAGAGGTAAAATCTTTAGATTCTCTCTTAGAAAAGCAAGATCCCTTGGACTTACTACCCCAAATGAAGCCCTTGTTGCTATTCTTTCCAAGTCTCCTATTCCCCTGAGCCTATTTCTTAGCTCTTTGCTCTCCATTATATTTTTTGAAGTTTCCTCAACTGCGTTCAGCCTTTTTTCTATTTCTTCTATAGAAGAAGGGGGAAATTTAAGGGTTTCCCTTAGTTTCCTTGCCCCCATAGGTGTAAGGGTGAAATCTATAACTTGAAGAAGGGTTGCCTTCCTTGTTCCATCCCTGAGGTTTCTGAATATCTCAAGATTCCTCAAAGTCGTATCATCTATAAACACTCCAGCCTTGAGTCTTTTTAATGGTCTCAGCTCAGGAAATTTTCCCCTCAATGACTTAATATAATCTTTCCCCTGGGAAATAGCCTTCTCAAGGAGGTTTTCACCCATTGCCTCTGTCTTTACGATCTGGGCATTTAAGTTTTCAATTTCCTGATTGGCAATTATTTCCTTGGGTCCCATAAGGGCGATAAATTTTAAGGTTTCCTCCTTATTCAATATGTCCCCGAGGATCTCCCCTGTGGCCAGATCAATGAAGACTGTGCCGAACTTTTCTCCCTTGCCCCAGAGGGAAGATAGATAATTTCCTTCCCCCTTTTCTCCATCTATCTCTATTGCAGTTGAAGGGGTAATCACCCTCACAATATCCCTTTTAACCAGACCATTGGCCTTTCTTGGATCCTCAACCTGTTCCGCAATGGCAACTTTATAATTTGCCTTTAACAGCTTTTCTATGTATGAATCAACGGAATGATACGGAACACCGCACATGGGAATCGGATCTTGCTTTCCTCTTTCCCTCGTTGTAAGGGCTATTTCAAGAACATTAGAAGCAATCTTTGCATCCTCAAAGAAGAGCTCATAGAAGTCGCCAAGCCTGAAGAGAAGAAGGGAATCGGGATGGGAAGCCTTGAGCTTCACATATTGTTTCATGGCAGGAGTAAGCTCCCTATCTATTCTCCAAGAACCAGGTTTTTCCGCTTTTCCAGTTCCTTCAAGCATTTTTCCCTATCCTCTTTCAGAGAATAACACGCTTTCCTCGCTTTCTTAAACTGATTTCTTAAGATTGAAAGTTTAGCTTTGGAAAATGGGTCCCCTTTCTCCCAGAGATCGCAGACTTTCTCCACTTGTTCCTTGAGGTTTATTGCCAATTCCCTTGCCCTCTTGCAATTCCCATTGAGGCTCGATATTACAGCAAAAGTATCCTTATATTTTGGAACCATCCCATATTTTGGATAACCTTTCAGCAGAATTCTCTCTGCCTCTTGAGTTTTCCCCTCTTTCTCAAGAACCCTTGCCAAGGAAAGGTAGACAGAGTGGTAATCCAGAACATAATTTCCCAGTTTTTTCCTCGTCATTTCATCCTGTTTATTCCAATGATGAAGGGCTCTACTGAAATAAACCTCTGCCATTTTTAGATTTTTCCTTCTTTCCATTACAAGGCCAGCAAGCTGAAGAAATGCAGGAGTGTATTTAGTGTTAGAGCTTAAATATGGTTTTATCAACCTCATGGTTTCGTCAAATTTCCCATCTGAAAATTTCAGAAGGGAATATTTCAGGATGAAGAATTTCTCTTCCGGTGCGTCCCTGTGTGCTTTCATCCAGTAACTTGATTTTGAAGTCCAGTAGAGGTTTATTATGTTCGCATTTGCGAGAGAAGCTATTAAAACTGTGGGTAGCAGGATTTTTTTTATGTTTTTGTTTAAGGAGAGGAAAATTAAAAGCAGGGGAAAAAGGAAAACAGAAGGGATGTATCCGTATCTGAAAGCGACCCTGTGCGGATAATATCCCCAAACAACGGCCAACGAAGGGAGAAGAAGCAAGAGAGAAGAGGCGGAAAGGAAAAATATCTTGTCCCTCTTGAATAGAAGGGCTAAGGACAATCCTATAAATATAAGCCCAGGAATAATATAAATGGGATTCCTCAGAACAGAGGAAGGAGAAAGAAATACCCTCCCTGTAAAGGGAAATATCCCCTGAAGGAAATAAAAACCAGAAGCCTCAATACTTTCTAAGGAAAGGGAAATTAAATTGCGGCCGGAAAATAGAAGCCCAGCAGATGTTATAAAGCTCCTTATGATTATGTAAGCAACATCCATTATAAAAAAGGGCAGGGTTCTTTTTAGTTTTCCCTTCCTGAAGTAAAGGAACAGGAAAAGAAGAAATGGAAAACTCACTGCCATTTCCTTTGAAAAAAGGGCAAAGGGGTAAATCAACAATGAGAGCCTGTCTTTTCCCTTCAAGAAAAAATAAAGAGATAAAAGCAGAAAAAACAGTGCAAGAATATCTCCCCTTGAGCTAATCCATGCTACGGGTTCCCTTAAGGTTGCCGCAGATGAAAAAAGGGCTGCCGAATAAAAGCTCACTTCTTTTTTCAGCCCAACGGAAATTAGAACAAGAAAAAGGAGCAGGGAAGATGCCGTGTGGAAAATTATATTCGTTAGACGATAACCCCAAGGGCTGAGTTTGTATATCTTATATTCAAGGGAAAAGCTCAAAAGAACAAGAGGACGATAAAAACTTCTGTATCCATATACCCCTTCGGTTAAGCGCCAGTAAGGTTTAGTGAAATATTCCTTTACCTCAATATTTCTTATATGAGGATTATTTACTATAAAAAGCTGGTCGTCCCATATAAAAATCCCTTTGAGAAGCAATCCATTTGCCAATCCCCCCAGAATAACCAGGGAAATTAGCCATTTCTTCATAGGTTGTTCTGGAAGAACTCCGCTATTCTTCTGAAGACATCCGACCTGTAGGCAGCAATTCCATGGCTCTGAAGTGGATAAATCATTACATTAAAGATTTTTCCCGCATCAAGAAGATTCTTTACCATTGCAACAGTATTCTGAAAATGGACATTATCATCTGACGTCCCCTGCATAATTAGGAGTTTTCCCTTCAAATCCAAAGCGAAATTAACAGGGGAACTTTCCTTATAACCCTCAGGATTTTCCTCTGGCCTCTTCATGTATCTTTCTGTATAGATTGTGTCATAATATTTCCAATCTGTTACAGGAGCCACAGCAACACCTGCCTTAAAGACATTCCCTGCCTTTAACATAGCTGTCAATGTCATAAACCCCCCATAGCTCCATCCCCATATACCTATTCTATTTTCATCAATATAGGGAAGGGAACTTAAGTATTTAACCCCTGCAAGCTGGTCTTTAAGTTCGTATTTCCCAAAGTTTTTGTAGATCCAGTCTTCCCATGCTTTTCCCCTTCCATAGCTTCCCCTGTTGTCAAGACTGAAAACTATGAAGCCCTTCTGAGCAAGGTATTCATTGGTCAGGAATGTAGAACCTCTCCATCCACGCTGGACCACCTGAGCATGGGGACCTCCGTAAACATAAACAATAACCGGATATTTTTTTGATGGGGCAAAATCAGGAGGCCTTATCATCATGGTGTAATATAGCCTTCCATTGAGCTCAATCGCTTCTATCTTTGGCTTTACAAGCCCAAGTTTGTCAATGGGTTTTCCTTTAACTACTGCTATAGACTTTCCCCCTGTGGTGAAAAGAAGAAGTTCGTGAGGTAGGAGCAGGTCAGAGTGATAATCAAGGAAATAGCGAAAATCCGGGGAAAATATCGCCATGTGGCTTCCCGACTGAGGGGTTAGCTTCCTTATTCTGCCTTTCAAATCTACTGAATATATTTGCCTTTCAACGATGGAGTTTTTATTTGCCTGGAAGAAAACCCTTTTCCCATCCGTTCCATAAACCCTTGTTACCTCCCAGGGACCTCTTGTGAGCTGCCTCTTAAGCTTGAGCCACATTCCCTTAAGCTTATACAGGTAAAGATGAGAATGACCGTCCCTTTCGCTCCCCCATACGAGCTTATTCTTAAGAAATACAAAATTACTGGTAAGATTGAGCCATGTCCTCCAGTCTTCTCCCAAAAGAAGTCTTTTCTGACCAGTTGGTATGCTGTATGCCCACAATCTGAGGTGGTTCTGAGCCCTGTTGAGAGTTATAAAGTAAACTCTATCAGGACTTATCCATCCTGCTCTTGCGAGATATTCATCCTTAAACGGTAGCCATTTTGTCCTTCCGAAAATGTCGCTTATCCCTACTTCCACCTTTGGATTTTTCTCCCCTGCCTTTGGGTATTTTTCGTTGTATATATCTCCATAGAGGGGGATAAAGTTCAAAACAGGATAGGCTTTAACATTTCTTTCGTCAAACTTCAGAAAGAGTAAATTCTTTGAGTCTGGAGACCACCAGAATCCTTTATACAGGTCAAGCTCTTCACCGTAAACCCAATCAGTCTTTCCGTAAAAGACTTCCTTATCCTTATTTGGGGTAAGGGTCCTTATCTCCCCTGTTTTTCTTATGAGAATTTTGAGCTTTCCATCCTCCACAAACCCTATTTTCTTCCCATCAGGGGAAAAACTATATTCTTTCCCCTTTATTTTGTGATATTCCCAATTTCCAGAGCCAAGTTCATAGATATAAATTCCATCCTTGTCGGGAAAGAGAAGCTCCTTACCCTGTTTTAAAGGGATATAAAATGGCCTCAGCTTTTTCCCGAACCTTTTCCTGTAGCTTCTTCCAATATCAGTGAGCTCTGCATAAGAAGAGGAACTGATATCATATCTGAATATCTTCCCTTCTCTTGAAAACACAAAAGATTTGTTGTCTATCCACTGGATGCCTCTTATACCGCATGAATATGACTTTACAACATCCTCTATTTTCATAGGGAATAGAGGAAGTATGAGCAGGAAATAGAGGAGGATGGAAAGCTTCTTCACTTAGAACCTTACAGTGGCCCTTGATGCAACCATGAGACTGCCCACTATTGCTGCAATGACCACATAGATCACAATATCAACTATAACAACCACAAGGGTGTAAACAACTGCTTTCTCCTTTGGAACCTTCTTTGTGGGAGTTACTCCGAGGTAAAGAACATAAATTCCATACAGAGCAAATAGGAAACCTATTACAGCCAGAGATGGAATTATGTTGAATATTCCACCTACCCATGCAGGTGTCATAGAATAAACAGCGAGTTTGTGGGAGCCATCCATGTTCTTTTCCCCATTGAAGCTTGGGGCAAGAGCATCAATTACATATGCCAGAACAAATACACCTGCAAGAGCTAAAGCTACCCCAACGATAGCTCCTATTAGAGCCCTTACTACAGGGGTCCTTATTGTAACACCGAGAAAAGAATACCCGATTAATGCCCTTCCAATGAAGGAACTCACATAGGGAATCAGAGCCAGAATAAGAGCATAAGAAAAGTAAAGCTCCTGAACAGAAGGGGTTTCCCCTCCTATAACTTCCCATTCATTCTTTGGTGAAATTATAATGTTTTTTGCCCTTCCAAAAATGTCCATATTATCCTCCTTATTTTTCTTTATTTTATCATGGTTTTCTTCCAACAACTGCATAATCCTGATGTGAGAAGAGGAAACCGTTTATTTTTCTCAAGCTTTCCCTTATGGCAGCTTCCCTTTCATTGTGAGCAGGAAATTCCATAAGCTGCTCAGGAAGGTTTTTCCTAAGAATTTCCTCAACCTTCCAACCATTGGTCTGAAGAATGAATGAAAGGGTCTGGGGATGAAGGGGGGTAATATGCGTGGGATCAAGGAGGAAGGCTCCATGAAAAGCAGAAGGAGAGGCAACATTGACTGTCTCTGCAATGAAAATTCCCCCTGGCTTTACTTTCTTCCAGGAAATGTTCACTATTTTTTCAACATCATTAACTGGAAAATGTTCAAGTACCTGCGCAGAAAAAACGGCACCAAGAGAGGAATCCTCAAGGGAATTGAGGAATTTGATCCCATCCTCCCGGAAGCATTTAAGCTCTTTTGATTTGCACTCATCTATGAACTCTCTGTTTATATCCACTCCAAAGGCTTCTACTTCGTCGTCTCTAAGGAGCTCGAGCATCTCTCCACTTCCGCATCCAAAATCAAGGACGGGTTGATTTCCCTTTAAATAGGGAAGGTAAACTCTGAAGCCTTCCTTAATTTCACCTGTCCTGAATCTCCTTTCAAACCAGCTGTAAAAAGAAGATTTTAAATTATCCTCTCCCTGACCTTTCGCCAAAGAAATCTCTTTGGCTGCATTTACGAGGGAGGAAAGGGCATCAACATATTCCTGAAATTTTTCTTCTTTGCTTTCAAGTTCTTTAGTTGCATTTGAAAACCACTCTCTGTCCTTTGCATCAATTAAAGGAACAAGGTTCATATATAGCTTTCTGTGGAGTTCTGAGATTCTTGAAAGTTTTGAAGAAAGATCCACTAAATACGGAATAAGTAAATTAAAAATCTGAGTAATAAGGGAATTTATAAAATGTTGCTCCCCTGAAATCCGTAGCTTCTTTAAAATACTTCCTCTTCTTCCTTCTCCTTCTACACTGACATTGAGTTTCTCTCTCAATTCCTCAATTTTTCCCTTTAAAGGTTCTATAAACTCCTCTTTATCCAGCTCATAATGAATTTTTTCGTATTTTGAGCTTGTCTCAGCCCTTTCTCTCTTTATATCTTCAGGTTTTTTCATCTGGGAAAAGTAGTGCTAATGTTTCCTTTGAAGGCGGCCTATCAAGATAACTTATGAGGATAAGGGCTAATAGGGAAACAGCTATTGATGGATAAATAATGGGAATTCCGAAGGGATCGCCCTGAGAAACCATAGATGAAGGAAGCACATAGGTAACAATCTTGAGAAGAACAGCAGTGGAACTGCCGAGAATTATTGACCAGAGTCCTCCTTTCCTTGTAGCTCTTTTCCAGGCAAGAGCAGCTATTAGGGCGGGCGTTATTGATACTCCGTAAATAGTATATGCAAAATATGCAGTATTGAGAACAGACTTCATCTTGACAACCAGGAACCAGGCGAAAACTCCAAGAATCAGGACCATTATTCTCTGAAGAACTACCATTTCCCTCTGGGAAGTATCACCTTTTTTGAACCTTTGATAAATATCCCTCATTATACTGGTTGTGGGAGATAACAGGTAATTCATCCCAGTGGAAAGAACAACTACAGAGGCAGCCCCCAAGAGGAGAAGACCTATTACAGGGGGAACCATTTTCCTTGCAGCCACAAGCACAATAGAGGCCGGGTCTATTCCCTTTTTGCTATTCAGAAACCAGTTGTTTATCTGCGGCCAGAACTTTGCCGCTGCAAAAACAGCAATTACCACCACAACTGTCTCCACTATTATAGTTCCAATTACCCACAAGGCCACTGCCTCCCTCGCATCCTTGGGAGTTTTTGCTGAGTAAAACTTTTGATACATGGTTTGAACGCCGAGCAGAAGAAACATGGTGGCGAGAAAATAACTTCCTGCCTTGAGATATGGGTGGGCTCCAAAAGTCTGATTTACAACGGCAAAATGCTGGGGAGGAAGGGAAATCATTGCTCCACTCAATCCTCCTGCTGAATGTATGACAAAGGGGACTGCTGCAATTGTGGCTATCACTATTATTATCCCGTTTGGAAGATCCGTGTATGCAACCGCTATCATCCCACCAAGTGCTGTAAAAATAATAACGAATCCCGCTGTTAAAAGTTGCCCGCTGGAAACCGAAACTTTCCCATTTGTGACTATGTTGAGTATATAACCACCAGCTCTGAACTGATAGGATACTATGACTGTAAAACTTATTATTAGTGCGAAAGCACCGAAAAGCCTTGCGAATTTTCCATATCTTACTTCTAATATGTCCCCGACAGTGTACTGGCCAAAGGTTCTGATCTTGGCGGCCAAGAAGAAAATTACTACTATTCCAACCCATGCTCCTGCAGGAAACCAGAGGGATGAGAATCCTGCCTTAGCTGCATATTCCGCCCCGGCAATAAAAGTTCCAGAACCAATCCATGTGCATATAAGGGTGAAAACCATAACTCTTACATTCAAGCTTCTTCCAGCAATCATAAAATCTTCCTGGGTCTTTACCTTTTTTGCTCTTAGGAAATTTAAACCTGTAAGGAGCAAAAAATATACAAATATTACATATAAATACCACATTGAAACCTCTTATAACTTCTTATAATTTTGCATCCCTGCTTTTCAGACTGTCAATTTTGAACTTTCTTATTTAAAAACAGAGAGTCCCTTGTTAGAAAGGGCCCATTCCCCTCTCTTTACCTTTTTCAAAAGAGCTTCTTTGTTTTTTTCCTCCTTTTTTAACAGAAAATAGATATTATTTACTTTTGCCCCTATTTTTGAAAGTCCGCTCTTTAATTCTCTCGTCTTGAGGGATGGCCTCCCCATTTTTGTTGAGAAATAATGTATGAGAGCAGCCGCTTTCTGAATGGGTGTTTTGAGTTTGAAGCTCTTTACAATTTCCTTAACCTTAGAGGGTTCAAATTCCAGTTCTTTTGTTCTCCTCTTTCTTCTTACCTTTGGAACTGCCTTTCCAGCTTTAACAGCTTCTTTCTTCTTTGAAACCTCCATTTGTTTCACAAATGTAACCTCCGGTTTCTCAAGTTTTTCCTTTAGCATAGACTTCATATCATCAAATCTTTCCTTCACAAACTCCCTATCTCCTTCAATTTCCAGCTCAATTTCGCCTACCCTCAGTTTAATTTTGTAAAAATTTGTCTTTTGAATCATCTTTTACCTCCTTGGCTTTTAATATATCAAATAAAAAAAAAGCAGTCAATTAATATTCTTCAACTATAAAATTTTTAAGATGGGCAGTTTGATTTAAAAGCTTAAGGGTGAAGCCTCTTGAGGGGTCATGGTCAAGAATTGAATAAGAGGCAGTATCCACATGAATTTTCCAGAAAAATGGTTCAGCTATTTCAAGGAGTCCGGCAATTAAAGGCTTTAAAACTGCCCTATGAGTAACTATTGCAAAGGTTTCGATCCCCTCCTGAGGAAATCTTTTTAGAAGTATTTTTAAGGTTTTGACACTTCTCTCTTTTACTTCAAGAACATTCTCCGCCCCGTCTAACCTCAACTTTTCAGGATAACTAACCCAGGTCTGAAATTCCGTGGGGTATTCTCGCTTTATGTCCTCTTTCTTTCTTCCCTGCCAGGGTCCAAGGTTTATGTTGTTGAATCCATTTTCAATCACTACTTCTGCACCTATTTTTTTTGCTATTATCTCAGCCGTTTTAAGGGATCTTGAAAGGGGACTTGACAAAATGAGCTCTATCTTCTTGCCTTTCAATCCATTTCCGAGAGCTTTTGCCTGTGAGACACCGTTTTCATTGAGGGGAAAATCCGCTCTTCCTCTGAAATAACCTTCTCTATTTCCTCTTGTTTCCCCATGTCTTATCAGGTAAATTCTCATCTTTTCCTCCAGAATGGTATTATAGCACTTTAAATTTTCATCTCACTGGTTGTAAAATATCATCTTGGGAGGTAAATATGTTTGCGAGCATAGAAGAAGCAATAGAGGACGTAAAAAACGGGAAGATGGTGATAGTAGTTGACAACGAAGATAGAGAAAACGAAGGGGATCTTGTAATGGCCGGCAGCAAAATTAGCCCAGAAGCTATAAATTTCATGGCAGGCAAGGCAAGGGGACTTATTTGCACTTCCATTACAAGGAAAAGAGCAGAAGAACTTGAGCTTTCGCCAATGGTTGTAGAAAATACTGCTCCATACAAAACGGCCTTTACAATTTCCGTTGATGCCGTGGAGGGAACTACCACGGGAATTTCTGCTTACGATAGGGCAACGACAATAAGAAAATTGATAGCGCCAGATGCCAAACCATCGGACTTTGGAAGACCGGGCCATGTTTTTCCAATAGTTTCGAGGGATGGAGGAGTGCTTGAAAGAACAGGGCATACGGAAGCATCCCTTGACCTTGCAAGACTGGCTGGGCTATATCCTGCAGGTGTTATGTGCGAGATAATGAACGAGGATGGGACAATGGCCCGACTCCCTCAGCTTAAAAAATTCGCAGAAAAATACAGGCTTAAGATAGTAAAAATAGAGGACCTTATAAAATACAGAGTTGGGAAAGAAACGCTTATAAGGGAAATATCAACCGCAAGTCTTCCCACTAAGTATGGTTCCTTTGTCCTTCATCTCTTTGAGGACATAATTCACCACAACCCGTATATAGCATTGGTAAAGGGAAAAGTAAATGAGGACAAGCCAGTTCTTGTAAGGGCTCATTCTCAGTGTCTTACAGGGGATACCTTCGGTTCCCTAAGATGTGATTGTGGAGAACAGCTACATCGTTCCATGGAAATGATAGAAAGGGAAGGTGAGGGAATCGTGCTTTATATCCTTACCCATGAGGGAAGGGGAATAGGCCTTGTGAATAAAATAAAGGCATACGAACTTCAGGAACACGGTTATGATACAGTTGAGGCAAACGAAAAGCTCGGGTTTAAGGCAGATGAGAGAGATTTCGGCATGGGAGCTCAGGTTTTAAGGGCGCTTGGGGTGAGAAAAATGAGGCTTTTAACCAACAATCCAAGGAAGTTTGTAGCCCTATCAGGATATGGCCTTGAAATAGTGGAAAGGGTTCCGATAGAGATCCCTCCAAATGAGGTAAACAGGGAGTATCTTAGAACAAAGAAGAAAAAAATGGGTCACGACCTTCACATGGTTTGAGAAGAGAAAAAGCTCTAATTTATCTCCTTATCTCATCTTTCCTGTGGGGAACTTCTTTTCCTGTTGTAAAATTAGCTGTTTCAAGAATTTCCCCCTTTGATCTGTTTTTCCTTAGGTTTACTTTGTCAACTCTTATTCTCCTCCCTCTTTTTAAGAGAAAATTCATAAAGGCGGAGATAATACTTCTTGGCTTTCTTAATTCCTCTGCCTTTATCCTCCAATTTGTGGGTCAGAAATTTACAACTGCCACAGAAGCGGCATTGATAACTGTTGTCATACTCCCAATGGTTGCCTTCCTTTCAATATTTATAGACGAGAGAGCTGATTTAAAAAAGATCCTTGCAGTGCTTCTTACAATAGTCGGCGCTGTAATAATAACCACAAAATTAAACTTTGCAGCTATAGAATTTACATCAATAAGGGGGAACCTTCTCGTTTTCCTGGCCGCCTTTCTCTGGTCAGGATTTACCGTGATCTCAAGGAAAATTCAGAAGGAAGGGATAAAGGACCCTACTTGGGGAATTATTCTTTGGACAGGATTTTTCTCTCTTCCTGTAATTTTCTTTAAAAGGATAGAGTTCTCTTCATTCTCCATCGGGATTTCCCTTTATCTCGCGGTGTTTGCAACAATCCTGTCCTTTTATTTATTCCTGGAAGCAATGAGGGTAGTAGATGCCACAACCTCTTCTATTTTTAGTTCCCTTGAGCTTGTCTTTGCTATAATCTTATCCATGATTTTCCTTGGGGAGAGATTAACAACTTCCGTACTCATAGGAGGAGGACTTATATTAGCCTCAATTATTCTCGTAGCAAAGGAGGAACGATGAAAACAATTGTAATTGGAGGAGGGCCAGCTGGACTTTTTGCCGCTTTCCTCCTTGTCGAAAGGGGCAATAAGGTGATCGTATTAGATAAAGGAAAGAGGGCTGAGGACAGGAGCGAAGGTGAAAGGCCAGATCTTCTCCATGGCATAGGAGGCGCAGGACTTTTCTCTGATGGGAAGCTCAATTACTCTCCTGATATAGGAACAAACCTTGTGGAAATAATAGGAAGGGAAAAGACAATGTCCCTTATAGACGAGGTGGAAAAGAGGTTTACGAAGATGGGAGTTTCAGCAAAGGAGCCAGATCAGCAGAAGGTTGAAGAATGGATGATAAAGGCAGCAAGGGAAGGAATAAGATACATCCCTGCAAGACAGGCTCACATAGGATCTGATAAGCTCCCGAAAGTCATAAGGAAGCTTCAAAGGAAACTTGAAAATATGGGGACAGAGCTCAGAACTCAGGAAGAAGTTGTGGATATAAATGAGGGAAAAGTTATTACAAAAAAAGGAGAGATCAGATACGATAAATTACTTATAGCACCTGGTAGGAGCGGTGCAAAATGGCTTGAGGAAATTGTGAGAAGGCTAAAAATAAATTTTATATATAATCCTATTGACATCGGGGTAAGAGTGGAAGTCCCAGCTATGGTTATGGAGGAAGTAACAAGGGTTAATTGGGACCCGAAGGTTTACATAAGAACTCCAACCTATGATGATGTTATAAGAACATTCTGTGTTTCCCCCCACGGTTATATTGTGAGGGAAGGGTATAAGAACTTTTCCCTTGTGAACGGTCACTCAAGAGGGGATAAAAGGAGCGATAATACCAACTTCGCCTTTCTTATAAAAGTTGCTCTCACGCAACCTCTTGAAAATACGAACCAGTATGGAGAAGCAATAGCCTTTGAAGCTACAACTATTGGAGGAGGAAGGCCCATAATCCAGAGGCTTGAGGATCTTCTGATTGGAAGGAGAAGCACTTGGGAGAGAATAGGAAAGAGTTTTGTAAAACCAACCTTAAAGGATGTAACCCCAGGAGATATAGCAATGGCACTTCCATACAGATTTGTAAAAGACATAACAGAGGGTCTCGAAAAGCTCAATCATCTAATAAGGGGGGTATATTCTGTCCAGACCTTGGTTTATGCTCCAGAGATAAAGTTCCATGGCCTGAGGATAATGACAGACAAATTCCTACAGACAAATATAAAGGATATTTTTGTTGCAGGAGATGGAGCGGGACTTAGCAGAGGCATTGTAGGAGCTGCAGCTTCCGGGATACTGGCTGCAAAGGGAATCCTCGGAGAAAAATGGGAATAGAAGAGGAGGCCAGATCTTGCAACGCAGCATTTTTTTTAGTTAGTAGTCACTTGTCAATAATTAATGGAAATAGTTAAGTATATTAATCCTGCTGACAGTCAATTGCAGACAACTAATGACAGTTCCCGCTCATGATCTCTTAAGGATTAATCCTTTCTTGCACCCCAGGTTATTAAGCCTTGGTTAAAATTTATGTTCTTTCCTGACCTCAGCAACAATCTTGGGAATTTCCATCAAGGACTCAGCAATATAGGCTCCTGCTTCTTTTAAAGTTCTTACCTTGGAGGCGTAACTTCCTCTTCCTCCTTCGACTATTGCCCCTGCATGGGAAAACCTTGTCCCTTCCTTCGCAGCTTTTCCTCCTATAAAGGCAACAAGGGGTTTCGTAAGTTCCCCTTTCTTCATCATCTCGGCAACCCTTTCCTCCTGGGTTGTTCCTATTTCCCCGAACATGACAACCATCTTAGTATCTGCGTCCTTCTCAAAGAGTTTCATTATTTCAGGATGGGGAAGTCCAACAACAACATCTCCTCCAACATGAACTATTGTTGAAAGTCCAAATCCTGCCCTTGATATGTAATAAGAAATAGCAGAGGTTATTCCTCCTGAGCGAGACGAGACCCCGATGTCCCCGATATTAAACCATTTTTTTGCTGTCTCAGGCCTTCCGCCTATCATCCCAAGGACTGCTTTTCCAGGGGAAAGAACCCCAAGCGTATTTGGACCCACGAACTTTGCCCTCTTTCTATCTGCATGGGATGCTATCTCAAGAGTATCATGAATAGGAACCCTGTCAGGAACAAGAAGTAAAAGCTTGACCCCTGCGTCTATTGCCTCAAGAGCTGCTGCTTTGACAAAAGGTGCAGGGACAAATACAGCAGAGGCATCTATTTCCCCGACCGTCTCTATTGCCTCGTATACAGAGTCAAATACAGGTACACCTTCAACTTCCATCCCACCTTTCCCAGGAGTAACCCCTGCAACGACATTGGTTCCATATCCCTTCATTAACTTTGCTCTTGCTCTTCCTTCCCTTCCTGTAATCCCTTGAACAAGGACCCTTGTTTTTTTATCTACGAGTATTGCCATCCTATTCCTCCCTTGCAAGTTTTTCCCTGTATTCCTTAAGCCCTGGAATTGGGAGATAAATATGAATTGCCTTTTCCCCATGAAGGAAACAGGCGAGCTCGCAGGCAAGACATTCTGTGCATTTTCCCTTTCCAGCATCCTCCTCTGAAATAGCAAGGACAGGCTTCCCATCCCTTATCTTAAGCACCTCGTATGTACAGGCAGGCACGCATGCCTGAGTGGTACAGTTTGCGCATGCTCTATGGTCTATAGAGACCTTTCCTGTTAAGGTCTTGAATGAATATTCCCCTTTAGGTGGTGTATAATCTTGTATCTTTCTAACTTTGTGGACCTTAGTTTTTCCTTCTTTGATTAGATTTGCAAGCCTTTCAGCACAGAACTCAGGCGGGTCATCCCTTCCGTATCCTTCTATTTTTGCCGGGATAAATTTTGAGAAGGCCTCAAGTATCTCAATTGCCTTTTCCTCATAGTTCCCGCCGAGCCTGAGAACAGCGGGTATATCGAGTTTCTCCTCCATAAACGCTTTCACAAGCCCTCTTGCCGAGTTGAACTGTTCCTGAGAGGCTACCCCTGAACCTGAGGCGAAATATCCTATTATCCCTGGCTGGGAAAGAATTATTTTTGCTGCTCTGTATACCTTTGAAGCTGGAGGATTTCCACTTGTGTCCGTGAAATTAGCCGTTTTAAAACCCCTGCTTAATACCGCATCCATTGACATCATTGAGCCTCCTCCTCCTGCTCCATGGAACCCTATGTATTTCTCTTTCGGAATAGGGCTTTTAACCATCTGGAAGAAATAGAATGTTCCCCTATAATCCTTTTCCTCAACCTTGTAAGCTATTTTCTCAAGCTCTGTTGGTGGCCTGTCAAACTCTCTTGCTATCTCAATTCCGAACTCTGGATGACGGTAAACTGCATAATCATCTATTGTTATGTGACAATCAAGAGCGAACAAATCACCCTCCTTCGTTATTGCCAAAGGATTTATCTCGGCTACCCTTGCATCACTTTTCCTGAAGGCTTTATAAAGCTTTGAAAGAGTTCCAGAAAGTTTTACAAGGGTTCTTCCTTTAAATTTAAGCTTTCCCAAAAGTTCCCTTGCTTTGTATTCGGGAAATCCCTCGAGAACATCTATACGGTGTGTCACAATTGCCTCTGGATGTTCTTTTGCTATTTCTTCTATGCCCATTCCTCCAATGGATGAAAAAATAAGCATAGGCTTTTTAGCATAATCATCAATTATTATCCCGGCAAAGAGTTCCCTTTCGACATCTAATTTTTTCTCAACAAGCAGCTTTTCAACCCTGAAATTCTTAACCTCCATCCCAAGTAGTTCAGATGCAGTTCGCTTTGCTTCCTCAGGCGTTTCTGCGAATTTAACTCCCCCTATTTCTGCCCTTCCCTTTGCCCATACCTGAATCTTCAGGACAACAGGGCAGCCAATTTTTTTTGCCGCTTCCTTCGCTTCTTCAGGGCTAATTACTACCATTCCTTCAGGAATTTTTATCCCCGATTTTCTAAGAATCTCCTTGCTCTGATACTCGTAAAGCCTGGCCATTTTTTACCTCCAAATTTAAGGAAAATATAATATCAAATAATTCCTTTGTTTTTTAACTCCCTGAGAATAAGGGTCAAAACCTCCTCTATATCCATTCCTGTTGTATCAATTATCGTAGCATTATCTGCGGGTTTGAGCGGGGAGTCTTCCCTTGTGGAATCCTGTCTGTCCCTTATTTCTATTTCTTTCTTTATTTTTTCAATGGGCCTTGGGTCCGAAAACTGGAGTTTTCTTCTCATTGCCCTTTCTTCAAGGGAAGCTGTAAGGAAAAACTTTGCCTCGGCATCGGGGAAAACTACTGTTCCTATGTCCCTGCCTTCCATTACGATAGGGAAAGAAAAGGCAAGCTCTTTCTGCTTTTGAACAAGGGCTTTCCTTACCCCAGTTATTGCCGAGAGATCCGAGGAGAGTTTTGAGACCAAAGGGGTATAAATCTTATCTGTTATTTCCTCATCTCCGAGGAAAATCTTTTCGCCTTTAAACATTATGTTCAGTTCCTTGGCTATTTTTACAGGGTTTCCTTTCTTCCTTTTATGAACGAGTGCAACTGCTCTGTACATTGCCCCTGTATTAATATAAATGAAGCCAATTCTTTGGGCCAGGAGCTTGGCTATTGTGCTTTTTCCTGAGCCTGCTGGCCCATCAATCGCTATTACTTGATATCTCTTCAAGGATTTCCTCTAATTCTTTTATAAATTCCCGATTTTCCTCCATTGTTCCAACGGTTACCCTGAAACCTTCAGGGGCTCCAAAAGCTCTTGTATGTCTTATTATTATTCCTTTGTTAAAAAGCTTTCTTACGATATTCCTCGCGTCACTTTCTGGAAGGGCAAATATGAAATTAGTATTGCTCTCCAAGTACTTTAGCCCTAACCTCTTAAATTGAGAATAAAGATATTTCTTTCCCTCAAGGTTTTTCTCATAACTCATCCTAACGAATTCGTGATCATCCAGAGCAGCGATGGCAGCAAGCTGTGCAAGATAAGTAACGGGAAAAGGAGGAACAACCTTCCACACAGCCTCCTTTATTTTTACATCGCCGAAAAGGGCATATCCAACCCTCATTCCAGCAAGTCCATAGGCCTTGGAGAATGTTCTGAGCACCACAAGGTTTTTGTATTTAAGAAGATATTCTTCACCTTTTGGGTGCTGTCTGTCCTCAACATATTCCCTGTAAGCCTCATCGTAAACAACAAGTATACTATCAGGAACCCTTTCCATGAACTCTTCAAATTCCTCTCTTTTTATAAGAGTTCCAGTTGGATTGTTCGGGTTTGCCATGAAAATTATCCTGGTTTTTTCTGTTATTTTATTGAGCATTCCTTCAAGGTCATAGCTGTAGTTTCTTAGAGGAACCTTTATCAAATTTCCAGGCGTTTCCTGCATTGCTATTTTGTAAATGAGGAAAGTCTTATCCGCCGTTAAAGCTTCATCCCCTTCTTCTATCAGAGCAGAAGCTATCCACTTGGCAATTACCGCACTTCCCGGTCCTACCAGTATGTTTTCGTGGGGGATGCTGAAAATTCCAGAGAGCTTCTTCGTAAGATAATAGGAAGAACTGTCGGGATATAAGTTGACATTTTTTAGTTCGTTTTTAATTGCTTCAATTGCCATAGGGGAAACGCCAAAAGGATTTTCATTGGATGCAAGCTTTATTATCCTTTCAAAACCGAGCTCCCTCTTTGCCTCTTCTATAGGTTTTCCAGGAACATACACTTCAAACTTATCAAGTTTTTCAGGGATTTTTATCATTGATAACCTCCTTATAATCTTTTACAAAGGGAATTGTTAAAACCGTTAGGAGAAGTAATTTAACCTCAGAGTCCCCGAAATTATATTCAAAAAATCCTGCTATTATAAATCCTAAAAGGACCGCCACTGCTCCCATAGCTTCAGGGCTCAAGATACCACCCTCCTTTATTCCAAAAAGACCAATGAACGCCATTGTTAGGAAACCCAAAAAGAAAATTAACCCCAATATACCTCTTTCCACCCCTATCTGGAAAAAATTGTTATGGAGATGTGGCACTTCTGCAGGAGAAAGGTGTTCCTTGTTGTAGGAGGGGTAAAGCACTGATACCATATTCTGCCCGCAGCCAAGGATGGGATAATCCTTGAACATTTTTGCCCCTATCCTCCACATGTGAAGCCTCTCAACATTTGTAACATTTGTAAGGGAAAAAATAGAGAAAGCCCTTTCCCTCACTCTGTCGGGAGAAACATACAGAAAAACGGCAACAAGAGGGATAAGCAATAAAGGAAGCCATTTCCTCTTCCAGTAGAGAAGGAGAACAACCCCGAAGAAGGTTCCCACCCAGGAGCTCCTTGTCAATGTAAGAACAAGGGCTACAAATATTAAAACAAGGGCTATTGTGTTTAGGGCAGAGGCCTTTTCGAAAAGAAAAAGGGCGAGAACGAAGAGGAAGGAAATCATCATAATTCCCCCTTCTGTCATGTAATGACCCACGAAACCTGTGAGCCTTTCTTGCCTTATGACAACCTCCCTTATCACTCCGAGGAAAGCAGCCAAGGAAACTCCGAGAATTAAGCCATTTTTAAGCCATTTTCTTTCTCCTAAGATAGCAATCGGGGGAATGAAGAAAATAAAAAGCTCCTTGGTGTCTATCAGGCTTACAGTGGGATTTGCGGAGAAGACAGCGGATAAAAGGGAAACAAAAGAATACCCGACGAGGGGAAGAAAGAATTTTGGATAATAGAACTCCTTCCCCTTTAAAATTCTCAACATCAAGATTCCTATGCCAATTGCAAGGATGAGGTCCGCAAAGGTTATTGAAAAAGCAGGAGAAGAGGATAGAAGAAAGCTGAAGAATGCTCTCATAGAGAGGTTCCTTTTCTCAAAGCACTGTGCTTATAAAGATAGCAAGAAGCACAAGGGGAATAATGTACTTTATAAAGAAAATCCATATATTTTCTCCTGGAAATTTTTTACTCTTGTGAAATCTTATTTCCTCAGCTGCATTTTTTGCTTTCCATATAAAGCCCACAAAAGTTGAAATAAGTAAAGCGCCAAGAGGGAGTGAAACATTCGCCCAGGTAAAGTCCATAATTGAAAGAAAATCCTTACCTGCAATAAAGGAAGTAAAAGGCTTAATTGAAGAGGAAAGGGCTGATGGAATCCCAAGGATAAAAGCTATTAATCCAACAAGAAAGGCAGCCTTTGTCCTTGGCATGTTCCTCTCGTCCACAAGATAGGCAACAGCAACCTCCACAAGGCTTATTGTTGAGGTGAGGGCAGCTATTGAAAGGAGCACAAAAAACAGGGTGGCAAAGAGCCTTCCAAGAGGAAGCTTCGAAAAAATGAATGGGAGGGTTTTAAATATAAGGGTCGGCCCCTGGGAAGGGGAAAGATTGAAGGTAAAAACCGTCGGAAAGATCACGATTCCCGCAAGGAAGGCAACCAACGTGTCAAATATCACGACTTCAAGACCTGAGGAAAAAAGATTATCCTTATCGGGAAGATAACTCCCGTAGGTTATCATTGCCCCCATACCGAGGCTCAGGGAGAAGAAAGCCTGACCTACAGCTGTGAGGACCAAATGAAAATTCAGCTTGGAAAGATCAGGGCTCAGGTAGAACTTTAACCCTTCAGATGCTCCTGGAAGGGTAAGGGCATAGACGGAGAGAAATATCAGGATAACGAACAGGAGAGGCATCAGTATACCTGTCCATCTCTCTATTCCCGATGAGACTCCCCTTGAGACTATATAAACAGTTATGAGCATAAAAAGGAAAAGAAGGGAAACCGTGAGCAGAGGAGAAGAAACCAATGAGGAAAAAATTCCGTTTACATCTGTTTGGGAAAGACCTTGTTTGAACTTTCCTGCAGCGGAAATGTAAGTATAAAAAAGTGTCCATCCTGCAATCACTGCATAATAGGAAAGGATAGAAATCCCCGTAACTATACCGAGAAAACCAACGCCTTTCCACAGGCTCCTTGGCTTTATTTTTTCAAATGCCCCAACTGGGTTCTTATGAGTGTGTCTGCCGAGGGAGAGCTCCGCATACATTACAGAAAGCCCAAGGAAAATTACTGCTATTAAATACGCAATGAGGAAGAGTGCTCCCCCATTTTGGCCTGTTACATAGGGAAATCTCCATATATTTCCGAGGCCCACTGCGGAACCCGCAGCAGCGAGGACAAAGCCAAAGGAAGAAGCCCATTTCCCTCTTTTCATGAGGGAATTATATTTTTACCCCTGTTTCTTGTCAACTTTCCCCTTTTTTTGGGCCAGATAGCTTACGATAATCCCTATGGCGTAAAGCATGACAAGAGGACCTGCAACTATTGTCTGAGTTATGGCATCCGGAGTTGGGGTTATTATGCCGGCAGCTACAAAGGCCAGAAGAACAGCATATTTGAAGTTTTTTATCATAAATTTTGCGGTTATTATTCCGAGTTTTGAAAGTATGAAAATCACGACAGGGAGCTCAAATACGATAGCTATTCCAAGAAGAATTTCAACGGCGAGGTTGAAATATGAATTTATTGTTACTATTGGCTGGAAGTCCTTTCCAAGGTATAGAAAGAACCTGCATGTCCATGGGAAAACTATGAAATATCCAAAGGCGCCTCCGAGAAGGAAGAAAAAAGTCGTTGACATAATGAAGGGAGTCACCCATTTTTTCTCGTGGGGATAAAGGGCAGGGGATAGGAATTTCCATCCTTGGTAAGCAATGAAAGGAAATGCGAAGAATATCGCAGCGAGAAAAGCCACTTTTAGATAAAGCATAAAAGGAGTTGTAAGAGAAGTAAATGTAAGCTTCTGGCCAGCTGGGAGATATTTCGTTATAGGTCGGGCTATTATTTCAAATAGTTTCTTTGCAATGAACCAATTGGCAACGAATATGACTACTACGGCTATAAAAGAATAAAGAACTCTCTTTCTGAGCTCTTCAAGGTGCTCAAGAAAACTTAAATCCTTATTTCCCCTCTTTCTTTCCTTCTTCTGCATCCAATTTTCCGGAGTCTTCTACCTTTCCTTCCTCAGTGGATTTTTCCTCTTTTTCTTTATCAGTTTTTTCCTCTTCTTCAGCCGCTTTTTCTAACTGGTCCTTGAAATCCTCTGAAGTTTTTTTAAATTCAGCTATGGCTCGTCCTATAGATCTTCCTATTTCGGGCAACTTTTTCGGACCAAATATCAGAAGGGCTATAAAAAGAATTACGAGAAGTTCCTGCCATCCAAGTCCAAACATTTTCTAATACCCCGGGTTGGTTTCCTGCTTTATAACACAGCTACCCGACAGAGCTCCATTGGTGGCGGTTACAATTATTTCCCTTTCCTCTCCGTTGTTTTGTCCAACATTAAGAGTATCTATTACCTGTCCGTTAGAATTGGTGGTTTTCAGGTTCCCCCTTGAAGCAAGGCTACCATAATTTGTCGTAAGAGTCAGAGGGACCCCACCCACAGGATATCCATCTTCATTGAAAACAGTAACTGTGATTTTCACTGACCCGCCCTGCCAGCTAATGTTTGCAGGGGAAGCAGTAAGAACAATTTTTGAAGGGAGATAATAAGAGGAAATTTCCACTTCTATTGTAACTTCATTTCCTCCTCGGGCCATTGCTTTTATCACCGCCACCCCAGGTATGGTCCCAGCATAAAATGTGGCTTTTGCTTCTCCATCTTTGATTAATGCGTTCTGAGGTTCTATTTTGCCCATGGTTGCCCCGAAGAATATTTCAACACCGTCTCTAAGTGGAGTCCCATTCTTTTCTGTGCCGAAGACTGTTATTTCGGAAACGCCGGATGGAGGCACAACGGCGGGATTCGCTCTTATAATCAAGGTGGAACCTTCAGGGACAGGAAGAGGTGATTTCTCGCATCCGAAGAACAAGAAAATAAGTATTAAGAGGAGAGCAAGGACAAAGAGAACATATTTTCTCATAATAAATTTATATCACAAACTGTTTAATTTTTAAAGGCGAGGAGTTAGAATATTGATATGGTAAAGATAAGAAAATACGGTGATGACGTCCTTAAAAGAACTGCCGACGAGATTAGGGACATAAATGGAGAGATAATAGAACTTTCAGACGAAATGGTAGATACTATGCATGCTGCCCCTGGGATAGGATTAGCAGCCCCTCAAATCGGGAAATCAATAAGACTCATAACAGTTGACCTCAGCGTTGGAGAAAATCCAAAAGAACTTATAGTAATGGTTAACCCCGAAATTATGGAGGAAGAAGGGGAGGAGATAGACGAGGAAGGTTGTCTTAGTATACCGGGGATAATGGAAAAAGTTAAAAGACCTCACAGAGTTCTCGTAAAGGGTTATGACCTTAATGGAAAGGAAATTCAAATGGAAACAGAAGGGCTTCTTGCAAGGGTTTTCTGCCATGAAATTGATCACCTTAACGGAATTCTTTTCATAGAAAGGCTTTCTCCTCTTAAGAAAAGATTGACAATTAGAAAGCTAAAAAGGATTATGGCCAAATAAAAATTTTCTTTTTTCTTGACTTTTCCTGTTTTTGTTACTATTATGGGAATAAACGGGAAAAAATGGAAAAATTTGGGATTTTAAGAGGTCACTCTCGGATTAAAACAGACGGAAGTGGGAGAATAAAATTGCCTTCTTCCTTTGCAAGGATAGTAAAGGAACACTACGGAAGGGAGATTTTTTTTACATCTGTTGAGGGAGAATCCGGGCTAATTTTCCCCATGAAAATCTGGTTAGAAAAGGAGAGGAGACTTCTTCAGGCACCGTCAATGGAACCTTCCGTCAAGAAATACCTCTCATTGACCAGTTATTATGGAAAAGTCCTATCCCTTGACAGCAAGGAAAGAATCCTCATTCCGCAGATTCTGAGGGAATCTGCCTCCCTTGAAGGAGATCTCGTTCTTCTTGGAAAGTTAAATTATATAGAGGTTTGGAATGATCAGAAGCTCAGGGAGAAATTCAATACCAATCCATTTACTGACGAAGACTCAGCTGAGCTCGCAAAATGGGGGATTTAATGGAACATGTCCCTGTAATGAAGGAAGAGATTGCCTCCTTCATAAAGCAAGAAGGGATCTTCATAGATGCCACAACGGGAACAGGAGGACACTCTTTTTTCCTCCTGGATGAGTTTCCCAAACTCAGGGCTATCTGTATAGACAAGGATAGAGATTCTCTTGAGCAGGCGAGGAAAAAACTCGCAAGATTTGGGGAAAGGGCCAGACTCATACACTTAGATTACCGAAACCTTCCAGAAATAGAGTTTCAATGGAAAAAAGTAATAGCCATACTCTTTGACATGGGGCTTTCCTCATATCAGCTGTCTTCTGATAAAGGATTTTCCCATATGAGGGATTCACCTCTTGATATGAGGTTTAACAACGAAGAAGGGAAACCAGCATATGTTTTCCTCAGGGAAATTTCCTACAGCCAACTTGTGAGGATTTTCAGAGATTATGCGGACTTGAAAAGAGCTGAAGAGCTTGCGAGAAATATCAAAGCGAGAAACATTAGAAGCACAGGGGACCTTGTTGATACTGTGAGAGAAGTTTATGGAATGAAGAAGAAAGAACTTCTATCAAGGATTTTTCAGGCGGTAAGAATAGGAGTAAATAGGGAGCTTGAGGGAATAGAAGAAATGATTTCCTCCCTTGCAGAGATAGTTTCCGAAGGCACCAGGCTTATATTCGTAACCTATCATTCAGGAGAGGACAGAATAGTGAAGAATTCCCTGAGAGATATGGAACGGAATGGGAAATTGAGGATTCTAACAAGGAAAGTGATAAGACCTGGAAGAAAGGAGATACTGCAAAATCCAAGAGCAAGATCGGCTAAGATGAGGGTTGCGGAAAAATGAAAAGAAGGAGAAACCTGGGAAAGATTTTTTTTATCATATTTGTTTTTGAGATGCTTGTTCTTGTGTTCGTCTATGTAATAAACATAGCAAGAGCAAGTGAAAGACAGCTGAATCTTCTCCTCGAGAAAAAAAATAAAATTCAGGATGAGATAGCAATCCTGCATATGAAGAAAGAAATTCTTTTATCCATAGATAGGCTGGAGAGATACAGCAAAAAGAAAGGACTTGTTAGGATATCACCAAAGGAAGTTTATGTTCTGAGAAAGGATAAAAAGGGATGGAGGATTCTCAAATATGAGAAAAATAAATAATAAAGACTCTCTCATCCTTTCTGTAATCTTTCTTTGGGGTATCATTATAACAGTGAGGCTTGTAGAGCTTCAGCTTTTCCAGCACGACTTCTTCTCTAAGCTAAAAAGAATTCAGACAAGGGCAGTGGAAGAGATAATCCCAAGAAGAGGGACAATTTACGACAGAGAAGGCGAAATCCTCGCTATAAGCATACCGTCTTTCTCGGCATATGTGAGAAAGGAACTGACTCCAGAGGAACTGGAAGAATTAAAAAGTGCTCTTAACCTCTCTATCTATCAAATAAGATCCATGGTGAAAAGATGGAAAAAAGGGAAGAAATTCACATGGATAAAGAGAAAATTGACCGAGAAAGAATATAAAAAAGTAAAGGCATTAAAAATTGGAAAAATCGAATTTATTGAGGAGAGCAGAAGAGTCTATCCAAACGGAAGGCTCGCTTCCCACATACTCGGTGGTGTTGGAATAGATGGAAGGGGGCTTGCGGGGATTGAATATTCTATGGAAAAAACCATAGGAGGAACTCATGGTAAGGAAGAAATTCTCCTTGATGGGCTTGGATATCCCATAGATATAAAAAATATATCCCCAGTGAAACCAGGGCAGGACCTTAAACTTACTATTGATGCATCCCTCCAGCATATGGTTGAGAAATATGTAAGGAAAAGAGTAAAGGAAGTCAGGGCAAAGAGGGGGACTGCCATGATCCTCAACTTAAAAGGGGAAGTCCTTGCTATGGCTTCCTACCCTGATTTCGACCCGAATTTTTACACTTCAACTTTCAACAAAAACAACGAGGCTTTCATAAATTTCGGGGTCTCCTTGAACTATGAACCTGGATCAACAATAAAGTTCGTTGATATGGCTTCTGCACTTGAGGAAGGAGTAGCAAAACCGGATGAAAAAATTTTCTGTGGGAATGGAAAAATAGAAATTTCAGGGGTAACGATCAAGGATCATCTTCCCTTTGGCCTTCTCAGCATAAAGGAAATTCTCATATATTCGAGCAATGTTGGAACTATAAAAATGGTAGCAAGATTGAAAAACGAAGTCTTTTACGAATATCTGAAGAAATTTGGTCTTGGAGAAAGAACCGGTATAGAACTCCCGGGAGAAGCAGAGGGATGGATACCTTCGCCGAAAAAATGGGGAAGGGTGACAAAAGCTTATTATTCTATTGGACAGGGCTTTGCCATCTCCCCGATTCAGATGGCGTCAGCTGTTCTTTCAATAGCCGATGGAGGGGTATGGCGTCAACCCCACATAACTTTCAGAAGTAATATAAGGGAAAGGAAAGTAATCTCTGCTAAGGTTGCAAGAGAAGTAAGAGATATGATGAAGGGGGTTGTTGAATTTGGAACGGGAAAGAAGGCAAGCGTAGGATGGATTCCAGTTGGGGGAAAAACAGGAACACCTGAAAAGATTATCGGAAAGTCAAAGAAGTTTACCCCTACCTTCGTTGGTTTCCTCCCGTATAGGAACCCGAAATATGTAATAGTAGTCGTGATTGATGAGCCTAAGAGAGGGCACTACGGCGGCGATGTTGCTGCACCTGTTTTCAGGGAAATATCAGAATACCTTCTTATGAAGGAAAATCTTTACCCGGCGATGGTGATGGAATGAAACTTAAGGAAATTATAAGAGGAATAAATCCCATAAAGTTGCAGGGAGAAGATAAAGAAATATCATCTCTTAGTTACGACTCAAGAAAAACAGGGTTAGGAAGTTTGTTTTTTGCAATAAAAGGGAACAAATACAACGGGAATGATTTTGTTGAAGATGCAATTTCAAAAGGAGCTGTTGGCGTTGTTTCGTCGCTTCCGCCTTTAAAGGAAGGAATAACCTGGCTTCAGGTTGTGGATGTAAGGGAAGCTATGGCAATAGCTGCGGATAATTTCTTTTCCCATCCCTCAAGGGAACTAAAAATCGCTGGCGTGACTGGAACGAACGGGAAGACTACTGTTGTTCAACTTATTGCATACATAACCAAAGGAGGATTTATATCAACGGTAGAAAACTGGTATGGGAGAAGGGAAAAGGCAAGACTTACCACCCCAGAGAGTCCTGATATAAACTGGATGCTCAGAGAAATGGTAAATTCCAAGTTGAAATATGCAGCTATTGAGGCATCCTCTCATGGTCTTTATTTCCAGAGGCTGAACAGGATAGATTTTGACATTTGTATATTTACAAATCTTTCTGGAGACCACCTTGATTTTCACCTTACAATGGAAAGATATTTTGAGGCAAAGTCCCTGCTTTTTAAAAGAATAGAAGGACCTGAAAAATGGGCGATTATAAATACAGATGATCCCTATGGGAAAAGACTTCTTAGCATGGTAAATTGCGGAATACTGACCTATGGAATGGAAAGGGAAAATTCAATTCACCCCGAGGATTTCAAGATGGGAATTGAGGGAATAGAAGCAGTGATAAGAACCCCTGTTGGGGAATTTGAAATCAAATCTAAACTTACAGGGAAATTCAACCTTTACAATATAATGGCAGCAATGGGTGCATCAATTGTGCTGGAAGTAAAAAAGGAAAGAATACAGAAAGGAATAGAGAACTTCTCAGGTGTAAAAGGCAGGATGGAAAGGTTTACCTATTCCGGAATAAATGTGATAGTGGATTATGCTCACAGCGATGATTCCCTCAGGAACCTTCTTGAATCAGTAAGGGAATTTACAGAGGGGAGGGTTATAACTGTGTTTGGCGCAGGGGGAGACAGGGATAGGAGCAAAAGACCAAGGATGGGAAGGACTGCTGGTTACCTTTCAGACCTTGTGATAATAACAAACGACAATCCAAGAAGCGAAAATCCATTTAGAATAATAGAAGAAATAGAAACAGGGGTTAAGGAGAAAACCAGCTTATATATGAAAATTCCCGACAGAAAGAGAGCAATCACGAAAGCCATTGAACTAGCAAAACCAGGGGACACAGTTGTTATAGCAGGCAAAGGTCACGAGGATTATCAAATAATCGGTGATAAGGTAGTCCATTTCTCAGACCAAGAAATAGTGGAAGAATTTTTCGGGAGGAGGGATGAAACTAAAGGAAGATGAGGTGATAAAGGGGATTAAACCGAAAGAAGTTTTGAACCCAAGGAGAACTGTATTTTCCTATTTCGGATTTGACTCGAGGAAAATAAAGGATTCTTCCCTTTTCTTCGCGATCAAAGGGGAAAGGGATGGCCATGATTTTATTCGGGATGCATTTTCGAAAGGAGCGAAAGGAGCTGTCGTTGAGAGGAAAATTGGCGGGATTCCCTTATTTATTGTTGGAAACACATTAAAGGCACTTGGAGATCTTGCCTCCTTCTCCCTGAGCCTAAATTCGACGGAAAGGATAGGAATCACGGGAAGTGCTGGAAAAACAACAACGAAGGAATTTATAAATTATTTCCTCTCGCAGAGGTTCTCAGCAGAAAGGACCCCGGGAAATTGGAATAACCTCATAGGAGTGCCTACATTCCTGCTCAACAGAAGTAAAGGCAGTAAATACCTGATTATAGAGATGGGAATAAGCGAGAAGGGAGAGATGGGAAGACTTGTTGAAATAACCTCTCCTACAACAGCGATGATAACAAGAATATACGAAGCCCATACAGAATTTCTGAATTCAATTGAGGAAGTAAGAAAGGAAAAGAACAGGATATTTTTAAGGGCGAGAAGAGCTGCATTTAATCTTGATGACAAAATGCAGGAGAAATTATGGAGGGATTTCCAGGGAGAAAAAAGGTTCTACTCAGCATTTAAAAAAGCCGATGTAAGACTTTTGAGGTGGAACAGAATATCCCCTCTTGAGCTTTCGGTTGAAATTTCATATTTAGGTAAAAAATTGAACGGAAGGTTCCATTTCTGGAGCTCAGTTTTCTTGGAAAATCTTCTTGGTTCCTTGGCGCTTTCCTCTTTCTTCCTCAAGGAACCTCCGGAATTTGATAATTTAAGGCCACTGGAAGGAAGAGGAAAAGCATGGGAAAAGGGTAGAATAACATTTATAGATGAAAGCTATAACTCTAACCCTTCTTCTCTTCTCCGTTCTCTTACCTGTCTGAGTTCACTTGAGGGGAAGAAAATAGCTGTAATTTCTGACATGCTTGAGCTAAAGGAGCCCGAGAAGGAACATAAACAGATTGGGAAGGCAGTAAGCGGGCTTGAGATAGACCTTATAATTTTTGCAGGAGAATTGATGAAATTTGCTGCCGCAGAGGCAGGAAGAAAAAGAGAAGGGATACTCTGGGCCGAATCTCCTGAAAGTGCAGGAAAAATCCTTGAGAAAAAAATAATCTCCAACTCAATTGTCTTTTTTAAAGGTTCCCATGCCACCGAGCTGTGGAAGGAGGTAGAAAGGTGGAAATAGGAGGAAGAACCTTTGCAGTTGTTGGCTTCGGAAGGAGTGGAAGGGCAATACTGGATTTTGTGTCCTCAAGGGGAGGAAAGGTTATTGTCTCAGAGAAAGATGGTGAAAAGGAAAATGAACTTAAGGAGTTAGGGGTTAAATATGAAATAGGAAACTCTCCTGATTTTCTCAGCAAAGCAGATTATATTATCGTTTCCCCTGGCGTTCCATGGGATTCTCAGTTCTTAGTAGAGCTCAGGGAAAAGGGGAAGCCTGTGTTAGGAGAGATAGCGCTGGCCCTTCCTTTTATAAGGGCAAAAATGATAGGAATAACAGGAAGCAACGGGAAATCAACAACTGTTGCCCTTGTGGCGCATATTCTAAAGGGGGCAGGACTGAAGGCAGAGGCTTGCGGAAACATAGGAAACCCCCTTATAAAATTTACAGACAAAAAATACGATTTTCTTGCTGTTGAGTTAAGCTCCTTTCAGCTTGAGGCAACTTCCATAGAAGTATTTATTTCCTCAATATTGAATTGTTCCCCTGATCACCTTGACAGGCATGGAGGTTTTGATACCTATTGTCAGGCAAAAGAAACTCTCCTTGAAAACCAGAGGGAGGGCTTTACTATTCTTAACAAAGATGATGCAAGAGCTGGAATATGGGTCAAAAAGTCAAGGGTCGAAAAGTTTTTTTTCTCCTCAAGGGAAAAGGTTGAGAAGGGAATACAAATTAAGAATGGAAAAGGATACCTCCATGATGGAGAATTAACCTTTGATTCTTCTAAGATGAAGCTTTTCGGACTTCATAATCTGGAAAACGCAGCAGCTTCCTTTCTTGTAGCTTTAGGAGTGGGTTTAGACCACGGCATAATTAGAAAGAGCATATACAGCTTCAAACCATTGGAACACAGAATGGAGCTTTTTGCCCTGTGCAAAGGTAAATCATTTATAAATGACTCAAAAGCAACTAATGTGGATGCTGTAAGAAGAGCACTTGAATCCCTTAAGGGCAAGTACATATTGATAATGGGGGGAAGAGGAAAGGGGGAAAGTTATTCTTCCCTTTCCAAGCTTGTAAAAGAGAAGGTCAGGCTGATTGTCTGTATTGGAGAGGAAAAGAAAATCATAAGAGATGACTTGGGAGAATATGCTGAGGTTTTCCTTGCCTCATCCCTTGAAGAGGCAGTGGAGCTTTCATTTTCAAAGTTGGATGAGGCAGATGGAGTAATACTTTCACCTGCCTGTGCAAGTTATGACATGTTTGAGAATTTTGAGGAAAGAGGGAAGAAATTTAAGGAGGAAGTAATGAGGAGATGCTATGAAGATTAATCTTTATTCCTCAGAGTTCTGGAAAATGGAAAAGTTCCTTCTATTTTCAGTAATAATTCTCATTTTACTTGGGACTATAGCAGTGGATAGTGCCTCAATGTTGCCTTATCTAAGGTTCAGAGGTGGGGGGTTCAGATTTTTCTTCAAGCATCTCCTTTCTATTTTTGCAGGACTTTTCCTTGCAACATCTGTCCTGCTAACAAGAAAAAAGTTCTACAGGGAAAACTCCTTTGTTGTGTCTCTTAGTATTTTGACCTTCATTCTCCTTTCCCTTGTGTTTTTCTTTCCTGCAAGAAACAATGTCCATCGCTGGGTTAATTTCCTTTCCATATCATTTCAGCCCTCAGAACTTGCTAAACTCACTCTCATATTAGGTTTAAGCTTAATCTTAGGAAGGGCTGGAACCACAAAGAAAGAGGAAAATGAGGCTATTATATATTCCCTTGCGATAACGATTCTCATTGCAGCAGAGACCGACTTCGGTACTGCCCTGTTTATAGCTCTAATTTCAGGGATTATCTTTTATATTTCGGGAATGAGGCTAAAGAAAATACTGGGGATATCTCTGATTTTTGCAGCAGGGATATTAATTACGGCTTTACTGCCCCAGGCTTCTTATCTCAGGAATAGATTCTTTTCATTTATGAAGGATCCAAGGGCAATCTACCAGAGAAAACAGGCACTTATAGCCCTTGGCTCAGGGGGAATCACGGGAAGAAGCCCAGGGGAAAGCCTTCAGAAATTTCTATATCTTCCTGAGGCTCACTCTGACTTTATATTCTCAATTCTTGGTGAGGAAATGGGACTCATAGCCACCCTTACTGTTCTTCTGGGGTTTTTAGCAATAGCATATTCCGGATTTAAAATTGCCCGTAGAGCGAGGGACTCAAAGAGTAAACTCATAGCATATGGAATTTCCTCTGCCCTCTCAATTCAAGCACTTATGAATATATCGATAAATATTGGAATTTTTCCACCAAAAGGAATACCCCTCCCATTCATAAGTTTCGGAGGAAGTTCTATGGTAATCTCAATTCTCATGGCTTCAATCCTCATGCATATATGGATACGGAGAAGGGATGAGACCTGAACTAGTAATGGTAAAGAATATCCATATGGTAGGGATAGGGGGTAGTGGAATGAGTGGGATAGCAGAGATACTCTGGAACATAGGCTTTTCTATAACAGGAAGCGATATATCTGAAAGTTCAAATGTAAAAAGACTAAGGAAACTGGGGATTCCAGTAACAATAGGACACAGCCCGAAAAACCTCAGGGATGCTCAGCTCCTTGTGATTTCCTCTGCCATAAAGAAGAACAATGTTGAAATACTTGAGGCAAAAAAAAGAAGAATTCCAGTTATAGCCAGAGCAAATGCACTCGCCCAGATAATGAGGATGAAATACTCTGTTGCTGTTGCCGGAACCCATGGGAAAACAACAACAACATCAATGATAGGAATAATATTAAAGGAAGCAGGGCTTGACCCGACAATAATCGTGGGCGGAGTTCCGCTTCAGCTTGGCGCAAGCGCAAAGCTCGGCAAGGGAGAATATCTCGTTGCTGAGGCTGACGAATCTGACGGCTCGTTTCTGAAGCTTTACCCATTTGCAGAGGTCATAACAAATATAGAAGAGGACCACCTTGACTATTATTCTGGAATAGAGGAAATAATTGAGGCTTTTCATTCTTTCATCCTCAATGTTCCCTTCTTTGGATTTGTAGTTCTGAACAGGGATGACCCTCACCTTAGGAAGCTTGAAAATAGATTGGAGAGATTTTATATAACCTATTCCCTGAAGGAAGATTCGGATTTTAGAGCAGAATTAATGGGGAAGGAGGGAGAATTCAGTGTCTTCTCAATAAACGAAAAAGAATACAGGATAAAGATTCCAGGCATCCATAATGTTTACAATGCCACTGCTTCCATAGCCTTATGCAGGAGGCTTGGTATAGATGAGCTTACCATAAAGAAGGCGCTTGAGAGCTTTTCTGGCGTTAAAAGAAGGTTGGAATACAGAGGAAAAGCTGGAGGCGGAATTTTCTATGAGGACTATGCCCATCATCCAACCGAGGTAAGCACAGTTATATCCTCACTCAGAGAGATTTATCCTGAAAGAAGAATCGTTATTATTTTCCAGCCTCACAGATACACAAGGCTTTCAAAGATGATGGAGAAATTCGCCATATCTTTGGCAGAAGCTGATTTTGTAGTAATAACCGAGGTATATCCTGCTGGAGAATCTCCCATTGAGGGTGTAAGCGGGGAAAAGCTCTACAGAATCTTGAAGCCTTTAAAGGAAGAAGTTGAATATTCCAAGGAACTTGATGAGCTTCCTGAAATTCTGAGTTCAATTTTCAGGAAAGGAGACGTTGTGGCTGTGGTAGGGGCAGGAAATGTCAATAAATATCTTGAAAAGATGAAGGAGTCTGTAAATGAAAACTAACAGAAAAAAGGCGCCTGTCTTTCTTTACCTCCTTCTTCCCATGGCTCTTTTGTTCTACCCTGCATTCAAAAAAGCTGAAACCGAAAAATGCTTCCTGTTAAAAAATATAAAGATAGAAGGCGAACAGGGTATTAAATTACATTTTGAAAGACTTATAGGAAGAGACCTCAGAAAAATCAACGAAAGAAAACTGGAAAATGAAATAATAAAGGACAAATTTGTAAAAGAAGTAAGGATAAGAAAAATATTTCCCCATACTTTAATAGTATCTATTAAGAAGAGAAGAGCGATTGCCTGCTATGAAACATCCAATGGTTTATATACTCTGGGCGAGGAAGGAGAAAAAATTCAGGGGGGCTGTTCATCTTCTCTTCCTGTTCTTCTCCAATCTCCCCTTGACTTAAAATTTCAGGTGAAATTCCTCAGGGAAAGGAAAGTGCTGGCTGCGGAGACAGACTGGATAAAATTTCTCTCGCCCTTTTCTATTGAGATAAAACCGAAAAGAATTGATATGGTAGTTCTGTTTCCAGTTGAGAATTTTCCCAAAAGATATGCAAGATTCAAAAGTATTTTGCCTGAAATTTTAGATCTTGGCTTCAAACCTGCTTACCTTGATTTTAGGGTAAAGGGTAAAATCTTCATTGGGAGAAAAAGATGAGAAATTTTGCGGCAGTGGATCTTGGATCGAAGAAACTGGTGGTTGCTATTGCAAGGGCGAGCAGAGATTATCTGGAGGTTCTGGCAACTCAAAGAGAAAATTCGAGGGGGATAGGAAGGGGGATTATAAGAAACCTTAGGGAAGCAAAGGAGGTTCTTAAAGCCTCAATTGAACTTGCGGAAAGAGATTCCGATGTTCAGGTTGAGGAAGTTTATTTGAATCTCAGCGGGGTAAATTCTGAAGTCGTCTCAGCACTGGGGAAAACGGTAATAACAGGGGAAAGAATAACAAAAAGGGAAATTCTCAGAGCAATGGAGACAGCAAAGAGGATAACAATACCCCAGAATAGATACACTATCCATGTTTTCCCTACTGAGTTTACCGTTGACGACCAGGAAGTTGATGAGCCCGAAGGAATGTTTGGAACAGTTCTTCAGGTAAAGGTTCAAATAATAACTCATCTTCTAACTGTTGTAAGAAATATGGAAAACTGTGTAAATGGAGCCGGTTTCTACATAAAAGAACTTGTCCTGAATCAGGTGGGTAATATATACTCGTTGCTCACTAAAGAAGACAGAAATCTCGGAGTTGCAATAATTGATATAGGGGCAGAAACAACCGATGTGGTTCTCGTTTTAAAAAACGAGATTCACAGGGTTTTTTCCTACGAAGTGGGTGGAAAGGATTTCACAAGTGACATAGCTATAGGGCTTAATACTCCTGTGAAGGAGGCCGAAAGGATAAAGGTCAAATTTGCGAGATTATTCACAGGAGAGGAAGAAGAGATAATAGAAGTTCCATTGATGGATGGAAGCGAAAAGAACATAAGCTCTAACGAACTTTACGGAATAATATTCCCAAGGGCCGAACAGCTTTTCACCTGGATAAAAGAAGATATTGTAAGGGCAGGATGGGAACTCAGGGCAACATCTGGCATAATACTTACAGGGGGAGGAGCTCTTCTTTCCGGATTGAAGAATTTCGCCTCATCATTTTTCAACACAATGGTCAGAGTTTCGGGACCTCAAAAGCTCGAAAACATAAAAAATCTCAGCGAGGAATTTCTCTCTCCTGAATACTCTGTCCTTGTGGGAATATTAAAATACGCCCAGGAAAGGGAGGGGAAAGAGGAGGAAAGCGCAGAAGGGCCTTTCTCCTTTATAAAAAGAATATTAGGGGGTAAAAAATGGAAATAAGCTTTGAAAATGAGACGAAACACGCACCAATGGTAAAGGTTTTAGGAATTGGTGGAGGAGGAGGAAATTCCATTGATATGCTCATTGAGGAGGGTGTAAATGGGGTGGAATTAATAGTAGTGGATACGGATAAATATTCTCTTGAGAGATCAAATGCAGAGGTTAAGATACAAATAGGTGGGTCTGTCACAAGGGGGATGGGAACCGGTGGAGACCCATTAAAAGGGAGAGAATCCGCACAAAAAGACTCCGATAGGATAATGAAAGCCATAGAAGGCGCGGATATCCTATTTATATCTTCAGCTTTTGGGGGAGGAACAGGCACAGGAGCGACACCTGTTATCGCTGAACTTGCTAAGAAAAATGGTATACTTACTATTTCTTTTATCATGATGCCATTTGAGTTTCAGGGGCCAGATGCTATTAAGAAAGCAGAGATGGGTCTTTCTGGACTCAGGGATTCTGTAGACAGTCTCATAGTTGTTCTCAATTCTAATGCTCTGAATCTCGAATTGACCAAGTCCCCATCAAATGTTCTCAAGGATATAAACAGGGTATTTCTTAACGCAGTTGTTGGGATAAGAGATATAATTCTCAAGCCAGCCTATATGAAGCTTGATCTGCCGGATGTGAAAAATTCCCTTTATGGTAAGGGAAGAACGATAATAGGTGTTGGAGACGGAGAAGGGGACCAGAAAGGCGAGGAGGCAGTAAAAAAAGCCCTTTCTTCCCCTCTTCTTGAGAAGGATTCAATAAAAGGAGCTCGTTCAATTATTCTACATGTGATTCACGGGGAAGATACAACTATGGAAGAAATACTGAGAATCGCAGAAATAATAAGGGACGAGGCAAAAACTGAGGTTCCATTAATGGATGTAAACTTAAAACCAGGGTTTTCCTTTGACAAATCCTTCAAAGGAAAAATAAGAACAACGGTCATAGCGACGGATTTTGTAGAGGAAGAAACAGATGATACTCTAAGCGAGACTAAAGACACTAAAGATAAAGAACCCGGGAAGGAGAATTTTCCCCTTGACGCCGAGCCCTTCCAGACGAAGTTCGGAGGTGAAAAACCCAATTCTTTCCCTACACCCACAAAAGTTACCCCTATTGAAAAAGAGGAGAAAACTCCTAAGAGAAGAAAGACCTCCATCCCCCCCTTTCTTGATAAATTTATGAACGATAAGGAATGATGAGGAAAAAATTCATATTCTCGCAATTAGTTACCCCTTGTGGGAAAAAAGGAAAAAGAGGTAAGGAAATGGGGGAACTTGATGTGTTTGAGCCTGGAGAAATTCTCACTGAAAATGGAAGAATATTGGAAGTAGGAACAAGGACTGGCGAGGCCGATTTTACCGAGGAGAATTTTGGAAAGCTTGCCATCCCCGGGCTCGTTGATGCTCACAACCACCTCGTATATGACGGAGAGAGAATAGATGAATTTGAGATGAAGCTGAAGGGTGCTACCTATCTTGAGATAGCGGAGAGGGGAGGGGGCATACGATCTACAGTAAATGCCACAAGGAAAGCGTCTAAGGAAGACCTTTTTTTGCAAGCAGGCGAAAGAGTATTCTACATGCTCAAGAATGGAACAACTGCCTCTGAAGCAAAGTCTGGATATGGACTCAATCTAAAGGATGAAATAAAACAGCTTGAGGTTGCAAGGGAATTAGGAGAGAAATTTCCAATTGACATAGTTCCGGTTTTTCTCGGGGGTCATGATATTCCCCCTGATTTAGAGAAGAAGGATTACCTTTCCCTTCTTGAAAGGGAAATCATTCCTGAAGTTGCAGAAAAAGGACTTTCTAAGTATTTTGATGCTTTTTGCGAGAAAGGTGTATATGATGTGAAGGACGTTGAGAAGATGTTCAGGGCAGCAAAAGAAAACGGGCTCAAACTGAGACTTCACACAGAGGAATTTTCCCACATGGGTGGAATAAATTTGGGTGTGGAATACAAAGCTGTCTCTGTTGACCATCTACTCTTTGCAGATAAAGGGGACATAGAGCTTTTGGCTTCCTCTGACACTGCAGCTGTAGTCATGCCCTCTGTGAGTTTTTTCCTCAGGCTTGATAAATATGCTCCTGCAAAGGAGATCATTGATGCGGGAGGAATCGTTGCCCTTGGCACTGACCTCAATCCTGGAAGTTCCCCCGTTGAGTCCATGTTTTTTGTCCTATGGCTTGCCGTCTTTAAGCTTAATCTAACAATGGAAGAGGCCATAACAGCAGCAACATTAAACTCGGCTTATGTGCTTGGGATATCAGATCTGAATGGAAGCCTTGAGAAAGGCAAAAAGGCTGATTTTATAGTGCTTAATCTTTCGGATTACAGGGAAATATTTTACAGGCCTTCTGAAACTCATATAGATTCTGTGTACAAAGAGGGAAGAAAGGTTATAAATTCCCAAAATGTAGGCTATTTCCCGACAATTGGCATATAGGTTATTATTTTGTTTTTACCGCTTTTTTTTGCTTCATAAAGGGCATCATCTGCCTGCTCAATAAGTTCGTCAATTGAGGATGTTGTAAGAGGATAAGAAGAAATGCCGGCACTTATAGTAACTTTGACAGTTTCAAAAAAAGCTTTCACTTCTTTCTTTTCGACTTCCTTCCTTATCCTTTCGGCAAGGTTCGAAGCCCCCTTAATATCTGTTCCTGGAAGAATTATTGAGAATTCCTCCCCACCATATCTCCCTGCTATATCCTGAGTTCTCTTCTGGACAAGGATTATTTTGGCTATTTCCTTCAAAACTATGTCCCCAATCGGGTGTCCATACCTGTCGTTTACCCGCTTGAAATCATCTATGTCCATCATTATAAAGGACAGAACGCTATTTTGTCTTCTTGCAACTTCAAATTGAATCTTCAACTCGTCCAAGAGAAATACTTTATTTAGAAGACCTGTGGCACCATCGTAAACGGCCATCTTGTATAGCTTCTCAAAGAACATAGTGTCGTATTCGTCCTTGTAATGGAATTTTACGATTGTCTCACCGACTCTGATTTTATCCCCGGAGACGAGAATTTTCTTTGAAATCCTTTCCTCGTTTACATAGGTCCCGTTGGAAGAACCAACGTCTTCAACCTCGTAATACTCATCCCTTGTGGGTTTTATTATACAATGTCTCCTTGAAATCATCCTATCCGTAAGGCGAAATGAAGCTTCTTTACTTCTTCCTATGAGAACAGGCTTCTTTCCTACTTGGAGCTCCTTTCCGAAATCAAAATTGGTTCCCCAGATAACAGTAAGAAAGGGATATTTTTTCTCTTCATTTTCCATCCCATACTAATTTATCATTTATGTTTTACTCTTTCAATATATTTAAGCTCTTCTGTATCTATTCGCACAATATCCCCCCTTTCCACAAAGAATGGGACCTGAACAGTAAGACCTGTCTCAAGCTTTGCAGGTTTATTGCTTGCAGCTGCAGTTGCACCCTTAATGTTTGGTTCTGTTGCTATTACCTCTAAGTCAACTGCCTTTGGAGGTATTATCCCCACTGGTTTTCCGTCGTGGAACTCTACATCAACCTCAACATCAGGTTTAATAAAATAAATAGCATCTCCTATTAGCTCTGAGTGGACTGGTATTTGCTCATAGGTCTCATTGTTCATAAAATAGTAGAGGTCTCCTTCGTTGTATATGAAAGTCATTTTTAATCTTTCAAGGTAAGCTTGCTTCACCTTTTCCCCTGACTGCAATCTTAACTCGCTCTGTCTCCCATCCTTAAGGTTTTTTAGCTTGAGCTTGACTATGGCATATCCTCTTCCCTGGGTGTGGTGGAATACTCCAATAACTTTGTAAAGGGTATCGTCAATTTTTAGCGTCATCCCTTTTTTTACCTGGGTAACTTGAATCATTTTTTACCTCCGTTCTTATTTCTATTGTTTTATCCTTCTGAATTATTTTTAATTTATTGTGCATTTTTTTATGAAGAATTGAATCTGCAGAATTTGCAGATTCCTCATCCGAAAAATCCAACTTAACCTGAAGGAATTTTCCATTCTGACAGAGACAATCCCCTACCATTTTTTTGGAAACCTTTCCTAAAGGGAAGGAATATATC